>NZ_QFYQ01000001.1:0-637000 GCF_003254475.1 Phenylobacterium soli
CTAGATCGAAATACAGACTAATCGGTGCAGTAGTCATAAGCCCCCCGGTTCATTCCCCGGTTGAGAGCTTGGCGCCTAACCCGGCCTGACGCAAACCCGATGGGTCACAGATGTATATAGGTCCCCCGCGGCTCGTCAAGAACAAAATAGGAACTTCTGCTGCCGGGCACGGCAGCGGGCGAGGGTGCGGCTGCCGCTTCAGGCTGAACCCCAGACTGTCAGAGCGCGGAAAATACGAGCAAGCTCTGATACTTAGAGAGATCGAGCCGAGCCAAGGAGGGCTAGCTCTGTAAAAGCCCGGCGACGCCGAGTTGATCTAAGATGCTGAGTTTCAGGAGAAAATGGCGCGCCCGGAACGATTCGAACGTCCGACCCTCAGATTCGTAGTCTGATGCTCTATCCAGCTGAGCTACGGGCGCGCACCGCCTTGCGGCGAGAGGCGGCTATCTAGCGACCGACGCGGCGGGTTTCAACTGCCGAATTTCGTCCGGTAGGCGGAAGCGACCTCCTGAAGCACCGGATCCCAGGCGCCTGGGCCCGGCTGGCGGAAGAGGCGCAGGCTTGGATACCAGGGGCTGTCGGCGCGGTCCTCGAGCCAGCGCCAGTCGGTGCGGAACCAGGGCAGCAGCACCCAGCAGAGCTTGCCCATGGCGCCGGCCAGGTGGGCGATTGCGGTGTCGACGGTGACCACGAGATCGAGCTGGTCGAGGATCGCCGCGGTGTCGGCGAAGTCGCCGCGGGGCTCGGTGAGGTCGAGGAGCGTCGCGCCTGCGTCGGCGAGGGGCTCGAAGGCGGCCAGGGACGGCAGCGAGCGATGGGCGTCGTTGCCGTGGGTCGGCCGGCCGCGCCAGACGACGCCGACGGCGCCCTGCGGCGCGTAGCCGGCCCATTTGGCGCGGCGGTCGGCGGGCGCGGACAGGTAGGGCGTGGCCGGGACGGTCTCGAGGGTCACGCCCAGGCGACCGGGGATCGAGAGCGGCAGGGTCCAGTGGTCCGGCGTCTCCAGCCTGAGGCGCTCGGCCTGCTCGACGACGGTGACGCCCAGGCTGGCGAAGACGGCCGCGAGCTCGGGCGGGGCGACGAGGGTCACCTCCGCGCCCATCGCCTGCAGGACCGGCGCGAAGCGGGCGAACTGGATCTG
Source organism: Phenylobacterium soli (assembly GCF_003254475.1). Lineage (NCBI taxonomy): Bacteria > Pseudomonadati > Pseudomonadota > Alphaproteobacteria > Caulobacterales > Caulobacteraceae > Phenylobacterium > Phenylobacterium soli. Next base: position 1,142 of record NZ_QFYQ01000001.1, read on the forward strand.
GTCGCCGAAGCCCTGCTCGGGCCAGATCAGAAGGCGTTTGCCGGCGACCGTCTCGCCTCGCCATTCGTTTGGCAGGTCGAGCCGGGGCGCGTTCTGGGACGGGATGTCCTTGCGGGCCTCGTAGAGCGGCCAGCCTTCGGGGTAGCGGCCAAGCCCTAGGAGCAGCTGGCCAAGCCCCAGGCGAACCTTCGCATCGTCGGGCGCCACCGCGAGCGCCCGGCGGTATTCGGCCTCCGCCGGCTGCGGCCGATGGGTAAGGTGGAACAGGCGGGCCAGGTGGTAGTGCGCCCAGGAGGCTTCGGGCGCGAGGCCTGCGGCCTTGGTCAGCTCGGCCTCCGAGTTGGCGAACGCGCCGAGCTCCAGCAGGGCCGCGCCGAGGTTGGCGTGCGCCTCGGGGCTCTGCGGCGCGGCGGCGGCGATGGCGCGCCACAGCTCGGCGGCCTCGCTCCAGCGGCCGGCCTGTTGCAGCTCGCCGGCGCGCATGAACTCGCCAAGGATGTTGTCTTGCGTCAGGCGCATGGGCCATGGGTGGCGGCGTGACAGCGGAAGTCAACGACCTCAAGGCCCTCCTGGCGACGGCCGATGTGGCGCGGCGGGCCGGCCGGCTCGCCGAGGCCGAGCGCCTCTATGGCGAGGCGGTCGCGCTTTCGCCTGAGGAGCCCGAGCCGCGGCACCATCTGGCCGGGGTCCTGCGGATGCAGGGGCGCCTGGCCGAGGCGGAGGCGGAGTACCGCCGCGTGCTGGCGCTGGCGCCCGGCGCGGCGGCGAGCGCGCGGGTACTGGCGGTGACCCTGCTCGCCCAGGGCCGCTATGAAGAGGGCTTCCAGCTGCTGGAGGCGCGGCACGTCCTCGACGGGATGCGCAAGCCCGCCCTGCCCTTCGCCGAATGGCGCGGCGAGGAGGTGGCCGGCAAGCGCCTGCTGATCTGGCCCGAACAGGGCTTCGGCGACCAGATCCAGTACGCCCGCTTCGCCGGGGTGCTGAAGGCGCGGGGGGCGGACGTGACCCTGCTCTGCTACCCTGAACTGGTGCGCCTGTTCGAAGGCGCGCTCGGCGTGCGGGCGCTGGCCGCCTCGGGCGCGGTGGAGTTCCCCGATCCCGACTTCTGGGTGATGCAGGGCTCGCTGGCCGCGCGGCTCGGCTGCCGCACGCCCGAGGAGCTCCCGAACGCGCCCTACCTGCGGGCGGTGAGCCCGTGGCCGTCTCTGGGCGAGGGCTTCAAGATGGGGATCAAGCCGTACGGCAACCCCGGGCATTCCAACGACCGCAACCGCTCCCTGGGGGCCGCCGAGGCCGAGCGGCTGAAGGGACTGCCGGCGCGGGTGATCGACCTCGACCCCGCGGCGACCGGCGCCAAGGACTTCGCCGACACGGCGGCGATCCTCGATCAGCTCGACCTCGTGATCTGCGTCGACACCTCGGTGGCGCACCTGGCCGGCGCCATGGGCAAGCCCTGCTGGGTGCTGCTGCCGGCGGTGGACACCGACTGGCGCTGGCTGCTCGAGCGCAGCGACTCGCCCTGGTACCCGTCGATCCGCCTCTTCCGGCAGCAGGCAGGCGAGGACTGGCGCGCGGTGCTGGACCGGGTGGAGGCGGCGTTCGCGGCCTACGTCAGGTCGCGCCAGCAGGGGACGTCCGAGCCCGGCCAGGGCCTCGCCTCGTAGGCGGCGCGGGCGACGGCGCGGGCCAGGGTGTCGGCGGCGAGCGCGCCGAGACGGGCGAGCGTCAGGTCCTTCGCCTCCGGACAGGGCTGGCGGGCGGTGGAGAGGGCGAAGACCACGTCGCCGTCGAAGGGCGCGTGGATCGGGCGGATGGCGCGCGAGAGCCCGTCCTGGGCCATCACCGCCAGCCGCTTGGCCTGGGCCGGCGTCAGGGCCACGTCGGTGGCGACACAGGCGATGGTGGTGTTGCGCGTCGAGGCCTGGCCCTTGGCGAGGCCCCAGTGGTCGGCGGGCCCGCGAAGGCCCGCGGCGCCGAGGCCGCCGAACTCCTCGCCGATCTCGTAGGGGGCGGCCCAGAAGGTCCGGCCGCCGGGGGCGACCACCGAGCCCCAGGAATTGACCGCCACGATGGCCCCGACCGTGAAGCCATCCGCCGCGACGATCGAGGCCGAGCCGAGGCCGCCCTTCAGCGATCCCGCCATGGCGCCGTAGCCGGCGCCGGCCGTGCCGAGCTGGAAATCGGCGCCGGCCCTGGCGACCGCCGCCGCGCCGAGCGCACGATAGGGCGGCGCCTCGCCCCAGGCCTTGTCGCCGCCGTTGGCCATGTCGAAGAGGATCGCCGCCGGCACAACCGGCGAGGGCGGGATCCCGGCCACCAGGCCGTAGCCGCGGCCGCGCGCGCCGAGCCAGGCGACGACGCCGTCCGCGCTGGCCAGGCCATAGACAGAGCCGCCGGAGAGCACGACGGCGTCCACGGCCTCCACCAGGTTCTCGGGGGCAAGGGCGTCGGTCTCGCGCGTGCCAGGCGCGCCGCCGCGGACGTCGACCGCGCAGACCGCGCGGTCCTGCGGCAGTATGACGGTGACGCCGGTGCGGACGCGGGCGTCCTCGGCCTGGCCCACGCCCAGGCCGGGAACATCGGTGATCAGATTGCGGGCGCCGGGCGACGCGCCCCCTTCGGATCGTTCCATTCTTCAGGACCTCGCACGCCGCGAGGTTTGTTGTCCACGCGCGCACACCTTAAAGGTGACGCTTCCTCAAGTTCGGAGCTGCTTGAACGTGTCCTCGTACCGCCGCCTCCTGCCGTTCGCCCTCGCCGGCCTGCTCGCCGCCTGCGCCACCTCGCCGGCGCCGCAGACCCCGATCGCCGCGGCGCCCGCCCCGACGGCTGCAAGTCAGGAGGGCCTCGCCCCCCACGCCATGGTCGCGGCGGCCAATCCGATGGCCGTGGAGGCCGGGCTGAAGGTGCTGAAGGCCGGCGGCTCGGCGGTGGACGCGGCGGTGGCCGTGCAGGCCGTGCTGGGCCTGGTGGAGCCGCAGAGCTCGGGCCTCGGCGGCGGCTCGTTCATGGTCTTCTACGACGCCGGAACGAAGAAGGTGACCGCCTACAACGGCCGTGAAACCGCGCCGGCCGGGGCGACCCCAGACATGTTCCTGACGCCCGACGGGCGCCCCATGGACCGCGGAGCCGCGATGACCTCCGGCCGCTCGGCCGGCGTGCCCGGCGCCATCGCCATGCTGTCCCTGGCCCAAAAGGAGCACGGCAAGCTGCCGTGGAGCCAACTGTTCGGCGAGGCCGAGCGGCTGGCCGATCAGGGCTTCCCGGTTCCCGGGCGGATGGCGATGTCGGCCGCCTCGCCCTACCCGCAGGCGAAGACGCCGGACGCGGTGGCCTACTTCACCAAGCCTGACGGGACCAAGGTGAAGCAGGGCGACATCATGCGAAACCCGGCCTACGCCGCGACCGTGCGCAAGCTGGCGGCCGAAGGGCCGAAAGCGCTGCTGGAGGGGCCGATCGCCGAACAGATCGTCGCCAAGCTGCACGAAGGGCCGGTTCCGGGGAGCATGACCCTCGAAGATCTGAAGTCCTATAAGCCGGAGGAGAGCGAGGCGCTCTGCCGTCCCTACCGGGTCTATGTGGTCTGTCTGCCGCCGGCGCCCTCGGGCGGGCCGGCGGTGCTCGAGGCGCTCGGCATCCTCTCGCACACCGACATCGGCAACCACGGGCCCGACGATGCGCAGGGCTGGTACCTGTTCACCCAGGCGAGCCGGCTGATGTACGCCGATCGCGACCGCTACATCGGCGACCCCGATTTCGTTCAGGTGCCGACCGCGGGCCTGCTCGACCCGGCCTACACCGCCGAGCGCGCCGCCCTGATCGGTCCGATGGCCGGTCCGCCGCCCGCGCCGGGCAAGCCGAAGGGCGCGCCGAACTTCGGCCCCGACCACACCCAGGAGCCCGGCGGCACGACCCACTTCGTCATCGTCGACGCCGACGGCAACGCGGTCTCCATGACCACCACGGTCGAGAGCATCTTCGGCGACGGGCGGATGGTCGGCGGCTTCTTCCTGAACAACCAGCTGACCGACTTCTCCTTCTCGCCCACCCAGGCCGACGGCACGCCGGCCGCCAACGCCGTGGCGCCGCGCAAGCGGCCGCGCTCGGCGATGAGCCCGGCCATCGTGCTCGACCGGCAAGGGCGGTTCGTGGCCGCCGTGGGCTCGCCCGGCGGACCCGCGATCGTCGCCTACACCCTGAAGGCCCTGGTCGGGGTGATCGACTGGAACCTGCCCATGCAGCAGGCCATCAGCCTGCCCAACGTGATCGCCTCCGGCTCGATCTACGCGAGCGAGGTGGACAAGATGCCGCCGGCCGTCACCGAGGGGCTCGCCGCCAAGGGCGTCAAGCTGACCTCCGGCTTCGGCGCCGAGGGCTCGGGCCTGCACGGCATCATGCGCACGCCCAAGGGGCTGGCCGGCGCGGCCGATCCCCGCCGCGAGGGCGTGGCGCGCGGCTTCTAGTCGGTCGCCGACGCGCCGAGGAAGTTGTCGAGCTCGGAGCGCAGGCGGCTCGCCTGGTCGGCCACCTCGCGGGCGGCGTCGAACATGTTCTGGGCGGCGTTGTCCGCCTCGCCGATGGCCGCGGCCACCTGGCTGATGCCGCCGGCCACGTCGCGGGCGCCGTCGGCGGCCTGCTGCATGTGCGCCGAGATCTCCTGGGTGGCGGCGCTCTGCTGCTCCACCGCCACCGAGACCTGCTCGGACATGCCGGCCAGCCGGTCGATGGTCGCGCGCACCTGTTCGAGCGCGCCGGTGACGACGCCGCTGAGATCCTGGACCGACTGCACCTGACGGGTGATCTCCACCGTGGCGTCGCCGGTCTGACGGGCCAGCGCCTTGACCTCGGCCGCGACCACCGCGAAGCCGCGGCCCGCCTCCCCGACCCGCGAGGCCTCGATCATCGCATTCAGCGACAACAGGTTCGTCTGGCTGGCGACGGTGCGGATCAGGTCGACGACCTCGCCGATCTGGTCGGAGGCCTCCTTGAGCCGCAGCATGGAGTCGGCGGTGCTGCGCGTGCGGCCGACGACGTCGCGCGAAACCTCGGAGGTGGACCCGGCGAGGGTCCCGACCTCGGTGATCGAGGCGGTGAGCTGTTCGGTCGCCGAAACCACGCCGGCGACGTTCTCCGTGGTCGCCCGCGCGCTCTCGTCGATCGCGGTGGTCCCCTGACGCACCTGGGTGACCACGCCGGCGAGGCTCTGGGCGGTGGCCTCCAGCTCCTGGGCCGAGGAGGCGACCCGGTCGGCGATCTCCAGCAGGCTGCCGCGCAGGGCCTCCATGCCGGCGACCTTGGCGCCCATGGCGCCCATGGCCTGGTTGATGACGCCGGCGGCCTGGGCGAACGATCCCAGCAGCCCGCGCTCCATGACCCGCCGGTAGTAGACGCCGCGGGCCACGTGCTCGAGCGCCGCGCGGGATTCGCGCACGTAGGCGTCGGTGAGGTCGAGCTGGGCGTTGAGCGACAGGGCCAGGCCACGCAGCACCGGATCCTCCGGCATGGGCGAGACCCGCCCTTCGAGATCGCCCTCCGACGCCCGCCGCATCACCTCGCAGATACGGGCGAAGTCCTCGTCGGCGGGAACCTGCGACGCGGCCGGCGTCTCAGCGGCTGAAGATGAACTGATCATAGGTGAGCCCCTGGTCGGCCAGCATCGAGGTGAGCGCCGCGACGGACGCATCGGCGGCGGCCTGCTTGGCCCCGGCGGTCGCCTCCACCTGGCGCATCCGGGCGTAGATGGCCTGGACCTCGGCGAGGGCGGCGCGATCCGGCGCGCGACGGTTCGAGTGGTAGCCGGTGATCCGGCCGGCGGCGTCGAAGGTCGGCGTCACATGGGCCAGGACCCAGTAGTGGTCGCCGTTGCGGGCCATGTTGACCACGTAGGCGAACACCTCCTGCCCGCTCTGGATCCGGTCCCAGAGCAGCTTGAAGACGCCGCGCGGCATGTCCGGGTGGCGGATCACCGAGTGCGGCGCGCCGATCGCCTCCCGCTCCTCGAGGTCCGCCAGGCGCAGGAACACCGGATTGACGTAGGTGAGGGTTCCGCGCGTGTCGGTCTTCGAGACGATGATCTCATCCTCGCCGAAGGTTCGCTCGCGACCAGACGGCTGGGCCGTCTGCATGAATTTCCGAAGCTGGGCCGACCGCTCCGCCGAGCCGACCTGCGTCGTTTCAAAGGTGTTCGTGTCGGTCACATAAGATGGATACGAAATGCATCAATGCGCCTCCACCTCGTAATGTACCTAAATTGACTTTGATCTGTTATTGATGTTCCGAATTCTTCTTCTAAGACATTCAAGATCCACCCGAACGGATCATGGTGTTATCCCTGGCGAATTAAGAATTGCGCGCGGGGAATAATGAATCACCACATGCGCGTCAGCTGGCGGAGGCCTTGCGGGCCCGCGGCGGCGCTCCCGGCAGACGCACCTCGAAGACGGCGCCGGCCGGCCCGCTCTCGGCGAGCACCAGATCTCCGCCATGGCCCTGGGCGAGCTCACGGGCGATGGCGAGGCCAAGGCCTGCGCCGTCCGGGCGTCCCGACCCGGCGAAGGGCTGGAAGAGCCGGTCCCTGGCGCGCTCCGGCAGGCCGGGCCCATTGTCGGCGACACGGATGACGGTGAAGTTGTCGGGATAGGCGACCGAGACGGCCACTTCGCCGGGGGCATCGCGGCCCTCCTGGTGCTCGATGGCCTCGCGGGCGTTGCGCAGCAGGTTGACGAGGATGCGGTGCAGCTGGTCCGGATCGGCCACCACCTGGTCGGCGGCATCGACATCGCTGGCTAGGCGGACGCCCTCCGGCGTCAGTCGCGCCTCTTCGGCCGCGGCCTCGAGCACGGCGGCGAGCCGGACGGGCCGGGATTCCGGCGCGGGCTCCTGGGTCTTGCCGTAGGCGAGCACGCCCGAGGCGAGGCTGACGGCGCGGTCGAGCGCCCGTTCCAGGCGCGGCAGGGCCTGGCTGACCTTGGGGTCCTTCAGGGCGGCCAGCCGCTCGGAGGCGATCTGGGCCGAGGTCAGCATGTTCTTCAGGTCGTGGTTGATCTTGGCCACCGCCTCGCCCAGCGCCGCCAGGCGGGCCCGGGAGTTGAGCGCGACGCGCAGGTCAGCCTGCATCCGGTCGAGCTCGGACTCCGCGCGGCCGATCTCGTCGCGACGGCCGGACAACGGCACGCGGGCCTGGGGATCGTCCGGGTCGGCGCGGAACCGCTCCATGGCGTAGGTGATCCGCTGCATCGGGCGGACCAGGAAGTAGTTGAGCGTCAGATAGACCAGCACGCCGGCCATGGCCGACACGAAGGCGATGATCAGCACGACGCGCCAGAGATAGCCGACGAGCGCCTTCTTCAGCTCGGCGTCGGGCGCCACGAACTCCACGAAGTCGGCCTTGCGGAAGCGGGGCGCGGCCATGACCCGCATGCGGCTGTCCGGGGCGCTGAACAGGGTGCGGAAGGGCGCGAGGAGATCGAGGCCGACGTTGCCGCGCAGGTCCACGAGGTAGGGCGCCTTGGCCGTCCGGTCCGTGGAGGCGAAGACCAGGCTGCGGATCTTCTCGTTGGAGATGGCCACGATCTCCACCCCGGCGCCGCGCAGGAGCTCGGTCTTGAGCTGCTCGGACACCACCCGGTCGGGCGCGACCTCGGGGGCGAGGGAGGCGAGTTCGGCGGCGCGGACGCGGTCCAGCAGCCACTGCTCCTCGAAGGCGGCGAGCGCCGGCGGCAGCGACAGTGCGCCGCCGAACGCCACGAACAGGATGGTGAGCGTCAGCAGGCGCGCGGACAGGCCGCCCGGCCAGAAAAAGCGGGGCCGTTCCGGGATCGGAGGCTCCTGCGGCGTGGGCGCGTCCGCCATACTCAATTCCGATAGTCCAGCCGGCCGGCTTCGGCAACGCAGGTCACGCTGTCGGTCCGGCGGGCGGCCAGCCCCTATCTCGCCTGCGCCGCTTCGGCGACGGAAGCAAAACCGTCGGCCCGCAGGCGCGCCGCAAGGTCGCGCTTGATGCGCGTCACGAGGCCGGGCCCCTCGAAGACCAGAGCCGAATAGAGTTGCACCACCTCCGCGCCGGCGCGGATCTTGGCGTAGGCGTCGGCGCCCGAGGCGACGCCGCCGACGCCGACCAGCGTCAGCCGGCCCTGCGCCGCGGCGGCGAATTCGGACAGCACGCGGGTGGAAAGGCCCATGAGCGGCGCGCCGGAGAGGCCGCCGGTCTCCTCGCGGAACCGCGACTTGAGCGCCGGCCGCGAGACGGTGGTGTTGGAGACCATGATCCCCGCCAGGCCGTGGGCGAGGACCGTCTCGGTGATGGTCTCGACCTCCCCCGTCTCCAGGTCGGGGGCCACCTTGAGGAACATCGGGACGCGCCCCTGGGGCGGCAGGGCGTCGCGCGCCTCGGCGAGGCGACCGAGCAGTTCCTCGAGCGCGGCCTTGGTCTGCAGGGCGCGCAGCCCCGGCGTGTTGGGCGAGGAGATGTTGATCGTGAAGTAGGAGGCCATGCCCCAGAGGCGCTTGAGGCCGGTGACGTAGTCGCCGATCCGGTCCTCGGCGTCCTTGTTGGCGCCGATGTTGGCCCCCACGACGCCGGTCGGGCCGCGCTGCGCCAGGCGGCTCGCGAAGGCCTCCAGCCCGTCGTTGTTGAAGCCCATGCGGTTGATCACCGCCCGGTCCTCGCTGAGGCGGAACAGCCGCGGGCGCGGGTTGCCGGCCTGGGGCTTCGGCGTGACCGTGCCGCACTCCACGAAACCGAAGCCGGCGCGCAGCATGGGGCCGAAGACCTCGGCGTTCTTGTCGAAACCCGGCGCGAGGCCGACGACGTTCGGCAGGGCGATGCCGCCGAGCGAGCCGGCGAGGATCGCATCGTCGGCGCCGCCCCAGGGGCCGAGCCCCATCTTCAGGCCGAGAATGGCCAGGCCGTGGGCGTCTTCCGGGTCGAGGCCGCGCAGGGCGCGGGTGGCCAGGCCGTGGAGCAGGCTCAAGGCAGGATCCCGATCAGCGGCGTCCCGTCCGGGTCGAGCGGCGCGTCGGCGACCCCGCGCACCAGCGAGGCAGGAAGGGCGGCGTAGAGGTGCGGGAAGAGATCGCCGCCGCGCGAGGGCTCCCACCTGAGGTCGGCGCCGAGGTCGTCGGCCTCGATCTCAAGGACCACGAGGTCCTTCTGGCCATGGAAGTGGCGACGTGCGGTCTCCTGCGCCTGGGCGGCGGTGGAGAAGTGGATGAAGCCGTCGGCGCGGTCGAGCTCAGAGCCCTCGTAGACCTGCGCGCCCCACGCCTGCTCCCAGTCGCGGCGGGGCAGGATCTTGTAGATCCGCATGCTCAGCGCTCCGGAAAGAACAGGCCGTCGAACGCAGGGCGGCCGTTGGCGTCGATCAGGAACACCGAGGCGGCCGCGGTGGGGAACTTGCGCCGGGCGCGATCGATGAGCTGCGGCGGGGCCGAGCCTTCCATCAGCAGCCGGACGGTGAGTTCCTGGAGGCCCGGGTTGTGGCCCACCACCATCACGGTCGAGCAGCCCTTGCCGGCGGTCTCGGCGGCGTGGCGCACCGTGCCGGAGTCGGCGTTGTAGAGCTCCGGCTCCAGCTGGAAGCGCGCGTTGGGGAAGGCGGGCTCGGCGGCGGCCCAGGTCTCCCGGGCCCGGGCGGCGGGCGAGACGAGGGCGAGGTCCGGCGAAAAGCCCAGCCGCGCGAGGGTCTCGCCGATCTCGAGCGACTCCTCGAGGCCGCGCGGCTCCAGCCGGCGATCGAAATCCTCGCCGCTGGCGCTCTCGGCTTCGGCCTTGCCGTGTCGGAAGAGGATCAGCCGATCCATGGACGCTCCACCCGGTTGCGGCAGACCTCATAGCGGCGCCCGCGCCCGCTGCGAAGCATTGACAGTGAAGGGGCTTGGCGGTCCAAGGCCGCATGGGCAAGGCGACGGCGCAGAGCTTCGCGGACGAGGACGGCGGAATCTGGCGATTCCCGGCCGAGCAGGCCCTGCGCCTGGACTCGGGCGCGGCCCTCAGCCCGCTGGAGATCGGCTACAAGACCTACGGCCGGCTGAACGCCGAGAAGTCCAACGCCATCCTGGTCTGCCATGCCCTGACCGGCGACCAGCACCTAGCCTCGACACACCCGCTCACCGGCAAGCCGGGCTGGTGGGACCGTATGGTCGGGCCCGGCAAGCCGCTGGACCCCGGCCGCTATTTCATCGTCTGCACCAACGTCATCGGCGGCTGCATGGGCTCGACCGGCCCGGCCTCGATCGATCCGGCGACCGGCAAGACCTACGCCCTCACCTTCCCGGTGATCACCATCGCCGACATGGTGCGCGCCCAGGCCATGCTGATGGAGGCCTGGGGCATCGAGACCCTGTTCGCGGTGATCGGCGGCTCGATGGGCGGCATGCAGGCCATGCAGTGGGCGGCGGACTATCCGGAGAAGCTGTTCTCCTGCGTCTGCATCGCCACCGCGCCCCGCCACTCGGCCCAGAACATCGCCTTCCACGAGGTCGGCCGCCAGGCGATCATGGCCGATCCCGACTGGCGCGGCGGCGCCTATGACGCGCATGGCGTGCGCCCCGAGAAGGGTCTCGCCGTCGCCCGCATGGCCGGCCACATCACCTATCTGTCGGAAGCGGCCCTGCAGCGGAAGTTCGGGCGGGAGCTGCAACGCGACGGCCTGTCGTGGGGCTTCGACGCCGACTTCCAGGTGGAGAGCTACCTGCGCCACCAGGGGGCGGCCTTCGTCGACCGCTTCGACGCCAATTCCTACCTCTACATCACCCGGGCGCTCGACTACTTCGACCTCGCCGGCCAGTTCGGCGGGGTGCTGGCGCACGCCTTCCAGAAGGCGCGGCAAGTGCGCTTCTGCGTGCTCTCCTTCTCCTCGGACTGGCTCTATCCGACCGGCGAGAGCCGCGATCTGGTGCGGGCGCTGAACGCGGCCGGCGCACGGGCGAGCTTCGTCGAGATCGAGACCGACAAGGGGCACGACGCCTTCTTCCTCGACGAGCCGCAGCTCGACTCGACGCTGCGCGGCTTCATCGGCGCGGCGGCCCACGCGCGGGGCCTGAAGTGAGCGCCGTGCGCGAGGACTTCCGCGAGATCCTGAGGCTGGTGAAGCCGGGCGCGCGGGTGCTGGACGTCGGCTGCGAGGATGGCGAGCTGCTGGAGCTGCTCACCCGGGAGCGCGGCGTCGACGGCCAGGGCCTGGAGCTCGACACCGAGAACGTCGCCGCCTGCCTCGCCAAGGGTCTGGCGGTGGTTCAGGGCGACGGCGACCGCGACCTCGACTACTTCCCGACCCGCGCCTTCGACTACGCAATCCTCTCCAAGACCCTGCAGCAGATGCGCGAGCCGCGGCACGTGCTCTCCGAACTGCTGCGCATCGCCGACCAGGCCATCGTCTCGGTGCCGAACTTCGGCCACTGGCGGATGCGGGTGTCGCTGATGACCCGCGGCCGGATGCCGGAAACCCGCGCCCTGCCCGATCCCTGGTGGGCGACGGCCAACATCCACCTGTGCACCCTAAAGGACTTCACCGACCTCTGCGGCGACCTCGCCCTGCGGATCGACGCCTGCGCGGCGCTGTCCGGCGGCAAGCCCGCCCGGCCGATGAACCCGCACGGGGTGCTGGAGAACTGGCGGGCCGAGACGGCGATCTTCCTGCTCAGCAAGGCCTGAACATCGGCCACATTTGCGTCGCGCCCTGACGCGAAGCTGGCCCCATGATCGGAGCCCTCGCCCCTCTCCTCCTGGCGGCTGCGACCCCGGCCGCCGCGCCGCCGTCCCTCGGCTTTCCCCTCTCCTGCCGGATCGGCGTGAGCTGCGAGGTGCAGAACTACGTCGACCGCGATCCGGGCCCCGGGGCCGCGGACTACCGCTGCGGGCGCGAGACCTATCAGGACCACAACGGCGTCGACATCCGGCTGCTCGACATGGCCGCCCAGAAGAAGGGCGTGACGGTGCTGGCCGCCGCGCCCGGCGTGGTGAGCCGGTTGCGGGACGGGGTGGCGGACGTCTCGGTGCGGGCGGCCGGGGCGGCGTCGGTGAAGGGCCAGGAGTGCGGCAACGGAGTGATCGTCGATCACGGCGGCGGCTGGGAGACCCAGTATTGCCACATGGCCCGGGGCAGCATCGCGGTGAAGCCTGGGCAGAAGCTGGCGGCGGGCGCGCCGCTGGGCCGGGTCGGCCTGTCGGGCAACACCGAATACCCGCACCTGCACGTGACGGTCCGCCGCGACGGCAAGGTGGTGGATCCCTTCGCGCCCGACCCCGCGGAGGCGGGCTGCGCCCTGAAGAAGCCGCTGTGGACGCCGGCCGCCATGGCCCAGCTCGGCTACAAGCAGGGCGCCGTGCTGAACGCCGGCTTCGCGGCTGGCCCGGTGAAGATGGAAGACGTCGAGGCCGGGGGCGTCGCGCCGCCCGGCGCCGGCGCGGCCTATGTGGTGGCCTATGCTCGGGCCATCGACCTGCAGGCCGGCGACGTCATCGCCTTGAGCCTCGTCTCGCCGACCGGCGCGACGCTCGCCCAGCGCAGCCTGCCGCCGCTGGAATCGGCCAAGGCCCAGCACATCGCCTACATCGGCGTGAAGCGCCCCGCCGCCGGCTGGCCGGCCGGGACCTACAAGGCCAGCTACACGGTCACGCGGCAGGGCCGGCCGGCCGTCACGCGAAGCTGGCGGATCCGGATCGGCTGAGGCGGCTGCTGACAGGACGCTGACGGCGGGCCAGGCTAGGGCTCCGAGCCGAACGCCGCCGCCGAAGGACGCTGATGCCGAGCCCCGCCAGACGATCCGCCGTGCAGGCCGAGGCGCGTTGCCAGTGCGGGACGGTTCGCGTCGAGATCGACGTGCCCGCGGTCTGGGCCTGGCACGACCACTCCGAGCGCAGCCGCAAGGCCCATGGCGCCGCCTACGCGACCTATGTGGGCAGCTGGAAGAGCCGCTTCCGCATCCTGGAGGGCGAGGCGGCGCTGGTGCGCTACGCCGACGAGGCGGCGCGGACGGTGCGCAGTTTCTGCGGCCGCTGCGGCACGCCGATGCTCTACGAGCGCGCCCGCTCGCCCAAGATCGTCAACATCCCGCGCGCCCTGTTCCTCGCCCGCACGGGGCGCGACACCCGCTACCACGTGAACCTCGCCGAGAAGGCGGACTGGGAATATGCCGGCGAGGCGCTGAGCCCGCTGAAGGGCTATCCGGGCGTGATGTGGGAGCGGCCGCGGCGCAAGAAGGCGGCCGACGGCATCGACAGCCTGTTCGCGACGCAGGAAGACGCCGAGCCTTAGCCGGCGATGGCCGCGGCGTCGCGCTCGCCGGTGCGGATGCGCAGCGCCTGCTCGAGATCCATGACGAAGATCTTCCCGTCGCCGATCTTGCCGGTGTTGGCGGTCTTGGAGATGGCGTCGACCACCCGCTCGGCGATGTCGGAGGGCACGGCGCACTCCAGCTTCACCTTCGGCAGCAGCTTCACCTCGTATTCGGCGCCGCGATAGACCTCGGTCTTGCCGCGCTGGCGGCCATAGCCGCGAACTTCCGTCACCGTGAGGCCGGAGGCCCCCGCCTCCGTCACGGCGTCGAGCACGGCGTCGAGGCGGCTGGGCTTGATGACCGCGACGATCATCTTCATGGCGAGGGATCTCCGAAACGCGGGAACGCGGGAATCTCGGACGCCAAGCTAAGGCCTCCGGCGGCTCGCTCCAAGACCCGAGCGGCGCGCAGGGCTGTGCGACGCCGGGCTTCGGGACACCGGCGCTGCGCCCGGAGCGGGTATGAGGATGGGCTTGGCCACCCGCGCGCGCACCCGCGCTCCCTTGGGCTTGACCGCGAAGGTCTGCTTCACCGCCTCCATGAGGACGAGCCCAGCGAAGCCCGGCCACAGCCGCGAGCCCGCCTGTTCGAACAGCTCGGCCATGCCGGCCAGCCAGTTCGCCGGCGGCACATAAAGGGCCCGGGTCCAGCCGGAGGGCTCGAGCTCGGCCTCGCGCAGCAGCTCGCCGAGCTGCCCGCGGGTGTAGGGACGGCCATGGCCGAAGGGCGTCTTCTCCGCGTTGGCCCAAAGGCCGTTGCGGGCGGCCACGGCGACGATCACCCGGCCCGAGGGCGCCAGCACGCGCCAGACCTCGCGCAGGAGCGCGACCGCGTCGGGGCTCTCCTCGATGGCGTGGGCGAGGAGGATGCGGTCGAACATGGCGTTGGGAAACGGCAGGCAGTCCTCGCCGACGAGGCTCGCCAGGTTCTTCTCCCCGGCCGGCCAGATCTCCACCCCCTGCTGGGCGGGCATGGCGGCCACCACGCGGCGCGCGGCGGGGGCCAGAGTCGCCACGAAGGGGGTCGCATAACCGAGGGCAAGCACGTCGAGGCCGCGCGCGTCGCCCCAGGCCTCCACGACCTTGCGGCCGACCATCAGGCGCGCGGCGCGGCCGAGGTCGGAGGCGTAGAACTGGCGTAGCTCAAGGACGTCGCGGCGCATGGCCCTCTTCGCGTCGGTCTCGACGAAGCACCCTCGCCAACCTAAATGGCTTGCCTTCGGTTGTCGCGCCAGGAGGCCCCACCATGCCGCTCACCGTCCATCAGTTCCCCTGTCTCGACGACAACTACGGATACCTCATCCGCGACGAGGCGACCGGCCTCGCCGCGACGATCGACACGCCGGACGCGACGGCCATCCTGAAGGAGCTCGACAAGCTCGGCTGGAAGCTGGCGCTGATCCTCAACACCCACTGGCACCCGGACCACGCCGGCGGCAACGCCGAGATCAAGGCCGCCACCGGCGCCGAGATCGTCGGCCCCAAGGAGGTCACCCGCATCGCGCCGCTCGACCGCGAGGTCGCCGGCGGCGAGGTGGTGTCCCTGGGCGCCACCAACTTTCAGGTCATCGAGAGCGGCGGCCACACCCTGGGCCACGTCAGCTATTTCGATGCCGCCGACCGGATCGCCTTCGTGGGCGACACCCTGTTCGCGCTCGGCTGCGGCCGGCTGTTCGAGGGGGATGCGGCGCAGATGTGGGCGAGCCTGCAGCGCCTGGCCGCGCTGCCGGACGACACCAAGGTCTACTGCGCGCACGAGTACACGGCCTCGAACGCGCGCTTTGCGCTCTCGGTGGACGACGACCCGGCGGTGAAGGCGCGCACCGAGCAGATCTTCGCCGCCCGCGAGCGCGGGGAGCCCACCGTGCCGACCACCATCGCCCTGGAGAAGGCCACCAACCCGTTCCTGCGCGCGCCGGCGCTGGCGGGCCGGGTCGGGGCGGCCGGCAAGCCGGACCACGAGGCCTTCGGCGCGGTGCGCGCGGCCAAGGACAACTTCAAGGGCTAGGTCCGGCCTCAGCGGTCCGGCGCGGCCACCGCGGCGGCGATGCGGCCCGACGAGGGACGGCCGGCAAGGCCCTGGCTGGGCGTCACGGTGATCTTCAGCGTGCCCTTCTGGACGGTGGCGGCGACACGCCGGCCCTCCTCCAGGAACACGCGTTTGAGCCCGGCCAGGCGGCTGCGGCCCTGCGGATGCTCGGAAAGTCGCGCCACCGCGACGCTCGCCACGGTGGCCGCATCGGCGATCACAGCCGAGGAGGCCGGCGTCGCCTCGGCGTCGAACAGGATCACGTGCTTGGCCGCCCGGCTGGCCCGCAGGGACGCCTGGCCGAGGCGCTCGAGCAGCGCCTGCGGGCCCAGCGGCGCCAGCCTGAGCGGCGCGCCGCCGCCGGCCAGGGCCGCGGCCTCGCCGTCCGGGCGGTGGGTGGTGAAGACGGTGACGCCGCCGAGACGGGTGGCGCGCAGCACCGGCTGGCCCACGTCGTTCTTGTAGATCACGTCGCCGCGTGGGGCGGGCTGCGGCTGCAGGGCCCAGACCTCGGGGCTGTTCTCGAACTTCAGGAGCGGCCGGCCCTGGGTGAGGTCGAGGGTGAAGACGTCGCCGTCCTCGGAGACGTAGCGGGCCACGGGCGGGGCGGAGAAGTCGCGCCCCATGGAGGGGCCATGCTCGCCGAACAGCACCGCGCGCAGGGACTGCGCCTGGGCGGAGCCGGCGAATCCGACGAGCGCGCAGACCAAGGCTGCGCAGATCGACCTCATTACCGCCGTCGGCCCGCCGTCCATCACGCACCAGCAGATGCCGCTGGACTGGGGCGCTTTTTGGACGTCGGAGAGGCTGTAGGCGGGCTGCGACAGAACGTCAGCCCACCAGGTACTGGCCGCCGTTCAGGGCGAGCGTCGCCCCGGTCACATAGCCAGCCCGTTCACCCGCCAGGAACGCCACCATGTCGGCGATCTCCTCTCCTCGACCCAATCGGCCGACGGGAATCTGGGCGATGATCCCTTCCAGAACCTTTTCGGGCACCGCCTGGACCATCTCGGTGTCGATATAACCGGGCGCGATGCAGTTCACGGTGACGCCCTTGCGGGCGTTCTCCAGGGCCAGCGCCTTGGTGAAGCCGATCATGCCGGCCTTGGCCGCGGAGTAGTTGGTCTGGCCCATCTGCCCCTTCTGGCCGTTGATCGAGGAGATGTTGACGATGCGGCCCCAGCCGCGGTCGCGCATGCCCTCGATGACCTGGCGGGTCATGTTGAAGAGGCTGTCCATGTTGACGCGGATGACCTCGCTCCACTGTTCGGAGGTCATCTTGTGGAACACCCCGTCGCGGGTGATGCCGGCGTTGTTGACCAGCACGTCGATGGGGCCGAGCTCGCGCTCCACCGCCTCGGCGGCGTGCCGGCAGTCGGCGAAATTGCCGACGTTACCCTTGACCACCATCACGCCCAGCTCGCGGGCGCAGGCCTCGGCCGCGGCGTCGTTGCCGGAATAGCCGGCGGCCACCTTCATCCCGTCGGCCTTCAGCCGCTCGACGATCGCCCGACCTATGCCACGGGTGCCCCCCGTGACGAGCGCAACCCTGGCCATTCGGCTATTCCTCCTGAAAGGGCCGCCAGGTCTTGCGCCCGGCGGCTCCGATTGCTGTACGTCACATCTTCTCGACGCACATGGCCACGCCCATGCCGCCGCCGACGCAGAGCGTGGCCAGGCCCTTGGATGCGCCCGAACGCTTCATCTCGTGGAGCAGGGTGGTCAGGATGCGGGCGCCCGAGGCGCCGATCGGGTGGCCGATGGCGATGGCGCCGCCGTTGACGTTCACCTTTTCGGGGTCGAGGCCGAGGTCGCGCAGGACGCAGATCGACTGGGCGGCGAAGGCCTCGTTGGATTCCACGAGGTCGAGGTCGCCGACGCTCCAGCCGGCCTTCTCAAGCGCCTTGCGGCTGGCCGGGATCGGGCCCGTGCCCATGATCTGCGGATCGACGCCGGCGTGGGCCCAGGAGGCGATGCGGGCGAGCGGCTTGAGGCCGCGCTTCTCGGCCTCCTCGGCGCTCATCAAGACGAGAGCCGCGGCGCCGTCATTGATCCCCGAGGCGTTGGCGGCGGTGACCGAGCCGTCCTTGGTGAAGGCGGGCTTGAGGCCGGCGACGCTGTCGAGCGTCACGCCATGGCGGATGTACTCGTCGTCGGCCACCACCACGTCGCCCTTGCGGGTCTTGATCGTGACCGGGGCGATCTCTTCCTTGAACTTGCCGGCCTTCTGGGCGGCCTCGGCGCGGTTCTGGGAGCCGACTGCGAACTTGTCCTGGTCCTCGCGGGTGATCTGCCAGCGGGCCGCGATGTTCTCGGCGGTCTGGCCCATGTGGTAGCCGTGGAAGGCGTCCCACAGGCCGTCCTTCAGCATGGTGTCGACGAACGCGAACTCGCCCATCTTCTGGCCGTTGCGCAGGTTGGCCGCGTGCGGCGACTGGCTCATGCTCTCCTGGCCGCCGGCGACCACGATCCGGGCCGAGCCCTCGGCGATCTGCTGGGCGGCGAGCGCGACCGCGCGCAGGCCCGAGCCGCAGAGCTGGTTGAGGCTCCAGGCGGGCGCCTCGACGGGCACGCCGGCGTTGATCGCCGCCTGACGGGCCGGGCCCTGGCCGGCGCCGGCCTGCAGCACCTGGCCCATGATCACCTCTTCGACGTCCGCGGCCTGGATGCCGGCCCGTTCCACCGCGGCCTGGATGGCCACCTTGCCCAGTTCGTGCGCCGGCACGGCCGACAGGGCGCCGTTGAACGAGCCCACAGGCGTGCGGGCGGCGGAGACGATGACGATGTCGCTCATGTTACTTCTGATCCTTGGGAAGAGGCTGGCGGGCCCTGCCGTCACTCTATCGGGAGCGAGCAGCCGTTCGGCAACCCCCGCGATGCGCAATCATTCCAAGCCCTTTGCCATTCCGCTCGCATCCGCGATACTGCGGTGCAGAAGAAGGGCGACCCCAGACGCCGCCCGCGACAAGGAATTGGGATGGCCGACACCCAAGGGACCGATGCGCCGCAGGGCGAGCGCGTCGTCATCAAGAAGTATGCGAACCGGCGGCTCTACAACACCGCCTCGTCCTCCTACGTCACCCTCGAGCACCTGTCCGACATGGTGAAGAAGGGCGTCGATTTCGTGGTCTATGACGCCAAGACCAACGAGGACATCACCCGCCAGGTGCTGACCCAGATCATCTTCGAGGAGGAGAGCCAGGGGCAGAGCCTGCTGCCGATCCAGTTCCTCCGCCAGCTGATCAGCTTCTACGGCAACTCCCTGCAGGCGTTCCTGCCCTCCTACCTGGAGCTGAGCCTGGCGACCTTCGCCAACCAGCAGGAGCGGATGCGCAACCAGTTCTCCTCTATGGCGCCGACCGGCGGCCCCGCCGGCGTGCAGGGCGGGATGATGGGCGCCTACGAGGAGCAGATCCGCCAGAACCTGGCGCTCTTCGACCGCGCCATGAAGATGTTCTCGCCCTTCGCCTATGCGAAGCCGGAGGAGCCCGCGCCGCCGCCGGCGACCAAGGCCGCCGAGCCGTCGTCCGACGAGGCGCTCGGGGAACTGCGCAAGCAGATGGCCGAGATGCAGGCCCAGATCGAGAAGCTCGCGACCAAGCGCTGAGCGCAAACGTCAAACGTTCAGGGACTCGCTCCGCACGCAACGGTGGCGTAGGGTTTGCAATTCGTTAGGCATGATGTCCCGAATTGACCCGATCCGACGCGCGGACCTCCTGAAGAGGGCCGCCAAGCCCGAGACGGAGGCCGAGGAAGCCCCCTCCGCCGAGGTCGTTCGCCTGCCCGTGCCGGTGGACCGGGTCGTCCGCGTCGAGCCCCGTTTTGACACAGACGCCCACGCCGCCTTCGCCGCTCACCTGATCGGCCAGGAGGGCCAGAAGCGCGGCCTGCGCGCCGGGCCGGAGCTCTTCGACACGGCCCGGGTGACCTACAACCGCACCGAATGGTCCGGCGCCAAGGACCGCCGCGCGCCCAAGGGCTGCAAGGCCAGGACCGAGGTCTAGGCCTCCTTCAGGGCCGCCAGGGCGGCTTCCAGGGCCGCCACTCGCCGCTCCAGCGCCGCGATCCGAGCCTCCGGCGAGGCCGCGCCCGGCAAGGGCGTCGAGATCCCCGCGCGGTCGGCGACTTCGGCCGCCGCGACGCCGAGCAGCTCGGCGAAACACGCCACCTCCTGGGCGGAAAGTTCCCGCTGATCCTTGAAGACGAGCGCGAGGTCCGCCTCGCTCAGGCCGGCGGCCGCCGCCAGGACGGCGCGCGAGAGGCCGCGCTCACCGAGACGGGCGTCGAACCATTCCGCGTCGAAGAAGAGGGCCATGGGCGATCCGGATCCGTCTGGCACCGGTCTTGCTTAACCAAGTTCGCACACTTGGACCAAGGGGCCGCGCATGAGCCAGATCGCCTTCCGCATCATCGACGTGGCCGTCGTCGCCCTGATCCTCAGCGCCCTCACCTGAAGCGTTTCAACTGACGGCCTGACCCCGTCCGTTTCCCGCCAGCCAGGCGATCGCGCAGCGGCCATTCTCCGGGCCTCAGCAACGGAGAACGGCGATGGCCAGCATCATCAGGGAAATCGTCGTCGACGCCGCGCCGGCCGCGGTCTGGGACGCGGTCGCCGACTTCGGGGCGGTCCATCGCCGCTTCGCCCCCGGCTTCGTCACAGACGTCGAGCTGGTCGAGGGCGCGCGCATGGTCACCTTCGGCGACGGCATGGTGGTGAAGGAGCTGTTCCTCGGGCGCGACGACGCCCATCGCCGCCTCGCCTATTCGGTGCAGACG
Organism: Phenylobacterium soli; assembly: GCF_003254475.1. Classification (NCBI taxonomy): domain Bacteria; kingdom Pseudomonadati; phylum Pseudomonadota; class Alphaproteobacteria; order Caulobacterales; family Caulobacteraceae; genus Phenylobacterium; species Phenylobacterium soli. The sequence continues at coordinate 21,224 of NZ_QFYQ01000001.1, forward strand.
GAGCGCTTCGCCCACCACTCGGCGTCGTTCCAGGTGCTGGACGAGACGGGCGGCAAGTCCCGCCTGGTCTGGACCGCCGACGTGCTTCCCGACGCTGTCGCGGACTACCTGGCCGGTCGGATGGAGGCGGGCCTGACCGCCGCCCAGGACGTGCTGGGCCGCGTGCCGGCCTAGACCTCGTCGACCCCGACCGGGTTGCGGGCCCGCGACTGCAGCCACATTACGCCCATCAGGTCCGACAGCGACACCCAGAGCCGGCCGAGGTTGGTGTACTTGGAGACGCCCGTCTGGCGATGGCGGTGGTGCACCGGCAGGAAGGCGGTCTCATAGCCCTCGCGCAGCATCAGGGCGGGCAGGTAGCGGTGGATGTGGTCGAAGTAGGGAAGCCGCAGGAACGCCTCGCGGCGGAACGCCTTCAGGCCGCAACCGGTATCGTTGGCGGTGTCCTTGAGCAGCCGCTTGCGGACGCCGTTGCCGACGCGCGAGGCGATCTTCTTGGCCTGGCTGTCCTGGCGCTTGACGCGCTCGCCGCCGACGAGGGCGAGCTCCGGCGGACCGGCCAGCAGGGCGTCCACCAGCTTGGGCCCGTCAGCCGGATCGTTCTGGCCATCGCCGTCGAGGGTCACGACCACCTCGCCGCGGGCGCCGATCACGCCGGTGCGGATGGCGCGGCTCTGGCCGGCGTTCTTGCGGTGGGCCAGCACGCGGAGCTGCGGAATCTCGCCCTGCAGGGCCTTGAGGGCGGCCCGCGTGCCGTCACGGCTGGCGTCGTCGACGAACACCATCTCGTAGCTGCGGCCCGCGAAGGCGGCGGCGATCTCGCGCGCCAGGGCCGGCGCCGCGCCCTCCTCATCGAACACGGGGACGACTACGGAGATCTGAGGGGACACTTGCGGCGCTGCGTTTGCGGCGGATCGGGCCATGCCCCTCCATAGCGGAAAAGGTCGCCTTGGGAAGGATCATGCTATCAGGGGCCAATGACGCTTCAGGCTGAACTGGCGAAGTGGAGCCGCGGCTGGCGGGGGCCGGCGGCGGCGGCGTTCATCGCCTTCCTGGCGGGCCTCCCGGGCCTGCTGGCCGTGCCGCCGCTCGACCGCGACGAGTCGCGATTCGCCCAGGCCACCGCCCAGATGCTGGAGAGCCGCGACTTCGTGGTGATCCGCTACCAGGACGAGCCGCGCTTCAAGAAACCGGTGGGCATTCATTGGCTGCAGGCGGCGAGCGTCAGCCTGCTCTCTAGTCCCGAGGCGCGGGACATCTGGGCCTACCGCATCCCCTCGCTGCTGGGCGCCATGCTGGCGGCCGCGGCCTGCGCCTGGGGCGCGGCGGCCTTCTTCGGCCCCGAGGCGGGGCTGTTGGCCGGCGCCATGCTGGGGACGACGTTCCTGCTCTCCACCGAGGCGATGATCGCCAAGACCGACGCGGTGCTCTGCGGGGCCACGACCCTGGCCATGGCGGCGCTGGCCCGTCTCTACGCCTCGGCGCGCGAAGGACCGTCCGCCGGCCGGCGCGTGGCGATGACCTTCTGGGCGGCGATGGGCGTCGCGGCCCTGGTGAAGGGCCCGGTCGGGCCGATGGTCGCCGGTCTGGCGATCCTGATGCTGCTCGCCATGGAGCGACGCCCGCGCTGGCTGGCCAAGCTTCGCCCCTATTGGGGCCTGATCGTCTTCCTGCTGATCGTCGGCCCCTGGGCCGGGGCTGTGACGGTGGCGACCGACGGCGGCTTCTGGAGCAAGGCCGTGGGCGGCGACCTGGCCCCCAAGCTGGCCGGCGGCCAGGAGACCCACGGCGCGCCGCCCGGCTATCACACCCTGCTGGCGCCGCTGCTGCTGTTCCCCATGACCCTGCTGCTCCCCGCCGCTCTGGTCACCGGTTGGCGGCGCCGGGCCGAGCCGGGGGTGCGCTTCGCCCTCGCCTGGCTGATCCCCACCTGGCTGGTGTTCGAACTCCTGCCGACCAAGCTCGTCCATTACACCCTGCCCGCCTATGGCGCGGTGTGCTGGCTCGCCGCTGCGGCCCTGGTCGAACCCCTGGGCAAGCGGGTGAAGATCGCCGGCGCGATTCTGGCCGGCCTGTTCGGGGCGCTGCTGGCGGGGGCGGTCTTCTATCTCGACAGCCTCTACGGCGAGGGCGTCGACCTCGCCTTTGCGATCCTGGCGGCCGCCTGCCTCGCTGCGGCGGGGCTCGGGGGCGCCTATATGCTGCTGAGGAAGACGAGCCCGCTTCCCGCCGTCGCCACGGCGCTGGGCTTCGGCCTCCTCGGCCACGCCGCCCTGGCGGCCGGCCTCGCGCCGCGGCTCGACCCGCTCTGGCTGTCGAAGCGGACCGAGGCCGCCATGGGCAAGGCCCGGCTCCTGCCTCGGCAGGGGATCGCCGACGCCCCGGTCGCGGTGGCCGGCTACGCCGAGCCGAGCCTGGTGTTCGCCCTGGGCACCGAGACCGAACTCGGCGGCCCGGAAGAGGCCGCCCAGGCCATCGCCGAGCATCGCCCGGCGGTGGTCGAGACGCGCGAGGAGCCGGCCTTCCAGCAGGCGCTGAAGGCGGATCACGCAAGGGCAGACCTGGTGGCGGAGGTGAAGGGTCTCGACTATTCGAGCGGTCACAAGATGACCCTTCGGATCTACAAGGCGCCCGAGGGCGCGCAAGGAGGCCAGCCATGAGCCGCCACATCGAGATCGTCGAGGTCGGCCCCCGCGACGGCCTGCAGAACGAGAAGACCCTGCTCGAGATCGATCAGAAGCTCGAGTTCATCAACCGGCTCGAAGCCGCCGGCGCCCGGCGGATGGAGACCGTCTCGTTCGTCAACGCCAAGCGCGTGCCGCAGATGGCCGGCGCCGAGGAGATCTCCGCCGCCCTGCCGCATCAGGCCGGCCGGTCCCGCATCGGCCTGGTGCTCAACGAGCGCGGCTGGGATCGCTGCGTCGCGGCCGAGTGCGACGAGGCCAACATCGTGGTCTGCGCCAGCGACGGCTTCGGCATCCGCAACCAGGGCGCCTCGGTCGAGGAGCAGGTCGCCGCCATGCGGACCATCGCCGCGCGCAAGCACGCCGAAGGCGGCCCGCCGATCAGCGTGACCATCTCGGTGGCCTTCGGCTGCCCGTTCGACGGCGAGGTCTCGGACGAGCAGGTGGTGCGCATCGCCCAGGCGGCGGTCGAGGCCAAGGTGGACGAACTGGCCCTGGCCGACACCATCGGCGTGGCCGATCCGTGGCTGGTGCGCCGCCGCATCGAGGCGGTGCGCAAGGTGGCCGCGGACACCAAGCTGCGCATGCACTTCCACGACACCCGCAACACGGGCCTGGCCAACGCCTACGCCAGCGTCGAGGCCGGCATCGACGTCCTGGACGCCTCCTGCGGCGGCCTCGGCGGTTGCCCCTTCGCGCCGAACGCCACCGGTAACATCGGCACCGAGGACCTGGTCTACATGCTGGAGCGGGCCGGCTTCTCCACCGGCTACGACCTCGACGCCCTGATCGCGACGGCCGGCTGGGTCTCGAACCTGCTCGGCAAGGCGCCGACCGCCTCGGTCAGCCGGGCCGGCGGCTTCCCCCGGCCGCAGGCGGCCTAGGCCTTCTCCACGACGTAGAGATCCTGGCCGCCGGCGTAGGTGGCGCCGGGCGCCCAGTCGCCGCGCTCGAACCTGGCGATGCGGAAGCCCACCTCTGCGATCGCCTGCTCCAGGGCCGGACGGTAGTGGCCGATGGCGGCCTCCGGCGCATCGGGCTGGGCGACCTCCGAGGTCGCGTCGAAGGGCTGGAAGGGGAAGGTCGCGCTCCGCTCCCGGCCCGTCTCGAGGGCGAAGGCGGTGAAGACGAAGCGGCCGCCCGGCTTAAGGGCGCGATGGGCTTCGCCCAGGTAGCGGCGGACGGCCGGCATGCGCAGGTGGGTGAAGACCGACGCCGCCAGGGCCACGTCGAAGGCGCCGTCCCGCGCGGGGAACACCGCGGAGAGCTCGTCCAGCCGGCCTGTCGGATTGTAGTCCGGGTGGCGGACGTCGAGCTGGGCGAAGGCCAGGTGCGGCTCGTCGGCGAAGCGCCGGCGGCAGTAGGCGATCGCGGCCGCCGAGACATCGAACCCCAGATAGCCGCCGCCGCAGGCCGCCAGCAGGGCCGAGAGCCCCAGCGCCGCCCGGCCGGTGCCGCAGCCGATGTCGAGCACCTCCTCGGTCCCGACCAAGCCCGCCTGGGTCCGCAGAAGGTCGGCCAGGTAACGGCCGGTCGCGGCGTAGCCGCCGTGACCCACGTGGTGGATCACCGACCAGGGCTCGGCGCGCCGCTCCGGATCGACGAGACGGGCGGGAAGGCTCTTGAGGTCCTCGATGGCGCCCATGGCGGCGCGGCGCACGCGGTGCGGCGCGAGATGGGTGAGCGGCCTCAGGAAGCGGGGGATCACTCGGGACGCGGGCCGTCAGGCCGCGCGGCCGGTGAGGCGCCAGAGCACGGGCCGGGCAACCGCCGTGCAGACGATCACCGGCGACAGCAGCCAGGCGAGGAGCGCCGCGCCGACGCCATCGGCGCGCTTGCGGAAATAGCGGGCGAGGCCGAGGCCCTTGTAGAGCTCGACGCGGATCGGGCTGGCGTGGCTGGTGTGACCCAGGTGGATCACCTCCGCCTTGGGATGGAACAGCACCTCGCCGCCCTGCTGGCGCACGCGCCAGCACAGGTCGACGTCCTCGACGTGCAGGAAATAGCCTTCGTCGAAGCCCTGCACCGCGTCGAAGTCCTCGCGGCGCATGCTGAAGCAGGCGCCGGAGATGGTCGGCACCGCCACCGGCTCCTTCGGCGTCTCGTCGGATTCCCAGTGCACCTCGAAGCGGCGCCAGCCCGGCACCCGCTGCGAGAGGCGGCTGAGCGACATCAGCGCGCTCACCGGGGTGATGTCGCCGCGCCGGGCGCCGCGCTGTTCGGTGCGGTCGGCGTTCAGCACCCGGCCGCCGACGATGCACGGCGAAGCGCCCGCCTCCAGGCCGCGGACCAACTCGGCCACGCAGCCGCCCTGGAGGAAGGCGTCGGGATTGAGGAAGACGAGAATGTCGCCCACCGCCTCGCGGGCGCCGAGATTCGCGCCACGCGCGAAGCCGATGTTGCCGTGGCCCGTGACCAGCCGCACCCGACCGTCACGCGCGGCGAGCCGCCGGAGCGCCTCGGCCTCGGTGCGCGTGGAGCCGTTGTCGACCACCACCAGCTCGTCGACGAGGGGGTCGCGCAGGACGCATTCCAGGCTCTGGGTCAGGGCCTCTCCGGTCATGTAGACGACCATGACGACCGAGACTTTCCGCCGGGGCGCCAGGAAGTCCGGCGCCTCGACGGGCTCGGCGGCGACGATCGGTGCGGCGATGCCGTTCATCCAGCCTCCCTTGCCCCGATCACCCTGAAAACCCCTGCGGGAACGGCCCCCCGTCCCAAGCTCATGAGGCAAGATCGGGCGGAGTCGCCTCCAAGGCAAGCGCCTTTGCGGCGTCCGCGAGGTCCACAACCTGTTGTTGATCCGAGCCGAGCCGCCGCAGGGCGACACGCTTCTCCTCCGCCTCGCGGCGGCCGACGACGGCGATGACCGGGACCTTGGCCAGGCTGTGCTCGCGCACCTTGTAGCCGACCTTTTCGTTGCGCAGGTCCGTCTCGACCCGCAGCCCCTGTGCCTTGAGCATCGCCGCCACCTCGTGGGCGTAATCGTCCGCGTCCGAAGTAATGGTCGCAACCACAACCTGAACGGGAGCCAACCACAGGGGAAACGCGCCAGCGTAGTTTTCGATCATCACTCCGATGAAGCGTTCCATCGAGCCGCAGATCGCCCGGTGCAGCATGACGGGACGCTGCTTCGAGCCGTCCTCGGCGACGTACTCCGCGTCGAGACGCTCGGGCAGGACGTAGTCGAGCTGGAGCGTGCCGCACTGCCAGGTGCGGCCGATGGCGTCGCGCAGGTGGAACTCGAGCTTGGGGCCGTAGAAGGCGCCCTCGCCGGGCAGGTGCTCGACCGTGGCGATGCCGGCGTTCTTGGCCGCCCGCTCGAGCTTGGCCTCGGCGACGTCCCAGATCTCGTCGGTGCCGAAGCGCTGCTCCGGACGCAGGGCCAGCTTCACCGCGTGCAGCTCCAGCCCGCAGTCGCGATAGACGCTCTCGAGCAGGCGCACGAACTTCGTCGACTCCTCCTCGATCTGGTCCTCGCGGCAGAAGATGTGCGCGTCGTCCTGGGTGAAGGCGCGCACGCGGAAGATGCCGTGCAGGGCGCCCGACGGCTCGTAGCGGTGACAGGCCCCGAACTCGGCCATGCGCAGGGGCAGGTCGCGGTAGCTCTTCTGGCCGTGCTTGAAAATCTGGACGTGGCCCGGGCAGTTCATCGGCTTGACGGCCAGGACCTCGCCTTCCTCCGTCTCGCAGGTGAACATGTTCTGGCCGAACTTCTGCCAGTGGCCGGACTTCTCCCAGAGCTCGCGGTCCATGATCTGGGGCGCCTTGACCTCCTCGTAGCCATCGGCGTCCAGCCGGCGGCGCATGTAGGATTCGACCGTCCGGTAGAGCGTCCAACCCTTGGGGTGCCAGAAGATCATGCCCTTGGCCTCTTCCTGCATGTGGAAGAGGTCCATGACCCGGCCGATCTTGCGGTGGTCGCGCTTCTCGGCCTCCTCAATGCGGTGCAGGTAGGCCTCGAGGTCGGCTTCCGTGCCCCAGGCCGTGCCGTAGATCCGCTGCAGCATTGGGTTGCGCGAGTCGCCCCGCCAGTAGGCCCCGGCGAGCTTCGTCAGCTTGAACGCCTTGCCGGCCGCCTTGGTGGACGGCAGGTGCGGACCGCGGCAGAGGTCCTTCCAGTTCCCCTGGCGATAGACGCTGACCTGCTCGCCCGCAGGGATGCCGCCGATGATCTCGGCCTTGTAGTCCTCGCCGATGGACTTGAAGTGGGCGATGGCCTCGTCGCGGTCCCAGACCTCGCGGACGATCTTCTCGTCGCGGTCGACGATCTCCTTCATCCGCTGCTCGATCTTCTCGAGGTCGTCGAGGCTGAACGGCTCGGCGCGGGCGAAGTCGTAATAGAAGCCGTCCTCGATGGACGGGCCGATCGTCACCTGGGTGCCGGGAAACAGCTCCTGCACGGCTTCGGCCATGATGTGGCTGACGTCGTGGCGGATGGTGTCGAGGGCCTCGGGGCTCTCGCGCGTCAGGATCTCGAATCTGCCGCCGGCCTCCAGCGGCCGGTCGACGTCGAGAAGCTCGCCGTCGAGCTTCACCAGCACCGCCTTCTTCTCGAGCGATTTCGAGATGCCGGCGGCGATCTCACGCCCCGTCACGCCGCTGTCGAAGCTGCGCTTGGAGCCGTCGGGGAAAACCAGTTCGATCATGTCTCACACGTCCAGGTGCGCGCCGGACCGTCCTTGGCCCCTCGGCGCGGAGGCGGCGGCGGGTCATAGCCCGATCCGCCCCAGGGATGACAGCGACACAGCCTGCGGGCGGCGAGCCAGCTCCCGCGCCACGGGCCGTGGCCGATCAGGGCGTCGGCGGCGTATTCCGAGCAGGTCGGAAGAAACCGGCACTGCCGCCCGATCAGCGGCGAAAGCGTCAGCTTGTAGGCGCGAAGCGCGCCCCTGACGCAGCTCTCGTAGAAGGTCATGCCGGCTGCGGTCTTCGAGGTGACGCCCAGCGCTTACGCCGGGCGTCCGAGAGGATCAAGCCGCGCCGGCGGGGCTAGTTCGCGCCCCATGGTTCCCAAGGGCCTTGCGGACGGCCTCGCACACTGCATCGAACGCGAGCAGCGTCGAGGCGTGGCGGGCGGGATAGTCCTTCACAGGCGCGAGCATCGCGAGGTCCGAGAAACGTCCGCCGGGCGGCGGACCGCCCTCTTTCAGCATAGAACGGAACTGATCGCGAGCGCTTTCAAGCTCCTCGGCGCCGGCGCCGATGACGTGCGCGCCGAGGATGGAGGCCGAGGCTTGGCCGAGGGCGCAGGCCTTCACCTCCTGGGCGAAGTCGGCGACGTGGTCGCCGTCGAGCTTCACGTCGACGATGACCCGGCTGCCGCACAGCTTGGAGACCTTCTCGGCCGAGCCGTCGGGCTCCGCCAGCCGGCCGAGCCGGGGCAGGTTGGCGGCGAGCGCCAGCACCTTGGCCGAATAGAGGTCGTCGATCATGGCCCTTAAGTCGGGGTCCGGAGCGCGTCTGTCAAACCGCCGCGCCGTCGCAGCTCAGCCATTGAAGCGCAGCACCCAGGCCTTGAACGCCTCGAGATAGCGGCCGAGGAACTTCGCCGTCGCCTCGTCGGTCAGCTTGCCCTCGGCGTCGAACTTCTCGTGCGCGCGGAACACCAGGACCTCCGGCTGAGGCATGCAGAAGGAATTGGTGAACTCGAAAGCCTGGCGCAGCTGGCTCTGGCCACGGGCCGAACCCGTCGCGCCGGGGGAAGCCCCGATGATCCCGACCGGCTTGCCGCTCAGGGCCGCGTCTTGCGGCGGGCGAGAGGCCCAGTCGACGGCGTTCTTCATCACCCCGGGGACGCCGTGGTTGTACTCGGGCGTCACCATCAGGACGCCGTCAGCCGCGCGGATCGCCCGCTTGAATGCGGCGACGCCTGCGGGATCGCCCTCGGCCTCCACGTCGCCATTGTAGAGCGGCACCGGCGCCAGATCGAAGATCTCGATCGACATGCCGCCGGGCGCGGCGGCCTGGGCCGCCCGCAAGAGGGCCCGGTTGAGCGATCCTTGCCGGAGGCTGCCGGCAAATCCCAGAATTTTCACCTCGTCCGCCATCTTCGCCTCCTGAGGTCAGGGCTTAACCCTTGGCGGCGCTCCAGTGCGCCTCGGCGCGGGCCTTGAGCGCCTCGTTCATTTCGCGGAAGCCGCGGTGCACGGCGCGGCCCAGCGACTTGGCGACGGTCGGGCCCATGAGGCCGCCGAAGATCTCGCCGTTGGAGACGATGCAGCTCTCCTCGGCGAGCTGCTCGATCTCGATGTAGCGGACGTTGTTCACCAGCCCGCCGAGCATGGTCAGCCGCCAGTGGAGCTGCTCATTGGGCACCCACTCGAGCACCACCGGCTGGATCTGGCGCTGGGCCTGGCCCGGCAGGGCCAGGGTCAGGGTGAGCTGGGATCCGATGCGGATGGCGCCGGCCGCCTTTGGATAGAGCGGGTTCCACTCGCTCCAGCGCTCGAGGTCGGAGACGATGTTCCAGATCACCTCCGCCGGGGCCTGGACGCCGATGCGATGCTCGATCGGGAAGCCCTTGGGGCCGGCGGCCTTGGGCGCGTCCTTCTTCTTGTCGTCCTTCTTCCCGGCTCCGACGTTGCGGGCGAAGAGGCCGGCCTTGAGCTGGGGCGGCGGGGCGATGGGCATCAGGCTTGCTCCTTCAGGCGCCAGGTCGCCCCAGTCGGCCCGTCGAGAACCTCCACGTTCAACGCCGCCAGCTCACCGCGGATGCGGTCGGCCTCGGGCCAGTCCTTGGCGCGGCGGGCGGCGTCGCGCGCGGCGACCAGCTCATTGATGCGGCTTTTGACGCTCTCGTCCACTCCGCCCTGGAACCAGCTGTCGGGATCGGCGGCGAGGAAGCCCATCAGCCGCGCGGAGGCCAGGAGCTCGCCCTTGGCGCGGGCCTTGTTCTCGCCCTTCGCGGTCTCCAGCCGGGAGGCCAGGCCGAACAGCTCGGCCATGGCGGCGGCGGTGTTGAGATCATCCTCCAGGGCGGCGACGAAGGCGGCCGACGGCACGTCGGTGGCGGCCTCCACGTCCTTCGCCCGCTCCAGCGCGCCATAGAGGCGGTCGAGCGAGCGCTTGGCCTGGTCGAGCAGGTCGGCGTTCCATTCGAGCGGCGCGCGGTAGTGGCCGACGAGCAGGGCCCAGCGGATCGCCTCGCCGGGGTAGGCCTTCAGCAGCTCGTGGGCGAGCGCCACGTTGCCCAGCGACTTCGACATCTTCTCCTCGCCGAAGTTCAGGAAGCCGTTGTGCAGCCAGAACCGCGAGTAGGTGTGGTCGTGGGTGGCGCAGACGCCCTGGGCGCGCTCGTTCTCGTGGTGCGGGAAGACGAGGTCGATGCCGCCGCCGTGGATGTCGATGGGCAGGCCCAGGGTCTGCTCGATCATCGCCGAGCACTCGATGTGCCAGCCGGGACGCCCCGGACCCCAGGGGCTCTCCCACACCGGCTCACCCGGCTTGGAGGGCTTCCAGAGGACGAAGTCGGCGGGGTTCTGCTTGTAGGGGGCGACGTCGACGCGGGCGCCGGCGATCATCTCCTCCAGCGGCCGGCCGGAGAGCTTGCCGTACTCGGCGTAGGCCTGGGTGTTGAACAGGACATGGCCTTCGGCGGCGTAGGCGGCGTTGTTGCGCACCAGCCGGCCGATCATGTCGATGATCTGGTCCATGGTCCGCGTGGCGCGCGGCTGGAAGGTCGGCCGAAGGGCGCCGAGCTTCTCCGCATCGCCGTTGTAGGCCTCGAGGTAGCGGTCGGTGACGGTGTCGATCGGCACGCCTTCCTCGGCGGCCTTGGCGTTGATCTTGTCGTCCACGTCGGTGACGTTGGCCGCGTAGAGCACCGCCTCTTCGCCGTAGGTGAAGCGCAGCAGGCGGAACAGCACGTCGAACACCACGACGGGCCGGAAATTGCCCACGTGGGCGAAGTTGTAGACCGTCGGCCCGCACACATACATCGTCACCCGCTTGGGGTCGGCGGGGGCGAAGTCCCGCTTCTCGCGGGCCATGGTGTCGTAGAGCTTCAAGGTCATTTTGAGCAGTCTTGTGAGCGGGCTGACCCAGCGGAACAGTTGCCGGGCAAGGCGGGCAGCCCATATACAGTTCGCCCGGACGGGAAGCCACGGGAACTCTCGGGGCTCTTTCCCATCCAAGTGAAAGGGTGGCACGCGTCATTTCCGGGACCGTCGTCCCGGCGCAACTCAGCCCTGGAAAGAACCGCTCTCACACATGGACGCCATCCGCGACCGAACCCTGGTCGGATCCTCTGACCTTGATCTTGAAGCCGTGAAGCGCCCCACGCGCGAAGAAGCGATGGAGGCCGTTCGCACCCTGATCGCCTGGGCCGGCGACGATCCCCGCCGTGAAGGCGTGATCGACACGCCCAAGCGCGTCGTCGACGCCTATGCCGAATGGTTCGAGGGCTACAAGCTCGACCCGGCCAAGGAACTCTCCCGCACCTTCGAGGACGTGCAGGGCTACGACGACATCGTCATGCTCCGCGACATCGAGGTGGAGAGCCACTGCGAGCACCATATGGCGCCGTTCCTGGGCAAGGCCTACGTCGCCTACATGCCGACCAACCGCGTGGTCGGCATCTCCAAGCTGGCCAAGGTGGTCGAGATCTTCGCCCGCCGTCTCCAGACCCAGGAGACCATGACCCAGCAGATCGCCGACGCCATCACCGACAGCCTGCGCCCGGCGGGCGTGGCGGTGCTGATCGACGCGGCGCACCAGTGCATGACCACGCGCGGCGTGCACCACCGCCACGTCTCGACGATCACCACGCAGTTCACCGGCGTCTTCAAGACCGACGCCAGCCTGCGCCAGCGCTTCCTGGACTTCGTCAACAAGCGCTGAGGCCAAGGCTCCCCCTCACGGGGAGCTGTCCCCGGACGGACTGGGGGGGCTGAACGGCAGGGCGTCCGACGCTCATGGCTGCAGCCCCCTCCGTCGCTACGCGACACCTCCCCCTCGAGGGGAGGATTTGCGCGTGCGCTCGCATGGAGGCCATATGCGGCCCATGACCGGCTTCCCCACCGCGCCCGACACGCACGCCCTGGAGCACGGGGATGTGCTGGCCCCGAAGTTCGACGCCAGTGGCCTGATCGCGGCCATCGCCACCCACGCCGACACCGGCGAGGTGCTGATGTTCGCCTGGATGAACGCCGAGGCCCTGGCGAAGACGCTGGAAACCGGCGAGGCGCACTACTTCAGCCGCTCGCGCAACGAGCTGTGGCACAAGGGCGCGACCAGCGGCCAGGTGCAGAAGCTCGCGGAGATCCGCATCGACTGCGACCAGGACGCGGTCTGGATGAAGGTCCGGCCGCAGGGCGACGGCGGCGCCTGCCATACCGGCGCGCGCTCCTGCTTCTACCGCGTCATCGAAAACGGCAGGCTCGTGGAGCGCTCATGACCGTCACCGCCGCCCTGATCGCCTTCTCCGTCGCCGCAGGCCTGCTGACCATCACCCCCGGCCTCGACGTGGCGCTCGTCCTGCGCACCGCCGCCGTCGAAGGAACGAAGAAGGCCTGCCTGGCCGGCCTCGGCGTCTGCATCGGGACGCTCGGCTGGGGGGCGATCGCAGCCCTGGGGCTGGGCGCCCTGCTGGCCGCCTCGCAGCTGGCCTTCGAAATCCTCAAATGGGCGGGCGCGGCCTACCTCGTCTGGCTGGGCCTCAACCTCATCCTGAAGCCCCGCACGCGCTTCGAGCTGGACGGGGCCGCGGCGGCACCGCGCAGCGACCTTGGCTGGCTGTGGAAGGGCGCGCTCAACAACCTGCTCAATCCCAAGGCCGGGGTCTTCTACGTCTCGTTCCTGCCCCAGTTCGTGCCGGCCAACGTGCCGGCGGCGCCGTTCATGTTCGGCCTCGCCTGCATCCACGTGGCCATGGGCCTCGTCTGGTTCGCGGTGCTGATCGGCGCGACGCGGCCGATCGCCGGGGTCCTGCAGCGGGCCAGCGTCGTGCGCTGGCTCGACCGGATCACCGGCGGGGTGTTCCTCGGCTTCGGCGTCCGCCTGGCGATGGAGCGCCGCTAGGCTTCCTTCACGGCCGAGGGGCCGGACTTGCCCGGCTTCACCACGAAGGTCTTCAGCGCCGTGGCCGTGTAGCTCTTGTCGGTGATCGAGGAGACCGCGATCAGTTCGCCCTTGGCCTGGGTCTTGGTCAGGGTGAGGAGGACGAAGCCCTTGGCCTTCTGGTCGTTGAACACGACCTCCCGGTTGGCCTCGGCGAACAGCCTGCCCCAGGGCACGCTTGGCACGTCGTCCTCGGCGCCGGGGCTGGTGATGCCGGTCGTGCCGAACTCCACCGCCACGCGATGGCCGCCGGTCTCGGAGTCCCACAGTTCGTTGGCCCAGAAGGCATGGCTGTCGCCGGAGACGACGATGGCGTTGGCCTTCGCCTGGCGGAAGATCCCGTAGAGCCGCTGCCGGTCGGCGGGATAGCCGTCCCACATGTCGAGGCCCCAGGGCAGGCCATGGGCCGCGGCCTTGTCCATCCGCTCGATCGTGCCCTTGCGGCCGGGCGAGATGTCCGCCGTCGCCGCCCTGTAGGCCGCCTCGCCCATCAGCTTGCGGATCGGCGGATTGGCGACTCGCGCCATGACCACCTCGTTGCCGAGCACCTGCCAGGTGCGGCCGGACTTCACCGAGGCCGCCATGCCCTCGGCGAGCCACGCCTCCTGGGCCGGGGCCATCATCCGGCGAGCCGGGTCGGCGAGCTTGGCGCGGAAGGCGGTCAGGGCGGCGGGGTCCTCGAAGTTGGGCAGGTCGCGGTCATAGACCAGCTGCTTGTCGCGCGCGGTGAGCCGGGTCTCGAACATGAACAGGCTGGCGAGGTCGCCGAAGTCGAAGCTGCGATAGACCGCATAGCCGCCGCCCTTCGGTTCGCGGATCGGCATCCACTCGTAATAGGCCTTGATGGCGCGGGCCTTGCGGCTGTCCCAGTCGCCCTCGGTGGCTGGCTGGTGGTTCTGGGCGCCGTCCTTGAAGGAGTCGTTGGCGGTCTCGTGGTCGTCCCAGACGACGATCCAGGGCGCGCGGGCGTGCGCCGCCTGGAGCTGGGGGTCGGCCTTGTACTGGGCGTGGCGGCGCCGGTAGTCGTCGAGGCTGAGGAGCTCGTGCGGCGGGTCGTGCGGCCGCTCACCGGCAACGGCGGAAGTCATCCCGTAGGAGCCCGGCCCGCCGTACTCGTAGATGTAGTCGCCGAGGTGCAGCACCGCGTCGACCCGCGGCAGGGCGGCGATCGCGCCGTAGGCGTTGAAGTAGCCGTTCGGATAGAGGGTGCAGCTCGCCACGGCCAGGACGACGTCCTTCACCGCCCCCTTCGGCAAGGTGCGGGTGCGGCCGACCGGCGACTTCACGCCGCCGGACTCGAACTGGAAGGTGTAGGCGCGGCCGGCGTCGAGGCCCGTGACGTCCACCTTCACCGTGTAGTCCCGCTCCGGCCCGGTGACGCCCTGGCCGGACTTGGCGCCGCCGGCCCGGCGATCGACTGGATCGAGACGCCAGCGGTAGGCGACGGGCCCGCCCGCCTGTTCGGGCGTGATGCGGGTCCACAGGATCATCCGGTCCTGGAGCGGATCGCCCGAAGCCACGCCGTGGTCGAAACGCACGCTTCCCGCGTTCTGGGCCTGCGCGACGGCGGGGGCTGCGGCCCCGAAGGACAGAAGCGCCAGAGCCTTGCGGCGATCGATGTTCATGGAGCCCTCCCGCTGTGCGCGTTTCACTTAGGCCAAGCCAAGCAACAGGAGCATGACACCCGATGTCCAGCGAAGTCCTCCACGTCGCCCGCGAAAAACTCAGCCGCAAGACGCTCGAGATGCATTATGCGATCACCTCGCTGATGGAGGAGCTCGAAGCCGTGGACTGGTATCGTCAGCGCGCCGACGACACCGAAGACACCGAGCTGAAGGCCATCCTGTTGCACAACGCCCGCGAGGAGCTGGAGCACGCCGCCATGGTCCTGGAATGGATCCGCCGAAACGACGGCGAGACCGACGCCCAGCTGAAGGAATATCTCTTCAAGTCCGGCTCCATCGCCGGGCGCGAAGAGGAGGCCAGCGACAAGCATGGCCTCTGAGGCCGACCTCATCGCCGAGGAGGACGACGCTGCGGAGCCCTCCGTGGCCGGCGGCCAGACGATCCTCGTCTCCGTCACCGCCGAGACGGCGGGCGAGCGGCTGGACAAGACGCTCGCCGCCCTCGCGCCCGAGCTGTCGCGCGCCCGCATCCAGGCGCTGATCGCCGACGGCCGGGTGAGCCGCGCCGGCGCGGCCCTGGCCGACGCCTCGGCCAAGGCGGGGCCCGGCGACTATCGCATCGAGGTCCCGCCTCCCGCGCCGGCCGAGCCGCAGGCGGAGGACATCCCACTGACGGTGCTGTTCGAGGACGCCCACCTGATCGTCGTCGACAAGCCGGCGGGCATGGCCGTGCATCCGGCGCCGGGCTCGGAGCGGGGCACGCTGGTGAACGCGCTGCTGCACCACTGCGGCGACAGCCTGTCGGGCGTCGGCGGCGTCGCCCGCCCCGGCATCGTCCACCGCATCGACAAGGAGACCTCGGGCATCGTCGTCGCCGCCAAGACCGACGCCGCCCACAAGGGGCTCTCCGCCCTGTTCGCCGCCCATGACATCGAGCGCGCCTATGTGGCGCTGGTGCGCGGCGCCCCGCCGGCGCGAAGCGGCACGATCGAGGCGGCCATCGCCCGCTCCACCAACGACCGCAAGAAGATGGCCATCGTGAAGACCGGCGGGCGGCACGCCGTCACCCACTACCTGGTCGACGAGGTGTTCGGGCCCGAGGCGAAGCCGCTGGCCGCACGCCTCACCTGCCGGCTGGAGACCGGCCGCACCCACCAGATCCGCGTGCACCTGGCGTCGAAGGGCTGCCCCTGCCTGGGCGACCCCGTCTATGGCTCCGGCCCGCCGGCCGAGTCCGTGCGCCGAGCGATGGTCGAGGCCGGCCTCGGCCGCCAGGCGCTGCACGCGGCGCTGCTCGGCTTCCGGCATCCGGTGACCGGCGAGACCCTGCGCTTCGAGAGTCCCCTGCCCGCCGACATGGCGCGGCTCGCCGTCCTGCTGGCGGCGCTCTAGCCGGCCGCGGCGCGCTCGAGGGTCGGAATGTCGAGACGCTTCATCTGCATGAAGGCGGCGGCGACCTTGCCGCCGGTCTCGGGGTTGGTCATCCACTCCGGCATGCGCTTGGGCACCACCTGCCAGGAGACGCCGAAGCGGTCCTTCAGCCAGCCGCACTGGCTCTCCTCGCCGCCGCCGGCGATCAGGCCGTCCCAGTAGTGGTCCAGCTCCTTCTGGTCCTCGACCAGGATCTGGAAGGAGATCGCCTCGTCGAACTTGAACTGCGGGCCGCCGTTCAGGCCCAGGAACGAAACGCCGTCGAGCTCGAAGTCGACGGTCATTACCTGACCGGCGCGATCGCCCGGCAGGCCCTCGGGATAGCGCGACACCCCGCCGATCTTCGAATTGGGGAACAGCGAGACGTAGAGGTTCGCGGCCTCCTCGGCCTGGGTGTCGAACCAGAGGCAGTTGACGATCTTGGGCATGGTTGTCGCTCCCTTGCGTATCGAGCCAAGGACGAACCGACCGCCGGCGATCCGACAGGCCCCGGCCGGATTCCCCTGATTTCCATCAAGGCGGCGCTCGTTCGTGAAGCTTTGCTACGGTGCTTGTGAGAAAGCTTGCCTTGAAGGCGCCCATATCGGGGCTTAAAAATCCCGACTACAGCAGTCGGACTTTCGGGTCGCCCTCCCCGGTGATCTACCGCTGCCGCAACCTCGTACCTATCTAACAGGTTGGAGGGGGCGGATGGTCCTTGTGCGCGCCAAGTCGGGCTCGCGCGCGACGGCCCGAACGTCCGGGAAATGAAGAGGGGATAATCCATGGCCGCCAACGCGCTCGCCGTCATGTCGCCTGAAGGCGGCCTCAGCCGGTACCTGTCCGAAATCCGCAAGTTCCCGATGCTGGCCAAGGACGAGGAATTCATGCTCGCCAAGCGCTGGCAGGAGCATGAGGATCCCGAAGCCGCCCACCGGCTCGTCACCAGCCACCTGCGTCTCGTGGCCAAGATCGCCATGGGCTACCGCGGCTACGGCCTGCCGATCGGGGAGGTGATCTCCGAAGGCAACGTCGGCCTGATGCAGGCGGTGAAGAAGTTCGACCCGGACAAGGGCTTCCGCCTGGCCACCTACGCCATGTGGTGGATCCGCGCCTCGATCCAGGAATACATCCTGCGCTCGTGGAGCCTCGTGAAGATGGGCACCACGGCCGCGCAGAAGAAGCTGTTCTTCAACCTGCGCAAGGCCAAGAGCGAGATCTCCGCCCTGGAGGAAGGCGACCTGCACCCCGACCAGGTGCACCAGATCGCCACCAAGCTCGGCGTGCTGGACGAGGAAGTCATCTCGATGAACCGCCGGCTGGCCGGCGGCGACGCCTCGCTGAACGCGCCGCTGCGCGCCGACGGCGAGAGCGAGTGGCAGGACTGGCTCGTCGACGAGGACACCCCCAGCCAGGAGAACATCATCGCCGAGAACGAGGAGCGCTCGATCCGCATGAGCCTGCTCGAGGAGGCGATGGCCGAACTCACCGATCGTGAGCGGCACATCCTGACCGAGCGCCGCCTGAAGGACGATCCCACCACCCTGGAGGAGCTCGCCTCGGAATACGGCGTCAGCCGCGAGCGCGTGCGTCAGATCGAGGTGCGGGCCTTCGAAAAGCTGCAGAAGGCCATGCGGGCGGCCGCCACCGAGCGGAACCTGGTCTCGGCCTAAGCCGCCGCCGAGCCGCTGCCGTCCTTCGGAAGATAGGCGAGCAGCGGCGCGGCCTTCTTCGCCAGTTCGGCCTTGTCGAAGCCGCCGGCCTTCTCGACCTCGGCGAGGTAGCGGTTGAAGTCCACCGCCGTCGTGGTCAGCTTCATGTCGCCCGCCTTGACGCCGGCCTTCTGCAGGTCGGTGGCCTGGGTCTGCAGCGCGCGCAGCGCCTGGGCCGGATCCTTGTCCACCGAGGCTATCGCCGAGCGGACGATCTTCAAGGCCTGGCTGACCCGGGCCGCGTCCGGCGTCGCCGGCGCGTCCGAGCGGCGCTTGAGCGGGCCCTTGTAGTCGCCGGAATTGAACCGCCGCCGGTCGGGACCGACGTAGTCGACCGCCTCGACCCAGTCGCGCGGTCGCAGGGTGACGGCCTCCAGCCGACGCACCAGGTCCTTCACCGTGAACGGCTTGCGCAGGAACTCATGAACGCCGCAGTCGCGGGCCGCCAGGATCTTGGCCGCGGTGGCCTCGCCGCACATCATGATCACCGGCGCCTGACGGCAGGAGAGCCGGCTGCGCCGCAGCTTGCGGGTGAAGGCCACGCCGTCCATCTCGCCGGCCGACATCTCGACGAAGATGATGTCGGGCTCGACCGAGCCGGCGAGCTTCAGCGCCTTGTCGGTGGTGGGCGCGGCCCAGACCTGGCAGCGGACCATCGAGCGGATCAGCTCGCCGACCATGCGCGCGTTCGCCGTGTGCGGATCGGCGATCAGCACCCGCTGAAGCATGGGCGCCATGCGTGCGATGATCTTGGCGTCGTTGTCGAACACGAAAGGCGAGGCTCCTCGAGCCTTGCGTAGGCGTGCGTCGGTAAACAGCGAATTACGAGACGGCGGCCCGCGACGCTCGGTCCTGGAGCTCAGTCCTGGAACGGATCGCGCATCATGATGGTGTCGTCGCGCTCGGGGCTGGTGGAGAGCAGGGCCACCGGGGCGCCGATCAGCTCCTCGACCCGGCGGACGTACTTCACGGCGGCGGCCGGCAGGTCCTTCCAGGAACGGGCGCCCTGGGTGCTCTCGCTCCAGCCCTCCAGCTCTTCGTAGACCGGGGTCAGCTCGCGCTGCGCCTTGAGGCCGGCGGGCAGGTAGCCGAGCGTCCGGTCGGCGAGCCTGTAGCCGGTGCAGATCTTCAGCGTCGGCAGGCCGTCGAGGACGTCGAGCTTGGTCAGGGCGATGCCCGCGATGCCGTTCAGCGCCACCGACTGGCGGACCAGGGCCGCGTCGAACCAGCCGCAGCGGCGGGCCCGCCCCGTGACCGTGCCGAACTCGCGGCCGACCTCGCCGATACGCCGGCCGATCTCGTCGAACAGTTCGGTCGGGAACGGCCCCTCGCCCACCCGCGTGGTGTAGGCCTTGACGATGCCCAGCACATAGCCGGTCGCCTTGGCGCCGAGTCCCGAGCCGGCCGCGGCCTGACCGGCGACGGTGTTGGACGAGGTCACATAGGGATAGGTGCCGTGGTCGACGTCGAGCAGCGCGCCCTGGGCGCCCTCGAACAGGACGCGGCGGCCGGACTTGGCGGCCTCGTTCAGGGCCAGCCATGCGGGCTGGGCGAAGCGCAGGATCTTGGGCGCGATCTCCTCCAGCGCGTCCAGCAGCGAGGCGCCGTCGGCCTCGGGCAAGCCGAGCCCGCGGCGCAGCGGCGCGTGGTGGGCGAGCAGCCGGTCGATCTTGGCCTCCAGCGCCTCGCGGTCGGCGAGGTCGGCGACGCGGATCGCCCGGCGGCCGACCTTGTCCTCGTAGGCCGGACCGATGCCGCGGCCGGTGGTGCCGATCTTGTTGGTGGCGGCGGCCTCGCGGGCCTGGTCGAGGTCCTTGTGCAGCGGCAGGATCAGGCAGGCGTTGTCGGCCAGCACCAGCAGGTCCGGGGTGATCGCCACGCCCTGGTCGCCGATCTTGGCGATCTCCTCGAGGAGGTGCCACGGGTCGACGACGACGCCGTTGCCGATCACCGACAGCTTGCCCTGGACGACGCCGGAAGGCAGCAGGGACAACTTGTAGACCTTGCCGTCGACCACGAGGGTGTGGCCCGCGTTGTGGCCGCCCTGGAAGCGCACGACCACGTCGGCGCGGTTGGACAGCCAGTCCACCAGCTTGCCCTTGCCCTCGTCGCCCCACTGGGCGCCGATCACGGTGACGTTGGCCATGGATACGACCCTCCAACCCGCCCGGTTGGAACCCCACGCCCTTCGACAGGTGCTCGGCGGGAGGCCTTGAGATCGGTTTTAGGCGGCGGCCGTCAACGGCCGCGTGCGCCGAGGGCGTAAATCACCCGAAGCCCGGCGTCGTCAAGCCCCTGGTTCTTGCCGTGGTGGAACACCTGACCGTTGGAGATGTGCACCCAGGAGAGCTCGGCGCTCCACGGACCGCCGAGCTTCATGCCGAGGTTGAGCTCCGGCTCGAACAGCACCTGAGAGCCGAAGTCGATGCGCGTGCGGTAGAGGTGCAGGCGGCGCTGGACCTCCTGCGGCGTCAGGCCGGGCGCATTGACCGGCGGCAGGCCCGCCTCGCCGTCGGTGTAGGCGAGGCCCAGCCCCGGTCGGAAATAGAAGCGGTCGGTCAGGCGCATCGGCCAGGAGAGGCCGGCCGCCACGAAGTTCGAGGTGTTGTTGGTGTTCAGCGAGAGGAGGGCGTGCGCCTGGGGCGCGCCGATCACGTGTAGCGCCTCGATGCGATCCGAGCGGACACCGAGCTCGATGTCGGCCCCGCCCTCGCGGTTGGCGGAGCCGGAGCCCACCACCTTGCCGATGAAGCTGACGTCGTGCCCGTAGGCGCCGAGGATCAACTCGGCGGCGCCGGCCGGCCGGCCCAGGCCGACGGTCCCGAGCGCAACAATCCCGAGCGCCGCAAGGGCGCCTCCCAGCCTGCCGAACATGAATCGCCCTCCGACCCGCGGCCAAGCTTAGCGTGACCCGCGTTCTGCGGAAGGGCCTCGCGCGCCGCGGAGGGTCGATCTATGACGCAGGGTCATGGACATCCCGCGCTTCCATCTCGCCTTCCCCGTCCGCGACCTCGCCGAGGCGCGCGCCTTCTACGGCGGCCTGCTCGGCTGTCCGGAGGGGCGTTCCAGCGACGAGTGGGTCGACTTCGATTTCCGCGGCCACCAGATCGTCGCGCACCTGTCGCCCGAGGAGGCGGGGCACAGGGCGACCAACCCCGTCGATGGCGAGGACGTGCCGGTCCGCCACTTCGGGGTGATCATGACCCTGCCCGAGTGGGAGGCCCTGGCCGAACGGCTGAAGGCGGCCGGCGTCGAGTTCGTCATCGAGCCGCAGATCCGCTTCAAGGGTCAGCCCGGCGAGCAGGCGACCATGTTCTTCCTCGATCCGTCGGGCAATGCGCTCGAGTTCAAGGCGTTCGCCGACGACGCGATGGTGTTCGCGAAATGAGCGTCAGCTTCGCCGACATCGAGGCGGCCGCGACCCGGCTCGCCGGCCATGCCGTCGTCACCCCGCTGATCGAGAGCCCCGCGCTGAACGAGCGGATCAGCGCGCGGGTGCTGATCAAGCCCGAGACGCTGCAGCGGATCGGCGCCTTCAAGTTCCGGGGCGCGTACAACCGGCTGGTCCAGCTCTCGGCCGACGAGCGTCAGCGCGGCGTCGTCGCGTTCTCGTCCGGCAACCACGCCCAGGGCGTCGCCCTGGCGGCGCGCATGCTGGGCATGCCGGCCCTGATCGTCATGCCGTCCGACGCGCCGGCGATCAAGGTCGCCGCCACCAAGGGCTATGGGGCGCAGGTGCGCCTCTACGACCGCCTGACGGAGAGCCGCGAAGCGATCGCCGCCGAGATCGCGCGGGAGCGCGGCGCGGTGCTCGTGCCCGCCTTCGACGATCCGCACATCGTCGCCGGCCAGGGCACGGTGGGCCTGGAGATGATCCGCCAGGCCAAGGGCCTGGGCGCCGGGCTCGACGTGGCGCTGGCGCCGGTGAGCGGCGGCGGGCTGCTGGCCGGGATCTGCCTGGCCATGAAGGCCCTGTCCCCGGCGACGTCCATCTGGGGCGTCGAGCCGGCCGGCTTCGAGGACCTGCGCCTGTCGCTGGAGGCGGGCGAGCGGGTGAGCGTGAAGGTCCCCGGCCGCTGCCTGTGCGACGCCCTCGAAAGCCCGGCGCCCGGCGAGATCACCTTCCCGATCCTCAAGCAGAGCCTCGCCGGCGCGGCCGCCGTCACCGACGCCGAGGTCGCCGAGGCGATGCGCTATGCCTTCACCACCCTCAAGCTGGTGGTCGAGCCGGGCGGCTCGGTTGGACTGGCCGCTCTGCTGGCCGGCAAGATCAAGCCGCCGGCCGGTTCGACGGTCGGCCTGGTGCTCTCGGGCGGCAACGTCGACCCGGACCTCTTCGCCCGGATCGTCAAGGGCGAGCTCTAGCCGCCTGCCAGCGCCGCGCGCAGGCCGGCGTCCTCCAGCAACGGATCGAGGCTCTTGCGCGCGGCTGCGGACAGCCCGGCATAGGCGGCGCGCAGCTCGGCCAGGCACTTCACCTGGTAGCGGAAGGTCCCCTGGCTGTAGGGCTGGCCCCAAAGCTCCACGGTGAAGGTCTCCTCGCCTGCCTGGGCCGCCGCGGCGTTGGCCAGCAGGAACGGCAGGTAGATCTCGCCCGCCATCTTGAGGAGTCCGATGACCGCCGCACTCGGATCGGCCGGCGGATCGCGCCAGCGGCCGTCGACCCCGCTGGCGTCGTCGAGGTTCGCCAGCCACCGCATCAGGAACGGCGCGCGCTCGGCCATGACTTCGTGCGGCGTCGGATCGCTGGCGAGCTGGGAGAGCTGGCCGTACCAGCCGAAGTCGGCCACGGAGGGCCGCGAGCCGAACAGGTAACCCTCGTCGGTCGCCATGGGATCGAGGAGGTCGAAGACCTTCTTGGCCGTCGCCTCGATCAGCGGGGCGTTGGCCGGGGTGCAGCCGACCAGCGCCATGCGCCCGACCTGACGCTCGCGGAAGGCCTCGCCGGCCTGTTCGATGGCCTGCCGGCCCGCGCCGGCCAGACGGTCGAAGGCGAGCCAGCGGCCGAGCATCAGCTGGTCGCGTTCGCGGAACCAGCGGTAGTGGAACATGGCCTTGGTCCCCCACTCGTCGGCCATGTCCTCCAGGAGCCAGGCGAGGAAGGCCTGGGCCTCGTCCTCCGGCACGACGGTGCGCTCCCCGGGTAGGCGCCTTTCCAGCTCGCGAATCAGCGGGGTGGAGTCGTTCATCACCGTACCGTCCGGAAACTCCAGGACGGGGATCACGGGGGCCTTCAGCTGCGAGAACAGCCGGCCCATGACGTCGGGACCGTTGCCGGCCAGCCAGATGTGCGGGATCCGTCGATAGCGGAGCACCGCCCGCATCTTGAGCGAATACGGCGAGCCGAGCCCACCATAGAGCCTGTACATGAGCGCCTCCCTGGCGAGGCAGCGTGGCGCCGCCAAGAGCCGCTGTCATCCAGGGCCGAGGCGTCCATGCCCTACGGCTATGGACACCCCCTCGGCGGGCGCTAGAGCCGGTCTTCCGGAGCCGCCTGGACCGGCGCCTCCGGCGGGGTGATCAGGCGCCCGAGCTTGGGCCGCAGCCACTGCTCGAAGTCGTCGACGAACTCGTAGACCACCGGCACCAGCACCAGCGACAGGAGAGTCGAGGTGATCAGGCCGCCGATCACCGCCACGGCCATGGGCTGGCGGAACTCCGCGCCCTTCTCGAGCGCGAAGGCCGTGGGCAGCATGCCGGCGGCCATGGCCAGGGTGGTCATGACGATCGGCCGGGCGCGCTCGCGGCAGGCCTCCAGCAGGGCCTCGCGCTGGGAAAGGCCGGCGCGCTCGCCCTCGATGGCGTACTCGACGAGCAGGATCGAGTTCTTGGCGGCGAGGCCCAGGAGCATCAGGAAACCGATCAGCGAAGGCACCGACAGCGACAGGTGGAAGAGCAGCAGCCCTAGGAAGGCGCCGCCCACCGCCAGCGGCAGGGCCGAGAGGATCACCGCCGGCTTGAAGAACGAGCGGAACAGCAGCACCAGCACGCCGAAGATCATCGAGACGCCGGCGAAGATGGCGAGGCCGAACGAGGAGAAGAGCTCGCGCATCGCCTCCTGCTGGCCAACGTCGGCGCCGCTGACCCCCGCCGGCAGGTGCTTCATGATCGGCAGCTTCTGGATGGCCTGGGTGGCCTGACCGAGGGTCGAGCCGTTGAGCTCGGCCTCGACGGTGAGCTGGCGCTTGCGGTTGAGGCGGTTGATCTGAGCCGCGCCGGCCTGGAAGGTCACGTCGGCCACCTCGTCGAGGCGCGTGGTCCCGCCGCTGGCGGTCGGCACCCGCAGGGCGCCGATCTGGGCAAGGTCGGCGCGCGCGCCCTCGGGCAGGCGCACCCGGATCGGAATCCGGCGCTCGCCCTGATCCATCTTCGGCACGTTGGCGTCGACGTCGCCGACCGTCGCCACGCGGGCGATGGAGGCGATGGAGTCGGCCGACACGCCCAGGCGGGCGGCTTCGGCGGGCTTGGGCCGGATCACCACTTCGGGCCCTGACGGCGGCACGGCCGGCCGCGGGTTGGAGAGGATCGGGATGGTGCGCATCTCGCGCTGCAGCTCGAGCGAGGCGCGCTGAAGGGCCTCGGGGCTGTCGCTCGCCAGGATCTGCTGGACGCCGGCCTGACCCTGGAAGTCGAGGAAGTCGACGCGGGCGTCGGGGATCTGGCGCAGGGCCGTGCGGTACTTGGCGCGGATCTTGTCGCCGCTCGGCCGCCCGCTGGTCTTGAGCAGGATGGTGGCCGTGCCCTTGCGCAGGTCGCTGCCGCCGCCGCCCGACCCCGGGCCGAAGCCCTGGCCGGAGGTGGAGCCTACCTGGACGAAGATGCCCGTGATGTCCGGATCGCCGGCGAAGACGCCGTCGATGCGCTCGGCGACCCGCTGCATGTCGGACGCGGTCGCGCCGGGCGGGCCCTGGATATTCACATAGAGGTAGTCCGGGTCGCCGGCCGGCTGGAAGCCGGTGGGCAGCAGCGGCACCAGCATCAGCGAGGCGACGAACAGTACGCCGCCGAGGATCGCGGCCACGATGCGGTGGTCGAGCGCCCACTCGAGGGCGTTGCGATAGAAGCCCTGGAACGGCTTGCGCTCGTGCGGCCGCACGGTCGGCTTCATCAGGTAGGCGGCCATCAGCGGCGTCAGCAGGCGCGCCACCAGCAGCGAGAACAGCACCGCCACCGAGACGGTCAGGCCGAACTCGCGGAAGAACTGGCCGGCCATGCCCTTCATGAAGCTGACCGGGGTGAACACCACGACGATGGCCATGGTGGTCGCCACCACCGCGAGGCCGATGGCGTCGGCGCCTTCCATGGCCGCCTGGAACGGCCGCACGCCGGTGGCGACGCGCTTCTCGATGTTCTCGATCTCGACGATGGCGTCGTCGACGAGGATGCCGATGACCAGCGTCAGGGCCAGCAGGGTGACGACGTTCAGCGAGAAGCCGAACATGTTCATCACGAAGAAGGTCGGGATCAGCGACACCGGCATGGCCAGGGCCGCGATCATCGTCGCCCGCCAGTCGCGCAGGAACAGGAAGACCACCAGGGCCGCCAGCACCATGCCCTCGGTCAGGACGTGCAGGGTCGCGCGGTAGCTGGCGCGGGTCTCGTCCACCGAGGAGAAGATCTTGGCGAAGGACAGGCCCTGGCCCGGCTGGGCGATGGGCGTGAACTTCACGTTCGGATTGGCCTTGGCCAGCTTGTCCAGCGCCGCCTTGACGGAGTCCTCGACGGAGACGTCGCTGGCGTCCTTGGTCTTGGAGACGGTGAAGCCCACGACCGGCCGGCCGTTCAGCCGGGCGAAGCCGCGCGCCTCGCTGGAGCCGTCGCCCACGTCGGCGACGTCGGTCAGCTTCACGTAGCGATTTGCGCCGAGCGGGATCGACAGCTCGCGCAGCGCCTCGAGCGTCTTCACCGAGCCCAGGACGCGCAGGGTCTGCTCCTGGCCGCCGACCTGAAGGCGCCCGCCGGGCGCGTCGAGTGAGACGGAGCGCAGGGCGTTGTTGACCTGCGGCGCGGTGAGGCCGCGGGCGGCCATGCGCTCGGGGTCGAGGATGACGTTGATCTCGCGGGTGACGCCGCCGACCCGCCCGACCCCGGCCACGCCCTTCAGCGACTGCAGGGTGCGCGCGACGGTGTCGTCGACGTACCAGGAGAGATCCTGGACGTTCATCGACGGCGCGGCCACGGCGTAGGTGAGGATCGGGCGATCCTCCATCTCCACCCGCTGGACGGTCGGCTCGTCGATGTCACGGGGCAGCTGGGCGCGCACCTGGTCCATGCGCGAGCGGACCTCGTCGGTCTTCTTCTGCAGGTCCTCGCCCAGCTCGAACTCGATCGAGGTTGTGGAGACGCCCTGGGTGACGACCGAATAGATGTTCCGCGCGTTGGCGATCCCGGCCATGGCGTCCTCCACCGGCCGGGTGATCTGGGTCTCCATCTGGTCCGGCGCGGCGCCGTTTTCCGTCACGGTGACCGCCACGACGGGGAAGTTCACGTTCGGGAACTGCTTGATCGGCAGGCCGGTGTAGGAGACCAGCCCGGCCAGCACGATGGCGATGAACAGCACCGCTACCGGGACCGGGTTCTGGATCGCCCAGGCGGAGATCCTCACCCGCGGCTGGTGGATGGGATCGCTCATTTGCGCGGACCCGCGGCGGCCGGCGCCGCAAGGGCCTGAGCGCCCTCGACCGGCTTCACCGTATCGCCCTCCAGCAACAGGGTGCCCGCAGCGCGCACGATGCGCGTGCCCACCGGCGGCCCTTTCATGAGCTGCACCCAGCCGCCGCCGCGCTGGCCCGTCTGGACCGCCACGCGCTTCAGCTTGTTGTCGTCGCCGACCACCATGACGCTGGCGCCGTCGGCGTCGTAGCTGACGGCGGTGTCCGGCACGGCGGGCGCCGTCCCGGTGGCGTCGTTGAACACGGCGCGGGCGAAGCCGCCGGAGCGGATGTCCGGCCGCACGGGCAGGCGCACGCGCACGAAGCCGAGCTTGGTCTGCGGATCCACCTGCGGGCTGATCAGGCGCACCTGGCCATTGACCACCGCGCCGCTCGGGAGGCTGACCTGGGCCGCCTGGCCGGGGCGGATCTTGGCGAGATCGTCCTCGGAGAGCTGAGCCTGGAGCTCGATCTCGCCATCGCGGGCGAGACGGAACCAGGGCGTGGCGCCGCCGGCCGACAGGTCGCCCGGGCGCACGGTCTTCTCGAGGATCAGACCCGACACCGGCGCCGTGACGTTCATCTTGGCGTAGCGGGTCTTCAGGTCGCGCAGCTGGGCGGCGGTGACGCGCGCCTGGATGCGGCGCTGCTCGATCTGCTCCTGCGAGAGCACACCCTGATTGTCCAGGCCCTTCACGCGGTTGGCCTGGTCCTGCGCCTGCTCGTACTGCGCCTGGGCCTGGGCGATCTGGGCCTCGATGAGGGTCGGATCGAGGCGCACCAGCACCTGGCCCTTCTTCACGAACTGGCCGACGTCGGCGAGCACGCTGGCCACGCGGTAGCCGGTGACCTCGGGCAGGACGGCGGCCTCCTCGCGGGGCGTCAGGTCGCCGCTCGCGGCCAGGGCGCCCTGGATCGCATGCGGCTCGACGCGCACGACGCTGACGGCGCGCGACTGCTCGGCGGGCGCGGCCTTGGCGGGCTGCGGCTTCTTGCAGCCGGCCAGCGCCAGGGCGGCGGCGAGGGAGACGAGGAGGATGCGGCGGCTCATGGGTGGTTCACTTCGTTTGCGTCGCATAGCGCTCGGCCGGCCATCCGCCGCCGAGCGCCTTGAAGGTGGTCACGCTCTGCCGCAGGCCCTGCACCTGGGCGGTGGTCAGCTGGGCGCGAGTGGCCCGCCAGGACTGCTCGGCCGAAAGGGCGGTCTGCAGGTCGGTGAGCCCGAGCGAATAGCCCTTGCGGGCGGCCTCGTAGGCGCGGGCGGCGCGGCGCTCGCCCTCGACCAGCACGGTGACCCGCCGCTCGTCTGCGTCGAGACGGACGAGCGCGTTCTCGGCCTCGCCGAAGGCGGTCTGCACGGCCTTCTCGTAGGCCAGCACGGCCTGTTCGGTGCGGGCGTTCTGGGCCTTGAGGTCGGCCAGCAGCCGCGGGATCGACAGGATCGGCTGGCTCACGCTGCCGCCGATCGTCCAGCTGTCGGTCGTGGAGCGGTATCCCGGCTGCACCACCTTCGACCAGCCGACGCCGGGCGTCAGGGTGAAGGTCGGGAAGAAGGAGAGGTCGGCCAACAGCAGACGGCCCGACGCCGACTGCACCCGCGCCTGGGCTTCGCGCACATCGGGGCGGCGGGCGAGGAGCTCGCTCGGCACGCTGGCCGGGACCGGCGGCATGCGGCCGACGTTCGGCGGGACGTTGACGCTGGCGGTGGGCTCGATCGGCCGGCCGGCCAGGATCAGCAGGGTGCGGCGCTGGGCCTGGAGCTCGGCGGCGAGGGCCTCGGCCTGGGCGCGCGACTGGGCGAGGTCGCCGGCTACGCGGTCCGCGTCCGATCCCGCAGTGAGCCCGACCTGCGCCTTCTTGGAGGCGATGCGGTAGAGCTCCTCCTCGATCCGCACCGTCTCGCGGGCGTCGGCGAGCTGGATGGCGAGGCCGCGCGCCTGGAAGTAGGCGTCGGCGACCTGGGCCGCGAGGCTGGCCCGCGTCCCTTCGTAGGAGAAGCGGGCGGCGGCCACGTCGCCCTTGGCGGCGCGGTTCACCGCGAAGATCCGGCCGAAGAGATCGACTTCCCAGCTCACGTTGAGGTTGGCCGCGTAGTTCTCGCTCGTGCCGCTGGTCGAGAAACCGGGAATGTTGATCGCCGTCCCGGAGAGCTGCTCCGTGTGGGTGCGCTTGGCCGAGCCGGCGGCGTCGCCTTGGGGCAGGAAGCGGGTGAGGCCGCTGGTCGCCGTGGCCCGCGCCTCGGCGAGCCTGGCGGCGGCGGTCTTGGCGTCGGGATTGGCGGCGAGCGCGCTGTCGACCAGGCCGTTCAACTGGTCGTCGCCGAACACCGTCCACCAGCGGTCAAGGGCGATCGGCGCGCTGGCGGCCGCCTGCGGAGCTTCGAAGGTGGCGGGCAGGCGCACGTCGGGCTTGCGCGCCGAGGCGCAGCCGGCGAGCGCAAGGCTCGCGATCAGGACTGCCGAGCGGTGCATACGCATGGATTGGCTAGGCTGGGAGCCCCCGTTCGTCACTAGTCGCCGCCGACGCTCCGTCCGGATGCGCCGCCATTCGAAGGAGCGGTCCGGACCCGGCGCACGCCGACGGCGCGGCCTAGGAGCACGCGAATGCTGCGATCAGATTGCCGCGCCGATATAAACCAAAGAGCCGCACCACCTACCCGAATTCGGTGAACAAAACCTGTGACGGCAAGGCCGAGCGGCGTTCTGCACAAACCGCATTTCACTTTTGGCTGTCACACTCTAGGGTCCGGCGCACTTTTCCACCCCTGACTGAGCGCCGAATGAAAAAGCTTGTCCTGTTCGCGGCCGCCGCCGCGCTGATTTCCGGCTCCGCCCTGGCCGCCCCGGCATCGATCGACCCCAAGGCGATGGCCCAGGACATCAAGGTGCTGTCGTCCGACGCCTTCGAGGGCCGCGGTCCGGCGACGCCCGGCGAGGCCAAGGCGATCGCCTACATCGCCCAGCAGTACAAGGCCATCGGGCTGCAGCCGGCCGGCGACAAGACCAAGTCCGGCCGCTCCTGGTACCAGAACGTGCCGCTGGCCGAGTTCGAGACCGAGGGTCCGGTGCAGGTGACGGTGAAGGCCGGCCCCGAGACGCTGAGCTGGAAGCAGGGCGAAGAGGTGGCGCTGCGCGCCGCCCAGACCGGCCAGGCGCACATCTCGATCAAGGACGCGCCGGTGGTGTTCGTCGGCTATGGCGTGAAGGCGCCGGAGCGCAACTGGGACGACTACAAGGGCGTCGACCTGCACGGAAAGATCGCCCTGGTCCTGGTCAACGACCCCGACTTCGAGACGGGCGAAGGCGACTTCGGCGGCAAGGCGATGACCTACTACGGCCGCTGGACCTACAAGTACGAGGAGGCCGCGCGCCAGGGCGCCCTCGGCATGATCGTCATCCACGAGCGGGCGCCGGCCGCCTACGGCTGGGCGACGGTCAAGAACTCCAACACCAACGCCATCTTCGACATCATCCGCAAGGACCCGGCCAAGGCCCACGTGCCGCTCGAGGGCTGGATCCAGCGCGACCAGACGGTGCAACTGTTCAAGGCGGCCGGCCTCGATTTCGACGGTCTGAAGAAGGCCGCCCAGACCCGCGACTTCCGCCCGGTGACGCTGAACGGCGTCACCTGGTCCACCGACATGGGCGTCAAGGCCCAGAAGGTCGTCTCGCACAACGTGGTCGGCGTGCTGCCCGGCAAGACCCATCCCAACGAGCGGGTGATCTACACCGCTCACTGGGATCACCTCGGCGTCGGGCTGCCGGACGCCAAGGGCGACAAGATCTACAACGGCGCGGTGGATAACGCCTCGGGCACGGCGGCGCTGATCGAAATGGCGCGGCTCTACGCCAAGGCGCCGCGGGCCGACCGCTCGGTGGTGTTTCTTTCGGTGACCGCCGAGGAGAAGGGCCTGCTCGGCTCGGAATACTACGCCGCCAACCCGCTCTATCCGCTGGCCACGACGGTCGCCGACATCAACATGGACGGCATGAACGTCCTCGGCCGGACCAAGGACGTGACCTCCTCAGGCAATGCGCCGCTGACCCTGCAGGACGACCTGATCGCCGTCGCCAAGTCGCATGGTATGTCGTTCTCGAGCGACCCTAACCCCGAGGCCGGCTCCTTCTACCGCTCGGACCACTTCTCCTTCGCCAAGCGCGGCGTGCCGGCCATGTCGATCGGCGCGGGCGAGGACATGGCGAAGGGCGGCCGGGAAGCTGGCAAGGCCGCGGCCGACGCCTACATCAAGGACAAGTACCACCAGCCGGCCGACGAGTACGATCCCAACTGGGACCTCTCCGGCATGGTCCAGGAGATGCAGGTCCTCTACGATCTGGGCCACCGGCTCGCGACCACGCGCGAGTGGCCGGAGTGGAAGGCCGGCGCCGAGTTCAAGGCCGAGCGCGACAAGACCAGGTCGCTGCGGAAATAGCAGGGGAACGTGATCCGATGGCGGGGGCGGGACGCATCCGGGCGGGCATGGGAGGCTGGACCTTCGAGCCCTGGCGCGGGGTCTTCTATCCGGACGGCCTGAAGCAGGCGGCGGAGCTGGAGTATGCGTCCCGGCACGTCACCGCCATCGAGATCAACGGCACCTACTATTCGACCTTCAAGCCCGACAGCTGGGCCAAGTGGCGCGAGGCGACGCCGGAGGGCTTCAAGTTCTCGGTCAAGGCGTCGCGCTTCTGCACCAATCGCCGGGTGCTCGCCGACATGGGCGAGTCCATGGACAAGTTCCTGAACCAGGGGATCGCCGAGCTCGGCGACCGGCTGGGGCCGATCCTGTGGCAGTTCATGGGGACGAAGAAGTTCGATCCGGACGACTTCGAGGGCTTCCTGAAGCTGCTGCCCGACAAGGTCGGCGGACTTCCGCTCGTCCATGTGGTCGAGCCGCGGCACGACAGCTTCGCGACGCCCGAGTTCATCGCCCTTTGCCGCAAGCACGGGGTGACCATCTGCCTGGCGGCGCACGAAACCTATCCGGAGATCGCCGACGTCACCGGTCCGATCGTTTACGCCCGTCTGCAGACGGGTTCGGACGATGTGCCCACCGCCTATCCGTCCGAAACACTGGACCTGTGGGCCGAACGATTCAAAGCCTATGCTGCGGGCGGCCGTCCGGCCGACCTGCCGGCGATCGCGCCCGAAGAAGCGGCGAAGACGCCGCGCGACGTCTACGCCTTCGTCATCCACGAGGGGAAGATCCGCGCGCCGGCTGCGGCCATGGAGCTGATCAAGCGCGTGGACTGACCGCTGGATGTTGGGGGACATCGCATTGAGCGCCGAGTACGAGTTCACCACCGACTGGTTCAGCCGGTTCGCGCCCGTCTGGAGCGCGCTGCTCAAGCAGTTTCCGCCGAGCCGGATCCTGGAGATCGGCTCCTATGAGGGCCGCTCGGCCTGCTTCATCATCGACCAGTGCGCGGCGGAGCGGGCGATCGAACTCTATTGCGTCGACACCTGGGCCGGCGGCGTCGAGCACGAGCGCGAGGCGATGAGCGCGGTGGAGGCGCGCTTCGACGCCAACGTGCGCAAGGCCTGCGAGGCGGCGGCCCACCCGGTGACGGTCCGCAAGCAGAAGGCGCTCTCGCACGAGGCCCTCGCCCGCCACCTGGCCGAGGGACGGTCCGAGGCCTTCGACCTGATCTACATCGACGGCTCGCACCAGGCGCCCGACGTGCTGACGGACGCCGTCCTCGCGTTCCGGCTGCTCAAGGTCGGGGGGATCGTGATCTTCGACGACTATCTGTGGTCGATGGAGCCCCGCGGTCAGCAGGACTTCTACAACATGCCGAAACCCGCCGTGGACGCGTTCGTGAACATCTTCCAGCGCAAGCTGCAGGTGCTCGGCGCGCCGCTCTACCAGCTCTACGCCCGCAAGGTGAGCGCCTGATGGCTCTGCCGCCGCCCTTGTCCCTGGGCTGCTACTTCCCGGACGACCAGCCGCCGCAGACCCCGGCCGATATCGGGGTGATCATGCCGACGCTCCTGAGGCCGTCCATCGTCCGAGCAGTGCGATGCGTCTTCGGCCAGCTGGGAGCGGGCCGCATCCAGCTGGTGATCGGCGCGGACGTGAACTTCCAGAACACCGGCGAGCTCTATGCCGCCCTGGCCGAGCGCCCGGCGCACATCTCGGCCGTGGTGCTCACCCTGCCGTACTCCACCTCGATCCGGCACGGCGGCGTCCATCGGGCGGTCGACGGCGGCGCGCTGCGCTCGATCCTGAGCTACGTCGCCAATAGCCGAGCGGTCGCCTACCTCGATGACGACAACCTCTGGGAACGCGACCACCTCGCCTCCCTCGCCCAGGCGATGAACGGCAAGGCCTGGGCCTACAGCCAGCGCATGCTCGTCGACGAGGAGACGGGCCGCGACGTGAGCGTCGATCGCTGGGATTCGGTGGGACTCGACAAGGGACGCTTCGCCGCCGAGGGCGGCTTCGTCGACACCAACTGCCTGCTGGTCGACAAGCTTGCCGCCGCCGACGCCTTCGGGCTCTGGTCCGAACCGGGCCTCAACCGTGCAAGCCAGAGGGCGGACCGGCGGTTCTTCCGCGCGCTCCGCGACCTGCCGCACGGGGTGGTGGACCGGCCGACGGTCCGCTACGGCATCCGTCCCACCAACATCCTCTGGAAGTACGTCCGCGGCGAGGCGAGCCTCTAGGCTCCAGCCCCGACCGGATCGGCGGGCGCGAACCGCGCGCTCAGGTGGGCCCGCTCGTTCAGCGCCACCACGTTTCGCTCGCCCGAACGGGCGCAGAGGTAGCGGTGCACGCTGGTGTAGCCCGGCTCGAAGAAGAGCCGCGGCGCCATGCCGAGCACATGGGCCGTCCAGACGTTGATCACCCCGCCGTGGCAGAAGACCGCGATCCGCTGGCCTGAGTGGGCCTCGATCATCTCCTCGAGCGCGGCCACCACCATCTTCTGGAAGCCGGCGATGTCGGCCCCGGCGCCGCCCGCCACGAAGGCCTTCCAGGCCTCGTAGTCCTCGCGCTTGAGCACTTCGAGCGGGGTGTAGGAGCCGGAATCGCGGTCGAACTCGACGATGCCCGGATGCAGGTTCACCTCGTGGCCAGCGGCCGCGGCGAACGGTTCGGCGGTCTGCACCGCGCGCGCCATGGGGCTCGAATAGACCGCATGGATCTTCTCGTCGGTCAGCCAGCGCGCCACGCGCCGGGCCTGGTCGCGGCCCTCGGCGGAGAGCGGCGGGTCGGAGGATTCGGCGCTGCGCTCGGGAAGGCCGTGGCGGATGAGCAGGAGTTCCATAGGTTCACCCTACCGCGAATGACGCAGCGGGACGCCAACCCGACGCGAGCTGCCGGCCGTCGGCGGCGGCGTCGACCGCCGCCAGGAGGAAGGCTTCGAAGGCGCGGACGGCACGCGCATCGCGGAACAGGTTGCGCTCGGCGGCGGTCTCCAGTTCCCGGCGCAGCGCCGAGAGCTGTGGTTTGTCCGCCGCCAGGGCCACCGCGCGGGCGGCGTAGTCGTCCAGGCGCTGGACCACCAGCTCGCGGCCGGCGCCCATCTGCTCATAGAGCGCCGCCACGATCCGCCCGCGCGAGAAACCGCCCGGCCAGGTGAGCACCGGCGCGCCCCACATCATGGCGTCGAAGAAGGTGGTGCCGCTGCCGAAGTGAGGCGGATCGAGCAGGATGTCCATCTCGGCCAGAGTGGCGAGGTAGCGCTCGATCGGCGCCCGCGGCAGGAAGACCGTTCGGGCGCCGAGCCCAGGCGCACTCGTCTCCCAGCGTCGGCGCAGGGCCTGGCTCCAGGCCGGTTGAGGGCCTTCGGCGAAGACGATCCAGCCCGTGGGGTCGCGGGCGGCGATCTCAGCGAGCACGGCGTCGAAGTCGGGGTGGATCTTGAACAGGCTCTGCAGGCAGCCGTAGAGCGCGCCCTGCGCGGGCAGGCCGAGCGTCTGGCGGTCGAGCCGGGCGGGCCTGGCCGGCGGGTCGTAGAAGCAGGCGAGCCTTGGCAGGCGCACCAGCCGCTCCTCATAAAAGGCCTCCGCACCGGCCGGTTCGGCGCCGTCGAAGGACACGAAATAGTCGAGCGTCTTCAGGCCCGTCGTGTCCGGGTGACCCCAGCCCACCGCCTGCACGGGCGCGAGGCGCGAGCGGGCCAGGAGATAGCTGGCCGGCGCCATGCCGACGTCGGTGAAGAACAACAGGTCGAGTGCGGTCTCGGCCAGCAGGCGGCGCTGTTCGACCAGGGCCGGCGGAAGATCGATCACCCGGTCAGCCAGGGCGTCGATCGCCGCGCGCTGGGGATCGGCCTGGGTCTTGGGCAGATGGGCGATGATGATCTCGAACCGGCTGCGGTCGAGCGCCGCGATCAGCCCGCGATAGACCCGCCCGATCGTGTGATTGCAGAGGAACTGCGAGACGAAGCCCACCCTGATCCGCCGTCCGGTCAGCGGAGCCGGCGCCGCAAGGCCGCGAGCCTCGAAGGCGAGGCCGGGCGCCTTGGCCGTGAACATGCGGTCCAGGGCGCTCATCAGCGGCCGGTCGTCGAGGCCGTGATAGGCCAGGTAGAACCAGTCGCTGGCCACCAGGCGGGCGCCGTCGACGACCTCGCCGGGCCAATGCAGCGCCTCCTCGAGGCCGGCCGCGAAGCGGGCCCGCTCGGCGAGGATGGCGTCCTTCGAGGGAGCGACGACCGACAGCGTCAGGCGAGCCTGGAGGAAGACCTCGAGGCTCGGCCGCCGCTGGAGCACCGACTCCAACCGCGCCCGCGCCTCCTCCGTCTTGAGCTGCTCGGCGAGCGCCTCGGCGAGCCCGAGTTCGGCCTCGTCGAATCCGGGCTGCAGCGCGAGCGCCCGGCCGTAGGCGCTCTCCGCCTCGGCCATGCGCCCAGTGGCGCGCAGCACGCCGGCGAGGACGTAATGGCCGACGGCGAGATCCGGCCGCCGCTCGATGGCGCGACGGCAGCTCTGCTCCGCCTCCCCGTAGCGCCCCAGGTCGGCGAGCAGTCGGCCGAGGTTGACCATGACCGCCGCTGCGCCCGGGTCGAGCGCCAGGGCGCGATCGTAGGCGCCGCGGGCGGCTTCGATCCGGCCCTGCTGCTGCAGGACGGCGCCGAGGTTGCCCCACGCCACGGACGAGGCCGGATCGAGTTCGGTGGCGCGGCCCAGGGCCTCGCCGGCCTCGACGAGGCGCCCCGAGCGTCGCTCGGCCTCGCCCAGATTGACCAGGGCCTGGAGATCTCGCGGATTGAGCTCGACCGCGCGGCGCAGGACCACCGCGGCCTCGACATGCCGGCCGAGTGCGAGTTGCAGCGCGCCGATCGATCCCCAGAGCGGCAGGTGCGGCTTCAGCCGCATGGCGGCCTCGCCGTCCGCCACCGCCTCGGCCATCCGCCCCTGGCGGCTCAGCGCCTGCATCCGCACCACGTGGGCTTCGGCCCGCGGCGGCGGTTCGGCCAGCACTTCGTCGGCGAGCGCCACCGCCTCGTCGAGCAGGTCGGCGCGGGCGAGCGCCATGGCGAGCACGAGCCGGTCTTCGGGGTGGACGTCAGGCGCCGCACAGGCCTTTCGGGCATGGCCGATGGCGGCCTGGACGTCACCGGCCGCGAGGGCCAGCCGGGCGGCCGTCCTGAGCGCCGGCGCCGCTGCGGCGTCGACACGGAGCGCCTGCGCCAGCGCCTCGCCGGCCGTCCCGATCTGGTTCTGCAGCAGGCGCACATGCGCGAGCGCCGCCCAGGCTTCGAGGTCCTGCGGGCGGGCCGCGACGCATGCTTCCAGCGCCCGCTCCGCCTCGGCGTAGCGGCCGGCCTCGCGCAGTTGCAGCGCCGCGCCGAGATCTTCGGATGAGGACGCACCCATGGCCGGCCTGCGCATACAGCATGCGAAGGCCGCCGTCGCGCCCGCGCAGCGCCGTTGACGGACGTAGCGGAACGGCTTCCGGATAGGCGTCAGACATAGGGAGGACGCCATGGCCGAGCTTTCCAGGAATGACCTGATGTTCCGCGACGGCCTGATGAAGGGCCAGCGGATCCTGATCACCGGCGGCGGCACGGGACTCGGCAAGGTGATGGCCGAGGCCTGCCTGATGCTGGGCGCCGAGGTCTACATCTGGGGCCGCCGCGGCGGGGTGGTCGAGGAAACCGCCAAGGAGCTGATGGACGCCCATCCGACGTCGGGCGGCCGGTTGGTCGGCATGGCCTGCGATATCCGCGTGCCGGAGGCCATCCATGACGCCATGGACCAGGTGTGGGCCGATGGCGGGGCGCTGACGGGCCTGGTCAACAACGCTGCCGGCAACTTCATCAGCCGCACGGAGGACCTCTCCCCGCGCGGTTTCGACGCCATCGCCAACATCGTCTTCCGCGGCTCGTTCTTCGTGACGCTGGACGCGGGCAAGCGCTGGCTGGCCGAGGGCAAGCACGCCTCGGTCGTCTCGATCCTGACCACCTGGGTCTGGCACGGCGGCCCGTTCACCGTGCCCTCCGCCATGTCCAAGGCGGGGCTTAACGTCATGACCCAATCTCTGGCCGTGGAGTGGGGCAATCGCGGCGTGCGTTTCAACGCCATCGCCCCTGGGCCCTTCCCGACCGAAGGCGCCTGGGCGCGGCTCAACCCGGGCTCGACCACGGCCAGCGAGACGAAGGACCCGACCATCCCGCTCGGCCGCAACGGCGAGATGCGCGAGCTGGCCAATCTGGCCGTCTATCTGCTCGATCCCGGTTCGGCCTATGTGAACGGCCAGACCATCGCCATCGACGGCGGCAGCCATCTGGCGGGTGGCGGCGGGTTCAACCGCCTCGCGGCCTGGGGCGACAAGGAATGGGAGGCGGCGCGCGAGTCGATCAAGTCGGCCAACGAGGCGGACCGCGCCAAGCGCACCGTCTGAAGCCTCCAGCGGAACTCGCCGGTTGGCTTTGCCGGCCGGCGTCCGCTAGAGTGACGCGCGTCATTTTTGAGTCTCTCGCGGATACGAATGTCCCAAGTCGCTTATCTCCCGGTCGGCAAGCGTGAGCAGACCAAGGTCCAGAACCGTCAGGCGATCCTGGATGCGGCCCGCGAGGTCTTTGGAGAACTCGGCTACGAGACCGCGACGGTGCGCGACATCATCCGGCGCACCGGCCTCGCGGCAGGCACCTTCTACAATTACTACCGCTCCAAGGAGGAGGTGTTCGCCGCCCTGGCCGACGAGGGCGCGCGCCGCTTCGCCCCGCAACTGAAGGCGATCCGCGCCCAGTCGCCGGACTTCGAGGTCTTCGTGCGCAAGGCCATAGAGGCCTACTTCGAATTCCTCGCGGACGAGCACCGCAACTGGGCGGCCCGCCGGCCGCCGGACGAGCCGCACCTGCACATCCAGGGCGAGACCCCGGAGATGGCGGCGGTGTTCAACGAGGTCCGGGCGGCCATGGAGCAGGCCATCTCCGGACGGGACAGCCTGGCGGCCGATCCCGACTACATGGCCGCGGCGGCGATCGCGGTGGCCCGCGACATCGGCGACAAGATGCTCGAGCGCCGGCCCATCGACACGCGCGCGGCGGCCAAGTTCGCCGCCGCCATGATCCTCAACGGCCTCAAGGGCCTTCCGAAGGCGGGCGACTGATGGCCAGCGTGGCGACGCAACGTTTCATCGCCCATAAGCTGCTCAGCCTGCCGTCGCCGATCCTTCGGCTGATGTCCGGCGGCGGAGTGGTCTATCAGGGCGGCCGCACCCTCGATCCCCGTATCCAGTTCCTGGCCGCGCAGGGCCGCAACGCGCCACCCATGCAGACCCTGTCGCCGGAAGCCGCCCGTCAGGCCAACGATGCGGGGGTCGCCCTGGTCACCGGCGCGCCTGAACCCGGCGTACGCATCGAGAACCTCACCGTCGACGGGCCTGGAGGCGCCATTCCGGCGCGGGCCTATCGCCCCGAGGTACAGGATCCGGCCGCCCCGCTGATGGTCTACGCCCACATGGGCGGCGGCGTGATCGGCAGTCTCGAGACCAGCCACGTCTTCTGCTCGATCATCGCCAAATGCGCGCGGGCCCCGATTCTGTCGGTGGATTATCGGCTGGCTCCCGAGCACCGGTTCCCGGCGGGGCTCGAGGACGTGCTGGCCGCCTACCGCTGGGCGCGCGAGAACACCGAGCGCTTCGGCGCGCCCAAAGGGCTGGTGGCGATCGGCGGCGACTCCATGGGCGGCGGCTTCGCGGCGGCGGTCTGCCAGGCGCTGAAGAAGGCGGGCGAGCCACAGCCCGCGCTCCAGCTCCTCGTCTATCCGTGGGTGGACGTGGCCTGTGAAAGCGCCTCGATGACCATCTATGGCGACGCCTACCCCCTGAACCGCCCCCTGCTGGATTGGTTCGCCGGACACCTGATGGGTCCCGAGGACAACCCCGCCGACCCGCGACTGTCGCCGCTGGCCGAGAAGAACCTCAAGGGCCTCGCGCCGGCCATCGTCGTCACCGCCGGCTTCGATCCCCTGGTCGACCAGGGGGAGGCCTACGCCCGCAAGCTCAAGGAGGCGGGCGTGCCGATGGTCTATCGCTGCTACGACAGCCTTTCCCATGGATTCACCGCTTTCACCGGCGCCGTGCCCTGCGCCGACACCGCCTGCCGCGAGATCGCCGGGCTGGTGCGCGAGGGCTTCGAAGGCCGGATCGCCTGATGCGCGCACTTGTCGTCGAAGAACTCGCCCCCGAATACGCCGGCTGCCGGCTGAAGGACATTCCCGTGCCCGAGCCCGGGCCAGGCGAGGTGCGGATCAAGGTCCACGCCGCGGCGGTGAACTTCCCGGACCTTATGCAGACCCGTGGCGAGCACCAGCACAAGCCGCCGGTGCCGTTCACGCCCGGCATGGAGCTGGCCGGCGAGGTCGACGCCCTGGGCGCGGGCGTCACCCAGTTCAAGGTCGGCGATCCGGTGGCCGGCGGCGGCCGCGGCGGCATGGCGGAGTACGCGGTGCTGCCGGCGGCGGGGCTGCGCCGAAAGCCTGACGGGCTCTCCTTCTCCCAGGCGGCGGGCTATCCGGTGGCCTACCTGACCGCCTATGTGGCCCTGGTCCGATGCGCCCAGGTGCAGGCCGGCGAATGGGTTCTGGTGCACGGCGCGGCCGGCGGCGTAGGCCTGGCCGCCGTCGACCTCGCCAAGGTGCTCGGCGCCAAGGTCATCGCCGCCTCCGCCTCGGACGAGAAGCTGGCGATCCTTCAGAAGGAGTACGCCCCCGACGCTATCGTCAACGTCACCGGCGGCTTCCGCGAGCGGGTGAAGGAGATCACCGGCGGCCGCGGGGCCGACGTGATCTACGATCCGGTGGGCGGCGATGTGTTCGACGAGAGCATCCGCTGCATCGCATTCGGCGGACGCATCCTGTCGATCGGTTTCACCTCGGGACGGCTGCCGGTGCTGCCGGTCAACATCGCCCTCATCAAGGGCTTCTCGGTGATGGGCGTGCGGGCCGGCGAGTACGGTCGCCAGTTCCCCGAGAAGGGCCGCGAGAACAACGAGGCGATCTGGAAGCTCGCCGAAGAGGGCAAGGTCCGCCCGCGGGTGGACAAGGAGTATCCGCTGTCCGAATGGCGCGCCGCCTTCGACTCCCTCGCCGACCGCAAGGTCGTGGGCAAGACCATCGTCAGGCCGGACCTCTAGAATGACCGTCGGACACGAGGACGAGCTCGAGAAGCTCAAGGAAGCCGGCCGCATCGTTGCGCGGACCCTGACCGCCATGGGCCAGGCCCTGGAGCCCGGGATCACCACCGCCGAGCTCGACCGGATCGGCCGCGATCTGCTCGACAAGGAGGGCGCGCGATCGGCGCCGGAGCTC
Source organism: Phenylobacterium soli (assembly GCF_003254475.1). Lineage (NCBI taxonomy): Bacteria > Pseudomonadati > Pseudomonadota > Alphaproteobacteria > Caulobacterales > Caulobacteraceae > Phenylobacterium > Phenylobacterium soli. The sequence goes on from NZ_QFYQ01000001.1 coordinate 61,126, forward strand.
ACCTACAACTTCCCGGGCGCGACCTGCATCTCGATCGGCCCCGACGTGGCCCACGGGATCCCGGGCGATCGCCGCGTGGAAGCCGGCGATCTGGTGAACATCGACGTCTCGGCCGAGGTGGACGGCTTCTTCGCCGACACGGGCGCGAGCTTCGCCGTTCCGCCGACCGCGGCGCGCATCGAACGCCTGTGCCGCGACGGGCGCCGGGCCATGTGGGCGGGCATCCGGTCGGTGAAGACCGGCGGCCGGCTGAACGAGGTCGGCCGCTCCATCGAGGCCTTCGCCCGGAAGAACGGCTACAGCCTGATCCGCAACCTGGCGAGCCACGGCGTGGGCCGGAGCCTGCACGAGGATCCCACCGAGATCGCCACCTGGCACGACCCCAGCGACCGGCGGGTGATCCAGGAGGGCCTGGTTTTCACCATCGAGCCCTTCCTGTCCCTGGGGGGCGACTGGGTGGAGGAGACCGGCGACGGCTGGACCCTGCGCCCGCTCGGCCGCGAGCCGACTGTCCAGTACGAGCACACCCTCGTCGCCACCCGGCGCGGGCCGGTCGTGGTGACCCTCGCGGACTGATCCATGATCGACCTGAAGGCCCTGGAGCGGGCCGCCTATGGGCGCGGCGCCGATCGGGTCGACCTGGTCCTCGGCGCCCTCGCGGCGCTCGAGCGCGTCCAGCCGGTCGGCGGCGCCGAGACCGAAGCCGCCGCCTACACGCGCCTCGCCGCCGCGATCGCCGCTGTGCTCGGCGATCCGGACCTGTCGCTCAGCGAGGCCGAGGCCCAGTCGCTGGTCATCAACCGGGCCATCATGGGCAGCCTGTTCGCGGCCAGCGGCTTCGGCAGCACGGCCTTCGCCCTCGAGGCGATGACGCCTGCCGGCGCGCGCCTGCCTGGCCTGCCGGTCGGGCTGCGCCGCCGCATCGAGGCCCTGCAGGGCCTGGACACGGCCAACGCGCTCTCGGCCGCCGACGTCCTCGACCTGCCGGCGGACGAAGCCCTGCTCGTCACGGCGAGCCTGCTGTCGACCTCGCCCGTGCTGACCCCGCTCGGCGCCGCGCGTCGCGAGGCCCTGCTGGCCGCAGCCGAGCGGCTGGCGGGCGCACGGCTGGCGCCGCGGATGACCCTGGTCGCCGTGCTCGCCTCGGCCTGGATGATCTGCAGCTATGCCTCTGGACCGGGCAAGCACCGGATCAAGGCGGTCTTCAACCAGGTGCTGCGCCGGCTCAACGCGGAGATCGGCTTCGCCCTTCCGGAGCCGGCGAGCCCGCGGCCCCGGCCGGAGCGCCCGACGATGGTGGTGGTGGCCGAGGTGATACGCTCCGGCCACGTCCAGTACCGCTACTTCGGCCAATACCTGCGCCAGCTGCGCACCCGCTTCCGCCTGGTCCTCGCAGCGCCGCAAGGCGAAATCGACGAGCATGTGCGGCCGCTCTTCGACGAGACCTTCGGCTTCGATCCCTACGGCCCGCCGAGCTTCCTCGGCGACGTGGCAGGCTTCGTCGCCGCCCAGGCGCCCGACATCGTCTTCTGGCCCAGCGTCGGCATGGCCCGCTGGGGCCCGCTACTCGCCAATCTGCGCCTGGCCCCCATCCAGATGACGGCCCTCGGCCACTCGGCCTCCACCTTCATTCCGGAGATGGACTATTACCTGACCGAGGAAGGCTACGTCTCCGACCCGGCGCTCTTCTCGGAGAAGGTGCTGGCCCTGCCCGACGCCAGCCTGCGCTTCGAACGGCATCCGCGCTTCGCCCCGCCGGCGCCGGAGATCCGCGAGCGGCCCGAGCCGCTGCGGGTCGCGATCCCCAGCAACCTTCTGAAGCTCAATCCGGGTTACCTCGCGGTCTTGCGGCGGATCCTGGACGAGGCCGGCCGCGCCATCGAACTGCACGTCTTCCCGAACGCCGGCGGCGTGCGGCTGGCGGCGCTGAAGGCGGCGAGCCCCTTCCTCGGCAAGGCGGTGATCCACGGCCGGACCTCCGCGCAGGACTACGCCGAGGCGCTGAACCGCTGCGACCTGGTCCTCAGCCCTTTCCCGTTCGGCGGGCTGCACAGCGTCGTGGACGCCCTGCGCCAGGGGCTGCCGGTCGTGGCCCTGGAGGGCGCCGAGCCCCACAGCCGCACGGATTCGATGATCCTGCGCCGCGTGGGTATGCCGGAGGCCCTCATCGCCCAGGACGAGGCGGGATATGTCGCCGCGGCCCTGAGGCTGATCCGCGACGACGCCTGGCGAGTCGAGCTCGGTCGGCGGGCTGTGGCCCTCGATATCGACAGCCTGCTGTTCGGAGACGGCTCGACGCCCTTGGGATCGGAGGTCGTCGACGCGGTCTGGCAGGCCTTCCGCCATCATGAGGCGATCATGGCCGACCCCCGCCGGCTCTGGCCGCTGACGGCTCTGCGCAATCTTGGCTAGGCGCGAGTTGACAGGGCCCCACCATTCCACTATCCACCGCCGCTCGATTTTCGACCCCGGAGCCCTCTCGTGAAGCGGACCTATCAGCCGTCCCGACTCGTGCGTAAGCGCCGTCACGGCTTCCGCCTGCGCATGTCCACCAAGAATGGACAGAAGGTGCTCGCCCGTCGTCGCGCCAAGGGCCGCAAGCGCCTGAGCGCCTAACGACGCGTTGCTATAGGCTGTCGGCATGGCCGACGCCGCCTTCGCCATCGAACGTCTGAAGAAGCGCGCCGACTTCCTGGCCTGCGCGCAAGCCCCCTCGTGCGCGAAGGGGGCCGTCGTCGTTCAGGCTCGCCCCCGTGACGAGCAGCCCCTGGTCCGCGCGGGTTTCACCGCCACCCGCCGCATCGGGGGCGCCGTCGTCCGCAACCGCGCCAAGCGGCGGATGCGCGAGGCCGCCCGCCTGCTCCTGCCCGAACTGGCCGTGCCGGGTTTCGACTATGTGTTCATCGCCCGCGGCGGCGTGACCACGCGACCCTGGCCCCGTTTGCTTGACGATGTGAAAAGCGCGCTGATAAGGCTCGCCGCCGAACGCGACCGCCGGACGCAAGAGCCAACCTCGTCCGCCCTCCCCTCGAAAACCGATTGAGCGCGCGCCCGCCGATGCAAGAAGAATCCCGCAACACGATCATCTTCCTCGTGTGCGCCTTCGGGCTGTTCCTTCTCTATAACTTCTTCGTCCTGGAGCCGGCGGCCAAACGCCGCCAGGCCGAGGCGCAGCACGCTGCGGCCGTCGCCCAGGCGCAGGGGCCCGCCGCCGCCCGGCCGGGCGCGCCCGTCCAGGTCCCGACCACCCTCACCCGGCAGGCCGCGCTGGCCGCCAGCCCGCGCGTGGCGATCGCCACGCCTTCGGTGAAGGGCTCGCTCTCTCTGAAGGGCGCGCGGATCGACGACCTCTACCTCAACCAGTACCGCGAGACGGTGGACAAGAACTCCCCGCCGGTGGAGCTGCTGCGCCCCGAAGGCGCCCAGCACGCCTGGTTCGCCGAGTTCGGCTGGACCGGCGCCAACGTGCCGGGCCTGCCCACCGCCGACACCGTCTGGACGCTGGCTCAGGGCTCGACCCTGGCGCCCGGCCAGCCCGTGGTCCTGACCTACGCCAACGGCGCGGGCCTGACCTTCACCCGCAAGGTCGAGGTCGACGACAAGTTCATGTTCACGGTGACCGACACCGTGGCCAATGCGGGCCCGCAGGCCCTGGTCCTGGCCCCCTACGGCTCGGTGCAGCGGCAGGGCCTGCCGACCACCGACAGCCGCGCCAGCTCGATCGTCCACGAGGGCGCCGTCGGTGCGCTCGGGACCGACAAGCCGACCCTGACGCTGATCAAGTACAAGGACTGGGCCAAGAAGGGCGGCAGCCCGGAGATCGCCTCGCATGGCGGCTGGGTCGGCATCACCGACAAGTACTGGCTGGCCGCCCTGGTCCCGAACCAGAGCGAGAAGGTCACCGGCCAGTTCCGCGACACCAAGACCGCCGGCATCGACGTGTTCGACGCCAACGTGGTCGGCCAGCCCCGCACCATCCAGCCGGGCCAGCAGACCACCGAGACCACCCGCTTCTTCGCCGGCGCCAAGGTCGTGCCCGTGCTCGCCGGCTACGAGAAGAACCTCGGCATCCCGCGCTTCGACGACTCGGTCGACTGGGGCCACCTGTGGTTCCTGACCCGGCCGATCTTCTCGTTCCTGCTGTTCCTGAACCAGAACGTCGCCTCGATCGGCGTGGCCATCCTGGTCCTCACCGTCGTGGTCCGGCTCATCTTCTTCCCGCTCGCGAACAAGTCCTACGAGTCGATGAGCAAGATGAAGAAGGTCCAGCCGCTCGTCGAGGAGATGCGGAAGAAGTACAAGGACGACCCGGCGAAGCAGCAGCAGGAAATGCTGGCGCTCTATCAGCGCGAGAAGGTCAACCCGCTGGCGGGCTGCCTGCCCATCCTCCTGCAGATCCCGGTCTTCTATTCGCTCTACAAGGTGCTGACCGTCACCATCGAGATGCGCCACGCGCCGTTCCTCGGCTGGATCAAGGACCTGTCGGCGCGCGATCCGACCACCATGTGGAACCTGTTCGGCCTGATCCCCTGGAACCCGGCCCATACGCCGCTGATCGGCGGCTTCCTGGACACCACCCTGCACATCGGCATCCTGCCGCTGCTCTACGGCGTGACCATGTGGCTGACGACCTCGATGAATCCGCCGGCGCCCGATCCCGCCCAGCAGCGGATATTCCAGCTGATGCCGATCATCTTCACCTTCATCATGGCGCCCTTCGCCGTCGGCCTCCTGATCTACTGGACCTGGTCCAACGTGCTGACGACGCTGCAGCAGTACGTGATCATGCGCCGCTACAAGGTGGACAACCCGATCGACCGGATCATCAACCGGCTGACCGGCAAGCCGAGCACGGCCGGGTGAGCGAGCCCACGGACGAGATCTTCGACGCCGAGGCGCTCGAGGCGGCGCGCAAGCTCTTCGCCCGCGAGACGCGGTTCATGATGGGCTGCGTGCGGATCGACGACCTGCCGGCCGCCGACCTGCCGGAGGTGGCCTTCGCCGGCCGCTCCAACGTCGGCAAGAGCTCGCTGATCAACGCGGTGACCGGACGCACGCACCTGGCGCGGGCGTCCAATGAGCCGGGGCGCACCCGCGAGGTGAACTTCTTCGTCCTCGACGAGGTCCTGCGCCTGGTGGACCTGCCGGGCTACGGCTTCGCCAAGGTCGCGCGCGACGCCGCCCGGAAGTTCCAGAACCTCGGCCGCGACTACCTCCGCGGCCGGCCGAACCTGAAGCGCGCCTATCTGCTGATCGACGCCCGCCACGGCCTCAAGAAGGTCGACGAGGAGGCGCTCGAGGCGCTCGACGTGGCCGCGGTCTCTTACCAGATCATCCTCACCAAGGCCGACAAGCTGAAGCCGGCCGAGGTGGACGCCGTCGTCGCCAAAACCCTGGCCCAGATCTCCAAGCGCGCCGCGGCCTTCCCGCGGGTGCTGGCCACCTCCTCGGCCAAGGGGACCGGGATCCCCGAGCTGCGCGCCGAAATCGTCGCAGCCTGCCAGCTCTAGCCATACGCTGCGTCAGGGAGCTAAGGGCGTCCTCAAACAACGAGGCCCCGATGCTGACCACCGACACCCGCACGATCTACGACGAAGAGCTCAACCTCTTCCGCGACCAGGTCCGGAAGTTCTTCGAGAAGGAGCTAATCCCCAACCTCGACCGCTGGGAAGAGGAAGGCATCGTCGACCGCAAGTTCTGGCGCGCCTGTGGCGAGGCCGGCCTGCTGTGTCCGGGCGTTCCCGCCGAGTACGGCGGGCTCGGTCTCGACTTCCGCTACAACGCGGTGATCGACGAGGAGCTGGCCTATGCCGGGTCGAGCGCCGGCATCACCCTCCAGTCGGACATCGTCGCCGACTACATCGCCAACTACGGGTCCGAGGACCAGAAGCGCGAGTGGCTGCCGAAGATGGTCTCCGGCGAGGTGATCACCGCCATCGCCATGACCGAGCCGGGCGCCGGCTCGGACCTGCGGGGCGTGCGCACCACCGCCAAGCGCGACGGCAACGAGTACGTCGTCAACGGCTCGAAGATCTACATCACCAACGGCCAGAACGCCGACCTGGTGATCGTCGTCGCCAAGACCGATCCGGACGCCGGCTCCAAGGGCGTGTCGCTGATCCTGGTGGAGGCCACCCGCGATGGCTTCAAGCGCGGCCGCAACCTCGACAAGATCGGCCAGCACTCGGCCGACACCTCTGAGCTGTTCTTCGAGGACGTGCGGGTGCCGATCACCAACTGCCTCGGCCAGGAAGGCTCGGGCCTGCCCTACCTGATGATGCAGCTGCCCCAGGAGCGCCTCGGCATCGCCGTGTCGGGCCAGGCCGGCGCCCAGCGCGCCTTCGACGAGGCGGTGAAGTTCACCAAGGACCGCAAGGCCTTCGGCCAGACGATCTTCGACTTCCAGAACACCCGCTTCACCCTGGGCGCCCTGAAGGCCAAGCTGCAGGCCGGCTGGGCGCACCTCGACTGGTGCATCGCCCGGCACATGGAAGGCAAGCTCAGCGCGGCGGAAGCCTCGGCCGCCAAGCTGTTCCACACCGAGCTGCAATGGGAAGCCTGCGACACGGCCCTGCAGCTGCACGGCGGCGCCGGCTACATGAACGAGTACCCCATCGCCCGCATCTGGCGCGACGCCCGCGTCCAGCGGATCTATGGCGGCACCAGCGAGGTGATGAAGGAGATGGTCGCCCGCTCGATCTGAGCCGGACGATCTATCGCCAGGCGAACACCGGCTGCTCGAGCTCGGCCACGCGGGTCACCCGGCCCAGGACGAGTTCGCGCAGCTGGTAGACCAGGGCCGCCGTCGGCGCGTGGATGTCGTGGCCGCCGATGTCGAGGCGGATCAGCGGCCGCTCGCTCTCCGGAATGGTCTCGAAGGAGACGGCGGCGTCGCGGCCGACCTGATCGAGCCGGATCCGGTGCACCGAGGCGACCTCGTCCGGGTTGGGCGACAGCTCGGCCGCATCGTCCAGCCAGGCCACGACGGGCGCGATCGCGTAGCCCGAGCGGGTCGGATAGTCGTCCAGCACGCCCAGGATGTGCTCGGGCGCGAGGCGCAGGCCGAGCTCCTCGTGCAGCTCGCGGAGCGCCGCTTCTTCCAGGGTCTCGCCAGGATCGCAGCGGCCGCCCGGCAGCGCCCATTGGCCGGCATGGGCGCGCAGGCCCTCGGAGCGCCGGGTCAGCAGGAAGGCCGTCTCGCCCGAGCCGTCGCCGGCGTCGGTCAGGGTGATTGCGACGGCCGCCCGCTTGAGCCCCGGGTCGTCCTGCGCCAGGCGCGGAAACACCGCGCAGCGCGCCGCGAGCTCGGCGCGCACCGCCTGAGAGAAGGGCCAGCTCACCGCCGCCCCTCCGCGCCTCAGATCCCGTAGGGCTTGTAGGGCCCGAGGATCAGCTGCTCGAAGACGCCGATACCCTGCTGGGTCGGCTTGCCTGGCTGCTCGAGGGTCGCCTTGGAGATCGCCTGGATGTGACAGTTCTCCATCGCGCCCATGTCGACGGTGGCGAGGTCGATGTCCTCGCGGCCCACCGCCAGCTCGCCCTTCAGCCCGCCGTGGCGCCAGTCGCCGCCGTAGCCGATGCCGCGCATCAGGAAGGGCTGGCCCACGGGCTCCAGATGGACCGTGGCCTCGCCGCCCTCCACCGGGATCTTCAGGGTGCCGCGCTCGGCGTGGCGCAGGCCCTGGCGCAGGGTGACGTCCTCCATCCGCGCGCCGTCGGCCTCGATGCCCTCCTCCGGACCCGCGCCGTCCGGCAGGATCACCGCACGGGTGTTCCAGGCCGTGCCGTCCGGGTCGGCGTTGATGTGGAAGAAGACCGAGCGGTCCTCGAAGTTGACCGGCGTCCACTGCCAGAAGAAGCCGCCGATGACGCCGCCGGGCGTCGGCTGGGAGTCCGGCGCGCCGACCGGCCGGATGCCCCAGGAGCGGTCACGGGTGCCGGTCCAGCCGGCGCCGACCGGCTCGCGCTTGCCGTCGATCTCGATCCAGCCGGAAACGCGGACATTCTGGGTCAGGCGCGTGTAGTCCATGAACACCCGCGGACCGACCCGCTTGATGAACCGCGGCTCCTCGATCGGGAACGAGCGGCCCTCGAACACCAGCTCGCAGGCCAGGCCCTCGGCGCGCTCCAGCGTCACCTTCAGTTTCTGCAGCGGCTCGAGGACCTCGATCTTCACGGGGCCGACGGTGAGGTCCATGCGCTCCATGCCGAGGATGCGCGAGGCGTGCAGGCAGCGCTGTACCCCGTCCTTGATGATCGAGACGTGGGCGTCGGCGACGTTCAGCGCCGGATAGACGCCGAAGGCCACCGCCACGAACTGCGTGCCGTCGGGCGAATAGCCGTTGAAGAAGTACCGGTCGTAGAAGTTGCGGTCGGTGGTGCCGGCGTAGGCGATCGGCTCCGGCGTCTGGTGGATCGGATAGTCGTCGCCTTTGGTCAGCATCGCGGCCCTCCCGTTTGCAGCCCTTTCCCCTCCGTCACACTTGCCGGGCACGGCGGGCGGGTATCAATCTTTCGGCAGACCATAAGAAGAAAGGGAGGCGCCGTCTCCGATGACCCAAGGTCATTGGCCGGCGAAAGTTTCATGACCGTGGCCGCCCCCACCAAGCACCGCATCCCAGACGATGTGGCCAACCTCCTCGTCCAGCCGCGCGCCTACGCCGACGGCGAGATCCACGAGGCCTACAAGTGGCTGCGCCAGAACGAGCCGTTCGGTGTCGCCGAGGTCGAGGGCGTCGACCCCTTCTGGGTGGCGACGCGGCATGCCGACATCCTCGAGATCAGCCGCCAGAACGCGCTGTTCCACAATGGCGACCGCTCGCCGACGCTCACCTCGCAGGAAGTCGACCGCAAGGTCCGCGAGATGATGGGCGGCAGTCCGCACCTGCTGCGCACCCTCATCCACATGGATGAGCCGGACCACATGAAGTACCGCCTGCTCACCCAGGCCTGGTTCCTGCCGCAGAACCTGCGGGCCATGGAGGACCGCATCCGGGTGATCGCCAAGGCGGCGGTCGAGCGGATGGCCGCCACCGGCGGCCAGTGCGACTTCGTCAACCAGGTCGCCCTGCACTTCCCGCTGCACGTGGTGATGAGCATCCTGGGCGTGCCGGAGGAGGACGAGCCGCGGATGCTGAAGCTTACCCAGGAGCTGTTCGGCGCCGCCGATCCCGAGCTCGGCCGCAACCGCGACGCCGACTTCATGAACAAGGAGGCCGCCGAGGAGCGCCCCTTCGACATGGGCGTGATCACCGACTTCTTCATGTACTTCCGCGCCCTTTCGGAACGGAAGCGCGCCAACCCCACCGACGACCTGGCGACCTTGATCGCCAACGCCCGGATCGACGGCCAGCCGATCTCCGACCTGGAGGCGATGAGTTACTACATCATCGTCGCCACCGCCGGGCACGACACCACCTCGTCCTCGACCGCCGGCGCCCTGTGGGCCCTGGCGGAGAACCCGGGCGAACTCGCCAAGGTCAAGAAGGACCCGAGCCTCATCCCCGGCCTCGTGGAGGAGTCGATCCGCTGGACGACGCCGGTGAAGACCTTCATGCGCACGGTCACCGAGGACACCGAGTTCGCGGACCGCAGCCTGAAGAAGAACGACTGGCTGATGCTCTGCTACGCCTCTGGCAACCGCGACGAGGCGGTGTTCGACAACCCCTACCAGTTCCAGGTCGACCGCAAGCCGAACAAGCAGCTCGCCTTCGGCTACGGCGCCCACGTGTGCCTGGGCCAGCACCTGGCGCGTATGGAGATGCGGATCCTCTGGGAAGAGCTGCTGCCGCGGCTCTCCGAGCTTGAGCTTGCCGGCGAGCCCGCGATGAGCGAGGCCGTCTTCGTGAACGGGCCCAAGCGCCTGCCCATCCGCTTCAAGATGGACTGAGTAGACCCAAAGTGTCCCATCCCCTCGCGCCGCGCGTCGCGGCCTATCTGGCGGCGAAGATGCCGCACGCCGCCGACGTCTCCGTGGAAGCCATGGAGCGGATCTCCGGCGGCGCCTCCCGGGAGACCTACCGCTTCCGCGCCACCTGGCAGGAGGACGGCAAGACGCACGAGCGCAAGATGATCCTGCGCCGCGATCCGCCGGCCTCGCTGATCGAGACCGAGCGGCGCGTGGAGTTCGAAGCCTATCGCGCCTTCTTCGGCTCGGCCGTTCCTGTGCCGGAGATGCTGTGGCTGGAGGAGGACGAGGCCCACCTCGACCATCCGTTCTTCATCGCCGCCGAGGTGGCCGGCTTCCAGGCCTCGCCGCAGACGCTGTTCGCCGGCGGCTATGATGCCGTTCTCGAGACGGTCGCGGAGCGCAAGTGGACGATCCTTGGCGAGATCGCCAGGGCCGACCCCCGCGAGACCGGTCTGCCCGCCGTGCTCGAGGCCCCGGCGCTGGACGCCTGCTGGAAGCGCGAGCTCGACTACTGGGAGGGGATGATCGACCGTGACGAGGCCGAGCCCATGCCGATCGTCCGCGCGGCGATCCGCTGGCTGCGGGCCAACCCGCCGCCCCCGGCCCAGAAGCTCTCCGTCGTCCACGGCGACTACCGGACCGGCAACTTCCTCTATGACGAGGCCGGGGAGATCCATGGCGTCCTCGACTGGGAGATGGCCCACCTCGGCGATCCGCTGGAGGACTTGGCCTGGGGCCTCAACCCGGTGTGGGAGTTCGGCCGCGGCCTGGCCGGCGGGCTGATCGACCAGTCCAAGGCCGTCGCCATCTGGGAGCGCGCCAGCGGCCTGAAGGCCGATCCCAAGGCGCTGCACTGGTGGATCCTCTTCAACTGCGTGAAGGGCCAGGGGATCTGGGTCGGCTCGGCCGGGGCGTTCAACCGCGGCGGCAACCGCGAGCCGATCATGATCTATCCCGCCTGGTGGCTCCTGAACGCGCAGGACCGCGCCATCCTCAAGGTGATGGGGAAGCTATGAACCCGCCCGTTCCCGCCGTCCTGATGCAGCTCGCCGCCATCGTCGGGCGCAACGCCATGCCCGGCGTGCCCGAGCCCGAGCGCGCCAGCGACCTGGGCCTGACGGCCATGCTGCTGGCCCTCGCCGCCGAGGTCTGGGACACCGCCGCCCACCGGCTGGTGGAGGAGAACCGCTCGCTGCGCGTCCTGCTGGACGACAGCGGCGAGGACCAGGACCTCCGCGTCTCCGTGCTCCAAAAGGAGAACGAGCGGCTGCGGGCCAAGCTGATCGAGGCGCATGTGGCCGCCGAGAAGGCCGGCGACACACGGCGCGAACAGGCGATCTGGGCCGAGCTGCGCGCGTCCACCGAGCGTCGCAAGCTGTCGGTCAGCATCGTCTGAGGGTGCTCCCTAGAGGCCCTCGCCGGGCCGATAGGTGCGCTCGACGTGTCCCTTGAGCTGCTCGGGCCAGAAATAGACCTCGCGCAGGTCGCCGCCGGCGTAGCGGCCCGCCTGGTCGTTGAAATGCGGGTCGCCGGGATGGCCGCTCTCGCCGCCCGCGGTGACGGCGTAGGCGTGGACCTTGGGCCCGAACTCGACCACCGCCACGAAGCTGTTGCCGCGTGTGCCGTAGTACCGCTTCGTATTGGGGTAGCGCTGGGCCCCGAACGAGGCGAGCGAGCCCCATTGAGCCGAGGTGAAGGGCACCGGCAGGCTCGGTTTGGCGTCGTCAAAGTGCGGGACGATGGAATCGTCCAGCCGCTGGAAGCGGTTGATTTCGCCCCACGGCGTCTTCCATGAGCCGAAGTCGGTGGTCAGCCGGTCCGAAGCCTCGGCCAGGGCCTGCAGCACGTCCTGACGGGTCAGGCGCGTGGCCATGTAGTCGTAGACGTCGACCCCCTCGCGCTTGGCGAGCGGCGCGGCCTTGGCCCACAGGCCCTCGCCCCAGAACACAGCGAGCGAGGTTTCCGTCGAGGCGGCGGCCCAGCGCCGGTCCCAGCTTTCGAGCGCGGCCACCTGGTCCTTCACCCGGGTCTTCAGGGGATCGCCCTCCGGCGTGGCGTCGTAGGCGGCCTTCAGCGCGGGGATCAGTCGGTCGAACGCGGGCAGGTCCGGATCGAACGCCGCCTCGATGAGGCTCTTGAGGGTGAAGTCCGATCGCTTCGACAACACCCGCGCGGCGTGGACGCCGCGGGGGTTCTCGCCGAACTGGTCCATGTAGCGCGGGAAGGCCGCCTTCTTCGGGCTGTCGGGGCCCGCCGCGTTCCAGGGTTCGTCGTTGGTGTTGAAGATCCAGCCGCTCTTCGGGTTGAGCACCCGGGGCGCGTCGGCGAGCGGCGTGAGGCCGCGCCAGTCGGTGGCCGGGTCCGCGCCGTCGACGGGCTTGGTGTAGTCGAACCGGTCGTCCCGCAGCGGGATGAACTGCGGGTGCAGATAGGCCACCTCGCCCTTGTCGTCGGCGAAGAGGGTGTTGTTGGAGGAGTTGGCCTTGAGCTCGGCGACCTTCAGGTAGGAGGCGTAGTCACGCGCCCTGGTGCGCAGCCACGATTGCTGAAGGGCCGGCAGCGGTCGGTTCATCAGCGCCATGGCGATCCACTTCTCGCCCTCGGCCCGCACGATCGGCCCGTGATGGGTGAAGTAGGCGGTGAAGGCGCGCCGCGAGAGCCCGCCGCCCGCGTCCTTGTAGGGAACCACGATGGTCCTGGCGCGCACCGGCCGCAGCTCGGAGCCGTAGCGGTAGAAGAGCTTGCCGTCCTTCTTCACGACGGTCTCGGCGAACTCGTCGACCACATCGGCGCCCGTGGAGGTGTGCATCCAGCCGACGTGGCGGTTGAAGCCCTGGTAGATGAAGAATTGGCCCCAGGTCACCGCGCCATAGGCGTCCAGGCCTTCGTCGCTCGCTATCTGTAGCTCGGAGCGGAAGAAGAAGGAGGTGTGCGGGTTGATCAGCAGCAGCGCGTGGCCGTCCTTGGTCCGCGAGGGCGCGATGGCGAAGCCGTTCGAGCCCGTCGGCTCGATGTAGCGGCCGTCCGGAGCGGGCCGCGTCCAGGCCAGGTGGTCGCCGCCGTAGAAGGCCTTCAGCCCCTCGAGATCGGCGCGCTCGATGTCCGGTCCGATGCTGCCCTCGGAGAAGGAGAGCGCCATCCAGGGCTCGAAGCGCCGGATGACCTTCGGCTTCACCTCGGGATGGGTGGCCAGGTAGTAGTTGAGCCCGTCGGCCCAGCCGTCCATCAGCGCCTTGAGCCAGGCCGGGCTCCTGGCGTAGTCGGCCTTCAGTTCCACGGGATCGACGATGAGCTTCATCCGCAGGTCCTTCCAGACCGCGGCAGGTCCCTCGGCTTCGGCCGAACGGCCCAGGGATTCGATGTAGTTGGTCTCGACCCGGTTGAAGTCGTCCTCGGCCTGGGCGTAGGCCATGCCGAACACCGCCTGCCGGTCGGTGTGGCCATGGACGTGGGCGACGCCCCAGTCGTCGCGCGTGATGGTGACCGCCGCGGCCTCGGCCTTCTGGCGCGCGAGCTCCGCATTGGGCGCGGCGATCGCCGGCGCCGCCAGCATCGCGATGAGGACTCCGAAGACAGCCTTACGCACGCCGCGCTCCCCCTAGGTCATGACATGCTCAGGCTTAGCAGCCGCGGCCGGCCGCGCCTATCGCCCGAGCAAGCGCAGGGTCGCCGGGTCCGGCGCGCCGCTGAAGTAGGTGTCGAGCGCGGCCTGGAAAGCCCGCTCTTCGGGCGCCGCTTCCCGGAACAGGGTCATCGAGGAGCGGAACTTCATGTCGTCCGGGCTGCCGAAGATGGCGTGGGCGGTTCGCCCCTGCACGCCGTTCACCGCCGCCGTGCATTCCACCAGCCGGGGCCCAAGCACCGGATGAGCCAGGTAGGCCTTCGCCTCCGCCAGGGAGGCGATCGCGTAGAACTGCGCCGTCGGACTGAGGCCCAGGCCCGCGATCTGCGGGAACACGAACCACATCCAGTGGCTGCGCTTGGCGCCCGCGCGCAGCTCCGCCAGGGCGCCCGGGTAGACGCTCGCCTGGGCGTCGACGAAGCGTTGCAGGTCGAAGGCCATGGCCGCCTCTAGGCTTGGTGAAACGCCCGCGAATCCTCCGGCGCCTGGTCACGCGCGTCCATCCCATAGTCGCGGACCACGGCCGCGACCCGCAGCCGATAGTCGGCGAAGACGCCGCCGCGGCCTGCGCCCTGGGCCTTTCGATGATCGGCGCGCGCCCGCCAGTCCGCCACCGCCGCCTCGTCGCGCCAGAACGACAGCGAGAGGAGCTTGCCGGGCTGGGTGAGGCTCTCGAACCGTTCGATGGAGATGAAGCCGTCGATCGTCGAAAGCTGCGGGGCCAGGGCGGCGGCGATGTCGAGATAGGTCTCGCGCCGCCCCTCGGCGGGCGCGACCTCGAAAATCACTGCGATCATGGGGCGACCGGGGTCAGGAAGGTGCGGGTCTCCTCGAGGATGAAGCGGCCCCGCTGCGCCATCTCGAAATTGGCGCGTCCCGCCGGGTCCGTCTTCAGGCGGGCGCGATAGGCCTCGTAGGCCGCCAGGCTGTCGAAGGAGATCAGCGCCAGGGCCACGTTGTTCGTGCCCTCGTGCGGCAGGAAGTAGCCCAGCAGGTCGCCGCCGCAGGCCGGAATGATGCTCAGCCAGTTGCGGGCGTAGGCCTCGAAGGCGTCCTTCTGGAAGGGATCGATCACATAGCGGATGCAGCAGGTGACGGTCATCGGGTCCTCCGTGGGGGAGGCGGTGCATTAGCCCCAGGCCGCCGGCCGATGGTTCAGGCCCCGCTGAAACGTCGGCGGCTCGACAAGCGGCGCGGGCTCGGCTTTGCTGCGCGACCTTAAACCCAAGACCTTTTTTCAGGACCTATTGATGCCACCACGGATGCTGCCTGAGCCCACGCCGGAGACCCGGCATTTCTGGGACGGGTGCAGGGAGGGCGAGCTTCGCCTTCAGCGCTGCACCGAATGCGACGGCGGGAGCTACTTCCCGCCTCGGCCCTTCTGCCCCAAGTGCGGCAGCCGCAAAGTCGAGGTCTTCAAGGCCTCCGGACGCGGCGTGCTGTGGTCCTATGTGATCAACCACCGGCCCCGCCCGGACATGGGCGACCAGCCCTACGCCATCGCTGTGGTGAAGCTGGAGGAAGGCCCGAAGATGATGACCAACATCGTCGGCTGCCCCCAGACGCCGGAGGCCCTGCCGCTCGACCTGCCGGTGAGGGTCACCTTCGCCAAGCAGAACGACGACATCAGCCTTCCCTTCTTCGAACCGGCGGGGGCGTGAACCCATGAAGCAGAAATCCGTCGCGGTCGTCGGCGCCGCCGAGACCACCAAGATGGGCAAGATCCCGGA
This sequence comes from Phenylobacterium soli, assembly GCF_003254475.1. Lineage (NCBI taxonomy): Bacteria > Pseudomonadati > Pseudomonadota > Alphaproteobacteria > Caulobacterales > Caulobacteraceae > Phenylobacterium > Phenylobacterium soli. The sequence goes on from NZ_QFYQ01000001.1 coordinate 76,388, forward strand.
CGTCTCCGTGATCGGCCTGCACGCTGACGCAGCCCTCAACGCCATGGCCGACGCCGGCCTGAAGCCGTCGGACATCGACGGCGTGGCAACCGCCGGCATCAGCCCCGTCGAGCTCGCCCACTACCTGGGCATCACCCCGACCTACGCCGACGGCACGAGCGTCGGCGGCTGCTCCTTCATGCTGCACGTCCGGCACGCCGCCGCGGCGATCAACGAGGGTCTGGCTAAGACCATCCTGATCACCCACGGCGAGAGCGGCCGTTCGCGCGTGGGCGCCGGCGGCTTCGGCCGTTCGCCGTCGAGCCTGATGGGCCAGTTCGAGATGCCCTACGGCGTGACCAGCCCGCCGACCATGTTCACCGTCCCGGTGCTCCGTTACCTGAAGGAGCGCGGCTACACCGAGGAAGACCTCGCCCAGGTTGCGGTGGTCCAGCGCGAGTGGGCGGCCAAGAACCCGCGGGCGACCTTCAAGGACCCGATCACCGTCGACGACGTGCTGAACTCGCCGATGATCGCCTGGCCGTTCCGCCTGCTGATGTGCTGCCTCGTCACCGACGGCGGCGGGGCGCTGATCCTGACCTCGGCCGATCGGGCCAAGGACTTCCCGCAGAAGCCGGTCTACGTCCTCGGCACGGGCGAGAGCGTCGAGACGCCGATGGTCAGCCAGATGGAGGACTTCACCACCTCCAAGGCGTTCCGTGTCTCGGGGAAGAAGGCCTTCGACGAGGCGGGCATCAGCCACAAGGACGTGGATCACCTGATGATCTACGACGCCTTCGCCCACCTGCCGCTCTACGGCCTGGAGGACCTCGGTTTCTGCAAGCCCGGCGAGGCGGCGGCGTTCATCCGCGAGGGGAACACCCGGCCGCCTTCAAATGGAAAACCAGGGGGCAAGCTGCCGCTGAACACCAACGGCGGTGGGCTGTCCTACATGCACTCGGGCATGTACGGCATGTACGCCTTGCAGGAGAGCGTCAGGCAGATGCGCGGCATCGCTCCGGCCCAGGTGCCGGGCGCGAAGATCAGCATCGCGCACGGCGTCGGCGGCATGTTCGCGGCTTCCGGCACCATCGTCTTCTCCAACGAAGCGCCCTGACCGGCGAGCGATAACCCACCCTCCTCCGGGAACACGGCCGAGCTCTGCGAGTTGGTCTGTCCCGGAGGAGACGCATGGGTGTGCTCGCGCGCGCGATCAGCATTGCGCCGGCGGTGGCCGCGCTGACGCTTGGCGCCTGTAACCGCGAAGCGCGGGACCTGAAGCCGACGCCGACCGCCGAGACCGGTCCGCACGCCGTCAGCGTCAGCGACCTCTATCCGGGGCCGGTCCCCTCGCCGACGCCCGACGATCCCCGCGCCCAGGAGTACGAAGGCAACGCCTTCCACATCGCCAACGGGCAGCGGTACTTCAAATGGTTCAACTGCGTGGGCTGCCACTTCAACGGCGGCGGCGGCATCGGCCCGCCGCTGATGGACGAGACGTGGCGCTACGGCGGCAAGATGGAGCAGATCTACGCCTCCATCTCGCAAGGGCGGCCGAACGGGATGCCCTCCTTCAAGGACAAGATCCCCGAGGCGCAGATCTGGGAGATCGCCGCCTACGTCCGCTCGCTGTCGGGTGAGGCGAACAAGATCGCCGCGCCCAGCCGGCAGGACGCCATCCGCTCGACGCCGCCGATCAACAACGCCGACGCCAAGCCTCAGGCGGGCGACGCTGCGGCCGTCAAGGCGGGCGGCGGCTGATGAGGCGCTGGGGGAAAACCCTCGCGGCCGCGGGCCTGGCAAGCTGCCTCGCCGGCTGCCGCGGCGTCCAGACGATGCTCGATCCGGCCGCCGACCAGTCGCGGCACATCGACCTGATTTGGCGCACCATGCTCGGCGTCTGCGGGGTGATGTACCTGCTGGTGCTGGCCTTCCTCGCCTGGGCCCTGTGGCGGGCCCGCCAGCGGCGCGCCGAGCCGGACACCCCGGCCGTGGGCGAGACGGCGGCCGACGACCTGCTGTCCCGCGGCCTGACCGGATGGATCGCCCTGATCGTCGCCGGGCTGGTGCTGCTCACCACCGTGAGCTTCCTGGTCGACCGCAGCCTGGCCGAGGTCGGGCCCGACCCGCTGCGCATCAAGGTGACGGCGAACCAGTGGTGGTGGCAGGTGGACTACCGCGGGCAAGGCCCGTCCGAAAACTTCACCACCGCCAACGTGCTGCACCTGCCGGTGAACCGGCCGGCCGTCATCGAGCTGCAGGCGAACGACGTCATCCACTCCTTCTGGGTGCCCAACCTGTCCGGCAAGACCGACCTGATCCCGGGGCGCACCAATTACATGGCGATCACGCCGCGCCGCGTCGGCTCTTTCCGCGGCCAGTGCGCCGAGTTCTGCGGCTTCGAACACGCCAAGATGGCCTTCGACGTGCAGGTCGACGATCCCAAGACCTTCGAGGCCTGGCGCCAGCGGCAGGTGGCCTCGGCGGTTGACCCGAAGGACTTCGAGGCCATCGAGGGCAAGCAGGTCTTCACCTCCAAGGCCTGCGTCATGTGCCATCGCATCCAGGGGACCGACGCCGGCGGGACGGTCGGCCCCGACCTGACTCACCTGATGAGCCGCGCCCACATCGCGGCGGGCACGCGGCCGAACACGCGCGGCGACCTGCAGGCCTGGATCGCCGATCCGCAAGGGGTGAAGCCGGGCACGAGTATGCCGCGGGTGGCGCTGTCGTCCGACGAGCTGAACGCGGTGGTGAGCTATCTGGAGACGCTGAAATGAGCGCGGCCGAGACCAGCGCCGCACCCGCCGCCGAGACCGAGCGGCTGGCTCGCACCTGGGCGACGCCGCCGGGCCTCTGGGGCTGGCTGACCACCGTCGATCCCAAGGAGATCGGCAAGCGCTACATCGTCACCGCCATCGGTTTCTTTGTGCTCGCCGGCCTGCTGGCGGCGGTGATGCGCGCCCAGCTGGCGCGGCCGGAGAGCGGCCTGATCAGCCCCGACCGCTACAACCAGATCTTCACCATGCACGGCACGACGATGATGTTCCTGTTCGCCGTGCCGATCATGGAGGCCATGGGCCTCTACCTGGTGCCGCTGATGGTCGGCTCGCGATCCATGGCGTTCCCGCGGCTCAACGCCTTCAGCTACTGGATGTACCTGGCGGGCGGCCTCTTCCTCTGGATCGGCTTCGTCATGAACGTCGGGCCCGACGTGGGCTGGTTCGCCTACGTGCCGCTCTCCGGGCCGGAGTATGGGGCGGGCAAGCGCGCCGACTTCTGGGCCCAGATGATCACCTTCACCGAGGTCTCGGGCATGGCCGCCGCCGCCTCGACGGCCACCACCATCTTCAAGATGCGCGCGCCTGGCATGACGCTCGCCCGCATGCCGCTGTTCGTCTGGGCGCAGCTCGTCACCGCCTTCATGATCATGCTGGCCATGCCGGCGGTCATGCTGGCCTCGAGCTTCCTGATCTCGGACCGGCTGATCGGCACCCACTTCTACAACTACGCCGAGGGCGGCTCGACCCTGCTCTACCAGCACCTCTTCTGGTTCTTCGGCCACCCGGAGGTATACATCATCTTCCTGCCGGGCCTGGGCATGGTCAGCGAGATCACCCAGACCTTCTGCCGGCGTTCGGTGTTCGGCTATCCGGCCATCGTCCTGTCGCTGCTCGCCACCGGCTTCCTCGCCTTCGGCCTGTGGGTCCACCACATGTTCGCGACGGGCCTGCCGCACATGGGCGACAGCTTCTACACCGCCGCCTCGATGACCATCGCCCTGCCCTCGGGCGTGCAGATCTTCTGCTGGCTGGCGACCATGTGGGACGGCAAGCCGCGACTGGCGACGCCGATGCTGTTCGTCGTCGGCTTCATCATCACCTTCGTGATGGGCGGACTGTCCGGCGTGATGCTGGCCTCGGTGCCCTTGGACACCCAGGTGCACGACACCTACTTCGTCGTCGCCCACTTCCACTATGTGCTGATCGGCGGCGCGGTCTTCCCGCTGCTCGGCGGCCTCTACTACTGGTTCCCGAAGGCGATCGGACGGATGCCGAACGAACGCGCCGGCAAGCTCAGCTTCTGGCTCATCTTCCTCGGCTTCCACACGGCCTTCTTCCCCATGCACATCCTCGGGCTCTGGGGCATGCCGCGGCGGGTCTGGACCTATCCGCAGGACATGGGCTGGGGCGGGCTCAACCTGCTCTCCACGCTCGGCGCCTATGTGCTGGCCACAGGCGTCCTGGTCTACCTCGTGAACTTCGCAATGGCTTACCGGCGCGGACGGATCGCGGGACCCAATCCCTGGGGCGGCGGCGGACTGGAGTGGGCCACTGCCTCGCCGCCGCCGTCGTACAATCTCCCGCGCCCGCCGGTGGTGGAAGGGCGCGAGCCGCTGTGGATGTCCCCGGGCGGGCCGGCGACGCTTCAGGGGCTCAGCGTCGAACACCGCGAGGTGCTGCTGACTGGCCTCGTCGACGCCGAGCCCGACGTGCGCCACGGCTCGCCCGAGCCCAGCATCTGGCCGTTCATCACCACCCTCTCGGTGTCCGTGCTGTTCGTCGGCTCGGTCTTCGACGAATGGTGGCTGGTCTGGGGTTCGATCCCCTTCGCCCTCTGCATCCTCGGCTGGTTCTGGCCCAAGAAGGGCCATTCGAAGCGCATCGGCGCAGCCGAGAAGAACATCCCCGGAGCCCTCGCATGAAGGCGCCGCGGGGACTGGACCTCTCGACGCTGCCGGCCTCCGGCTTCCGGAGCCACAGCCTCTGGTACTGGGCCGGGTGCGCCTTCATGCTGATGGAGAGCGCCGGCTTCGCCCTGGGCTGCGCGGCCTACGTCTATCTGATGAACGCCAACAGCCAGTGGCCCCTCGCCACCTCGGCCCCCGACCTCTTCTGGGGCACGGCCCAGACCGTGCTGCTGCTGGTCAGCCTCTACCCCACGATCCTGCTGTCGCGCGCCTCGCGGCGGCTGGATCGGGCCGCGACGCGCAAGCTGGCCGTGATCGTCGCCATCCTGAACGCCATCTGCCTCGTCATCCGCGCCTTCGAGTTCCCGCACCTCAACACCCGCTGGGACCAGGACGCCTATGGCTCGGTCACCTGGGCGCTGATGCTGCTGCACACGGTCCACCTGATCACCGACTTCGTGGACACCGGCTTCCTGACCGTCTTCCTCTTCACGCACCCGGTGAGCAGCGAACGGCTCTCCGACGTGGACGACGACGCCGTCTACTGGAGCTTCGTGGTCGCCACCTGGCTGCCGATCTACCTTCTCGTCTACTGGGCGCCGAGGTGGGCCCCATGACCCCCGAGCTCCGCCGATCCCCCTGGACCCCATGGACGGGCCTGTTCGCCGGCGCCGCCGCCTGGTTCGCCCACCAGCAGTTCGGCGCCAACGCCAACTACTGGGATTGCCACTTCGGCGGCGTGCTCTGGACCCTGCTGCTGGCCGCCGTCTGCGGCCTGGTGACGATCGCCGGCGGATGGATGTCCTGGACCGCCCGCGCGGCGGGCAGGGGAGAGGAGCGCTCCGACACCCGGCGCTTTTCCGCTGCGGTGGGCGCGGCGACCGCCGCCATCTTCTTCCTGGCCATCCTGTTCGGGACCCTCGCCAGCCTGATCGTGCCGGCGTGCGCGCGATGAGACGGCCGGCGCCCCGCCTGCTCCTGTGCCTTGTCCTCGCCGTGTCGGCCCGCCCGGCGCTGGCCCACACGGCGAGCGTGGAGCCACACCGCTGGCCGGGTCCCGAGCCCTGGATGCTGATCCCGATGCTGGTCGCCGTGGGGCTTCACGCGACGGGCTTCCTGCGCCTGCGCCGCCGCTCAGGGCCCGGTCGCGGCGAGCTCGACCGGCGCGGCCGTCTGTTCGCCGCGGGTATGATCGTGCTGGGTGGCGCGACCCTGACCCCGCTGCATGCGCTCGGCGCCCGTTCCTTCACGGCCCACATGGTCGAGCACGAGCTGATCATGCTCGCCGCCGCGCCCCTGCTCGTTCTCGCCCGGCCGCTGGGCGTGCTGCTCTGGGCCTTCCCGGCGGCGGCGCGCCGGGGCTTGGCCGAGGTCGCGCGCAACGATGCGGCCGCCGGAGCCTGGCGGACGATCACCGACCCGGTGCTCGCCACGGTGCTGCAGGCGGCGGCGCTGTGGATCTGGCACCTGCCCTCGCTGTTCGACCTGGCCCTCCGGTCGGAGGCCTGGCACGCGGCCCAGCACCTCAGTTTCTTCATCGCCGCCCTGCTCTTCTGGCAGGCCATGCTGTCGCCGCGCCGCAGCCCGTGGATGGCGGCGGCCCTGCTGTTCGTCACCTCCATGGCGACCGGCGCGCTCGGCGCCTTCATGGCGCTGTCGGAAAGCCCCTGGTATGGGCCCTACGCCGCCCTCGGCCTGGCCGCCTTCGGCCTGACGCCGAGCCAGGACCAGCAGCTGGCAGGCGTGCTGATGTGGGCGCCGGGCGGCCTGTTCCACGCCCTGATCGCGGTGCTGCTGCTGGCGCCGGCGCTGCGCAACGCGCCACGGGAGGCGGCCCATGGCTAGGGGACCGACACTGGCCGGCTTCGCCGTGCTGGCGGTGCTGATCGCGGGAGGCGGCTTCGTCGCCAATCAGATCGACGCGCACCGCCGCCTCGACCGGAAGGTTCATGTGCTGACCGGCGGCGATCCCGCTGCGGGGCGCGATACGCTCGCCAGGCTGTCGTGCGGCGGCTGCCACGAGATTCCCGGCGTCCACGGCGCGGCCGGACGGGTCGGCCCGCCCCTGACCCATTTCGCGGGGCGCGCCTTCATCGGCGGGCGGGCGAACAATACGCCGGCGAACCTGGTCCGCTGGATCCAGGACCCGCACCAGTTCGACCCGCAGAGCGCCATGCCGCCCACCGGCGCCTCCGACCAGCAGGCGCGGGACATGGCGGCCTACCTTTACACCTTGCAGTAGGCCGGGCCGGATCAGGCCACCCGCGCGCCGCTCTGAGGATCCTCGCGGCTGATCATGGCGACCATGATCGCCTCGATCAGGGCCATGGCGCGGATGGGCTTGGAGAGGTGGGCGTCCGCACCAGCCTCGAGGCTCGCCTTCACGTGCTCGTCGAGGGCGTTGGCCGTGAGCATGATCACCGGCGTGCGGCGGCCGCCGATCTCCCGTTCGTGGGCCCGCAGGAGGCTGGTGGCCGACAGGCCGTCGAGCTCCGGCATCTGCATGTCCATCAGCACCACGTCGAAGGGCTCGGTCTTCAGGACGTCCAGCGCCAGGGCGCCGTTCTCGACGATGACCGGCGTGACGCCGACCGACTCCAGGATGAGCTGCACGACCTTCTGGTTGGTCGGATGGTCCTCGGCCAGCAGCACCCGCGCCCCGGCGATGTCGATGGTCTCCGGCTCCTGGGCCGCCTCGGCCGCGCTCTCGCCCTCGACGCGCTCCAGCGGCACATGGACGGTGAAGGTCGATCCCTCGCCCGGCTTGGAGGCAACCTCGATACGCCCGCCCATCAGCTCTATGAGCGAGCGGCTGATGGCCAGGCCGAGGCCAGTGCCCCCGAAGCGGCGGCGGATCGAGGCGTCGGCCTGCTCGAAGCGGCGGAACAGGCGCTTCTTCACCTCGGCGTCGAAGCCTATGCCGGTGTCGGACACCTCGAAGCAGACGCCAACGCCGTAGGGCTTCACGCTCAGGACCACCTCGCCGGTCTCGGTGAATTTCACCGCGTTCGAGAGCAGGTTCGAGAGCACCTGGGTGAGGCGGACCGTGTCGCCGGCGAAGCGCCCGACCGCCCCCTCCGCGACACACCACTCGAACATCAGCCCCTTGGATTCGGCCGAGGCGCGGTGCAGCTCGGCGATGCCGGCGACCAGCGAGGTCATGTCGAACTCGTCGCGCGCCAGCTTGATCTCGCCGGCCTCGATCTTCGAGAAGTCGAGGATGTCGGTGAGCACCCGCTCCAGGAGCCGCCCCGAGGAGACGATCAGCTCGGCGAGCTCTCGTCCCTTCTTGGTGGTCTGCTTGCGGGCCAGGGTCTCGGAGATGGCGATGACCCCGTTGAGCGGCGTGCGCAGCTCGTGGCTCATGTTGGCGAGGAAACGGGACTTCTCGGCGTTGGCCCGTTCGAGCTGGGCGGTGCGGTCGCGAACCCGGTCCTCCAGCGAAGACATGACCTGCTCGACCTTCTCGCGCTCCTGCCGTAGCGCCTTGGCGAGGACGCCGATCTCGTCGGGCCGGCGCTCCACGTCGGCCACGTCGGGCCGCTCGGCCGCGCCGAACGTCTCCGGCTCGCAGGAGGCGGCCAGCTTGCGCACCGGCCAGACGATGGTCCGCTGGGCGAGGATCACCACGAGAAGCGTCTGCAGCACACAGGCGATCGCCCCGAGCAGCAGCACCCACGAAGCCGACCGCGCCGCCGAGGCCGCGACCTCGGCCTTGGGATAGGTCAGCAGCATGTACCAGTCGGGCCCTTCGAGGCGGCCGAAGGCGACGATCTGGCGGCCATCGGGGCTGGTGATGACACCGGAGCGGCGGCCGTCCTTGGCGATGGCGGCGGCCAGGCGCCTGAGGCCCAGGGTCTTCTCGTACCCCGCGACGGTGGCGTCCGCGGCCTTTCCGGGGACGATGAAACCCGGATAGGCGATCAGCTCGCCCTTCTGGGTGACGATCAGGCTGGAGGCGCCCGGCAGCGGCCGCTTCACCGCATCGAGCAGGAAGCCGGTCAGCTCGATGGAGGAGCCGAACGCACCCACGTAGCGGCCGTTCACGTAGGCGGGCGTCATGCAGGCGGTGGCGAGCTTCTCGCCGTGCGCATCCTGGACCAGGTGCTGCAGGTTCGTGCAGCGGGTCGCGCGGGACGGATCCTCCTTCGGCGAGGTGAGATAGGCGATCTCCTCCTTGGTCAGGTCGAGATCGGCCGGCGCCTCGTGCCGGTAGAACATCAGTCGGTCGGGCCGCGCCGGACCGTACATGACCAGCCGGGTCGCCGGCGCCTGGAAGAAGTAGAAGTTGTCGTAGTCCTTGCGCGCCGCCTGGCCGAAGTCGGAGACCAGCTCGAAGGAGGCCACCAGCAGCTTCTTCTGCTCCGGCGTCAGCTTGTCGGCGTGGGCGATCAGCGCGCCCATGCCGTAGGTGTATTCGCCATGGTTCATCGCCCCGTCGAACCACTTGTCGAGACTGCGGCGCGTGCCGTCGGGGCGGAGCGGGAAATAGTCCTCGGCGAGCGCGTCCACATCGGCGGCGCTCAACCGGTTCATCCGCCGGCCGAGCTCCTCGGCCGCGGCCTCGTGCAGGGCCGTCAGCTTCGAGAAGCGGCTGTCCACATTGCTGCTGCGTTCGCGGACATAATCCCCGAGGAAGGTGATCTGCCGGTCGGACAGCTCACGGCTGAAGACCACGAAGGCGCCGACGCTGCCGAGGATCGTGACGATCAACGACATCAGGCCGACGCTCACCAGGAAACGACGCGACAAACTCTTCATGGACCCAGCCCGGGAACCCGAAATCGGGTCGCAAATTGAACCTCAGGTGTTGAGGTCCGGTTTATGAGCACAGCCGCGGTTGTGCTGTCGGATCCGTGGGTTGAGGGGACGGAAAGGGCCGAATGCACGATTGCGTAGTGGTGGGCGCCGGGCCTGCCGGACTGACCGCGGCCATCTATCTGGGCCGCTTCCGGCGCGACGTCCTGGTGGTGGACGCCGGCTCCAGCCGGGCGGCGCGGATCCCCTTGAGCCGCAATCACCCCGGATTTCCCGACGGCGTGCGCGGCCGCGACCTCCTCGCCCGCATGCGGCTGCAGGCCGAGAAGTACGGCGCGCGCTTCCGCGACGGCCGCGTCGAACGGCTCGCGCGCGAGGGCGAGGATTTCCGCCTCGACCTCGCCGGCGAGGAAATCCGGGCCCGCACCGTCCTCATCGCTACCGGCCTGATCGACATCGAGCCGGCCATCCCGGGGGTGCAGGAGGCGGTCGCTAAGGGCCTGATCCGCATCTGCCCGATCTGCGACGGCTACGAGACCATCGGCCAGAGGGTGGGGGTCATCGGCGCCGACGCCCACTCCGCCCGCGAGGCGATGTTCATCACGACCTACACGCCGAAGGTCGCCCTGATCCATGTTGGGGCGCCCCAGGACCTGCCGGCAGAGGCGCGCGAGGAGCTCGGGTTCGCAGGCGTCGAGCTGATCGAGACACCCATCGAGAGCGTGGTCCTGGATCGCGAACGGATCGCCGCGGTCTGCTTCGGGCCTGGCCGAAGAGAGGTGTTCGACAGCCTCTATGCGGCGCTTGGCGTACTGCCCCGGAACCAGCTGGCGGTCGCGGCCGGCGCGCAGCTCGACGAAAGCGGCCGGCTGGTGGTCGGCGAGCACCAGGAGACATCCATCCCGGGCCTGTACGCCGCCGGCGACGTGGTGCGCGGGTTGAATCAGATCTCCACGGCCGAAGGGGAAGGCGCCATCGCGGCCACCCGCATCCATAACAGCCTGCGCGAGGCCGAGCGTCACCGCCGGGGGTGACTCCGCGACGTGCGGCCTCTATAAGCCTGTCCCGATGATCCTCGCCGCCAGCCAATATTCGTTTTGGTACTTTGGCTATCCGACGCCCCTGGCGCCGGCAGAGGATCGTTCGGCCTAAGACCAACCGCCGAACCCTCTCGCAGCCGCCAGGAACCTGGCGGCTTTTTTCATGCCGCCGGACCTGCTCCACTCCAGGACCCGACCATGACCCGCCCGACCGAAGACCTCCGCATCCGCCAGCTCGACGTGCTCTCGCCGCCCTCGCAGGTGATCGGCGAGTTGCCGTCCACCTCGCGCATCTCCGACGTGGTGACCGACGCGCGTCAGTCCGTGCACCGCATCCTGCAGGGCGAGGACGACCGCTTGGTGGTGGTCATCGGTCCGTGCTCGATCCACGATCCGGCCGCGGCCATGGAGTACGCCCGCCGGCTGGCGCCGGAGCGGCGGCGTCACGCCGGTGATCTCGAGGTCGTCATGCGGGTCTACTTCGAGAAGCCGCGCACCACCGTCGGCTGGAAGGGTCTGATCAACGACCCGGACATGGACGGCGGTTTCAAGATCAACGAGGGGCTGCGCCGCGCCCGGCGGCTGCTGCTGGAGGTCAATGCGCTCGAGCTGCCGGCCGCCTGCGAATTCCTGGACGTGATGACGCCGCAGTACCTGGCGGACCTGGTGGCCTGGGGCGCGATCGGGGCGCGCACCACCGAGAGCCAGATCCACCGCGAGATGGCCTCCGGCCTCTCCTGCCCCGTCGGCTTCAAGAATGGCACGGCGGGCGATGTGAAGGTCGCGGTCGACGCGGTGCTCGCCGCGTCCAGCCCGCATCATTTCCTGGCCGTGACCAAGGAGGGGCGCGCGGCCGTCGCGGCCACCACCGGCAACCCGGACGCCCACATCGTGCTGCGCGGCGGCAAGCGGCCGAACTACGACGCCACCAGCATCGCCGCCGCCGCCGTGGAGCTGCGCAAGGCGGGCCTGCCCGAGCGGGTGATGATCGACGTCAGCCATGCCAACAGCGGCAAGGACCACCGCAACCAGCCGCCGGTCACGCTGGAGGTCGCCGCCCAGGTGGCCGCGGGGGAAACCGCCATCATGGGCGTGATGATCGAGAGTCATCTCGTCGCCGGCCGCCAGGACCACGTCCCGGGGCGGCCGCTGACCTACGGCCAGTCGGTTACCGACGCCTGCATCGACTGGGAGTCGTCGGTGACCCTGCTCGACAAGCTGGCGGCGGCGGTGCGGGCCCGGCGGCGCGCCCGCACCGGCGAAACCGCCCCTGCGCCGGAGCCGGTGCGCTAGCGATCGAACTTGGTGGAGAGCACGATCGAGGAGTTCGTGCGCTCCACGCCTTTCACCGCACCGATCTCGTCGATAAGGCCGTCCATCTCGGCGACCGACGGCGCCTCGACCTCGGCGATCATGTCGAAGGGGCCGCTGACCGACTGCAGGGTGCGCACCCCGGGCAGGCGGCGCAGCGCCTGGATCACCGCGGCGGCCTGTTTCGGCTCCACCGTCAGCATGACGTAGGCGTGGATCTGCCGGGCGGTCTCGGCCTCGGAGAGCTTCACCGAATAGCCGGCTATCACACCGCTGCGCTCCAGCCGCGCCAGCCGGCTCTGCACGGTGGTGCGCGACAGGCCGAGCGCGCGGGCGAGTTCGGCCACCGGGGCGCGGGCGTTCTCGCGCAGCCGGGCGAGCAGGTGCTGGTCGAGGTCGTCCATCTTGCCATTCCGACGCCATGGTTCGGCGATACGCCCAGAACATCCCTCAATTCCGCCGAACTGCCAATTGAATCCGGCTGAGCCGTGGCCGACGCTTGAGTCTACGAAATCCTGGGAGGCGGAGCACATGCGCAAGATCGCGGTCATCGGCGCGGGCAAGATCGGATCGACTGTCGTCGATCTGCTGATCAGCTCGGGAGCCTATGAGGTCCGGGTCATCGACCAGTCCGCCGAGGCCCTGGCGGCCCTGAAGAGCGGCGTCGAGACGGCGGCCATGCCGATCGACGATCCGGCCAAACTGGCCGAGCGCCTGAAAGGCTGCTTCGCCGTGGTCAACTGCGCCCCGTACCACCTGACGGTGACGGTCGCCCGCGCCGCCGCGGCGGCCGGCGCCCACTACCTCGACCTCACCGAGGACGTCGCCTCCAGCCGCGTGACCCGCGAGCTCGCCCAGACCTCGGGCACGGCGTTCATTCCGCAGTGCGGCCTGGCCCCCGGCTTCATCACCATCGCCGCCTGGGAGCTGGCCAAGCACTTCGACGAACTGCACGACGTTCGCCTGCGGGTCGGCGCCCTGCCGCGCTATCCCTCGAACGCCCTGAACTACAATCTCACCTGGTCGACCGACGGGGTGATCAACGAATACTGCGAGCCCTGCGAGGCCGTGCTGAACGGTAAGCTGCGCGAGGTGCCGCCCCTCGAGGAGTGCGAGGAATTCGCCCTCGACGGGGTGACCTACGAGGCCTTCAACACCTCGGGCGGGCTCGGCACCTTGTGCCAGACCCTCGACGGCAAGGTGCGCAACCTCAACTACAAGACCATCCGCTACCCGGGCCACGCCTCGATCATGAAGGCGCTGCTCAACGACCTGAACCTGCGCAACCGCCGCCACATCCTGAAGGACATCCTGGAGAACGCCCTGCCGGCGACCCTGCAGGACGTGGTCATCGTTTTCGTCACCGTCTCGGGCCTGAAGGACGGGCGGCTGATGCAGGAGACCTACGTCAACAAGGTCTACGCCCAGATGATTGGCGGCGAGATGAAGAGCGCCATCCAGATCACCACCGCCGGCGCGATCTGCGCGGTGCTGGACATGCTGGCCGAGGGGCAACTGCCGCAGAAGGGCTTCATCCGCCAGGAGGACATTCCGCTGGAGGCCTTCCTCGCCAACCGGTTCGGCCGTTACTACGCGCCGGAAGACCAGATCGCCTTTCGCGCCGCCGCCGAGTAAAGCTTCGAGACCATGAACCTGCAGACCAAGATCGCCTCCGCGGCCTCGGAAGCCGCCGAAGTCCTCGAACGCCTGGGCGTCCGTCAGGAGCTGTGGAGCGCCGGCAGCCGCGCCGTCCGCTCGCCCGTCACCGGCGAGACCATCGCCCAGGTCCAGGACACCAGCGCCGAGCGCGTCCAGGCGGCCATCGAGGCGGCGCATGCCGCCTTCCTCACCTGGCGCAACGTCCCGGCGCCGCGCCGCGGCGAGCTGGTGCGCCTGCTCGGCGAGGAGCTGCGGGGCGCCAAGGCGGACCTCGGCCGCCTCGTCACCCTCGAGGCCGGCAAGATCACCTCCGAGGCCGAGGGCGAAGTCCAGGAGATGATCGACATCTGCGACTACGCGGTCGGTCTCTCCCGCCAGCTGTTCGGCCTGACCATCGCCACCGAACGCGCCGACCACCGGATGATGGAGACCTGGCATCCGCTGGGCGTGGTGGGCGTGATCACCGCGTTCAACTTCCCGGTCGCCGTCTGGTCCTGGAACTCGGCGCTGGCGTTCGTCTGCGGCGACTCGGTGATCTGGAAGCCGTCTGAGAAGACCCCGCTCACCGCCCTCGCCGTCCAGGCGCTGTTCGAGAAGGCCTGCGCCCGCTGCCCCGACGCGCCCGAGGGCCTGTCGGCCGTGGTGATCGGCGGCCGCGAGGTGGGCGAGACCCTCGTCGACCATCCGAAGGTGCCGCTGGTCTCGGCGACCGGCTCGACCGCCATGGGCCGCGCCGTCGGCCCCCGCCTGGCGAGCCGCTTTGCCCGCGCGCTCCTGGAGCTGGGCGGCAACAACGCCGCGATCCTCGCGCCCACCGCCGACCTCGACCTCGCCCTGCGCGGCGTCGCCTTCGCGGCCATGGGCACCGCGGGGCAGCGGTGCACGACCCTGCGCCGCCTGTTCGTGCACGAGAGCCTCTATGACGCCTTCTTGCCGCGGCTGAAGTCGGCCTACGCCTCCGTGCCGGTGGGCGATCCGCGCGCGGCGGGCACGCTGGTGGGCCCGCTGATCGACCATGGCGCCTTCGAAGCCATGCAGCGCGCGCTGGCCGACGCCCGCGCCGCCGGCGGCCAGGTGACCGGCGGCGAGCCCGTCGAGGTGGCGGGCGGCCAGGCGGCCTATGTGCGCCCGGCCCTCGTGGAAATGCCCGGCCAGACCGACGTGGTGCGCCGCGAGACCTTCGCGCCGATCCTCTACGTCATGACGTACAAGGACCTGGCCGAGGCGATCGCACTCAACAACGACGTGCCCCAGGGCCTGTCCTCCTCGATCTTCACCAACGACATGCGCGAGGCCGAGCTCTTCACCTCGGCGCGCGGCTCGGACTGCGGCATCGCCAACGTCAACATCGGCCCCTCGGGCGCCGAGATCGGCGGGGCGTTCGGGGGCGAGAAGGAGACCGGCGGCGGCCGCGAGGCGGGCTCCGATTCCTGGAAGGCCTACATGCGCCGGGCCACCAACACCGTGAACTATGGCCGCACCCTGCCGCTGGCCCAGGGCGTGAAGTTCGACATCTGACGTAGGGGCGCCGGCGCTTGGGGTTTGCCCTGAGCGCCGGGGTTCTGCACAATCGGGCCTTTCGACGATCCCATTTCGAAAGTCCGATCCTTTGACCGTTTCCACTTCGGCGGCGCGTGCTTCGGCCGCCGCCAATCCCATGAGCTCCGTCGACGCCCTGATCGAGGGCCTCGCCAGCGTCGGCTACATCGCCTCTCGCCGCATCGCGACGGCGCTCTACATGTCCGCCAACCTGCAGAAGCCGATCCTGGTGGAAGGCTCGGCGGGCGTCGGCAAGACCGAGCTGGCGCTCTCCACCGCCAAGCTGCTCGGCCTGCCGCTGATCCGGATGCAGTGCTACGAGGGCCTCGACGAGTCCAAGGCGCTGTACGAGTGGAAATACGGCAAGCAGCTGCTCTACACCCAGATCCTGAAGGATCGGATGGGCGAGACGCTCGCCGACGCCAAGACCATGGACCAGGCGATGGATCGCCTGCACGGGATGGGCGACCTGTTCTTCTCCGAGCCGTTCCTGGAGCCGCGGCCGCTGATGCGGGCGCTGCGCGAGGATGACGGCTGCGTCCTGCTGATCGACGAGATCGACAAATCGGACGAGGCCTTCGAGGCCTTCCTGCTCGAGGTGCTGTCGGCCTACCAGGTGTCGATTCCCGAGCTCGGCGTGATCGCGGCCAAGACGCCGCCGATCGTCTTCCTCACCTCCAACAACGTGCGCGACCTGGGCGACGCCCTGAAGCGCCGCTGCCTGCACCTGCACATCCCGCTGCCCGAACCGGCGCTGGAGGAGCGGATCGTCGCCAGCCGCGTGCCCGACATCGAGGCCACCCTCACCAAGGAGCTCGTGGCCTTCGTCCAGACCCTCCGCAGCCTCGACCTCCGCAAGGCGCCGTCGATCTCCGAGACGGTGGACTGGGCCCGCGCCCTCGTGCTGCTGCACGCCGGCAGCCTCGACCCGGCGCTGGTGCGCGACACGCTCAACGTCATCTTGAAGTTCGAGCAGGACATCGCCGCGGTCGAACCGCAGATCGTCGACCTGCTGCAGCGCCGGCCGGCGTAAGGGACGATGCAGCACACCCTCGAGGAGTTCATCCGCGCGCTCCGCGCTGCGGACGTGCGCGTCTCGCCGGCCGAGGCGATCGACGCGGCGCGGGCGGTGGCGGTCACCGGCTATGCCGACCGCGAGCTCTTCAAGGACGCCCTGTGCGTCAGCCTCGCCAAGAGCCCGGACGAGGTGGAGCGGTTCGACGTCACCTTCGAGACCTTCTTCACCCGCAACGCCTTCGACATGCCGCCGCCGGACGAGGGCGAGAAGAGCAACGAGGGCGAGTCCGCCGAGCAGGACCAGACGCCGCAATCCGATGCGGCCGCCGAGGGCTCGCAGCTCGCCCAGATGCTGCTGGGCGGCGACCAGGCGGCGCTGCAGCAGTCGATGGAGGAAGCCGCCCAGCGCGCCGGCGTCGCCGAGATCCGCCTGACCACCCAGCGCAGCCGGATGACGCGGCGGCTGCTGGACGAGATGGGGCTGGCCGAGATCGAGCAGATCATCGCCAGCGCGCGCCGCCAGGCCGAGGGCCGGGCCCTCGCCGAGAAGCTCGATCAGCGGCGCAAGGCGCTGGTCGCCCAGGCGCAGGCCTACGTCGAGCGCCAGCACAACCTCTATGCGGCGGGATCGGCCAAGTCGCTGCGCGAGGAGATGCTGGCCCGCAAGGCGCTCAACGCCGACGGCGGCATCGACCCGGTCGACCTCGCCATGATGCAGGCGATCGTCAAGCGCATGGCCAAGCGCCTGGCAGACCGCTACTCGCGCCGCCGGCACATCGCCAACAAGGGCCACCTGGACGTTCGCAAGACCCTGCGAAAGTCGATGGCGCACGGCGGGGTGCCGTTCGAGATCGAATGGAAGATCAAGAAGATCGACAAGCCGTCGATCGTGGCGATCTGCGACGTCTCCAAGTCGGTGGCCGCCGCCGCCCAGTTCCTGCTGACCTTCCTCTACAGCCTCAACGAGGTGGTCGACCGGATGGACGCCTTCGCCTTCTCCGGACGGATGATCAGCGTCAACGACATCCTCGACGAGAACGGTGTCGAGGGCGCGATCCTCAAGGTGCTGCAGACCATCGGCTTCCAGCAGACCGACTACGGCCAGGCGCTGACCGACTTCTGCGACGACCACCTCGACCGGCTGGACCGGCACACGACGGTGATCATCCTCGGCGACGGGCGCTCCAACTTCGCCGAGCCGCGGCTCGACCTGATGAAGCAGATCCACGACCGTTCGCGGGCGGTGATCTGGCTGAACCCGGAGCCGGAGAGCTACTGGAACCAGGGCGACAGCGTCATGCACCGCTACGAGCGGTTCTGCACCGTGGCCAAGCACTGCAACACGCTCGCCCAGCTCGAGCGCATCGTCGACGACGTGCTGCGCACCTACGCCCACTAGCCCTGCACGGCCCGCGGGTCTAAGGGGCGCGCCATGCGGATTCCGACCTCCCTTTGCCTCGGCGCGGCCCTGGCGCTCGCCGTCACGGCCGCTTCGGCCGAGGAGCTCACGGCCTTCTACGTGCCGTGGGAGAAGCCGGCGCTCGCCTCCCTCAAGGCCCATGTGAACGACATCGACGTCTTCGCCCCGTTCTGGGGGAGCCTCGTCGCACCGTCCGGCAAGATCGTCTGGGAGGAGGACCCCGAGGCGCACCTGGTGCTGCGCGAGGCCACGCGGCGGCCGAAGGTCATGCCGATGCTCTCCAACGCGCACGACGACATCTGGGACGTCAAGGCGGCCGAGGCCGTGATCCTCAACCCCACCGCAGCCGCAGCCTTCGCCCAGGGCCTGATCGACCACGCCAAGGCCGACAACCTCGCCGGCGTCGTCATGGACTTCGAGAACCTGACGCCCCGGGCGGTGGCCGGCTATCCGGCGTTCCTGAAGACCCTGCGCCAGCGGCTGAACGCCGCCGGGCTCGAGGTCTGGGTCACCAGCACCATCACCAACACCGACGGCCTGCCGCCGGACCTCGCCGACGACGTCGATGCGGTGGTGCTCATGGCCTACGACCAGTGCTGGGCCACCTCCCACCCCGGGCCGATCGCGGCCGACGCCTGGCTGAAGGCGAACCTCACCGCCAAGCTGGGGAGCCGCGACCCCAAGCGCTACGTGGTCGCCCTCGCCTCCTACGCCTACGACTGGCCGCAGGGCGGCAAGGCCACGGTGGTCTCGGCGGCGAAGGCCCGGCAGATCGCCGCCGCCAACCACGCCAAGGTCGTCCACGTACCCGGCTCCAACCCCCACTTCACCTACCAGGCCGGCGCCGTGCGCCACGACGTCTGGTGGGTCGGCGGCGCGGACGTCGCCCGCCAGCGGGCGATGCTGGCGCCCATGGGCGTGCGCGGCGTCGCCCTCTGGCGCATGGGCCTCGAGGACGCCGCCGTCTGGTCCGCCAAGGTCGAGGCGCCGGCGAGCGTCCAGGCCGCCCCTCTGGGCCAGGCCGCGAGTTGCGAGCCGCTGCGGCCCTGAGCCTCACCACACGTCGACGAACGGGCGCTTCTTGCCGCGGACCTTCGGCGGGACGGGACAGGCCTTGAGGCCGCGGACCAGCCAGGCGCGGGTCTCGGCCGGGTCGATGACGGCGTCGATCTCGACCACGGAGGCGACGGAGAGCGCCTTGCCGGTCTCGTACATCCGGCCGACCAGCTTCTCGAACAGCGCCTGGCGGGCGGCGGGGTCCTGCTCGGCCTCCAGCTCCTTGCGGTAGCCGAGGCGCACCGCGCCTTCGAGGCCCATCGGCCCGAATTCGGCGGTCGGCCAGGCGACGGTCATGGCCGGGGCCGAGAAGTCGCCTGCCGCCATGGCCTGGGCGCCGAGGCCATAGCCCTTGCGCAGGACGACGGTGAAGAACGGCACGGTCAGGCTGGTGGCGGTGACGAAGAGGCGCGAGCCCCGGCGGATCGCCGCCGTGGTCTCGCTCTGTGGGCCGACCATGAACCCGGGCGTGTCGCACAGCGAGAGCACCGGCACGTCGAAGGCGTCGCAGAGCTGGAGGAAGCGGCCGCCCTTCTCCGCGCCCTCGGAATCGATGGCCCCGCCGAGGTGGCGCGGATCGTTGGCGATCAGGCCCATGGGCCGGCCTTCGATCCTCAGGAAGCCGGTGATCATCCCCTTGCCGTAACCGCCGCGCAGCTCGATCCAGGTCCCGGTGTCGGCGAGGGTGCGGATCACCTCGCGCACGTCGTAGGCGCGGACCCGGTTCTCCGGGATCAGGTGGCGCAGGCGCCGCTGGTCCTCGCAGGCCCAGTCCTTCACCGCGCCCTGGAAGACGCCGAGGATCTGCTTGGCGGCCGCCGTGGCCTGCGCCTCGTCCTCGACCAGCAGGTCGAGGGCCCCGTTGGCGTACTGAACGTCCGAGGGGCCGATCTCGTCGGGGGTGAAGACCCCGAGGCCGCCGCCCTCGATCATCGCCGGCCCCCCGAGCCCGATGTTGGAGTAGCGGGTGGCGATGGTGACGTCGGCGCAGCCGAAGAACACGGCGTTGCCGGCGAAGCAGCGGCCCGAGTTGATGGCGATGCGCGGCGCCAGGCCCGAGAGGCGCGCGAAGGTGGTGAAGCTGGTCGTGTCCAGCGACGAGGCGGAGAGCTGGCCGCCGTCGACGTCGCCCGGCCGGCCGCCGCCGCCCTCGGTGTACCAGACGATCGGCGCCTTCCAGTGCTCGGCGAACTCCAGGATGCGGTCGGTCTTCTTGTGGTTGAAGTGGCCCTGGGTGCCGGCGAGGACGGTGAAGTCGTAGGCGAGGCCGACGCAGCGGGCGCGGTCCTCGTCGAAGAGGGCGCCGTTGACCTCGCCGACGCCGACCACGATGCCGTCGGCCGGGGTGTTGACGCGCAGGTCCTCGAGGCTTCGGCGGCGGCGCTGGGCGGCGACCGCCATGGCGCCCACCTCGCTGAAGGTGCCCGGGTCGAAGAGGTCGTCGAGGTTCTCCCGCGCCGTGCGCTGGCCGGTCTTGCGGCGGCGGGCGACGGCGTCCGGGCGAGCGGCGTCGAGGGTCAGCCGGTGGCGCTCGATCACCTCGGCGAGGTCGGGACGGATGGCGTCGAGGTCGATGGCGGCCTCAGCCTCGCCCACCACCTCCTGCTCGGCGGCCTCCTCGACGAAGGCGAGCGGATGGCCTTCGAAGACCGTGTCGCCGGGCTGGACGGCGATGGCGCGGACGACGCCGGCGGCCTCGGCGGCGATCACGTGCTCCATCTTCATGGCCTCCATGATCATCATCGCCTGGCCCTTGCGCACGGTGTCGCCCGGCTGGACCTGGAGCCCGATGACGGTGCCCTGGAGCGGCGCGCGCAGCGGCGTCGTGCCCGCCGGCGCCTCGGGCTCGGCGGCGCGCCCGGCGGCGGCCGATCCGCGGGCCGCGGCGTCGAAGTAGAGCCGGGGATGGGCTTCGGGCGGATGGGCGAGCGCGCCCATGTGCTCTTCGATGAAGCGGGTGTGGACGTCCCCCGCCGCCACGGCCGGCAGGGCGAGCAGGTTCTGCAGGAAGGCGATGTTGGTCTCCGAGCCCTCGATGCGGAACTCCGAGAGGGCGCGGTAGGCCTTGGCGACGGCGCGGGAGAGGCCGCCCGCGCCGGCGTGGACGATCAGCTTGGCCAGGAGGCTGTCGAAGCGGGCGGAGGTCGTGTAGCCGGCGTAGCCGAAGTGGTCGACGCGGACGCCGGGTCCGGAAGGCGGCTCGAAGACCGAGAGGACGCCGCCGGCCGGGCGGGCCGAGCCGTCGTCGGCCATGGTCTCGAGGTTGACCCGGACCTGCACGGCATGGCCGCGGGGCGCGGGAATGTGGGCCTGCTCCAGGCCGAGCTCGGCGAGGCTGCGGCCGGCGGCGAGCTGGAGCTGGATGCGGACGAGATCGAGGCCGGTGATCTCCTCGGTGACGGTGTGCTCCACCTGCAGGCGGGCGTTGCCCTCGATGAAGACGAAGCGCCCGGGACCATCGTTCGGGTGCTCGGCGTCGACCAGGAACTCCATGGTGCCGAGGCCCCTGTAGGCGGCGGCCTCGCCGAGCCGCACGGCGGCGGCGAAGAGCTCGGCGCGCAGGGCTTCGGGCAGGCTGTCGGCGGGGGCGATCTCGATCACCTTCTGGCGCTGGCGCTGGAGGCTGCACTCGCGGTCCCACAGGTGGCTGACACGCACCCCGTCGCCGAGGATCTGCACCTCGACGTGACGGGCGCGGGGCAGGAACTGCTCGACGTAGAGGGCGTCGTCGCCGAATGCGGCCTTGGCCTCGGAGGCGCAGCGCTCGAAGGCCTGTTCCAGCTCGGCTTCGCTCGCCGCGGGACGCATGCCGCGCCCGCCGCCGCCGGCAACCGCCTTGACCATCACGGCGCGGCCAGCGCCGAGGGCGGCGAGGAAGGCCTTGGCCTCGGCGAGGCTGGTCGCCCCTTGCGTGCCCGGCAGCACCGGGACGTCGGCGTCCGTGGCGAGCTGGCGGGCGCGGCCCTTATCGCCGAACAGGTCGAGGGTCTCGGGGCTCGGGCCGACGAAGGTGAGGCCGGCGGCTGCGCAGGCGCGGGCGAAGGCGGGGTTCTCGGAGAGGAAGCCGTAGCCGGGGTGAACGGCGTCGCAGCCGGCGGCCCTGGCCGCGGCGATGATCTGGTCGATGTCGAGGTAGGCGGCGGGGCCGGCGCCCTTCAGGGCCACCGCCTCGTCGGCCTTCTTGATGTGCAGGGAGGCGGCGTCGTCCTCGGAATGGATCGCGACGGTGGCGAGGCCCATCTCGGCGGCGGTGCGGGCGATGCGGACGGCGATCTCGCCACGGTTGGCGATCAGAAGCTTCTTCACTGGCACTCCCCCTGGGGCGGTCTTGGGGCGGTCTCGACGCCGCGTCGCCAGCCATCATGCAAACGCTTGTTCGAGAGGGAAGCGGAAAGAGGCGGGAGTGGCCTGCTCCTTTCCCAGGCGCATCGCGCCATGGGAGAGGTTGGAGAGGGCGGCGCAGGCGCTTTGGACCGGTCGCCGGGATCGGACCCGCGCGCTCGGCAATATCAGGCAGGCGCTGCGGCCGGTCCGCGCCCTACGGGTCCAAGGCTTCGGCGATGGCGGACTCTAAGCCGAGTTCCAGACGTCGCGGTCGGGCTCGTCCAATGCTCCCCCCGAGGGGGAGCTGTCCCGGAAGGACTGAGGGGGTTGAGGGGCAGTGGGGAGAGGTGAGCGGGCTTCAACCCCCTCCGGTCCTTCGGACCACCTCCCCCCGAGGGGAGGATTTGACGGGGAAGGATTTGGACTCCAGCCGGGGAAGGCGAGGCCGAGTTCGTCGCAGAGGCGGCGGAGCTGGGTCTCGACGGGGGCCTCGGCGAAGCCGTCCTCGAGGACGTCCTCGGCAAGGAAGGCGTCGAGGTGTTCGGTCAGCGCCTCGCGGCGGTCCTCGTCCTGCTCGTGCTCGTCCCAGACGAGGCGGGTGACGGCGGCCTGGAGGTAGGCGCGGCGACGGCCGATGCGGCGGTTCTCGTCCTCGATCGCGGCCTTGCGCCCGGCCTCCGCCGCCGCCTGCGCCTGGCGGCGGGCGTCGTGGCGCAGCCTGGCCTCCAGGGCGATGGTCTGGCGCAGGGCGCGGCCCATGCGGTGGAAGGCGAGATGGTGGGCGCGCTTCTCCTCCGGCGCCTCGGCGGCGAGGGCGGCGGCGTGCAGGTCGTCGGCCAGCTCGGCCGCCTGCTCGGCGAACCGCGCCAGGAGCCGGCCGTGCCGCTCCATCATCTCGGCGTCGGTTTCCATTGAGAACAAATATAGAACATCGAGGCTGCGGGAAGTCAAGGAAAGAACCGCGGAAAGCGCAGAAGGACGCGGAAGGCGGTGGCCCGGTGCAAGGGGTCCCGGGCGTGGCCTGCGGCCAAACCGGGATGACACCGAGGGTGGAGCAGCTAGGCTGTCCGGGAGCTTAGGGGAAAGCGCATGCCGGCGACCGTGAACCGCACCAGCGTCGAGGACCTGAACCGGGCCAACGCGGGCAAGCTGCCGGGGCATCTGGGGCTTGAGATCGTCGAGGTCGAGCCGGGCAAGGTGGTGGGCCGCTTCGCCGTGCGCGCGGACCTCGTCGCCCATACCGGCTACCTGCTCGCGGGGGCGGTGCTGTCGGTGGCCGACATCCTCTGCGCCTACGGAGTCTCGACCGCCTGGCCGGAGGGGGCGAGCGGCTTCACCACCGCCGAGGTGAAGGCGAACTTCATGGGCACCCTGCGCGAGGGCGAGGTGCGCTGCACGGCCGAGCTGCTGCACGGCGGGCGCACGACCCAGGTGTGGGACGCCAGGGTCGAGGACGCGGCGAGCGGCAAGCTCATGGCCGCCTTCCGCTGCACCCAGATCATCCTCTACCCGCGCGGCGGCTGAGGCGGATCAACCGGCTGTTGCGGCGGGCGAGGGCTTGGGCGGCGCCCGCCCGCCGGGCGGCGCCACCTCAGGTTTTGACGACACGGCATGCACGCGACGCCCCGATGCGGCGCCTGGCTCTCCCCAAGATTGGTGAGGAGATCTGGCCACGGATTGCGCCAGGAACCTCAATGATCTGAACATGTTCCGGGGAGATCGACTCCCAGGGAGAAGGCGAGCGTGCAGGTCGCCGTGCTGATACCCGCGAAGGACGCCGCGCCGACAGTTGGGCGAGCGGTCGGCTCCGCCCTGACCGATGCGGCGACCGCCGAGGTGGTCGTCATCGATGACGGCTCGACGGACGACACGGCCGATGCCGCCCGGCGGATGGACGACGGATCGGGCCGGCTGCGGATCCTCAGGCAGGCCAACACCGGCCCCTCGGGCGCCCTGAACCGCGGGCATGCCGCCTCGACCGCGCCCTATGTCTGCGTCCTCGACGCCGACGACTTCTTCCTGCCCGGCCGCCTGACGCGGATCTTCCAGGAGAGCCGGACGGACTGGGACATGGCGGCCGACCGGCTGCTGCTCGCGCGGGAAGGCGCCGAGGACGGCCCCTATGAACACTGGGGCGGCGCCATACCGGCCGACGGCCTGGTCAGCTTCGCCGCCTTCGTGAGCGGCAACATCACCGATCCGAAGCGCCCGCGCACCGAGCTCGGCTATCTGCAGCCGGTGTTCCGGCGCGATTTCCTGGACGCCCATGCGATCCGCTACGACGAGGCCGTGCGGCTGGGCGAAGACTACCTGTTCTACGCCGAGGCGCTGGGCCAGGGGGCCCGCTTCGAGGTCGTGCGAAGCTACGGCTACGTGGCGGTCGCGCGGGCCAATTCGCTGAGCCACCGCCACAGCTCCAGCGACCTGCACGCACTTCTGCAGGCGGACCGGCGGTTGCTGCAGACCCTGGAGCTGACCCCGGAGGAGCGGCGCGTGCTGCGGCGGCACATCCACTTCGTGCGCCAGAAGTGGGCCTACCACTTCGCCCTCGACGCCAAGGCGCAGGGCGACCTCGGCGCGGCGCTGCCGCGGCTGATCCGGAACCTGGACGTGCTGGGCTATGGCGTGAACCGCACCCTCAGGGCGAGGCTCGGCCGACGCGCGCCGGTCTAGCCCCGGAACCTCGCCTCGTGGGCGGAGTCGAAATATTCGTCGAGGCGGGTGATGCGGCCGTCCTTCACCCGGCAGACCAGGGTGGCCGGCAGCTCGACCTCGACCCCGTCCGGGCGGCGACCGGTGAGGCGGTGCTGGTGCACGAAGCCGCCTGGGAAGACGTCGAGCCGCCGGTCCCGGTAGCGGATCTCGCCGATGTGCCGGGTGAAGCCCTTGAGGACCTTCAGGTTCTGGTCCTTGGTCTGGGCGAGGCCGTCGGTGTTGTGCCAGATCGCCGCCTCGTCCGCGTAGCAGGCGGCGACGGTCTCGATGTCGCCCGCCTCGACGGCGTCGAAGAACCGCTTGGCGAGGGCGGCGATGGACTCCCGGCCGTCCAGGGTTTGGGCGTCGTCGCTCATGCCTTGAGGCGCCCGGTGTCGATCGGCAGCTCGCGGACGCGCTGGCCGGTGGCGGCGAAGATGGCGTTGCACAGCGCCGGCAGGGCCGGCGGCAGGGCCGGCTCGCCCAGGCCGGTGGGCGGATAGTCGGTGAGGACCCACTTCACCTCGACCGGCGGGGCGTCGGCCATGCGCAGCAAGGGGTAGGTGTCGAAGTTGGCCTGGACGACCTGGCCGTTCTCGATGGTGATCTTCTGGAACAGGGCGGCCGAGAGGCCGTCGATCACCGCGCCCTGCACCTGGTTCATGGCGCCGGACGGATTGACGATCTGGCGGCCGACGTCGGCGGCGACCCAGACCTTGTCGACCTTGACCGTCCCGTCGCGGGAGACGGTGGCCTGGACCACCTCGGCGAAGTAGCCGAGGTGGCTGAAATAGCAGGCGACGCCCATGCCGGTGCGGGAGGGCAGCTTCACCTTGCCCCAGCCGGACATCTCGCCCGCCGCCTTGAGCACGCCGCGCATGCGCTCGGCGTTGTAGCCGCCGGGGCCGCCGACCACTTTCTCGGTCCCGAGGAGGTCGATCTGGAAGGCCAGCGGATCCTTGCCGGCGGCGTGCGCCAGCTCGTCGATGAACGACTGCATGACGAAGGCCAGGGCGTTGGAGCCGGGCGCGCGCAGCGGACCGGTGGGCACGCCGAGCGGCATGGCCGAGACGCCGAGCTGGCAGTTGGCGAGGAACCGCGCCGGGAACTCGTTGGGGCTCATGCCCGCCGAGGGGGCCGGCTGGTCGGGCGCGGCGCCGAAGGTGACGAAGTGGTCCTTCCAGGCCGTGATCCGGCCCGAGGCGTCGAGCCCGGCCTCCAGGAAGTGGAAGCCGGCGGGGCGGTAGAAGTCGTGGCGGACGTCGTCCTCGCGGGTCCAGAGGAGCTTGACCGGCGCCTTGGCCTGGCGGGCGATGGCCGCGGCCTCGACCATGTAGTCGTTGTTGAGCCGGCGGCCGAAGCCGCCGCCGCAGCGGGTCATGTGGACGGTGATGTCGTCGGGCTGGAGGCCGAGGGTGCGGGCGACGAGCTGGCGGCCGGGCTCGGGGTTCTGGGTCGGAGCCCAGATCTCAAGCTTGCCGTCCCTGAACTCGGCCGTGCAGTTCATCGGCTCCATGGGCACGTGGGCGAGGAAGGGATAGGCGTAGGCCGCCTTCACCGTCTTCGCCGCGCCCTTGAGGGCCGCGTCGGCGTCGCCGTCGTTGCGGACGATCTTCTGCGGCGCGCCGGCGGCGAGCTCCCTGGCGCGCTGGGCGAAGGCGGCGCTGCCCTGCTGGGCGGTGGGGTGGTCGGCCCACTTCACGGCGAGCCGGTCGCGGCCCTTGCGGGCGGCCCACCAGCTGTCGGCGACCACGGCGACGCCGGGCAGGAGGCCGGAGAGCTCGGTCCCGCCATCGACCACGAAGGCGTCTCTCACGCCCTTCACGGATTTGGCGGCGGCGAGGTCGGCGCCGGCCACGCGCGCCCCGAAGACGGGCGCCTTCTCGTAGGTGGCGTAGAGCATCCCCGGGCGCTTCACGTCGATGCCGAACAGGGGCTGGCCGGTGACGATCCTGGCGGTGTCGTACTGCGGCTTGGCGTGGCCGACGATCCTGTAGTCCTTGGGGTCCTTCAGCGGCACGGACTTGGGATCCGGCGGGGTGACGGCGGCGCACTGGCCGGCGAGGGAGCCGTAGCTCGCCTTGCGCTTCGTGGCCGCGTGGATGACGACGCCGCGGTCGGTGACGCATTCGCCGGCCGGGCAGTTCCAGGCGAGGGCCGCGGCCTGGACCAGCATGGCCCGCGCGACGGCGCCCACGCGGCGCAGCTCGTCCCAGTGCAGGGGCGTGGCCATGGAGCCGCCGGCGAACTGGCGGCCGTAGGTCTTGGGATCGTTGTCGGCCTGCTCGATGCGGACCGCCTCCCACGGCACGTCCAGCTCCTCGGCGATCATCATCGGCAGGCTGGTCTTGATGCCCTGCCCGATCTCCGGGTTCTTGGACATGATCGTCACGACGCCGTCGGGAGCGATGCGGACGTAAGCGTTGAGCGGCTTGGCGCCGGCGTCGGCGGCGCCCGCCTTGGGGGCGATGGAGAAGGAGAGCACCAGGCCGCCGGCGGCGCTGGTCGCCTTGATGAAGTCGCGGCGCGAGGCGCCCGCAGGTTGTTGGAGGGTCGGTTGGACGGTCATGGTCTTCACGCCTCCACCGGCTGGCCGGAGGCGCGCTTGATGGCCGCGCGGATCCGCGTGTAGGTCGCGCAGCGGCAGATGTTGCCGCTCATGGCCGCGTCGATGTCGGCGTCGCTGGGCTTGGGATTGCTGTTCAGCAGGGCGGTGGCCGACATGATCTGGCCGGGCTGGCAGTAGCCGCACTGGGCCACGTCGAGCTCGCTCCAGGCGGCCTGGACCTTCTGGCCGTTGGGCGTCGCGCCGATCCCCTCGATGGTGGTGACCCTGGCCGCGCCGATGGCCGAGACCGGCGCCTGGCAGGAGCGGATCGGCTGGCCGTCGAGGTGCACCGTGCAGGCGCCGCACTGGCCGACGCCGCAGCCGTACTTGGGCCCGACGATGCCCAGCGTGTCGCGCAGCACCCACAGCAGCGGGGTGTCGGGGTCCACGTCGGCGGTGAGGACCTTGCCGTTGATGTTGAGCTTGATGGCCATGACGCTCCTCCCACGAGCGCGGGGATTCTACGGCGCTGCTGGCGAAAGCGGGAGCCGAGATTTCCTCGAAGGCCTCAGCGGGTGACGCGGAACTCCATGCGCGCAGCGAAGCCGTCGGGCTCGAACAGCGGCTCGACCTTGCCGCCCTGCTGGCGCAGGGCCGCCTGCAGCAGGCGCGAGCCGAAGCCGCGGCGGTTGGTGGGCTCGACGCGCGGGCCGCCGCGCTCCTTCCAGTGGAGGGCGGCCATGCCGGGGCCGGCGCGGCCGGGGCGCAGGCTGATGCGGCCGCCGGGCCGGGAGAGGGCGCCGTACTTCACCGCGTTGGTGGCCATCTCGTGCAGCAGCAGGGCGAGGCCCGCCGCGACGTCGCCCTGCACCATGAGGTCGGCGATCGCCGGCTCGATGTCGAAGTGGGTGAGGCCGAAGGGCTTGAGGGCGCGGGCGGCGAGGTCGTTGAGGTGCACCGGGCGGCCGCCGGCGGCGGTGACCAGCTCCTGCGACTGGGCCATGGCCTCGAGCCGGGCCATCAGCACCTTCTCGAAGCCCTTCACCGTCTCGGCCGAGCGGGCGGTCTCGGTGACGATGGCCATCATCACCTGCAGGCCGTTCTTGGCCCGGTGGGCGAGCTCGCCCATCACCAGGTTGCGCCGCTCCTCGGCCTCGTGGCGGTCGGTGATGTCGAGGGTGGTGCCGACCACCAGGGCCGGGCCTTGGGCGTCGGTGATGACCCGGCCGTGGGTCGAGATCCAGCGGAGCTGGCCGTTGGGGGCCACGGCCCGGTACTCGAGCACGAAGTCGCCGCCCTCCGGCCGGTCGCGCACCGAGCGGTAGGTCTCGACGCAGCGCGCCAGGTCGTCCGGGTGGATCATGGCGAGGTAGATGTCGATGGTGATCGGCGCCTCGGGCGGCAGGCCGAACAGGGTCTTGTTGCGCTCCGACCAGGTGAGGGCGTTGGTCCGCGGGTCCCACTGCCAGAAGCCGAGGCCGGCGGATTCCACGGCCACCTCGAGCCGCCAGCGCTGCTCTTCGACCTGCAGGGCCGTCTGCTTGGCCTCGGTGATGTCGGTGAGCAGCCCGTCCCAGACGGTGGAGCCGTCGGCCAGCCGGCGGCCAGCCGAGGCGATCCGGCGCCAGCGGACCTCGCCGGAGGGCAGGCGCATGCGGACCTCGACCTCGAACCGGCCGTCGTCGTCCAGCGCCGCCGCCTCGGCCGCGGCGAAGGCGGCGCGCTCTTCCGGCAGGATCTGGCCGTAGAGCGCGGCCGGGTCGGCCAGCGCCGCCTCGGCGGTGATCCCGTTCAGCGCCAGGCAGTTGTCGGAGACGTAGGTGAAGCGGCGCCCGGCGCGGTCGGGCGCGACGAGGATCTGGTAGGCCATGCCGAGCCCGAGCGCCTCGGCCATCTGGCCGAACGCGGGCAGGTCCTGCGCGCCGCTTTCGTTCCGCTGGTCCGTCAAGCCTGGGCCCTTCCGAGCGACCCAACACTGTGAAGCCGCTAAGCTTCTGAAAACAACACCGAATGCTGCGCGCCCCCGCACGCTCGGGTGATTGCCGCCCGACTATACCCGCGGCAGGAGCACCACCGCATCCGGCAACTCGTTAGGGTTGTCGCCGGGATGCGGCGGGAAGCGTTCGGCCAGGACGTCGCCGCAGAGGCCGACCGCCGCGGCGAAGCCCGCCGCCGGCTCGCCGCGCTTCAGCCCCTCGGCGAGGGCGGCCATGGCCTTGTCCCAGACCTTGGTCTCGACGTGCTGGGCGATGCCCTCGTCGGCGACGATCTCGGCCATGCGCTCGGCCAGGGAGACGAAGATCAGCACGCCGGTCCGCTCGCGGGTCAGGTGCAGGTTCTTGCTGAGGAAGATGCCGGTGGCGCGGCGCTTGACCTCGTGGCGCTTGATGCCGCGCGGGGTGAGCGCCAGCCGCACGCCGCGGATCGAGACCACCACCGCCACGACGGCGAACAGCACCGCCTGCATCAGGATCGCGCCCATCAGGGCGCTGCGGGCCGCGGCCTCGGCGACGGCGCCGACCTGGGCCGAGGTCCAGCCTTCGAAAAGGTCCGGGGCGCTGACGTGGACGCCGCCGAGCAGCAGCACGGCGGGGCCGAGCAGGGCCACGGCGGCCGCCCAGACCAGCGGGGTCTCGCCGTAGTGGGCGCTCTCCTCGGCGACGACGCAGTAGATCTCGCCGGAGGTGCGGGTCTCGGCCTCGCGCACCGCGGCCTCGATGGCCGAGAGGTCCGAAGGCGTCAGGGTCTTCGTCATGTCACCAGCTTCCCCCCTACCAGCTTCCCGACGAGCCGCCGCCGCCGAACGAGCCGCCGCCGCCGGAGAAGCCGCCGCCTCCCCCACCGCCCCAGCCGCCGCCGCCGCCCCATCGGTCGCGCCGGTCGCCGGAGGAGAGGATGAGCGGCAGCAGCCACCACAGTCCCCCGCCCCCGCCGGCGTAGCGGCGGCGGCTGAACAGGCCGGCGAGGATGAAGAAGATCACCACCACGGCGATGATCACCGGGATCGGCGGCGCCTGGTCCTGGTTGGCGCGCTGGGCCTGGAGCTGCTCGGCCTGGGCGACGTTGGCCTTGGCCTGGTCCTCGGGCAGGCCGAGCTGCTGGATCAGCGCCTCGGTCCCGTCGACGATGCCCTGCTCCATGTTGCCGGCCTTGAAGGCGGGCAGCACCTTGCGCTGCAGGATAACGTTGGAGAGGGCGTCGGTGAGCACCGGCTCGAGGCCGTAGCCGACCTCGATGCGGACCTTCCGCTCCTTGGGCGCGACGAGCAGAATGACCCCGTCGTTCACCCCCTTGCGGCCGATCTGCCAGGTGCGGCCGAGCTGATAGCCGTAGTCCTCGATCTCGTAGCCCTGCAGGTCGGGCACGGTGGCGACGACGAGCTGGTGGCCGGTCTGCTGCTCGAGCTGGGCGAGCTCGCCGTCGAGCTTCTGGGTGGTCTGGGGCGACAGCAGGTGCGCGTCGTCGACCACCCGGCCGGTGAGCGGCGGGAACTTGGGCTCGGCCAGGGCGGGCACGGCGAGAAGGACGAGGACGAAGGCGGCCGCGAGGACCGCCTTCATGCGCCCGAGGCCGGCGGCAACCAGGCTCACTTAGAGGCCGGCGCCTGGCCGGGCGGCAGGGCCTGGGGCGCGGGCGCCGGAGCGCCGGCCTGCGGCTGGGCCGGGACCGTGCCGGAGGGGGCCGGCGGCGGGGTGGTGTCGAAGCTGACGGTCGGCGCCGACTGGGCCGAGGCGGTCGCCGAGAACAGCATCATCGGCTTCGACGACGAGTACATGGTCTTGGCCCAGAACACCTGCGGGAAGGTGCGCAGGGTGGTGTTGTAGTCGCGGACCGCCTCGTTGTAGTCGCGGCGGGAGATGGCG
The DNA here is from genome assembly GCF_003254475.1 of Phenylobacterium soli. NCBI lineage: Bacteria > Pseudomonadati > Pseudomonadota > Alphaproteobacteria > Caulobacterales > Caulobacteraceae > Phenylobacterium > Phenylobacterium soli. The sequence goes on from NZ_QFYQ01000001.1 coordinate 107,286, forward strand.
ATGCGGTTCTCCGTGCCCTCGAGCTGGCTCTGCAGGGCCATGAAGTTCTCGTTCGACTTCAGGTCCGGATAGCGCTCCTGGATCATCATCAGGCGGCCGAGCACGCCGGACAGGCGGTCCTGGGCCTGCTCATACTGCTGGAAGGCGGCGGGGTTGGTGATGGTCGAGGCGTCGACCTTCACCTGGGTCGCCGAAGCCCTGGCCTCCGTCACCTCGACGAGGACGCTCTTCTCCTGGGCGGCGTAGCCCTTCACCGTGTTGACCAGGTTGGGGATGAGGTCGGCGCGGCGCTGGTACTGGTTCTGCACCTCCGCCCACTGTGCCTTGGCGCGCTCTTCCTTGGTCGGGATGGTGTTGATCCCGCAGCCGGCGACGATCAGCGGCGCGAGCACGATGAGGGCGGCGCGCGAAATGCGGTGGCGAAGGGTGGTCACGATCAGGGGCTCCCCCAAAGGGTCCGTGGCAGGTCCAAGCCTCGCTTGGTCGGCCAATATGTGGCCTGCGCGTTGATCGAGCGCAACGGCTCCGGCATGACCATGGCGCAAGCTGTGTCGTGGGGGACGGGATGGCGGGGGTGAAGGCCTACTATGCGCCGGGCGCGCTGAGCGCGGCGTTCTACGACGTGGTCACGGCCGCCGACGCCCGGCTGGCCGGCGACGTGGAGATCTATGCGGGCCTGGCGCCGGTCGCCGGCTCGGTGCTGGAGCTCGGCGCCGGCTCGGGCCGGATCGCCGTGGCCCTGGCCGAGCGCGGCCTGGCGGTCACCGGCGTCGACCTCTCGCGGCCCATGCTCGAGCAGGCCGAGAAGCGGCGAGCCGCCCTGCCCGCCGCCGCGGCCGGTCGCCTGGAGCTGCGGCTCGGCGACATGACGGCCCTGGACCTGAAGCGGTCCTTCGACCTGGTGATCTGTCCCTATTTCACCCTCGCCCACGTGCCGGCCGGGGCGGCCTGGAGGAACAGTTTCGCGACCATCGCCCGGCACCTGGCGCCGGGCGGCCTCGCGGCCGTGCACCTGCCCCTGCTGGAGCTGATGCGACAGGCCACGCGGCCCGATCCCGACGCGGTCGTGCTGGACGAGCCCCTGCCCGGCGGCGGGCGGCTGCGCCTGCGGGTCGCCGCCCGCGCCTTCAAGGAGAGCGTCGGGCGGCTGGAGCAGGTGATCGAGTACGAGGAGCTCGATGCGCAGGGCCGCTCGCTCCGCCGCTCGCCCGAGCGCCTGACCTACTACATGGCCGACCCGACGCCGTTCGCCGCGGCGGCCGGCCTGACCTATCATCGCGCGCCCGCGCCGCTCGGCGGCGTGGGCGAGATCCACGTGTTCCGCAGAGCCTGAGGAAGAACCCATGCGCGTCCGCCTGGCGAGCCTCGCCGCCGCCGCCCTGATGAGCGCCACGCCTGCGCTCGCCACCCCCGCCGACGACCTCGCCGAAGCCGCGCCGGTGATCGACGCGGTGAACGCGGACTGGATCCCGGCCATGCAGGCCCGCGACGCCGCGCGCGTCGCCGAGGCCTATGCGCCGGAGGCGGTGAACGTCGCCGGCAACGGCCAGGTGACGGTCGGCCACGACGCCTTCGTCGAGCTGCTCCGGCAGCGGTTCGCGGCAGGGCTGAGCGTCTCCACCGGCGAGATCCACCGGCAGGGCCTGGCGCCGCTGGCGCCGGGCCTGTTGCTGGAATGGGGCCAGGCCGGCTTCACCGCCCGCACGGGAGCCGGCAAGGAGGTCAGCGCACTTGGCCCCTATGTGACCGTCTGGAAGCGCCAGGCGGACGGCCACTGGCGGATCGTCCGCAACCAGTCGTTCTAGCGCCCGGACCCCCAGCGCCAGAGCCACGGGCCGCTGGATTTCCAGCGGGTCAGGGCGATGAAGGCGACCGACTCGACGGCGACAAGCGCCAGCACTTCGGCCGTCGAGGGGTGCAGCCTCTGGACGAGGGCCAGCCGGTAGAGGCCGAGGCGGTGCGGCAGGTCGTTGTCCGCCGGGGCGATGAAGGCCGCCGTGAGGGTGACGATCAGCACGAAGCCGAGGGTGACCGCCCAGCCCTCCCAGCTCGAGGGCGTGGCGCCGTAGCCGTACTGCTTGGGCGCGAACCAGGCGCGGACCTGAGGGTCGTCGGGCATCGAAGGCCTCCCGTCAGGGTGGAGCCTATCACTTACCCGCTACGCGCGGGAGTAGAGGTTCACCTCACGTCCGGGTGGCGAACTCGGCGTCGCCGGTGGCGGCGACGGTCTGGTCGTCGAAGCTGGCGTGGGCCGAGGTGTAGAGGCGGTGGTAGAGGCCCTGCCTGGCCATCAGCTCGGCATGGGGCCCCTGCTCCAGGATGCGGCCCTGCTGGAGGACGATGATGCGGTCGGCGTCGCGGATCGTCGCCAGGCGGTGGGCGATGACCATGCAGGTGCGGCCGGCGAAGAGCACCTTCAGCGCCTTCTGGATCGCCTGCTCGGTAAAGCTGTCGATGTTGGCCGTGGCCTCGTCGAGGATCAGGATCTGCGGGTCGGCCACCAGGGCGCGAGCGAAGGAGATGAGCTGGCGCTGGCCAACCGAGAGGTTGCGGCCGCGCTGGCCGACCTGGGTCTCGTAGCCCTCGGGCAGGCGCACGATGAAGTCGTGGGCGGCGACCGCCTTGGCGGCGGCGACGATCTCCTCGAAGCTCGCGCCAAGGGTGTTGTAGCGGATGTTGTCGGCGATCGTGCCGGTGAACAGGAACGGCTCCTGAAGCACCATGCCGATGTGGCGGCCGAGGCTCTCGATGGTGACGTCGCGCACGTCGTGGCCGCCGACCAGCACCTGGCCTTCGCCGACCTCGTAGAAGCGGTGGGTGAGCGCGATGATCGAGGTCTTGCCCGAGCCGGTCGGACCGACCAGGGCCACCACCTCGCGCGGCCGCACCTTGAAGGAGATGTCGTGCAGGATCGGCCGGGCCGGGTCGTAGCCGAAGGTCACGTTCCGGAACTCGACGGTGGGCTCGAAGTCGGCGAGCGCCTCCGCATCGGCCTTCTCGGTGATGGTCACCGGCACGTCGAGCACCTCGAAGATGCGGTGGGCCGCGGCCATGGCCCGCTGCATGACGGTGTACTGCAGCGACAGCATCCGCACGGGGTCGAAGAAGCGCTGCACATAGAGGACGAAGGCGACCATGACGCCGACCTCGAGCCGGCCGCCGATCACCGCCAGGCCACCGACCACCACGACGATGGCCATGGCGAGGCCGGTGAGAACGTCCACCGTCGGCACCATGATCTGGCCCATCCAGGAGGCGCCGGTCTGGGCCTTGAAGTTGTCCCAGGCCATCTTGCGGTACATCTCGAAGTTCAGCGCCTCGCGCCGGGTCTCCTGCACGGTGCGCACGCCGTTGATGTTCTCGGCCAGGGCCGAGTTGGCGGTGGAGGAGGCGTCGCGGGCGGCGCGGAAGGTCCTCTTCGAGAAGGGCAGCCAGATCGCGCGGATGCCGATCAGGGTCGGCAGCACCGTCAGGGTCAGCAGGCCGAGCCGCAGGTCGAGCGAGACCAGCACGATGGCGATGCCGATCAGCACCACGAAGTCGCCCACCGAGCCGGTGGTGGTCTCCAGGAACTCCTGCAGCGAGGCGACGTCGCCCTGGAGCCGCGCCATCATGCGGCCGACGTGGGTGCGGTCCATGAACGACAGGGAGACGTCCTGCAGGTGGGCGAACATCGCCCGGCGGATGTCGAAGATCACCCGCTGGGCCAGCCGCTGGGACAGCCACTCGGCGGCGAACATCATGGCCACGAAGGCGGCCGCGGCGGCCGCGAAGCCGATCAGCATGGCCTGGAAGCGGCCGAGGTCGTGGCGGATCACCGCGTCCACCGCCCGGCCGATCAGGGTGGGAATGGCGATCTGGGCGGCGGCCGAGGCGACGGCGGCGAGCTGGGCGAGGATGAAGGCGCGCCGGTGCGGGCCGAGGTAGACGAAGAAGCGCCGCGCCACGCGGGCGTCGAAGGTCCCGAAAACGTCGTCGCCTTCGGGGGAGCCCAAGGAGGCGCGCGGCGAGGCTCTGGGAGCATTGCGCGATGCGGCGCTCACGCCTGGGCCTCCTCGAGGGTCGCCCCGGCGTCCGAGCGGGTCTGCAGGGCGTAGAGGTCGGCGTAGACGCCGCCTCGGGCGAGGAGGCTCTCGTGGTCGCCGCGCTCGACGATGCGCCCCTCGTCGAGGACGATGATCTCGTCGGCGTGCATGAGGGACGACAGGCGATGGGCGATGATCACCGTCGCCATGGCCTTGGTGGCGTGGGCCAGGGCGTCGCGCACCTTCTTCTCGGTGACCGCGTCGATGGCGGCGGTGGAGTCGTCGAAGACCATGATCCCCGGATCGGGGACGACGCCGCGGGCGATGCTCATCCGCTGGCGCTGGCCGCCGGAGAGGGCGACCCCGCGCTCGCCGACGCGGGTCTCATACCCTTCCGGAAGACCGGCGATGTGCTCGTGGATCTGGGCGGTGCGGGCGGCGTCCTCGATGCGCGCGTCCTCGGCCCAGGGATCGGCGTAGGCGACGTTGTGGCCGACCGAGGCGTCGAAAAGGAAGGCCTCCTGCTGGACGAGGCCGACGTACCGGCGAAGGCTGGCGAGGGTCACGTCGCGGATGTCGACGCCGTCGATTGTGATCCGCCCGCCGGTGACGTCGTAGAAGCGCGGGATGAGGTTCGCGAGGGTCGACTTGCCCGCGCCGGGCGGGCCGACGACGCCGAGGGTCCTGCCCGGCGCCACCTTGAAGCTGATGTCGGAGAGGATCTGCTTGCCGCCGGTCGCCCCGGTCGGATCCTTGTGGGCGAAATCCACGTGCTCGAAGCGCAGGACGCCCCTGGTCGGGGCGAGCGGCGCGGCGCCGGCGGCGTCGGCGATCTCGGGCTCGAGGTCCAGCACCTCGAATAGCCGCGCGCCCGAGGAGGTCGCCCGGGCGGCGGTGTTGACGATCATCGCCACCTGGCGGATCGGGGCCTGCAGGAGGCTCATGTAGGTGACGAACTCGGTGAGCCGGCCCACCGTCATCTCGCCGGCCAGCACCTTGCGGCCGCCGACCCAGAGCAGCAGTCCGAGCGCGGTGTAGTAGCTCGCCTGCATGGCCGAGACGCCGCGGTTGCGCATGGTGATGCGCCGGTCCTGGAAGCCGAGAACCGCCTGCGACGCCGCGTCGAACTTGCCGAGCTCGAACCGCTGGCCGGCGAAGGCGCGGACCACGCGGATGCCCTGGAGGTTCTCCTCCATGGTCAGGGTCAGGGCGGCCATCAGCTCCTGCACCCGCAGCCAGGTGACGCGCAGCAGGAAGCCCATCCGCCCGAGCGCCAGGCTGGCGACCGGCACGAAGGCGAGGCCGATCAGGGCCAGCACCGGGTCGGCGGCGATCATCATGGCGGCGGCGAAGCCGAGCAGCAGGGCGAGGCTGACGGCCTGCAGCATGCCGGCCTGGATGAACACCCGCGCGCCCTCGAGGTCGAGCATGCCGCGGGTGATCAGGTCGCCGGAATGGATCCGGTCGTGGAAGCCGAAGGACAGGCGCTGGAGCTGCTGGAAGAGCTGCAGGCGCAGGTCGTAGGCGACGCGCTGGGAGAGGTATTCGCCCTGGTAGCCGGCGGCGGCGGTGAGCAGGCCGCGCAGGGTGGTGGCGAGGATGACGAGGCCGGCGCTGAGCAGCAGGGCGTGGCGGGCGGCCTCCGGCTGGGCGGCCAGGTGCAGCGCCTGGTCCACCGAGCGGCCAAGCAGGCGCGGCAGGGCGAGGCTCGCGGCCGCGCCGAGCAGGGAGGTCGCCACGGCGAGCGCCAGCCGCGCCGGATAGCGCAGGGCCAGGCCCGCGATCCGGGCCAGCACGGCGGGCATGGCCGACACGTCGATCTTCGGCGCGCCAGAGATCTTCGGCGCGCCAGACAGCGTCGCACCCCGCCGCTCGGGGGGCGAATCACTCATCCGAGTTGTCCTCTGTACGGCCGCCATGATGCGGCGCCCCTGGGTCAGGCGCCAACCGGGTTTTGACGTCAGTGCTGAAACATGGGGCGAAGGGGCGCGATGGCGCTGACCTGGTCCTCTCCCACAGCGCTGCGCGCTTGGGAGAGGGGAAGATTTCTATTCCGCGGGAATGGCCTTGGCCGGACGGCGGGGGGCGCGTTGGAGCTGGCCGACGTCGCGGACCGCGCCGCGGGCGGCGGAGGTGGTGAGGGCGGCGTAGGCCTGGAGGGCCGGCGAGACCTTGCGGGGGCGCGGGGCGGCGGGTTTGTAGGCGGCCTCGCCCTTGGCCTCCATGCGCTGGGCGCGGGCGGCGAGGTCGGCGTCGGACACGGCGAGGCGGATCGAGCGGCCGGGGATGTCGATCTCGATCCTGTCGCCGGTCTCCACCAGGGCGATGAGGCCGCCCTCGGCGGCTTCGGGCGAGGCGTGGCCGATGGACAGGCCCGAGGTGCCGCCCGAGAAGCGACCGTCGGTGATCAGGGCGCAGGCTTTGCCGAGCCCCTTCGATTTCAGGTAGCTCGTCGGATAGAGCATCTCCTGCATGCCGGGGCCGCCCTTGGGGCCCTCGTAGCGGATGACGACCACATCGCCGGCCTTCACCTCGCCGGTGAGGATGCCGGAGACGGCGGCGTCCTGGCTCTCGTAGACGCGGGCCGGGCCGGCGAACTTCAGGATCGAGTCGTCGACCCCGGCGGTCTTCACGATGCAGCCGTCCTCGGCGAGGTTGCCGAAGAGGACCGCGAGGCCGCCGTCGGCGCTGAAGGCGTGGGCCTTGTCGCGGATGACGCCGCCCTGGCGGTCGGTGTCGAGATCGTCCCAGCGGCGGTCCTGGCTGAAGGCCACCTGGGTCGGCACCCCGCCGGGGGCGGCGCGGTAGAAGGTCTTCACCGCTTCGCTCGGATTGCGGGCGATATCCCAGGTGTCGAGGGCCGCCTTGAGGCTCGGCGCATGGATGGTCGGCAGGTCGGTGTGGATCAGGCCGGCGCGGTCGAGCTCGCCGAGGATGGCCATGATGCCGCCGGCGCGGTGGACGTCCTCCATGTGGACGTCGTTCTTGGCCGGGGCGACCTTGGAGAGGCAGGGCACGCGGCGCGACAGCCGGTCGATGTCGGCCATGGTGAAGCCGACCTGGGCCTCGTAGGCGGCGGCCAGGAGGTGCAGCACGGTATTGGTCGAGCCGCCCATGGCGATATCGAGGGTCATGGCGTTCTCGAAGGCCTCGAAGGTGGCGATCGAGCGCGGCAGGACCGACGCGTCGTCCTTTTCGTACCAGCGGCGAGCCAGCTCGACGACGAGGCGGCCGGCCTGGAGGAACAGCGCCTTGCGGTCGGCGTGGGTGGCCAGGACCGAGCCGTTGCCGGGCAGGGAGAGGCCCAGCGCCTCGGTCAGGCAGTTCATGGAGTTTGCGGTGAACATGCCCGAGCAGGAGCCGCAGGTCGGGCAGGCCGAGCGCTCGATCACCTGGACGTCGTCGTCGCTGACCGCGTCGTCGGCCGCGGCGACCATGGCGTCGATCAGGTCGACCTTCCGCGCGCCGGTGGAGAGCAGGACCTTGCCGGCCTCCATGGGCCCGCCGGAGACGAAGACGGTCGGGATGTTGAGGCGCAGGGCGGCCATCAGCATGCCCGGCGTGATCTTGTCGCAGTTGGAGATGCACACCAGCGCGTCGGCGCAGTGGGCGTTGACCATGTACTCCACCGCGTCGGCGATCAGCTCGCGGGAGGGCAGGCTGTAGAGCATGCCGTCGTGGCCCATGGCGATGCCGTCGTCGACGGCGATGGTGTTGAACTCCTTGGCGACGCCCCCGGCCGCCTCGACCTCGCGGGCGACAAGCTGGCCGAGGTCCTTCAGGTGCACGTGGCCCGGCACGAACTGGGTGAAGGAGTTGGCGATGGCGATGATCGGCTTGCCGAAGTCGGAATCCTTCATGCCCGTGGCGCGCCAGAGGCCGCGGGCGCCGGCCATGTTGCGGCCGTGGGTGGTCGTGCGGGAACGGTAAGCGGGCATCGTCGGCAAGTCCTGGTCGGGCGGCCCCAGCGAGGGCCGGCGGGCGTCACATAGCAATTCGAGGCGGCCGCCGAAACCGGCCGCAGGGCAATTCGAGGCGGCCGCCGAAACCGGCCGCAGGGCAATTCGAGGCGGCCGCCGAAACCGGCCGCGGGCGATTGAAAGCCGGAGTCGAAACCGGCGCGATCCCTGACGCGGGGGAATTGTCGCCCGGCCCTGGCCGTGATTTGGTGTGGCCGAGGCCCGGGACCACCGGGGTGGATCATTTCGTCCGCCCTGCCTGGGACCTCCAACCAATTTCAGGGCGCCGCGCGTAGCGTCAGGCGGGAGGATTTGATGGAAGCGTTGAAGGAACGGGTGAATCTGGACGAGCGGCTGGCCGAGGCCGCGGTCAACGGCATGAGCCTGGCGGTCTGGGCCGCACTGAAACCCGACGCTCCCTTCATCCACGATCCGGCCGGCCACACCCGCTCGTTCGGCGAGGTCAACGCCAACGCCAACCGCATCGTGCGCCTGCTGCGCAATGCCGGGCTGCAGCCGGGCGACGCGGTGGCCCTGGTCTGCTCGAACCGGGCCGAGTTCGTCGAGGTGCTGGCGGCGACCAAGCGCGGCGGCTACCGGATCACGCCGGTCAACTGGCACCTGACGCCGGAGGAGATCGCCTACATCGTCGGCGACTGCGAGGCCAAGGCGTTGTTCGGCGACGTGCGCGCGCCGGGCATGGCCGAGGTGGGCGCGGCCTGCCCCAAGGCGGTGGTGAAGCTCGCCATCGGCGGGCCGATCGACGGCTTCCTGCCCTACGACGAGACCCTGGCGGCGTTCGACGGCTCGGACATCGACGACCCGGTGCTGGGCAACCAGATGATGTACACCTCGGGCACGACCGGTCGTCCCAAGGGCGTCTTCCGGCCCAATCCGGTGGTTCCGGTGCAGGGCCTCTACGCCCAGCGCGGCTACGACCACGAGACCTCGGTGCAGATGTGCGCCGGGCCCGCCTACCACGCCGCCCCGCTGGCCTTCGACGTCAACGCCGCCATCGGCGCGGGCTGCGAGCTCGTCTTCATGGACAAGTGGGACAGCGAGAAGGTGCTGCGGACCGTCGCCGAGAAGAAGGTGACGCACATGCACCTGGTGCCGATCATGTTCCAGCGGCTGCTGGCCCTGCCGGACGAGGTGAAGCAGGCCCACGACGTCAGCCACGTGAAGTACATCGTCCACGGCGCGGCGCCCTGCCCGCCCGAGGTCAAGCTGGCGATGATCGAGTGGTTCGGCCCGGTGGTGCACGAATACTACGCCGGCTCCGAGGGCGGCGCGGGCTTCGCCATCGACAGCCACGAGTGGCTGAAGAAGCCGGGCTCGGTCGGCAAGCGGCCGGCGCTCCTGGGCGCCAAGATCCTCGACGAGCAGGGCAACGAGCAGCCGCCCGGCGTGCCCGGCCTGATCTACCACCAGCTGCCGCCCGGCGGCGGCTTCACCTACTACAAGGACGAGGCCAAGACCCAGAAGAGCCGGGTCGGCGACTACTTCACCCTCGGCGACATGGGCTACTTCGACGAGGACGGCTACCTGTTCCTGACCGGCCGCGACGCCGAGACGATCATCTCGGGCGGGGTGAACATCTACCCGCAGGAGATCGACAACGAGCTGATCAAGCACGAGGCGGTGGCCGACAGCGCCACGGTCGGCATCCCGCACGACGAGTGGGGCGAGCAGGTGCGGGCGGTGATCCTCTTGAAGGAGGGCTATGAGCCCTCCAGCGAGCTGGCCGACGAGATCCTCGCCTTCGCGCGCGACAGCCTGCCGGGCTTCAAGGTCCCGCGGGGGGTCGATTTCGTGTCGGAGCTGCCGCGCTCCGAGGCCGGCAAGATCCAGCGCAACAAGGTCCGGGCGCCCTACTGGGAAGGCCGGGCGCGGCAGATCTGAGGTCGTCTCTGGACTGACAAGCGCGGCGGCCTAGGCTCGGCCCTTTCGGGGGAGTCTCGGCCATGCTCGATCGACGCACATTCCTGGCGGCCGCGGCGGCGGGGGCGGCGCTGCCCCCGGCCATCGCCCGGGCGCGGGCGATCGACGCCCATGTGCGGACCGGCACCATCGCCGACGTCGAGCACGTCGTGGTGTTCATGCAGGAGAACCGCAGCTTCGATCACTACTTCGGGACCATGGCCGGTGTGCGCGGCTTCGGCGACCGCTTCCCCGCCCCGCTGCCCGGCGGGCGCACGGTGTGGACGCAGGCCAACAAGCCGGGGCCGGGCAAGCCGCCGCGCATCGCGCCGTTCCCGCTGAACACCGCCCAGAGCTTCGCCCACATGCGGGTGGAGGGCACGCCGCACAACTGGACCGACGCCCAGGACGCCTGGGACGAGGGCCGGATGGGCCACTGGCCGGCGGTCAAGGGCGAGCACGCCATGGGCTTCTACGAGAAGGCGGACATCCCCTTCCAGTTCGCCCTGGCCGAGGCCTTCACCCTCTGCGACGCCTACCACTGCTCCATGCAGGTGGGGACCAACACCAACCGGCTGTTCCTGTTCACCGGCGCGAACGATCCGGCGGGCCGGGGCGGCGGGCCCTCGCTCTCCAACTCGCACGACAGCCTGCCCGAGCAGGGCGGCGCGCCGGCCTCCTACACCTGGACCACCTATGCCGAGCGGCTGCAGGCGGCGGGCGTCTCCTGGCGTGTCTACCAGGACATGGCCGACAACTTCACCGACAACCCCCTGGTCGGCTTCAAGCCGTTCCGCGACTCGCACCAGGGCGCGCCGGGATCGGACCCGGCGCTGGCGCGCGAGGGCCTGTCCACCTGGCGGCTCGACGCCCTGAAGGCCGACGTGCTGGCCGGCCGGCTGCCGCAGGTCTCGTGGATCGTCGCGCCGGCCAAGGACAGCGAGCATCCGGGCCCCTCGAGCCCGGCGCAGGGCGCCGACTTCACCGCCCGGGTGCTGGACGCCCTGACCGCCGATCCCGCGGTCTGGGCCAAGACCGTGCTGCTCGTGATGTTCGACGAGAACGACGGCTTCTTCGACCACGCGCCGCCGCCCGCCCCGCCGTCGCGGGATGCGGCCGGCGGCCTGATCGGCGGCTCGACGGTGGACCTCGCCGGCGAGCACCACCTGCATCCCAATCCGGCCGAAGCCAAGGCGGACCGGCCGGATCTGTTCGGCCGGCCCTATGGCCTGGGGCCGCGCGTGCCGATGTACGTGATCTCGCCCTGGAGCCGCGGCGGCTTCGTCAATTCGCAGGTCTTCGACCACACCTCGGTGCTGCGGTTCCTCGAGGCGCGGTTCGGGGTCGCCGAGCCGAACATCTCGCCCTGGCGGCGGAGCGTCTGCGGCGACCTGACGAGCTGCTTCGACTTCCGGGCGCCGAACCGCGCGGCCGGCGCGCCGCGCCTGCCCGCCACGGCCGAGACCGCCGCGCGCGCCGCCGCCCTGCCGCACACGACCCGGCCGCCAACCCCGGCCGAGCCGGCGGCCCCGGCGCAGGCGAGCGGGGTGCGCCCCTCGCGGCCCCTGCCCTACCGGCTGGACGCCGTGCTGCAGTCCAGCGGAGAGGAGACGATCGTCACCTTCGCCAACGACGGAGCGGCCGGCGCGGTGTTCCACGTCTATGACCTGACCGACCTGGCCGCGGTCCCGCGGCGCTACACCCTGGGCGCCGGGACGCGATTGCAGGACCGCTGGGGCCCGGGCGCCGATCTGTGGATCCTCGGACCGAACGGCTTCCATCGCCGCTTCCGCGGCCGCGCGCCGCTGGCGGTGACGATGATCGGCGCGACCTTGTCGGCCCGCCTCGTCCTCCACCTTCGCAATCTCTCCGACCGGCCGCTCGACGCGGCGGTGGAGGCCGGCGCCTATGACCTGGCGCCCTGGCGCGTGCGCCTGGGTCCCGGCGAGGCGGCGCGGCGCGCCTGGCCGCTGGCTCGCACGGGCGGCTGGTACGATCTCATCGTCGCCGCGCCGGGGAGCGCCGGCTTCCTGCAGCGCTACGCCGGACGCGTCGAGACCGGGCAGGTGTCGATCAGCGACCCGGCGATGGCCGGGCCGGCGCTGATGGAGTGGGCCTGAAGCGGCGAAATCATTCGAAAACAAGCGTGTTTGGCTAGGCCGGGCGACGCATGGCATCTAGCGCCCGCTCCCAAAGCCCGGGAGCCGGACACCAGAGACGAATGCCGATCCCCTTCATCGACCTGCAGGCCCAGCGCCAGCGCCTCGGCCAGTCCCTCGAGGACGCGATCCTCAAGGTGGTGCGCTCGGGCGCCTACATCATGGGCCCGGAGATCGCCGAGTTCGAAGCCGCCCTGGCCGCCTTCGGCGAGGCGCCCTTCGCCCTGTCCTGCGGCTCGGGCACCGAGGCCCTGGTGCTGCCGCTGATGGCCTGGGAGATCGGGCCGGGCGATGCGGTGTTCTGCCCGTCCTTCACCTTCGCGGCGACGGCCGAGGTGATGCCGCTGGTCGGCGCCTCGCCGGTGTTCGTCGACATCGACCCGGTGACCTACAACCTCGATCCCGAGAGCCTGGACGCCGCCATCGAGGCGGTGAAGGCCAAGGGCGAACTGACGCCCAGGGCGGTGATCGCCGTCGACCTGTTCGGCCAGCCGGCCGACTATCCGGCGATCGCGGCGGTGGCGAAAAAGCACGGGCTGAAGCTGATCGCCGACTCGGCCCAGGGCTTCGGCTGCACGCTGAACGGCCAGCACCCGATCCACTGGGCGGACGTGGCCACCACCTCCTTCTTCCCGGCCAAGCCGCTCGGCTGCTACGGCGACGGCGGGGCGGTGCTGGTCAAGGACGAGCGGCTGCGCGACCTGATCGTCTCGCTGCGGGTCCACGGCCAGGCGGTGAAGTCGGACATCGAAGGCAAGACCTTCGAGCACGACCCGAAGTACCTGAACGTGCGCGTCGGCATCAACGGACGGATGGACACCATCCAGGCGGCGGTGCTGCTGCAGAAGCTCTCTATCTTCGCCGACGAGATCGCGGCGCGGAACCGGGTGGCCGCGCGCTACGCCGCGGGCCTTTCCGACCTGGTCACCGTGCCGAAGGTCATCGAGGGCGGGGTCTCGGTCTGGGCGCAGTACACGATCGAGACCCAGGACCGCGACGGCCTCGCCGCGGCGCTGCGCGAGCAGGGCGTGCCGACCGCGGTCTACTACCCGATCCCGATCCACAGGCAGGGCGTCTATTCGGGCTATCCGGTCGCGCCCGGCGGCCTGCCGGTGACGGAGGTCAAGGCGGGAAAGGTCATCAGCCTGCCGATGCACGCCTATCTGACCGAGGACGACCAGGACCAGGTGATCGCCGCCATCCGCGCCTTCGTGAAGAAGAACGCAGCCTAGAGCCTCTCCCGCCGTGCGGGAGAGGGGATCGTGTGCTACAGCTCTTCGGAGAACGCCGCTCTTTCAAGGAGAGGCCGATGACCGAAGATGCTGCGCGCCTGCCCGACCCCGTCCTGCCGGGGGCGCTGACCGACAAGCCCCCCTTCACCTTCTGGGACCTGATCCGCGGAAAGCGGCGCGGCATGCCGTGGTCGATGCCGGACGAGATCTACGAACAGCCGGTGCTTCTGCAGAAGAGCCTGATCGGCGACATCGTCTATGTCGGCGATCCCGAGCTGGCCAAGCAGGTGATGATCGACCGCCCGGCGGACTATCCGAAGGCGGAGATCGAGCTGCGGATGTTCTCGGCCCTGTTCGGCCAGGGCCTGCTGGGGCTCGACGGCGAGGCCTGGAGGAAGCACCGCCGGACGATGGCGCCGGCCTTCGACCCGCGCAGCGTGGCCGGCTACGCCCCGGCGATGGCGGAGAGTTCCGAGGCCTTCGTGCAGCGCTGGGGTAATCTGGAGGACGGGGCGGTCGTCGAGGTTTCCGGGGACATGACCGACCTGACCCTGGCGATCATCGCCAGGACCATGTTCTCCGGCGAGGGCGAGGCGCTGGAGCCGGTGATCAAGGCGATCCTCGACCGGGCGCCGCAGTTCTCCGACTTCAACCTGTTCGACATGCTGCCGGGCACGCGGGCCATCAGGATGGCCGAGCGCGAGAGGCGGATGCAGACCCTGTTCGCGCCGCTAGACGAGGCGGTGGCGGCGATGATCGCGCGCCGGGAAGGCCGGGCAGATGCCCCCAACGACCTGCTGTCACGCCTGATCGCCGCGCGCGACGCCGAGACCGGCCTGGCTTTCACGCCGCGCGAGGTGCGCGACGAGCTGATCACCATCTTCATCGCGGGCCACGAGACCACCGCCACGGCCATGACCTGGATCTGGTACCTGCTGGCGCGGCACCCGCAGGAGCGGGCGCGGCTGCACGAGGAGCTGGACCGGGTGCTGGGCGGGCGCAGGCCGACGGGGGCGGACCTCGCGGACCTGCCGTTCGCGCGCCGGGTCGTGGAGGAGTCCCTGCGCCTCCTGCCGCCGACGCCGGGCATCTCGGCGCGGGTGGCGCGGCGGGAGGACGACCTCGGCGGGGTGAAGGTCCGGGCCGGGGCCTACGTCGTGGTGGCGCCCTGGGTGCTGCAGCGGCACCGCAGGACCTGGCCGGAGGCGGAGCGCTTCGACCCCGACCGCTGGCTGCCGGAGCGCAGCGAAGGCCGCCCCAGGCTGGCGGCCATGCCGTTCGGCGCCGGCCCGCGGGTCTGCATCGGCCAGCGGCTCGCCGAGACCGAGATCCAGCTGATCATGGCGACCCTGGCGCAGCACTACGAGCTCGACCTCGCCAGCGACGCACCGGTGAAGCTCCGCCACAACGTGACCATCCGGCCGGTCGGCGGCCTGCCGATGAAGGTGCGTCGGCGCGAGCGCGCCCCGGCCGCCGTGGCCGCGGAATGAGGGCGGGCTAGGGGCGGACGACGATCTTGCCGCCGGCGCCCTTCTCGACGCGTTCGTGGGCGCGGGCGATGTCGGCGAGGTCGAGGATCTCGGCGATGTCGTGGCTGAGCGTTCCGGCCTCGAGCGCCTCCGTGATCGCCTCGGCGGCGGCGGCGTGGGCGGCGGCGTCCATCACATAGACCAGGACGAAGTGGACGGTGGCGTCGAGCCCGACCAGTGGCCAGAACGGCAGCACGGGCTCCGGGTCGGCGTCGCTGGCATAGGTGGCGACCACGCCGTTCGGCTTCAGCAGGGCCGCGATCAGCGGCAGGTTGGCCCCGAAGGCCACCTCCACGAACCGGTCGACGCCGCGCCCGTCGGCAGCCCCCGTGAAGGCGGCGACCCTGGCGGCGACATCCTCGCGCTTGCGGTCGATGACCAGTTCCGCCCCGGCCGCCCTGGCGCTGTCGGCGTCCTCGTCCGAACTCACGGTGGCGATCACCCGGGCGCCGCCGAGCCTGGCGAACTGCACGGCGTAGCGGCCCACCGCCCCGGCCCCGCCGGAGACGAACACCGTCTTGCCCTCGACCGGGCCGTCGGCGAACACCGCCCGGTGCGCGGTCATGGCCGGCACGCCGAGGCAGGCGCCCGCCTCGAAGCTGACGCCGTCCGGCAGGCGCACGGCCTTGGCGGCGGGGATCGCCACATAGTCCGCGGCCGAGCCGAACGGGCGGCCCAGCTGCGCCTCGTAGAACCAGACGCGCTCGCCGACGCGGGAGGCGAGGTCCGGCGAGCCGGCGGCCACCACCTCGCCCGCCCCGTCCTGGTGCGGGACGATCAGCGGGAACGGCATGGCGGTGTTTCCCCGCGCGCCGCCGCGGCCCTTGGTGTCGGAGGGGTTCACGCCCGAGGCGCGGACCCGCACCAGCAGTTCGCCCGGGCCGGGCTCGGGGACCGGCCGTTCGCCGACCGTGAGCACCTCGGCGGCGGGACCTTTGCGTTCGTACCAGGCGGCGCGCATGGGCTGTCTCCTTCTCGCGACGGCCTCCAGATCGGCGCACGGCGACGCTTACGCCAGTACGTACAAACTTCGCATGTACTATCACCGATGATAGTACGTGACCGATAATGGACGCTGCCGAGACCAAACGAGCGAGACGGCGGGCCGGGCGCACCGGCTGCGCGGTGGAGACCACCCTGTCGGTGATCGGCGGGACGTGGAAGCCGGTGCTGCTGTTCCACCTGCTGGACGGCAAGCTGCGCTTCAACGCGCTGTGCCGGCTGACGCCGGCGGCGACGCCGCGGATGATCACCCTGCAGTTGCGCGAGCTGGAGGCCGACGGGGTGATCCGCCGGATCGTCTATCCGGAGGTGCCGCCCAAGGTGGAGTACGAGCTGACGCCCCTGGGGCGGACCCTGGAGCCGGTGCTGCTCAGCATGCGGGCCTGGGGGGAGACCTTCGCCGGACGGGCGGAGGCGCCCGCCGGCTGACGGGCGCCTCCTGAACCGGTCACGCCCTGGCCGCAGCCAGGATGTGCTGGTTCACCGCCTCGGCATGGGTGGTGAAGAGGCCGTGCGGCGCCCCTTTCAGCACCACCAGCTCCGCGCCGGGGATCAGGGCGGCCACGCGCCGGCCGGTCATCTCCAGCGGGGCGGAGGCGTCCATGTCGCCGTGGATCACCCGGGTCGGCACGGCGACCTTGGCGCAGTCGGCGCGGAGGTCGGTCGCGGTCAAGGCGCGGTTGCAGGCGAGCACCACCGGCAGCGGACATTCGAGCAGCATCTGCGCGCCGTAGGCCACCGCCTCGGCGGAGGTCTCGGGCGTGTAGAAGGGCCGGGCGTTGTCGGCCACCCAGCGAGGGAAATCGCGGGTCCAGGCGGCGCGGATCTGGTCGTGCGCCTCGGGCGGCAGGCCGAAGGGGTTGTCGGCCGTGCGGGTGAGGTAGGGCGCGGCGGGGGCGAGCAGCACCGCCCGCTTCACCCGCCCGGCGTCATCCCGCGCCAGGTAGCGGATCGCCTCCGCGCAGCCCATCGAATGGCCGACCAGGGTGACGCCGCGCAGGTCGAGCTGGTCGAGCACGGCGGCGAGGTCGGCGGCCAGGGTGTCCATGTCGTAGCCGCGGCCCGGGTCGGGCGAACGGCCGTGGCCGCGCCGATCGAAGGCGACGCAGCGCAGGCCGGCCTGGCTGAGGGCGGCGACCTGCGCCTGCCACATGCGGGACGGCATGGCCCAGGAGCTGACGAACACCACCGGCGGGCCCGAGCCCCAGTCGGTGCAGGCGAGCGCGGCGCCGTCGGCGGCGCGGACGTCCGCCGATCCGAGCGGCGGAGGCGCCGCGGGGCGCGGGCGGACGGCGGCTGCGGCCGGGGAGGCAAGGGTGGCGGCGAGGGCGCCGGCTCCGCCGAGGGCGGCGGTCTGGAGAACGAGGCGGCGGTTCATGGGACGGCTCCTGTGGAAAGGTCGGCCAACAGGACGCCATCGTCGGGGAAGCGCGTCGATTACCCGGCAGGTAATGGCGCAGCGGCCGGCGGCAGGCTTAGATCGCCGCGATGAGCACCCTCGCCGCCTCGCCCCGCAGTCCCACTCCAGGCGTCGGTCCCGGCCCGACCGTCGGCGCCCTGATCCGCGAGTGGCGTGAGCGGCGAAGGCTGAGCCAGCTCGACCTTTCGTGCGACGCGGGGATCTCGACACGGCACCTGAGCTTCATCGAGACCGGCCGCGCGCGGCCGAGCCGCGAGATGGTGCTGCGCCTCGCCGAGGAACTGAACGCGCCGTTGCGCGCCCGCAACGCCCTGCTGCTGGCCGCCGGCTTCGCCCCGGCCTTCGCCGAGCGCAGCCTGGACGATCCGGCCCTGGCGGGCGTGCGCCGTTCGATCGACCTGGTGCTGGCCGGCCACGAGCCCTTTCCGGCGCTGGTGGTGGACCGCGGCTGGCGGATGCTCGCCGCCAACCGCGCGCTCGGCCCGCTGCTGGCCGGCGTCGCCCCCTTCCTGCTCGAGCCGCCGGTCAATGTGCTGCGGGTCAGCCTGCACCCGGAGGGGCTCGGCCCCCGGATCGCCAACTTCGCCGAATGGCGGGCGCACATCCTCGAGCGGCTGAAGAGCCAGATCGAGGCCACCGCCGACGCCGAGCTGCAGGTCCTGCTTGAGGAGCTGGCCGCCTATCCCGCGCCGCCGGAGCAGACGGCGGCCGATCCCGGCGCGGACTACGGCGGGCTCGCCGTGCCGCTGCAGCTGCGCACCCCGGACGCCGGCGTGCTGTCGTTCTTCAGCACGACGACGGTGTTCGGCACGCCGCTCGACGTCACCCTCTCGGAGCTGGCGCTGGAGACCTTCCTGCCGGCCGACGCCCACACGGCGCAGGCGCTGCGGCGACTGGCCTAGGCGACGAAGCGCTTCTGGCGCATCAGCTCGCCGCAGTTCTCGGCGATGAAGCGGGCGGTGTCCGCGTCGAGGCGGGTCTTCCAGTCGTCGGGCAGGCCCTTGCGTAGGAAGGAGCTGGGATCCTCATCGCCCGGCTTGCGGCCGGAGACCGCCTCGAAGGAGGTCTGGGCGGCGATCATCCGCATCAGCACGGGCTGGTCGCTGACGCCGAGGAAGGAGAACAGCCGGGTGTTCTCGCTGACCGGATCGGCGTGCAGGTCGCGATAGCGCACCTCGTGCACCCGGCCGGGGTGGGCGTCGGCGAAGGCCGCGACCTTGGCCACCGCCTCCTTCCAGCCCAGGATCGTCGCCTCGACGGCGTCGCGATGCTGCTGCGACCCGGGGCGGAACACGTCCCACAGGCCGACGCGGTGGGAGTGGCCCATGCGCGACACGGCCACGTCCCGCGGGTCGCGGACGATGTGGATGAAGCGCGCCTCGGGGAACAGGCGGTTGAGCTGTTCGAGCTGGTGGGTGTAGCGCGGGGTCTTGTCGCCCACCCAGCGCGCCTCGGGCCCGGCCCGCGAGCTGAGCCGCGAGAGGATGAAGGCGCGCGCCACCGCGTCGAACTCGGCCTGGCTGACCGGCTGGTAGTAGGGCTCGCCCTGGTAGACCTGGTCGGTCTCGATCGCGAGGTCCTCGTTGTAGCCGCGGACGACCTGGGCCAGAGGCCCGGTGAAGCGCTCGATGAAATGCCCCTCGCCCGAGCAGCAGACCTCGGGATGGGCGTCGAGGACGCGCTGCATCCACGTCGTGCCCGACTTGGGCGCTCCGCACACGAAGAAGACGTTCAAATCAGGCTCGCCGACTCAAGCATGGCCCCCCGGCCGACGCCCGCATATCACGCCTTGCGTGTATGAAAGCTTCACACAGGTTATTCGAGCGAACCGACGATCGAGGCGCGTTGGGAAAGCTCGATCCAGTTGCCGTCGGGATCGCGCACCATGGAGATCCGCGCCGTCGAGCCGAGGGTGACGGGGGCGAGGGCCTCGCGGCCGCCGCGGGCCAGCACCTTGGCGTGCTCCTCGTCGACCTTGAACACCTGAAAGGTGATGTAGCGCCAGCCCGGGCCCTGCATGGCGGCGTCGACCGGCGCGCTCGGGTCCTCTTCCAGGATGATCAGGGTCTCGCCGGCGCGGAACCGGCCCGGAGTCCGTTCAGGTTCCTCCTCCGGAAGCTCCAGGGCCTCGCGGTAGAAGCGGCGGTGGGCGGCGAGGTCGCGCACGGCGATGCGGACGCCGACCTGGCGCACGCCCTGCCAGCCCGGAGGGACGAGGCTGACGCGATTGCCCTCGGGATCGGCGAGATGGCGTGGGGCGGTGAGGCCCTCTCGGGCGATGATCAGCTCGCGATAGCCGGCGGGCGGATTGGCCGGCAGCGGCTCGGCGTGGTGGTTGATCTTCAGCACGCTGCCGTTGGCGTCGTGGCGGTGCTGGTCCTGGCCGGGCCGGATCGGCAGCAGGTGGTCGAACGGCACACCCGCCTCGTTCTGCCAGAAGGCCAGCATGGGCTCGAGGTGGTTGGTGGACAGGCCGATGTCCACGCGCGGTTTGGCCAGCTGCATCGAAGCTCCCCTTGCGTCATCAGCATGGCCGTGGGATGCGTGAAGTCAAACAGATGTTTGGATGAGAGGAAGCCCCGGGATGAAGGCTGCGGTGTACTATGAGAACGGCGGGCCCGACGTTTTCCGCTACGAGGAGACGCCCGATCCGCAGTGCCACCCCAAGGGCGTGGTCATCCGCGTCGAGGCCGTGTCGATCGAGGGCGGCGACACCCTGAACCGCTTCCGCGGGGCGCTGGTCACCAAGCCGCACATCGTCGGCTACCAGGCGGCGGGCGAGATCGTCGAGGTGGGCGCCGAGGTCGAGGACCTGAGGGTCGGCCAGAAGGTGGTCACCACCGGCTCGCACGGCAGCCACGCCGAGCTGCGGGCCGTGGCGGCGCGCGCCGCCTGGCCGATCCCGGACGGCATGGACGTCAAGACCGCGGCCTGCGTGCCGATCCCGTTCGGCACGGCGCACGAGTGCCTGTTCGAGTTCGGCCGGATGAAGAAAGGCGAGGTGGTGCTGGTGCAGGCGGGCGCCTCGGGCGTCGGCATCGCCGCCATCCAGCTCGCCGCCCGGGCCGGCGCCTCGATGGTGCTGGCCACCGCCTCCTCGGACGCGCGGCTGGAGAAGCTCAAGGCCTATGGCCTGACCCACGGCATCAACTACCAGCGCGACGACGTGGTCAGCGAGGTGATGCGGCTGACCGACAAGAAGGGCGCCGACGTGATCGTCGATCCGGTCGGCGGCAGCACCCTGCAGGGCTCGATCCTGTCGCTGGCCTACCGCGGGCGGGTGTCGATGGTCGGCGCGGCCGGACGCGAGCCGATGAAGGTGGACGTCTCGACCATGATGGGCGGCAACCGCAGCCTGTCGGGCGTCTTCCTCGGGGCCGAGATCGGCACCGACCGGGTCTACGACATCATCAAGGGGCTGATCGCCGACGTCGCCAAGGGCGAGCTGAAGGTCGTCATCGACCGCACCTTCAAGCTGTCGGAGGCCGCCGACGCCCACCGCTACATCGAAAGCCGCCAGGCCGTCGGCCGCGTGCTGCTGATCCCGTAAAGGAGCCTCGCCCATGCCCCGCGCACGCAATGGCGCCGTCGAGCTGGAGTACGAGACCTTCGGCGACGACCGGCCCGAGACCATCCTGCTGATCAACGGCCTCGGCTCGCAGATGACCCGCTGGCCCGAGCCCTTCTGCGAGAGGCTGGTGGCCCGCGGCTACCGCGCCATCCGCTTCGACAACCGCGACGTCGGCCTGTCGAGCTGGCTGGACGGGCAGAGCTACACCCTCTCCGACATGGCCGCCGACGCCATGGCGGTGCTGGACGCCGCGGGCGTCGAGCGCGCCCACGTGGCGGGCGTCTCGATGGGCGGGATGATCACCCAGAAGGTGGCCATCGACCATCCGCACCGGGTGCTGTCGATCACCTCGATCATGTCGGCGCCCGGCGTCGGCCCGGCCCTGCAGTCGACCCCCGAGGCGGCGGCGGTGCTGAACACCCCGCCGCCGGATCCGGCGGCCGACTTCGAGGCCTTCGTGGCGCACGGGGTGAAGAACGCCCGGATCATCGGCAGCCCCGGCTATCCGTGGGACGAGGCGGCGCTGCGCGAGCGGGTGATCGCCGAGCACCGGCGGGCGTTCAATCCGGAGGGCGTGGCGCGGCAGCGGCGGGCGATCTTCAACGATGGCGACCGCGCGCCGGACCTCGCCAAGCTCAGCGTCCCGGCGGTGGTGGTGCACGGCACGCACGACCCGCTGGTCCAGCCGATCGGCGGCGAGCTGACCGCCAAGGCGGTCCCGGGCGCGGAGCTGCGCGTCGTCGAGGGCATGGGCCACGACCTGCCGCCCGGGCTCTACGACACCATCGTCGACGCCATCGTCGCGGCCGCCAGCCGCGCCAGGGCCGCGGCCTGAACACCACACCAACGAAGGGGATATCCATGGGACGTCTGGAGGGCCGCTCGGCCGTGATCACCGGCGCGGCCAGCGGCATCGGCCGCGCCGCCGCCAAGCTGTTCGCCGCCGAGGGCGCGCGGGTGGTGTGCGTCGACCGCGCCGAGACGGTGGCCGACACTGCCAAGGCCATCACCGAGGCCGGCGGCAAGGCGCTGGCCCTGACCGGCGATGCGGCCGACGAGGCCTTCGTGGCGAGCTATGTGAAGCGGGCGGTGGACGACCACGGCGGCCTCGACGTGCTGTGGGCCAACGCCGGCGTCTCCGGCGGCTGGGTTCCCATGCAGGAGCAGGACGCCGCCCACTGGGCCGAGATCGTCCGCATCAACCTGATCGGCCACTTCCTGGCCCTGAAGCACGCCGCCCCGATCATGGTCGCCGCGGGCAAGGGCTCGATCATCATGACCGCCTCGGTGGCCGGCATCCGCTCGGGCGCCGGCGGCATGCCCTATTCGGCGTCGAAGGCCGGCGTCATCAGCCTGGCGCAGACCTCGGCCAATGAGCTCTACGGCACCGGCGTGCGGGTCAACGCCATCTGCCCGGGGCTGATCGAGACCGGCATGACCAAGCCGGTCTACGACCAGGCTCGCGCCCGCGGCACCGAGGAGAAGATCGGCCAGCTCAACCCGCTGACCCGCGGCGGCGAGCCCATCGAGATCGCCAACATGGGCCTGTTCCTGGCCTCGGACGAAGCGTCCTACGTCAACGGCCAGTTCATCGCGGTGGACGGCGGCCTGTCCTCCTCGCACCCCGTCGTGCGGCGCAAGCGGTGATCTACCTCGTCCGCCACGGGCAGACGGAGTGGAACGTCGAGCAGCGGATCCAGGGCCGCACGGAGTCCCCGCTGACGCCGCGCGGCCGCCTGCAGGCGCAGGCCATGGCGGAGCTGCTGGCCCAACGACTGTCGGCCGAGGGCGCCGCCGGGGTCGGCCCGGGGGGCTGGCGGCTGGTGGCCAGCCCGCTCGGCCGGGCGCAGGCGACCGCCGCCGCCATCGCCGAGCGGACGGGACTTCGCCTCGAGACCGAGGATCGCCTGGCGGAGATCTGCTGCGGCGAGTGGGAGGGACGGCTGCGGAGCGAGATCTTCCGCCTCCATCCCGAGCGCCTCGCCAACAAGGAATGGTTCTACGGCGCGCCGGGGGGCGAGACCTATGAGGCGGTATGGCGGCGCGTGGCGGACTTCCTCGCCGACCTGCCGCCCGAGCCCGAGCGGCGCCTGATCGTGGTGGGCCATGGGGTCTCGGGCCGCCTGTTGCGCGGCGCCTATGCCGGCTTCTCCCGCCGGGAGACCATCGATCAAGACGTGCCGCAGGACGCCGTCTTCCGCCTCGTGGGCGGCCGCATCGAGCGGTTCGACTGCCCGGAGGTCCCGGCCTAGCGGTCCCGGCCTAGCGGTCGAGCAGGCGGCGGACCTCGGCCTTGAGGTCGTAGATCGGGGCGACCTCGGCGGCGAAGTCGGGCCAGTGGTCGCTCGCCGCCCAATACTCCGCCAGCCCCAGCTTGACGCACAGGCGCACGAACCTCGGGTCGGCGCGCATGGCCTCGTAGGAGGCGGTGAACAGCACGTTCAGCGCCGTCTCCCCGGACGTCAGCAGGCCCTCCGAATGGTAGAGGTGGTCGAAGCTGGCGTCCTCGAGGATGTCGTAGATGGGCCCGGCAAGGCCGAGGCCGGCGGGCAGGCCAAGGCCGCCGAGCGGCGCCGTGCCGGTCTGCGCCACGCTGGTCCGCAGCTCGTCCACCACCTGGCGGGCGATCGCCGGCGACCAGCCGCGGACACGCTCGGCCATCAGCAGGAGACCTCGCACGATCGGGGAGGCGAGCGACTCCGGCGGCAGGACGGCGCGCTCGCGTTCGAAGCGGGCCCAGTCCCCCGCCTCCACCGCGAAGCGCATGGCCACGATGTGCAGGACGATGATGTCGGGCCAGCGCTCGACGTCGCGGTCGAGGGTCGAGCGGGCCTCCTGGCGCAGGCCGACGCTCTCCTGGAGGTAGGGCAGGTAGAAGGCGGCGTAGCGGGGGTCGAGGCGGTAGGCGCGGGCGATGTAGCTGTAGGCCAGGGCCTGATGCCCGAGGATGTCGTGCAGGCCCGCCATGTGGGTCAGCACCATCGGGTCGTTCGGCGCGGCGGCGAGGGCCAGGTCC
This sequence comes from Phenylobacterium soli, assembly GCF_003254475.1. Taxonomy (NCBI): domain Bacteria; kingdom Pseudomonadati; phylum Pseudomonadota; class Alphaproteobacteria; order Caulobacterales; family Caulobacteraceae; genus Phenylobacterium; species Phenylobacterium soli. Next base: position 131,119 of record NZ_QFYQ01000001.1, read on the forward strand.
ACCAGGCTGAGCCGCTTGGCGTAGGCGCCGCACATCGGCTCGATCATCTCGAGGGCGAGGTAGGCGTGGGCCGCCCGCGGATCGAGGGCGAGAGCCCGCTCCGCCGCCTCCATGGCGCCGCGGCGCAGGGCCGAGGCCTGGGCGGCGTCGACCCCGAGCCAGCGGCGGGATATGGCCCGGGCGAAGGCCAGCAAGGCCCAGGCCTCGGCGAAGTCCGGCGCCAGGGCCACCGCCTGCTCGAGCAGGGGGGCGTTGAAACCGATGAGGTCCGGCCCCGGCGCGCGGGCCCGCAGCACGAGGTCGAAGGCGGCCGGATCGATCGGGCCGGCGCTGACCGAGGGCGCGAACTTCGCCTTCAGGGCCGCCGCCACATGGGCCGCGATCTCGTCCTGCAGGGTGAAGACGTCGGCCAGCCGCCGGTCGAAACGATCGGTCCACACCGTGGTCTGGCTGGCGCAGTCGACGAGCTCGACAGAGATCCTGACGCTGTCGCCGGCGCGGCGCACCGCCCCGTCCAGCACATGGGTCGCGCCAAGTTCGTCGGCGACGCGGCGGACCGACTTGTCCGCCCCGCGGTAGTGGAAGCTGGAGGAGCGGCCGAGCACCCTGAGGCCCGTCGTCTTGGCGACGGTCAGCAGCACCTCCTCGGAGATGCCGTCGGAGAAGTAGAGGAAGTCGGCGTCGCCCGAGAGGTTGTCGAAGGCCAGGACCGCGAGCAGCGGGTCGCCGTCGCCGGCCTGGGCCGCCGCCGCCGCCGCCACGAGGCCGGCGCCGACCAGCCGATAGCCGACCTTGGTGATGGTTTCGATCCGGAGCTCGCCGCCGGTGAGGTGGTCGCAGAGCTTGCGGAGCTGGCCGATCACCCGGTTGAGCGCATCCTCGCCGACCACCATGCCCGGCCAGCAGGTGGCCAGGAGCTCGTCGCGCGACAGGATCTCGCCCTCGGCGCGGGCGAGCGCCACGAGCACCTGCATGACCCGCGGCTGGAGGATCTGCTGGCGGCCGTCGGGATGGGTCACGCGGCGCAGCGCCGGCTGGACGCTGAGCCCGCCCATGTCGAAGGGCGCCTCGTGGGCGAGCCGAACGGGATCTGGACGAGCGGAATTTGGCCGAGTCGGATCGGGCGCGTCGGACGTCGCGACGCCGCGCACCCTCGCCCCGTCCCTGATCCCGCCCATCGGCCGCCGACGCCCCCGATCGGGCCGGCTGCGTGGCCCGATACGCCTGTGGTGTACCAGCGCCGGCCGCACGCCGCCATAAGCCAAGCTTCAGAGGGAGCGGTCATCCTAGCGGCGGGTTTCCTGGAAGGCGCCGGCGGGCGCGTCCTCGCCGCGGTGCAGCCGCACCAGCCGCGCATCGCCGAGCATCCGGATCGCCCGCGCCACGGTGTCCTCGACGCAGGCCTCGTAGCGGGACGCCGCCAGCTTCGCCTCCTTGGGGCCGCCGCAGGTGACGCCGGCGGCGGAGCGGATCCTGGCGAGCACGGCGCGCGCGCCGGCCTCGCTCTGGAGGTCGACCTCCAGGGCGAAGACCGCGTCGGCCGCGGCGCGCGTGGGGTGAGGCTCGGCGCGCCCCGGCGCGGCGAAGAACGCCACGGCCAGGAAGAGTGCGCAGGCGGCGATCCTGCGGGGCATCGCAAATTGCCTCCGTCCGGTCGGCGGCCAGGGCTTGGCCGCTCGACGGGAGAAGGCCGATGATTTGCCCCTGGCCGGATAGGACGCCGAACCGATCTTCAGCCGATCGCCAGCCGATCATTCGCCCTGGGGACCGTCTTGGTCAGGGAGAGGCGGCGAGGAAGGCGAGCGCGCGCGCCATGTAGGTGGCCGGCGGCTCGTAGCCGACACTCTCGCAGTAGCCGACGCCGGGGATGATCTCCGACGCGCCGAGCCAGGACAGGGTGAGGCCGACCGGCGTCTCGCCCTGGACGCTGAGGTTCGCCGACATGAAGCTGCCGTCCACGTACCAGGGCTTGGCCTCGACGGTCAGCTCGAAGGGCGGGCCGTCGGCCACCAGGGCGCAGCTCCAGCTCACCGGCATCATGCACTGGGCGGTGAGCGGCATCAGGGCGCCGAGCCCGATGACGCCCTCGACGGCCGTCTTCTTCCACCTGCCGTCCTCGACCGTCAGATAGAAGCCGTAGATCGCCGGCAGCTCGGTGAGCAGCGGCCCGACCTGGAAGCCGGCGACCACCATGGCGTCGCCGTTGGCGAAGTTGAAGTCGCCGAAGGTCCAGCCAAGGATGCCCGGCGGCGCGGACCAGCGGGCCGGCGGCGGGACGAGCGGATGCAGGGGCGGCACCTCGCCGTACATCATCTCGTGGTCGAGCCAGCCCTTGCCCGACACCTGATGCGTCTGGCCGCCGATGGTGACCGAGCCGGAGACGGCGAGCTGGGGCCAGCTGTAGTAAGTGCCGGGCCGCGGCTCCGGCGTGACCCCGTCCTCGCCCTGCAGGAAGAAGGCGCTCTCCACCGGCATGTCGGTGGTGCAGGTCACGTCGATGATCAGCGGATCGGCGCGGGCGGTGTCGGCGATCAGCACCGACAGGGGCATGACATTCACGGAGCCGGCCAAGATGTCGGGGCCGCAGCGGATGACGAACGGGTCGCCGCCCATCTCGGTGATCCCGCCCATGGGCGGCCAGACAAGGTTGGGCTGGCGCGCATAGACGCGGCTGCCCTCGGGCGTGGTGTGGATCACGCAGGCGTAGCTGAACAGGAACTGGCTCTCCGCCTCCGTCCAGCCGCTCCGCGCCAGCACGTCGGGCGAAATCGGCTGCTGCCGCTCCATGGACATGACGAAGGCGATGGTCTCGGCGCCGGCCGTGCCCGCGACATCCATGTTGGCGGTGAGCCAGTACCACTCGGGCCCGCAGCCCGGATGGAAGGCGTGGTCGCGCGGAAACCGCAGCGGGGTCTGCGGCGGCTTGCTCCAGAAGCTGGTCGCGGCGCCGAGCAGGGTGAGGATCACCTCCAGCGCCCGGGGCGAGGTCAGGCGCTCGGCGGCGGCGCGCACCGCGGCCTCGACGTCGCCGGGCGGGCGCAGATTCATCGGCAGTTCGTCGAGCGAGGCCAGCAGCGCCTCGCGCGCGGTCATCGTCCCGACCATGGCGCCGGCCCCCGTTCCGCGAATCAGCTTCGCGCGCCGCACCGGACCCTATCAGAAAGAACGGTATGGGCGCGGCGCCTAGCGGGGCAGGTAGGCCGTGGGCTCCACCAGGCGCAGGCCGGGGGTCTCGGCCGCGCACTGCTTGAGGAAGAAGGCGTGGCCGGAGCCGAACAGGACGACGATCCGGTCGCCGGGCCGGGCCTGCTGGACGATGTTGGCGCAGATCAGGGCGTTGCGCCGGTACCAGGCGGTGAGCAGCTCCGCGCCGGGCTGCTGGGCGCCGCCGCCGACCCGCAGCATGGACCGGTAGAAGCCCTGGCCCTCGGCCACCTTGGCCGGATCGTTGACGTAGCGCAGGACGCCAGCGACGCCGGAGCGGGCGAGCACAGCCTCTTCGGCCACCACCTCGGCCTGCGCCTGGGTCATGGCCGCGGCGATCAGGCCCGCCTGGCCGTGGGCTTCCGCATAGGCCTGGACGGCCTCGAACGGAAAATCACCGTCCACGTCGACGCCGACCGCCTGGGCGCCGGTCGCCTTCGCCAGGCGGAAGCCGAGCTGCACCACCTCGTTGCGCGACGCCGGCAGGGTCCCGGCCTGGTAACCGGCCCAGCGCTCGGCGACGATCTCGGCGGGCCATTCCACCGCCACCTTGGTCGGCTTGAAGCGGGCCAGGGCCGCGGTCACGGCCGCGATCTCGGCCTGGCGCTTGGGGGCCAGGACGTCGTCGGCCTTCACATTGTTGAGGTCCTGGCCGGGATTGCTCATGTGGAAGGTCCCGACGACCATCACCTCCACCGGCGCCGGGGCGGCCTTCGGGGCCGCAGCCGCCCAGCTCGTCAGCGACAGGCCAGCGGCCAGCGACAGGCCCACGGCCAAGCGCATGGCCACGCCCTTTTGGCCAAGATTGAAGCGCCCCATCCCGATCTCCCGATCATCCCGGCGGCCAGATGCCAAGGCCCGGCGCGACGGCCAAGTTAGCTTTCGGTAATGCCGCCCGGGACGCGACATGTTCCGTCCGCCAGGGGCCAGGACGCTATGGGTGGTGGCGAAGTGGGCTCGAGCGCGCGGAATTCTCGGCTCGGTTGCGGGGTTCGCGCACTGATTGCTGCACTGCGGCGAGATGGCGCAGCTTGGCCTTCGCAGACGCGAAAATGCGACTGGATTTTGCCACATTTCAGCGTTGAAACGTCTTCCGACGCAACGATCACCCCCAACCCCGATCTGCGTCACACGGATGGAGCCCCGGCGAACCCCCCAGCCCGCCGGGGCTCTTTTTCTGTCCGGACTTCCGCGTCGAGATCCTGGCGGTCAGTCGTCCCGAGCGCGCCGCGGGCCGAGCCAGTGGACCGCGGCCAGCACGCCGAGGGTCGTCAGGGCGCCGAGCGCAAAGGCGGCGGCGGTGGCCAGCGAGATGCCCGTGGCGCCGAGGCTGATCGGCCGGGGCTCCATCCAGTGGACCAGTTCGCCGTTCGGTTCGGGCGGCAGGACGTCGTCGATATCCTCGATCACGCTGTCGCTCATGTGGGCGCCTCCGCCTCTATCATCCCTGATCGCGCAAACCCCTGCGCATGGCAGGGGTTCCGCTGAGGTCGAACGTCAGGGTAGAAGGCGGCCAACCCTCTTCCTTGATCCTGCGCAAGCCGATGGCCGGACACTCAAAGTTCAAGAACATCATGCACCGCAAGGGCCGCGCCGACGCGGCCCGTTCGAAGCTCTTCTCCAAGCTGGCGCGGGAAATCACCGTAGCGGCCAAGGCGGGGCTGCCCGATCCGAACATGAACTCGCGCCTGCGGCTGGCCGTGGCCAACGCCAAGGCCGAGTCCATGCCCAAGGACGTCATCGACCGCGCCATCAAGAAGGGCGCCGGCGGCGACGCCGAGAGCTATGACGAGATCCGCTACGAGGGCTTCGGCCCCGGCGGGGTGGGCGTCATCGTCGAGGTGATGACCGACAACCGCAACCGCGCGGCGTCCAACGTGCGCTCGATCTTCGGCAAGAACGGCGGCAACCTCGGCGAGACGGGCGCGGTGTCGTTCATGTTCGACCGGGTCGGCCAGATCGTCTATCCGGCCAGCGCCGGCTCGGAGGACGCGGTGATGGAGGCGGCCATCGAGGCGGGCGCCGAAGACGTGGAATCCGATGAGGAATCCCACACCATCTACACCGCCTTCGAGCAGCTCTCCGAAGTGGCCGGGGCGCTGGAGAAGGCCCTGGGCGAGGCCAAGTCGACCTCGGTCGTCTGGCGGCCCAAGAGCCAGACCCCGATCTCGGGCGACGCGGCGGCGACGCTCCTGAAGCTGATCGACGCCCTCGAGGACGACGACGACGTGCAGAACGTCTACTCCAACGAGGACATCCCGGCCGAGGAGCTGGAGAAGCTGGCCGGCTGAGGTCGCAAATCCAGATGGCCCGCCGCCCCGACCCCGACCGTTCCGACCCCCGGGTCACCGACCTTCGCCGCTACAAGCGCGACCGCAAGCGGGCCGAGCGGGCCAAGCGCGTCCAGTCGGTGCTGCACGGCCCCAAGGGCGCCGAGCCCGTGCTCGGCCGGCGCCGCAACGCGGGACTGATCCTGGTGGTGGTGATCGCCATCCTGGCGGCCATGGGCCTGCTTTCCGGCCACCACTTCTGACGCGCGGCGTCAGCCGCCGCGGGCGATGTTCTTGCGCAGGATCGCCCAGATGATCAGCAGGAAGGCGGCCAGGCGCAGCAGATAGACCCCGCCCAGCGCCTCGTCGGGAATGCCGAACAGCACCGGCACGGCCTGGTTGATGGCCATCAGGGCGAAGGCCGCCGCGAAGGCGGCGAACAGCCGGTCGCCCGTGCGGCGCCAGAACTTCAGGAAGAACAGGCCCGCCACCAGGTAGCCGGCGGTCAGGAAGCCGGCGGTGAAGTTGGGATGCAGGCTCACGGCTCGATCTCCCAGATGAAGCCGTAGAGCAGGATCCCGAGCGCGATCATCGCCGAGACCTGGCGCCAGATCCACAGGTCGACGGCGGGGAACACCACCATGTCGGCGACGAGCGCCAGGTTATTGAGCGCCAGGAAGACGAAGCTGGCCGCGGTCCAGAGCAGCAGGCGCGAGCGGCTGCGCAGATGGGCGCGCAGGAGCAACCAGGCGCACAGGCAGGCGGTCACAAGGCACAGAAGGTAGACCGCCGTGGGGGCCCAATCCTTCATTCCCCCTCCCCTCTTCTGAATTTGAACGCGTCGGCCAGCGACCGCAGCGGGTCGCGCGGGGCCGAGATCAGGTTGATGATGGCCACCGGGCGCTCACGGTAGGCCGCCTCGAGCTGTTCGCAGAGGTCGGCGATCACCGGCGCGGCCGGACGATAGCGCCAGCAGCCGGTGTCGTCGCGGACGGCCACGCCGGCGCGGGCGAAGCGCTGCAGGTTGTCGTTGACCAGCATGGTGGAGGCGCGCAGCTCGCGCACCAGATCGGCGGCGTCCCAGCACCGCTCGGCGTCGCGCTTGAGCACGAGCAGCAGCTCGAGCGCCCAGACCGAGCGGACGTGCTCGCGCACGAAGACCGCAAGATCCTGCTCGTCGGACAACACGCTTCCCCCCACCTGCGCCGCAACGGACTGGCATCGACGGACGGGCCGTGGCGCTGGCGCTCCTTTCGGGAACGCACGACATCGCGGTTCGGTTCATTGGCGTTTGGCGGCGCCGCCGAGCTGTGCTCGACTGGGCGGATAAAGAAGGGGGAAACCGAATGACCATCCGCCACGCCGTCCTCGCCGGGCTCGCCATCGCCGCCGCCGCCGGCGCCGCGCGGGCCGCCGATTACGTGACCATCCCGATCGAAACCGGCCTCGACGTGCCGGCCGACGTGGCCTGGAAGAAGATCGGCGGCTACTGCGACATCGGCGCCTGGATGAAGACCAGCTGCGTGATCACCTCCGGCAAGGCCGACGAGGTGGGCGCGGTGCGCCGGATCGCCGACCGGGTGGACGAGGTGCTCGTCTCGCGCACCGCCTGGTCCTACACCTACGCCCAGCCGAAGTCGCCGATCGACTACCACGGCACGGTGGAGATCCGCCCGGAAGGCGCGGCCAAATCGAAGCTGATCTACACCTTGGTCTACGACGCCGCGGCCCTGCCGGCCGGCGCCGACAAGGCCAAAGACGTGGCCGGCCGCACGGGCATGTTCACCCACGTGGTCCAGGTCATGAAGGGCGTCGCCGAGGCGAAGTAGCGGGGCGTCAGGCCAGCCAGCGGCGGGGCCAGAGCGCGCCGAGCGGGCGGACCGCGCCTTCGCGCAGGGCCATGCGCTTGACGACCTTTGGCGAGAGGCGGGCGAAGGCCTCCACGGGCTCGACCCCGCCGACCGGGCTGGTCGCCACCTGGCCCAGGGTCAGCGCCTGGTCGACCGCCGCCCATTCGGCGCGGTTGCGGTCGTCGTGGCCGACGGCGAAGAAGTGGCGCACGGGCTTCGGCTCGTCCGCCGTCTCGACCATCACGCCCACCATCCAGCTCACCGGGTCACCGCACGAAGGTGGCGAGCACGTAGGCGAGCAGGAGCAGGAGCAGGCCGACCACCATGGCGCGGCCCATCAGCCTGCGCCGCTTCTCTTCGCGGGGATCGGGGGTGGCGGGTTCGGGCGGGCTCATGCCGCTCATTTGGCCCGAACCGGGCGCCGCCGCAACGTGCGCCGACGCTTCATTTGACGTGCGCCGGAACCAAGCTCTGCCGCTCTCGGTTTCGTGACGAACCCAGAGGGAGCCCCCAAGATGAACCGAGCCATCCTCGTCTGCGCCGCCGCGACCGCCGCCCTGTCGCTGGCCGCCTGCAACAAGGCCTCCAACACGGCGCAGAGCGCCTCCAACACCGCCTCCAACATGAATCCCGGCCAGAGCGAGCCGGTGAACAAGGCCCAGGACGCCATGGGCGCGGCGGTCGGCACGACCAGCGCCGCGACCATGGGCGCGCGCGACACCGGCGCGTTCGTCTCGAACGCCGCCCAGTCGGACATGTACGAGATCCAGGCAGCCAAGATGGCCGAGCAGCGGTCGAAGAACCCCGAGGTGAAGGCCTTCGCCAAGATGATGGTCAGCGACCACACCAAGCTGTCGAACGAGATGAAGCCGCTGATCACCGCCGCCGGCCAGACCCCGCCGGCCGACCTCGACCAGCGCCGCAAGGGCTTCCTCGACAACCTCAAGGCCGCCCCCGACGCCGACTTCGACAAGACCTACATCGACCAGCAGGTCTCGGCCCACGACGAGGCACTGACCCTGATGCAGGGCTACGCCAAGGACGGCGGCGACGCCGGCCTGAAGGCCGCCGCCGGCAAGGCCGTGCCGATCATCCAGAAGCACTCGGACGAGGCCAAGAAGATCCAGGCCAAGCTGAGCGCGGCGAAGAAGTAATCCGTGCCCATCGGTCCGCCGTGGCGGTATGGCTACGGCGGACCATGATGCGGACCCTTTTCCTGATCGGGCTGTTGGCCCTCGGCGAGCCGGCCCTGGCGGCCGCCCCGACGCGGCTCACCGAGCCTGCGGTCCGGGACTTCGTCGGGCGACAGTCCAAGGCCTGGAACGCCGGCGACCTTGGCCGCTACTTCGCGCTGTTCGCGCCGGGCGCGACCTTCACCGACCAGGGCCGGGCCAAGGACGGCCGGGTGGTGCCCTACGGCACGAGCACCCTGGCCGAGGCCCGCGCGCAGACACGCCGGGCGCGGGCCAAGTCGAAGGTGGCCGAAACCACGCTCATCTCACGCATCGAGATCGCGCCCGACGGCCGCAGCGCCAGGGTCGTGGCCGGCGAGCAGATCGTCCTGACGACCGCCGGCCGCGCCCGCCACCTGTGCGCCGAACGGGTCCAGACGCTGATCGCCACGCCGGCCGGCCTGCGCTCCAAGGGCCAGACCGACACCTACGGCCCCTGCCGCTAGGCTCCGGAACGCGCCGAACAAATCGCCTTCGCCCCGGTTGATGCGGCGGCAAAGCGAGGACGTTCGACATGAAGTCTCAGCAGATGGCGCCCGCCCACGGCGGCGCGGCCCCGGCGGTCCAGGTGCTGGATTTTCCCGGTGCGGTCTGGTCCTACGGCGGTGGTCTCAACAACCAGGGCGACATGGTCGGCAGCTACGTCGACACCCACCATCACGGGATGGTCTACGAGAACGGACAGCTTACCGGTTTCGACTATCCGGGCGCGGTCTACACCGCCCTCTCCGATATCAACGACCGCGGCCAGATCCTCGGGATGTATGAGACCGCCGAGAAGCAGCAGCTCATTGGCTTCATCTACGACAAGGGAAGCTACGAGACCTTCAGCGCGCCGGACGCCCTGCAGACCGAGCCCACCAAGATCAACGACCGGGGCGAGGTGGTCGGGTTCTACTTCGACTCCGGCGGCGGCCACGGCTTCATCTACGAGCATGGCGCCTTCACGGTCATCGACGTTCCGGGCGCGAGCTCGACGGAGGCGCTGGGGATCAACGACAAGGGCGAGATCGTCGGCGCCTACTGGGCCGGCGGCGTGCAGCACGGCTTCATCTACGACCACGGGACGTTCACGACCCTGGACGTCCCCGGCTCGTTCGGCACCCGGCTGAACGGGATCAACAACCAGGGCGAGATCGTCGGCTATTCGTACAAGGGCGGCCAGGCCGCGCCGGGGTTCGTCTACAAGGACGGGATGTTCACCGAGTCCGACAGCTACAGCCTGTTCGACATCAACAACCGCGGCCAGGTGGCCGGCGACTACCAGACCGCGGACGACGTCCACGCCCTGCTCGCCAGCACGCGCAACCTGGGTTGGATGATCTAGGCGTTGGATGGTCTAGGGGCGGCGTCGGGTGAGCGCGCCTGATGACGCGGCCCCTTGGGCGGCTCTATGCTCGGCCCATGCTCAGCAAGCGCACCCTCATCGCCCTTCTCGCCACGCTCGCCGCCGGGCCTGCCCTGGCCCAAGCCCCAGCGGCTCAGCCCGCCGCCAAGGCCGACCCGTTCGTGAAGCTGCACACCGCCGAGGGCGACATCGTCGTCGAGCTCTATGCCGACAAGGCGCCGATCACCGTGCGCAACTTCCTGCACTACGTGGACACCAAGCGGATGGACGGGGCGACCTTCTACCGGTCCTCGACGCCGCCCGGCGACAAGACCTTCGACTACGGTATCCTGCAGGGCGGGGTGGGCACCGATCCCAAGAAGCTCTATCCGCCGATCGCCCATGAGAGCACGGCCAAGACCGGCCTGTCGCACACCGACGGCACGATCTCCATGACCCGCTACGCGCCGGGCACGGCGACCGCCAACTTCTCGATCTGCGTCGGTGACCAGACCTACCTCGACGCCGATCCGAAGGACCCCAAGGCCAACCCCGGCTACGCCGCCTTCGGGCGGGTGGTGCAGGGCATGGACGTAGTCAAGAAGATGCTGGCCGCGCCGCGCGACCCGACCAAGGGCGTCGGGGTGATGAAGGGCGAGATGCTGAAGAAGCCGATCCCGATCCTCACCGCCCGGCGCGTCGCCTGGACGCCGCCGGCCGAGACCGCGCCCGCCGCCACCGTCCCTCCGCCTGCGAGCCCCCAGCCTGCGAGCCCCCAGCCGTGATCAAGCTCACCTTCTGCCTCACCCGCCTGCCGCACCTCAGCCGCGAGGAGTTCCAGGACTACTGGCTCAACAAGCACGGGCCGCTGGTGGCGAGCGTCGCCGAGACCCTGCAGATCCGGCGCTATGCCCAGTTGCACTCGGCCGGGCCGGAGCTCAGCGCCGGTATCCGCGAGAGCCGCAACGCCCCGCCCGAGTACGACGGGGTGGCCGAGCTGTGGTTCGACAGCCTGGAGGCCATCATCGCCAACGGCCAGAAGTCGGAGGCGCAGAAGGCCGGGGCCCTGCTGCTCGAGGACGAGAAGAAGTTCATCGACCTCGAAAAGTCGCCGCTCTGGTGGGGCGAGGAGAAGGTGATCGTCGGTTGACCACCGCCGTCCCGACCACGCCGGCAGATCCCCCGCCGCCGACGTCCCACGCCGCCCACAAGCCGCCGAACAACCTGGTCGGCCTGGCGCTGCTGGCCGCCTTCCTGGCCTGCGGCTACGGCCTGACCCGCGGCGTCGCGCCGGGGATCCTGACCTTCCTGTTCGTGATGCTGGGCTGGGGCCTGTCGGTGATGGCCCACGAGTTCGCCCACGCCATCGTCGCCTACATGGGCGGCGACCACACGGTGAAGGCCAAGGGCTACCTCGCCTTCGACCCGCGCCGCTACGGCGACCTCGGCACCAGCTTCGTCCTGCCGCTGCTGTTCCTGGCGCTGGGCGGCATCGGCTTTCCCGGCGGAGCGGTCTATGTGCGCACCGACCTGATGCGCGGGCCGGTGTGGCGCGCCGCCTCGGCCCTGGCCGGACCGTTCGCCACCCTGCTGGTCCTGCTGATGCTGAGCACCATCCTGCGGGTCTGGGCCGAGGTGGGCGGCGACGGGGCGGTCTATCCGGCCCTGGCGTTCCTCGCCTTCCTGCAAGGCACGGCGCTGATCCTCAACCTAATGCCGATCCCCGGGCTCGACGGCTTCGGCGTCATCCGGCCGTTCCTGCCGCTCGCCTGGGAGCCTGGCCTGCGCAAGGTGGAGGGGCTGGTGATGATCGGCTTCTTCCTGCTGATCTTCCTCTCGCCCGTGGCCGGCCAGGTGCTGTTCGGCGCGGGCGCCGGGGTGACGACCGCGCTCGGCGTGCCGTTCGACGCCATCCGCATCGGCTTCGACACCTTTCACTTCTGGCGGTGAGGCGCCGCCGGCGTCATCCTTGCGGCGATGACGCCGAATCAGCCGCTCCGCATCCTGGGCCTCGACCCAGGCCTTCGCCGCACCGGCTGGGGCGTGGTGACGATCGACGGCATGCGGCTCGGCCATGTGGCGCACGGGGTGATCGCCCCCAAGGAAACCCTGCCCTTCGCCGAGCGGCTGCTGTTCCTGTTCGAGGAGATCAGCCAGGTGATCGCCGCCCACCGGCCTGACGAAGCGGCGGTGGAGGAGACCTTCGTCAACGTCAACGCCTCCTCGACCCTGAAGCTCGGCCACGCCCGCGCGGCGTGCCTGATCGCCCCGGCCCGCGCCGGCCTGTCGGTGGCCGAATACGCCCCCACCGTGGTCAAGAAGGCGGTGGTCGGGACCGGCGGCGCCGACAAGGCCCAGGTCGGCTTCATGATCCGCCGCCTGCTGCCGACGGCCGGCGACACCACCTCGGACGCGGCCGACGCCCTGGCCGTGGCCATCGCCCACGCCCATGCCCGCAAGACCCGGACGATCCGCGGCGCTGCCTGAACGGGCGCGGCGTAAGGCCCGCGCCTTCACGATTGCTCAAGCGACTCGGCTTCCGGTACGACTGGAACAGATGCTGAACGTGAGTCGGACATGATCGGTCGCCTGCGCGGGATCGTCGCCGAGGTGGGCGAGGAAGAAGCCCTCATCGACGTGGCGGGGGTCGGCTATGTCGTGCGCTGCGGCGCGCGCACCCTGTCGCGCCTGCCCGAGATCGGCGGCGAGACGGTGCTGCACGTGGAGACCCAGTGGGCCGAGCAGACCGGCATCACCCTCTACGGGTTTCCCACCCGCGACGACCGCCAGGTGTTCGTGACCCTGAAGACGATCCAGGGCGTCGGGCCCAAGGCGGCGCTGGCGGTGCTCGACGTGCTGCCGCCGGGCGAGCTCGCCGCCGCGGTGGCGCGCGAGGACAAGGCCGCCGTCGCCCGCGCCCAGGGCGTGGGCCCCAAGCTCGCCCTGCGCATCGTCACCGAGCTGAAGGGCAAGCCGCTGGGCAGCGGCCCGGCCGCGACCTTCCACGCCAACATCGCCGCGCCCGAGCCCGCGAAGCCCTCGCTGGCCGGCGAGGCGGTGGCCGCGCTGATGGGCCTGGGCGTCGCCGAGCCGCAGGCGCGGCGGGTGGTCGAGCAGGCCGCCGTTCGCCTGGGCGAGGACGCCCCCGCCCCGGCGCTGATCAAGGCCGCCCTGCAGGAGCTCGGGCGATGACCCGGCTGGTCTCCGGCGAGCCCGAGGCGTTCGAGCCGCAGGACCGCGCGCTGCGGCCGCAGACCCTGGCCGAGTTCGTCGGCCAGGAGCAGGCCAAGGCCAATCTGCGCGTCTTCATCGAGGGGGCGAAGAACCGGGCCGAGGCGCTGGACCACGTGCTGCTGTTCGGCCCGCCGGGCCTCGGCAAGACCACCCTCGCCCAGATCGTCGCCCGCGAGCTCGGGGTGAACTTCCGCGCCACCTCCGGGCCGGTGCTGGCCAAGGCCGGCGACCTGGCCGCGATCCTGACCAACCTCGAGCCGCGCGACGTCCTGTTCATCGACGAGATCCACCGGCTGGCGTCCAACGTCGAGGAGATCCTCTATCCGGCGATGGAAGATCATGTGCTCGACCTGGTCATCGGCGAGGGGCCGTCGGCGCGCTCGATCCGCATCGACCTCGCGCCCTTCACCCTGGTCGCGGCGACGACGCGGGCGGGCCTTCTGGCGACGCCGCTGCGCGACCGCTTCGGCATCCCGTTGCGGCTGGAGTTCTACACCCCGGCCGAGCTGCAGAAGGTGCTGGCCGGGGCGGCGGGCAAGATGGGCTTGGCCATGGACGCCGAGGGCGCGGCCGAGATCGCCCGCCGCTCGCGCGGGACGCCGCGGGTGGCCGGCCGGCTGCTGCGCCGGGTGCGCGACTTCGCGGCCGCCGACGGGGCGGAGATCATCGACCGCAGGGCCGCCGCCTCGGCCCTGGCGCGCCTGGACGTGGACGAGCACGGGCTCGACGCCCTGGACCGCAAGTACCTGCGCGCCCTGATCGAGAACTACGCCGGCGGCCCGGCCGGGGTGGAGACCCTCGCCTACGCCATCGCCGAGGCGCGCGATGCGGTGGAGGACGTTATCGAGCCGTTCCTGATGCAGCAGGGCTTCATCCAGCGCACGCCGCGCGGGCGGATGGCCACCGCGCGCGCCTACGAGCACCTCGGGCTGTCGGCGCCGACGCAGCCGAAGCCGGGCCAGGCGGGTTTGTTCGACGAATGACCCAGCCGCCGAAACCCGCGACGAGCGAACCCTCCATGGGCTGGCTGGAGGGGCGCGAGCACGTCCTGCCGGTGCGCATCTACTACGAGGACACCGACTTCACCGGCGTGGTCTACCACGCCAACTACCTGCGCTATTTCGAGCGGGGGCGGTCGGACTTCCTGCGGCTGGCGGGCGTCAGCCATCAGGGCCTGCTGCAGCTGCCCGATCCGGCGGCCTTCACGGTCACCAGGATCGCCGTCGAGTACAAGCGCGCGGCCCGGGTGGACGACGCGCTTCTGGTGCGCACCACCTACGACGCCGTGAAGGGGCCGCGGCTGATGATCAGCCAGCGGATTTTCCGCGGCGATGACCTGATCGCCACAGCGGCCGTGGAGGCCGCCTGCATCGGCATGGACGGGCGTCCCAGGCGTCCGCCGGGCGACCTGATCGCCGCCCTTCAGCCCCTGTTCGGTTGAGCGAATTGCCTTAAAGCCGCCACCACAGCACGCCAACCGGGGCGTGTCACATTCCGGAGCGTTACAGCCGCATGGATCCCGCCGCCGCCGTCTCGCCTGAATCCTTCTCCCTCGTGCACCAGCTCCTGCAGGCGAGCTGGGTGGTGAAGCTGGTGCTGGCCGGCCTGGCGCTGGCCTCGCTGTGGTCCTGGACGGTGATCATCGACAAGACCTTCCGCTTCACGCGACTGAACCGCGAGGCCGACCGCTTCGAGGACGCGGTGAGCTCGGGCCGCAGCCTCGAGGAGGTCGCCGCCGAGGCCGGCGAGCGGCCGACCCACGCCCTGCCCCGCATGCTGCAGCAGGCGCTGCGCGAGTGGCGCGACGCCCGCGCCAAGGGCGGCGTCGAGGGCGCCCAGGCGGCGTTCCTGATCCAGCGCATCGACCGGGTGCTCGACACCATCATCGCCCGCGAGAGCCAGAAAGTGGAGGAGGGCCTGGGCGTGCTGGCCATCGTCGCCACCGCCTCGCCGTTCATCGGCCTGTTCGGCACGGTCTGGGGCATCATGAGCGCCTTCCAGGCGATCGCCATCCAGAAGAACACCAACCTGGCGGTCGTCGCCCCGGCGATCGCCGAGGCGCTGTTCGCCACCGCCATCGGCCTGATCGCGGCGATCCCGGCCTACATCGCCTTCAACGCCTTCTCGACCAAGGCCGGCAAGTTCTCGGCCCGGCTGGAAGGCTTCGCCGACGACCTCTCGACCGCCATCCAGCGGCGGCTGGCGGAAAAGGTCTGAGGCATGGGGCTGTCGGCCAACGACGCCTTCGCCGCCTCGGGCGGACGCCGCAGCCGCCGCCGTTACGGCCGCGGCCGGCGCGGCACGCTGTCGGAGATCAACGTCACCCCGCTGGTCGACGTGATGCTGGTGCTGCTGATCATCTTCATGATCTCGGCGCCGCTGCTCACGGCCGGCGTGCCGGTGGAGCTGCCCAAGACCGAGGCCGGCTCGATCCAGAACCAGAACGAGCCGCTGACAGTCTCCATCCGCGCCGATGGCTCGATCTTCCTGCAGGACGATCCGGTGGCCTTCGCCCAGCTCAGCCCGCGCCTGCGGGAGATGGCCGGCGACAACCACGCCAAGCCGATCTACGTGCGCGCCGACGGCCGCGCCTCCTACCAGATCGTCGCCCAGGTCATGGCCTCGCTGTCGACCTCGGGCTTCAGCTCGATCAACCTGATCACCGACACGGGGGGGCCGTCCTCGGGCGCCAAGCCGGCGGACACGGCGCCGGCCGCGCAGGAGGCGCCGCAGCCGTGAGACGCAGCGAGGTCTCGCCGGCGTTCCTGGGCTCGCTCGCCCTGCACGGGACGGTGCTCGCCGCCCTGCTGATCTCCTGGCGTTTCTCGCACGACCTGAAGATCGGCACGGTGGTGCCGGTGACCATCGTCGCCAACGCCCCGGCGACGGACCTCAAGGCCGCCGAGCAGGCGCCGCAGGAACAGACCGCCCAGACCGAGCAGCCGGTGGCCGAGGCCCCGCCCCAGGCGAGCCCGCCGCCGCAGGCCGCGCCGCCGCCGCCCGCGCCCTCTCCAAAACCCGAGCCGGCCAAGCCGGTCCCGACGCCGACGCCCAAGCCGGCCCCCGCCAAGCCGCAGCCGAAGCCCGAAAAGAGCCTCGACTTCGACGCCCTGGCGGCCAGCCTCTCGAAGTCGATCAAGCCGACGCCGCCGAAGCCCTCGTCCGCCACCAAGGGCCCGGCCCGACCGGAGACCGCCCTGCAGGCGCGGCCCGCCGCCGGCTCCGGCAATTCCGCCGCCGCCATGAGCGGCCTCGCCAACGAGCTGCAGCGCCGCTGGAATCCCAACTGCGAGGTCGAGGGCGGCCGCGACGTGGTGATCAAGGTCGGCTTCCAGCTCGGCGCCGGCGGCAATGTGGTGGGCGACGTGAGCTCGCAGATCCTGCGCGGGCCGCAGAGCGCCGTGGGCCAGGCCGCCGCCGACCGGGCGGTGCGCGCCGTCTATGCCGCCGCCCCGTTCCGGGACCTGCCCCGGGAGTTCTATGGTCAGCGGATCACCGTCAACTTCAACGCACGCGAGGCCTGTTCGTGACCCTTCTTCGGAGCGCATCCATGCGGCTGACGACCCTGGTCCTGACCCTCTTGGCGGCCTGCGCGGTCAGCCTGGCGGGCCCGCAGGCGGCGCGCGCCGAGATCGAGGTCAACGTTAACCGCGGCGACGTCCAGCCCCTGCCGATCGCGATCCCCGCCTTCGGCGGCGGCCAGGTGGGCGGCGACATCGCCGGGGTGATCTCCAACAACCTGAGCCGCTCGGGCCTGTTCCGGCCGCTCGATCCGGCCAGCTTCGTCGACCACGACCTGTCGATCGCGGTGCAGCCGCGCTTCCCGGCCTGGAAGCAGATCAACGCCCAGGCCCTGCTGAATGGCCAGGTGGTCAACGACAACGGCCGGCTGCGCGTCTCCTTCCGCCTGTGGGACGTCTATTCCGAGCAGCAGCTGCTGGGCCTGGAGTTCACCGCCAGCCCCGAGAACTGGCGGCGCATCGCGCACAAGATTTCGGACGCGGTCTATGAGCGGCTGACCGGCGAGAAGGGCTATTTCGACACCCGGGTGGTGTTCGTCGCCGAGAGCGGCGGGCGCGGGTCCAAGGTCAAGCGCCTGGCGATCATGGACCAGGACGGCGCCAACCCGAGCTACCTGACCGACGGCTCGTCGATCGTCATGACCCCGCGGTTCTCCTCCAACAGCCAGGAGATCACCTACATGGCGCTGCGGCCCGAGGGCTCGTCGGTCTACCTGCTGAACCTCGAAACCGTGCGCCGCGAGAGCCTCGGCCAGTTCCCGGGCATGGTGTTCGCCCCGCGCTTTTCGCCGGACGGCTCGAAGGTGGCCTTCTCCGTCGAGCGGAGCGGCAACAGCGACATCTTCGTCATGGACCTGCACAGCCACACCAGCGCCCGGCTGACCGCCGACCCGGCGATCGACACCTCGCCGTCGTTCTCGCCGGACGGGCGCCAGATCGTCTTCAACTCCGACCGCTCCGGCACGCCGCAGCTCTACGTGATGAACGCCGACGGCTCGAACCCGCGGCGGATCTCCTACGGCCAGGGCAAGTACACGACCCCGGTCTGGAGCCCGACCGGGGAGTTCATCGCCTTCACCAAGCAGACCGGCGGCGAATTCCACATCGGGGTGATGAAGCCGGACGGCTCGGACGAGCGGCTCCTGACCTCGAGCTACCTCGACGAGGGCCCGACCTGGGCGCCGAACGGCCGGGTGCTGATGTTCTCGCGCGAGACCTCGGCCGGCGCCTCCAAGCTGTGGACCGTCGACGTGACGGGCAGGATCCTGCAGCCGGTGCCCTATCCGGGCGCGGCGTCCGACCCCGCCTGGTCGCCTCTGCTGCAATAGACTTGCGCCTTCACCGTCATCGTTGGACTCTCACCCCTTGAAACCGAAGGAGACGTCTTCGCCATGGTCATGAGCCTGAACCGCAAGACCGCCTTGCGTCTGGTCCTCGTCGGGGCCGCCGCGGCCTCGATGGCCGCCTGCGCCTCGAAGCCGAAGCCGGCCTACCCGACGACGCCGACCACGCCCGCGCCGGCGCCCTCGACGCCCGCGCCCGCGCCGACGCCCGGCCCAGTGAGCGAGCAGGCCCTGCCCGGCTCCGAGCAGGACTTCACCGTCAACGTCGGCGACCGCGTCTATTTCGACTTCGACCGCTACGACATCCGCGCCGACGCCCAGCCGCTGCTGGCCTCCCAGGCCGCCTGGCTGAAGAAGTACCCGGCGGTGATGGTCCGCATCGAGGGCAACTGCGACGAACGCGGCACCCGCGAGTACAACCTGGCCCTCGGCGCCCGCCGGGCCAACACGGTGCGCGACTTCCTCGTCTCGCAGGGCGTCGCCCCGTCCCGGATCACCACCATCTCCTACGGCAAGGAGAAGCCGATCGACCAGGGCAGCGGCGACGAAGCCGACCAGCACAACCGCAACGCCCGCACGGCCATCGTCTCGGGCGCCCGGACCCGCTGATGACCGGCCGCAGTCGCGCGTTTCCTGCCTCGGTCCCGGCCGTGCTTCTGGGGCTGGCGCTCGCCGCCGGCCCCGTGGCCCTGCCGGCCTTCGCCCAGGTCCCGATCGACGAGTCCATCTCCAAGCGTGACGCCCGCCGTCTCGACAACATGGAGAAGGTCGTCAGGGAGATGCGCGACATCGTCTTCAAGGGCCGAGACACCGGCAAGCCGGTGGTCGTGGAGCCGGCGGACACCGACGCGCGGATGGCGGAGTTCACGAACCGGATCAGCGACCTCGAACAGTCGCTGACCCGGATCAACGGCTCGCTGGAGACCGCGACCCACGACCTCGACCAGGCGCGCAAGGACAACGCCGCCCTGTCGGCCCAGGTGAAGGCGCTCACCGACCGGCTGACGGCGCTGGAGCAGAGGCAGGAGGCGGCGGCGCAACCCCCGCCCCCCGCCGCCGGCCCCACCGCGGCCCCGGCCGCGGACGGCCCGACCCCGACCGAAGCCTTCGCCCACGCCCGCCAGCTGATGCTGGCCGGCAATTACGACGGCGCGGAGGGGGCGTTCCGCGATTACGTCCAGGCCTATCCGGACGCGCCGAAGACGCCGGAGGCGCGCTACTGGTGGGGCAAGACCCTGTCGGTGCGCGGGGCGCACGCCGAGGCGGCGACCGCCTACATCGGCGCGATCCGCGGCTGGCCACAGACGACCTGGGCGCCCGATGCGGTGGTCGAGCTGGCGCGCGAGCTGGTGGCGTTGAAGAAGCCGTCGGACGCCTGCCAGGCGCTGGCCGAGCTGCCCAAGCACTATCCCAAGGCGACGAGCGTCAAGGCGCGCGCCGGACAGGTCGCCGCCCAGGCGAAGTGCAGCTAGCGAGAACCGCGGCCGAGCCCATCGACCTCGACCGGTCGGTCGCGGCGGCGCTCGACGAGCGCCTCCTGCGCCATGGGACGCGGCCCCTCGCCGTGGCCCTGTCCGGCGGCGGCGATTCCCTCGCCCTGCTGCTCGCCGCCCATGGGTGGGCGCAGCGCGCCGGGCGCCGCCTCCTGGTGCTCACCGTCGACCATGGCCTGAACCCACAGAGCGCCGACTGGACGGCGGCCTGCCGCGCGCGCGCCGCCGCTTTGGGCGCGGACTTCCGGGCCCTGGCCTGGATGGGCGTGAAGCCGGCCGCCGGCCTGCCCGCCGCGGCGCGGGCGGCGCGCCACCGCCTGCTCGCCGAGGCCGCGCGTGAGGCCGGCGCGGCGGTGATCCTCATCGGCCACACCGCCGACGACGTGCTGGAGGCCCGCGCCATGCGCACGGCGGGCGCCAGCACGCCCGAGCCCCGCCCCTGGTCGCCGTCCCCGGCCTGGCCGGAAGGACGCGGCGTCTTCCTGCTGCGGCCGCTGCTGGCGGTCCGGCGGGCGGCGATCCGCGACTGGCTGGCGGCGCGGGGCGAGACATGGATCGAGGATCCGTCCAACGCCGACCTGCGCTTCGCCCGGGCCCGGGCGCGGGCGGCGGGCGGGCTGGAGAATGAAGCGGCGCCGCCGCGAGCGCCTGCCCTGCAGGGGCTGGCCGGGCGCTGCGAGATGGACACGGCGGGTGTGTTGCGCCTTCCCCGCGAGGCCCTGCGCGCGCCGGCGGCCGAGGCCTTCGTCGGCGCCGCGGCGCTCTGCGCGGCGGGCACCGGCCGGCCACCGCCCGCCGCACGCCTGCGCCGGCTGGCCGCGCAACTCGCCGGCGAGGCGGCGTTCGTGGCGACGCTCGGCGGGGCGCGGATCGAGGCCGACGAGGAGGCGGTGCGCTTCCTGCGCGAGCCGGGCGAGGCGGCGCGGGGCGGGCTCGCCAACCTGGGCGCGGCGGCGGGCGAGACGGTCGTGTGGGACGGACGCTTCGAGATCACCGCTGAGCGCGCGATGGAGATCCGGCCGCTGAGCGGCCTGGCGAGCCGGCTGCCGGACGCCGCGCGCGAGGCCGTGCGGGGCTTCGCGGCCAAGGCGCGGCCGGGGCTGCCGGCGGCTGTGGAGGACGGGGCGGTGACCTGTCTGGCGCTCGATCGGGCGCGCTGCCGGCCGCTGGCCCTGGCGCGCCTGCACGCCGCCTGCGGCCTGGTGGAGCGCGAGCCGGGTTAGGCCTTGGCGGCGGCCAGCACCTGTTCGACGCCGCGGACGATGGGGTCGGCGAAGCGCTGGCCGAGCAGGCTGGCGTGCTTGGCCCCGGCGACGTGCTCGATGTAGCCGTGGCGCGAGGCGAGCGCCGGCACCGCCTGGATCGACTTCAGGAGCGGGCGGCTGCGCTCGGCGCCGGCGGTGATCACCGCGATCGGCAGGGCCGGCGGGAACTCGGTCTCCTCGGACTGGCGCGAGGTGGTCGGCCACATGGCGACCTCCTCGGCCGCCCAGTGGGCGTGCGAGGGTGAGCCGTGGATGCCGCGCTTCTCCGACTTCGCCGGCTCGTCGAGGCCGATGAGGTTGTGGGTGAGCAGCGAGACCGGCCGCATCAGGCCAAGCCGCGCCGCCGCCCGCGTGGCCCGCAGCAGCCGGCCGAAGGCCCTGATCCCGGCCGGCCCGGCCGGCAGGCGCATGATGTCGGGGGTCACGGCGTCGACGAGCACCACGCCCAGCACCCGGTCGGGATGGGTGAGGGCGAAGAGCCGGACCATCAGCCCGCCCATGGAATGGCCGACGACGACCACCGGGCCGCGCTCATCCAGGGCGCGCAGCAGGGCGGCGAGATCGGAGACGATGGCGCGGCCGTCGCGCGGCTGCGGGCCCGGATCGGAGTGGCCGAGGCCGGCGCGGTCGTAGGCGAGGCTGCGGAACCCCTTGGCCGCGAGCCGCGCCTGGACCACCGCCCAGTCGGCGGCGCAGCCGAAGGCGCCGTGCTCCAGCACGATCAGCGGCCGCGCGGCCGCCGGCCCCGCCCGGACCACACGCAGCGCACGCCCGCCGACATCGATGAATTCGCCGCGGACGCCCGCACGCGGAACCGAGACCATGCTCCCCGATACGCCCTAGTCGGCCGGCTTGAAAGGCTTTGGAACCCGTGCCGCGCCCTGGCGGGACAGCATCCAGCCTGGGTACTCGGCCGGCAGCTCGCTGACGTCGTCCAGCCGGGTCATCTCCTCTCCGGAGAGAACGAGGTCGGCGGCGGCCAGGTTGTCCTCGAGCTGCTCGGTGGTCTTGGCGCCGATGATGACGCTCATCACCGCCGGCTTGTGGAGCAGCCAGGCGAGCGCCACGCGGGCCACCGAGACGCCGTGCGCCTCGCCGATCTCGCGCATGACCTCGACGCACTTCCAGGCGCGGTCGCGATCGACCGGCGGGAAGTCGAAGTTTGTGCGCCGGGCGTCGGTCGGATTGTTGGAGCCGGGCCCGAACTTGCCGGAGAGCAGCCCGCCGGCCAGCGGCGACCAGACCATCAGGCCGAGCTGCTCGGCGGTCAGCATGGGGACCAGATCGCGCTCGAGGTCGCGGCCGGCGATGGAGTAGTAGGCCTGCAGGGTCTCGAAGCGAGCGTAGCCTCTCGCCTCGCTGATCCCGAGCGCCTTGGCGATCTTCCAGGCCTGCCAGTTGGAGACGCCGACGTAGCGGACGAGGCCCTGGCGGACGAGGTCGTCGAGGGCGCGCAGGGTCTCCTCGATGGGGGTCACCGGGTCGTTGGCGTGGATCTGGTAGAGGTCGATGTGATCGGTCTGCAGCCGTTCGAGGCTCATCTGGACGCTGTCCATGATGTGGCCGCGCGAGGCGCCGCGGTCGTTGGGCCTGGGCCCCATCTCGCCATAGACCTTGGTGGCAATCACCACATCCTTGCGTGCGACCCCGAGGTTCTTCAGGGACTGGCCGAGCAGGCGCTCGCTCTCGCCGAACGAATAGACGTCGGCGGTGTCGATGAAGTTGACGCCGGCCTCCAGGGCGCGGCCGACGATGGCGTCCACCTCGCCCTGCTGCAGGGCGCCGATGGCGCGCCACATGCCCGCCTGTTCGGAGCCGCCGAAAGTCATGGTCCCCAGGCAGATCTCGGAGACGTAGAGGCCTGTGCGGCCAAGCTGCTTGTACTTCATCGTCGATCCCCTCGGTTGGCGGCCCGGCTCATATGGCCCCTCGTTCGTAACGCTTCGAGGCGCCCCCGAGGACAAATCCGCAGCGAAGATCGGCCGAGGATCAGAGGCTGAGGCGCACCCGCACCCGTCCGTGCGCCCGGGAGGCGGCGGCGAGCTTCTCGGTGATGTCCGGCGCAGCGCCCTCCTCGGCGTCGAGGCCGCGCGCTTCAGCGAGCTTGGCCTCCATCTGGGCGCGCTTGCTGCGGGGGATGCGCGAGACATAGGCGACACGGACGTGACGCGGGACACGGCGGGCCTCGCGCAGGGGCAGCTCGGCGCGGGTGGCGAAGGCGCGGCCGATGAACAGCTCCGGATTGAGCGGCTGGCCCTTGGCGTCGTGGATCTCGAAATGCAGGTGGACGCCGGTCGAGGAGCCGGTCGAGCCGAGCTGGCCGAGCGGGGCGCCGGCCTTCAGCGCCTGGCCGGTGCGAACCTCGGCGCGCTGCAGGTGCCCGTAAAGGGTGGTCAGACCCTCGGCGTGGGTGACCTCGACGAAGCGGCCGTAGCCCGCATCCTCGCCGACCCGGGTGACGACCCCGTCGGCGGCGGCGAGCACCGGCTCGGGATCGGGCGCCACCACGTCGACGCCGGCGTGCAGCCGGGCGCGCTCCTCCCACGGAAGCTGGCGCAGGCCGAAAGGCGAGCCGACCTCGCCATCGGGCACCGGCGGCCGGAAGGCGATCAGCACCGGCGGCGGCGCCGGCGCAGGGGCGGCGGCGACCGGCGGGGCCGACGGCCGCGCGGGCGCGGCGAGCGGCGTGCGGACCAGCTCCGGCAGGGAGGCATGGGCCACGGTGATCGCCACCAGGGTCACGGCGCCGCCGAGCACGCCCTCGACGACTCCGCGCCGCAGGCGTGCGGCGCGAGGCAGGTTCGTCTCGCTCAAACCTGGAACACTCCCAGTTCAGGCCGAGCGCTCACGCAGCCCGCCCCCGTTCGAGCGGCAAAGCGTCGGCGTCTCATCTGACGATGGGCGGCTAACTTGCGGCCCTTTTAGGCGGAAAAAGGGCGCAGTCCAGACGATTTGCCTGACGATTACTTTTGACAGTCCAGCGTCATCTGAACCCGAATTTCAAATGACAAAGGCGTTGCGCGTCAGAACCGGAAGCGGATCGTGCCGCGCACGTCATACTCGCGGGTGCGGTCGTCGATGGCTGCGCCGCCGTCGAGGGCGAAGTACATCTGGTCGCCCGTCGCCTTGAGGCCGAGCCGGACGATGCCGCCGCCGGACGAGGGCGTCTCCGGATCGAGGGTGAAGGCCGTCCCGCCCTGGAAGCGGGCGGCGGTGACGCCCGGCGCGCCGGAGATCTTCTGCCGCCAGCCGAGCTTGAGCTCGGGCGCCCAGTGGGACTGGTCCTCGCCGAACTCCCAGCCGAAGGCGACGAGGGCCTGGCCGGTGAAGAGGTCGCCGTCGCGGGACTCGACCTTGAGGTCGAAGCCCGCCCCGCCGCCGGCCTCCTGGTAGCCATCCTCGGAGAGGCGGATGTAGTCGAGGGAGATTTCGGGCCGGGCGTAGAAGGCGCCCGCCTTCAGGACGTAGGAGGCGCCGGCGTGGGCGTCGGCGAGCCAGCCGTTCCACTTGCCCCTGGTCGAGCGCGACAGGCCCGCGCCGCCGAGCCGGCGGTCGCCGTCGAACCAGACGTAGCCGACGCCGGCCCGGGCGTCGGCCTGCAGCGGCCCCTGGCGCAGCCGCCAGTAGGCGCCCGCCTCGGCGAAGTTCATCACCACCCGCTCGCCCACCTCGGCGCCCTTGTCCTTGTATTCGGTGGTCACGAAGCTGGCGGCGAGGCCGAGGGCGTTCTTCTCGCCGACCATCTCGGCCCCGCCGGCCAGGCCGTAGCCGGTGGAGGTGAAGCCGGCGGCCTGTTCGCGGTCGCGGTCGATGCGGAAGGCGATCTCCTGGGCCCAGATGGCCGAGCCGCCGTAGCCGTCGTGCGGCAGGGCCTGGCCCACCGCCTGGGAGATGGCGCCCGAGATGGCGGCGGCCGACATCAGCGCCCCGCCCGAGTGGTCGGGCAGCATCTGGTCGTAGAGGGCGCGGAAGCCGCCCTGGGTCTTCTGGGCGAGGAAGGCGCCGCCGATCGCCGGGTCCTTGTCGAGGGCGGCGAACACCGCCGAATAGGCCTGGGCCCCGGAGCGGTTGAGGCCCAGCTCGGCCGCCGTCTTGGGCCGCAGGTCGACGTTCAGCGAGCCCGCCGCGGCGTCGGCGCGCAGCGTGGCCTGGTAGAGGAACGGCGCGCCCATGAGGCTCGTACCGACGGCGCCGGCCTGTAGGCTGGCGGCCTTGATCAGCTCGAAGCTCTTCGCGCCTTTGAGCAGGGAGGCGAGGCTCAGCTCCACACTGGAGCCGCTGGCGAGGCTCGCCGCGCCGGAGACGTCGAAGCGAGTGGCGGTGTTGGCGACCGGATCGATGGTCACGGCCAGCACCGCCTTGGGGCCGAGCGTCAGGGCGCTGACCTGCAGGGCGCCGGTGTTGGCCAGGGCCAGGCGGCCGTTCTCCACGTCGATGGTGAGGCGCCCGTCGCTGTCGGTCAGCTTGCCGGCGACGCTGGCGCCGCCGTCGAGGACGAGGGTGTCGGCGCCGGCCCCGAACGAGATGGCGCCGGCGACCGCGCCGCCCAGCACCTCCAGCCGGTCGTCGCCCGAGCCGAACCGGACCTCGCCGACGATGGCGGGCTTGGAGGTCTCGGTCGCCTTCGACTGGCGGACCACCGCGCCCGTGGTGTTGGCCGAAAGGTCGATGGCGATCGCCTGGCCGAGGTTGGTCGAGCCGGCCTTGGGCGTGACCGCGGCGGTGATCGCGCCGGTGTTCTCGACCAGCTTGAGGCTGCCGGAGAGGTCGACAATGGCGCGGGCGTCCTGCGACCCGCCGGCGAGAGTCGCCTGGATGACCCCGGAGTTCTTGAGCGCCGGGACCGCGGCGCCGGCGTTGATCAGCAACGCGGTGGCCGCGCCCCCCTGCGCCGTGACGTCCGCCCCGAAGGCGCTGGCGCTGATCGTGCCGCCCTGGTTGTTGATCCCGCCGACCAGGGTCGTGGTCCCGCCGCCGGCCTGGCCGACGCGGATGGCGGTGGCCGCCACGCCGTCGTTGACGCCGGCCCCGGTGACCGCGCCGCGGATCACCAGCCCGTAGCCGTTCTCGCCGGTCCCGACCGCGCCGATGGTGGTGGCGCGGCCCGAGCCCAGGTCGAGGGCCGGAGCCGCGCCGAAGGACGTGACGCTCGCGGTGCTCTCCTGGGCGTCAGGCGTCCCGTCGTTGTCCTCGTCGGGGTTGCTCGCGTCCTTGTCGGCCGGCGGCTTGTCGAGGAGGATTCCCTGGCCGACACTGGCCGTCACGCGCACGGCCGCGCCGCCCTGTAGCAGGTCGTCGGCGTCGAGCTTGGCCCGGACGCTGTCGGCCAGGCGCTCGGTGGAGCGATAGCCGGTGGCGGTAATGGCGTTCTGCAGCAGGAGCGCGCCGCCGACGTCGCCGTTGAGGACGACCCCGCTGGCGCCGCCGCCCTGGGCGACCACCGCGCCGGTCACCCGCACATCGCCCGTGACCTGCTGGGCCGAGAGGCCGACCGAGCGGTCGCCGATGACGCTGATCGCGCCGGCGTCGACCAGGTTGCCCGCAAGCTGGGTCTCCACCGAGATGGCGGCGGAGTCGGCGCCTTCGACCGTGATCGAGGCGCCGAGGTTGCTGCGGATGTCGCCGGTGAAGGCGGCCGGGCCGGTCACGCGGACGCCGAAGCGGGCCGAACCCTGGGCGAAGGGGCCGTCGGGATCGCCGTCGTTGTCGGCGTCGGCGGGGGTGTAGTCCTCGAGCAGGTTGATGGCGCCGGTGTTGGTCACCGAGCCCGTATGGCCGCCGAGCGCCAGGACGCCGGTCGCCCCGCTGACGTTGTTGAAGCCGACGACGCCGGCGTTCTTCACCGCATTGTTGGAATCGAGGGTCACGGCGGCGCCGGCGGCGGTGGGCTTCACCGAGCCGGCGGAATCGATGGTCAGGTCGTCGGGCGCGCCGCCGGCCGCGGTCGAGGTCTTCACCGGCGTGGTCACCGCGGTGGTGATCTTGGTCTCGGCGCGGGCCGCCGAGGCGAGCGCCAGGGGCAGGAGGGCGGCGGTGACGAACAGACGGCGCATGAGGATTCCCCGAAACGTGCAGTGGCCGGGCTCGACCTGACGCGAGGGGGACTCCCCAGCGGCGGCGAACGTGTTATCTCTCTCACAAGCGCGATTGCGTCTTGTAAGTACGAGTTAAGTAAAAACTGTATATCTGTTTCGTCGGCCCCATCAAGGGGGCGCGTCCGGAGTCTCGCCATGCCCCGTCCCGCCGCCAGCCCCGCCAAGGCCGCCGAGATCAAGCGGCTGCGCCAGCAGGCCGGCCGCTGGCTGAAGGAGGCGCGGGAAGGCGCCGGCCTGACCCAGGCCGAACTCGCCGAGCGGGTGGGGCTGCGCTACTACACCTTCGTCTCCCAGGTGGAGAGCGGGCTCGGCCGGCTGCCGATCGAGACCCAGGGCGCCTGGGCCCAGGCGCTGGGCCGGGAGCCGCGCGAGTTCGCCCAGACCCTGCTGCGCTACTACGAGCCCGAGCTCTATCGCCTGCTGTTCGACGGCGAGGGCGGCCGCTCGGCGGTCCAGGCCTGAGGCGGCGGCGGTGGGGCAGGTCGTTCCCTTCATCCGCAAGGTCAGCGCCAGCGGCGCCTGGACCGAGGACGAGCGCGCGCGGCTGGCCGAGCTCGGCGAGCGGCTGATCGCCGCCGGGCTGAAGGTCGAGGTGATCTATGGGGTCAGCGAGGAGGGCGACCCCTGGTGCGTGGTCAAGGACGAGCACGAGGACGTGCTGATCCACGTGGCGCGGATCGGCGGCGTCTTCGTCATCCACCATTCCTTCGACGACAGCCTGCGCGAGGGCGAGGACCTGCCCGCCATGCTCGGCGAGCGGCTGGCCTGGGAAGAGACCCGCGGCGTGGTGATGCCGTTCTCGCGCCAGGCGCAGAGCATCCTGGCGCTGATCGTCGCCACGGCCTTCTTCTACGAGACCGCCGGACGCGACGAGCCGGACGCGCCTTCGCCGTTCCATCTGCACCTGGTGGGCGGCGACGGCCTGGCCGCCCATGCGGCGTCGGCCCTCGACGTCGCCCCGCTCGGCGAGGCGGCCCACGACGGGACGGCCGCCGCGCTGCCGCCGTCGCTGGTGGGTTCGGCCGCGAGCGAATGGCGCTCCTTCGCCTTAGAGGACGACGGCGCCTTGCCGACCGACCACGGCGCCCAGGCCCTGGCCGCCGGGACCGGCGGGCCGGGCGGGGTCTCGCCGATCGCCAACCTGGAGGTGGCGGCGCCGGCCGCGGTGGCCGCCGCCCCGGTGGTGCTGGCCTTCGAGCCGCGCCTGGCCATGGCCGCCGGCCCGGGCGGCCTCGCGCCCAAGACCACCGAGACGCCGACCAACCCGCCGGAGTCGACCTTCGTCGGGGCGGGATTCGTGGGCGCGAGCTTCCGGCCGACCGCGACGGATCACCCGACGCCCTCGACGCCGGAGCCTCAGGTCACCGCGACCGTCACGCCGGCCAATTCACACTGGGTGGACCTGGATCTCGACGGCGACGGGCGGCCGGACGTGCGGGTGCTGGTCCCCGACGAGGCCAGGCCCGCGGCCAGGCCGCAGGATCCGCCGGCGCCGGATCACGAGCCGGTCCTGCACGAACCGATCCTGGCGGTCGGCCACGGCTTCCCGCACGCCGAGTTCGCGTGACGTCGGGTTCGCTTAAGGCCCGGGACAGGACCTAGAGGGCCTTCAGGATCCCTTCGACCATCTTCTTGGCGTCGCCGAACAGCATCATGGTGTTGTCGCGGAAGAAGAGCTCGTTCTCGACCCCGGCGTAGCCCGAGCCCATGCCGCGCTTCACGAACAGCACGGTGCGGGCCTTCTCGACGTCGAGGATGGGCATGCCGAAGATCGGCGAGGAGGGATCGGTCTTGGCCGCCGGGTTGGTGACGTCGTTGGCGCCGATGACGAAGGCGACGTCGGCGGTCGGGAACTCGGCGTTGATGTCCTCCAGCTCGAAGACCTCGTCGTAGGGGACGTTGGCCTCGGCGAGGAGGACGTTCATGTGGCCCGGCATGCGGCCGGCCACGGGGTGGATGGCGTACTTCACCTCCACGCCCTCTTCCTTGAGCTTGTCGGCCATTTCGCGGAGGGCGTGCTGGGCCTGGGCGACGGCCATGCCGTAGCCGGGGACGATGATCACCTTGGAGGCGTTCTTCATGATGAAGGCCGCGTCGTCTGCCGAGCCCTGCTTGACGGGCCGCGTCTCGACCCGCCCGCCGCCGGCGCCCGCCGCCGCGTCGTCGGCGCCGAAGCCGCCGAGGATCACCGAGATGAAGCTGCGGTTCATCCCCTTGCACATGATGTAGCTGAGGATGGCGCCCGAGGAGCCGACCAGGGCGCCGGTGATGATCAGGGTGATGTTCTCGAGGGTGAAGCCGAGAGCCGCCGCCGCCCAGCCCGAATAGCTGTTCAGCATCGAGACCACGACCGGCATGTCGGCGCCGCCGATCGGGATGATCAGGGTGACGCCGATCAGCAGGGAGAGGCCGAAGATCCCCCAGAAGGCCCACAGGGCCGAGCCGCCGCTCATCACCAGCACGACGATCAGGGCGACGATGCCCAGGCCGATGGCGATGTTCAGCAGGTGGCGGGCGGGCAGCAGGATCGGTGCGCCGCTCATGTTGCCGTTCAGCTTGGCGAAGGCGATCACCGAGCCGGTGAAGGTGACCGCGCCGATCGCGAGGCCGACGGAAAGCTCGATGAGCGACTTGAGCTGCACCGCCCCGTCAGGGCCGACGATGCCGTAGGCCGCCGGGGTGTGGATGGCGGCCACCGCCACCAGGCAGGCGGCCATGCCGACCAGGCTGTGGAAGGCGGCGACGAGCTGCGGCATGGAGGTCATGGCCACGCGGCGGGCGATGATCGCCCCGACCGTGCCGCCGATGGCCACGCCGACCCCGATGAGGCCGAGGGTGAGCACGTCCAGCACCCCCTGCCCCCAGAGGGTGGCGAGGGTCGTGGCCACGGCGATGGCCATGCCGATCATGCCGTTGCGGTTGCCGGTGCGGCTGGTTTCCGGGCTCGACAGGCCGCGGAGCGCCAGGATGAAGAGGACGCCTGACGCGAGGTACAGGACGGCGGCGAGATTGGCGTTCATGTAAGCCCCCCAGACCCCGCGCTACTTCTGCTTCTTCTTGTACATGGCGAGCATTCGCTGGGTGACCAGGAAGCCGCCGAAGATGTTGACCGCCGCGAAGCCGGCGGCGACCGCGCCGGCGCCTTTCGAGATGAGGACGTTGCGGGTCAGCTCGCCGCCGGCGCCGTGCGCCGCGGCGGCCAAGAGGGCGCCGACGATGATCACCGAGGAGATGGCGTTGGTGACGGCCATCAGCGGGGTGTGCAGGGCCGGCGTCACGCTCCAGACCACGTAGTAGCCGACGAAGATCGCCAGCACGAAGATGGCCAGGCGGAAGACGGTGGGATCGACGGCGTCCATGTGCTGCCTCGCGCTCAGGCCTTCAGGGCGGGATGGGTGATCGCGCCGGCCTGGGTGACCAGGGCGGCCTTGAGGATCTCGTCCTCGTAGTCGGGGGCGAACTTGCCCTCCTTGTCGAGGAACAGGCCCGCGAAGGCGAACAGGTTGCGGGCGTAGAGCGCCGAGGCGTCCGCGGCGATGCGGCCCGGCAGGTTGGGGATGCCGAGGATCTTCACGCCGTTCTTGGTCACCGCGACCTCGCCCAGCTTGGCGCCTTCGACGTTGCCGCCCTGTTCGACGGCGAGGTCGACGATCACCGAGCCCGGCTTCATCGAGGCGACCTGGGCGGCGCTGACCAGCCTGGGCGCGGGGCGACCGGGGATCAGGGCCGTGGTGATGACGATGTCCTGCTTGGCGATGTGCCCGGAGACCAGTTCGGCCTGCTTGGCCTGGTACGCCGCGGACATTTCCTTGGCGTAGCCGGCGGCGGTCTCGGCGGCCTTGAACTCCTCGTCTTCGACGGCGACGAACTTGGCCCCGAGGCTCTCGACCTGTTCCTTGGTGGCCGGGCGCACGTCGGTGGCGGTGACCACCGCGCCGAGGCGGCGGGCGGTGGCGATGGCCTGCAGGCCGGCGACGCCGACGCCCATGACGAACACCTTGGCCGCGGCGACGGTGCCGGCGGCGGTCATCATCATCGGCATGGCCTTGCCGTAGGCCTCGGCGGCCTCGATCACCGCGCGGTAGCCCGCGAGGTTGGCCTGGCTGGACAGGGCGTCCATCACCTGGGCGCGGGTGATCCGCGGCACGAACTCCATGGCGAAGGCGGTCGCACCCTTCTTGGCGAGGGCGTCGAGGCTGGCCTTGTCCTGGTGTGGATTGAGCAGGGCGACAACGATGGCGCCCGACTTCAGGGCGGCGATCTCGTCAGCCTCGGGGGCGCGCACCTTGAACAGGATGTCGGCCGCGCCGACCGCGTCCTTGGCGGTCTTGGCGATGGTCGCGCCGGCCGCCTTGTAGTCGTCGTCGAGATAGGAAGCGGCAAGGCCGGCGTCGGCCTCGACGGTCACGGAGAAGCCGGCTGCGATGAGCTTCTTCACCGTCTCGGGGACCGCGGCGACGCGGGTCTCGCCTGCGCGGCGCTCCTTGGTGACGGCGATAGAAGCCATGCCCTCGAATCCCCCCGTCAGGCTGACGTCGAGCCGGACCATAGGGGGCTCCGTCACCCTCTGTCCAGATAACGCCGAGCCGATTTCGAACAAACGTTTGAAGTCGCCCGCCGACCTTCGACGGCGGGCGCTCGCGGAGCCTTTAGTGGGCGGCCGCGGCCTCCGGCTTGTCGCGCAGAAGGAAGACGCCGAGGCCCACCACGACCGCGGTGGCGATCGCCGCGCCGAGGAAGCCCGCGGGCGTGCAGAACCACAGGGTGAGGAACAGCAGCAGGGCGCCGACGAACAGCGAGCCCCACTTGGTCAGGGCGTTGAACAGCTCGAAGGTGGAGACCTGCTCGG
Source organism: Phenylobacterium soli (assembly GCF_003254475.1). Lineage (NCBI taxonomy): Bacteria > Pseudomonadati > Pseudomonadota > Alphaproteobacteria > Caulobacterales > Caulobacteraceae > Phenylobacterium > Phenylobacterium soli. The sequence goes on from NZ_QFYQ01000001.1 coordinate 162,802, forward strand.
CGATGTCCATATCGCCGCGGTGGTAGTCGGAAGCCGCTCCGGCCATGAACGCTCTCTCTGGTTTCGTGCGCAGAAGAAATTCGGTGGGGCGTGCCTACACGAGACCACGCCCCTGCTCAAGAACACCGCTCAGTGAGGCCATGCGGCCAATAGCGCGCGCAGCGCCGCGACCAGCGCCAGCGGCTGGTCGATCATCACGTGGTGGTGGGAATCCGGGATCTCGATTTCCAGCACGTCGTCCGGCAGGGGCGAGGGCGCGCCCGCCTTGCGGTGCTCGATGATCCGGCTGTTGGCGCCATAGATGTGGGCCAGCGGAACCTCGACCTTCACCTTGCCTGCGCCGCCGTTGGAGAACTCCATCCCCGAGCGGGTGAGCTTGTTCCACATCTCCGGATCGAACCGCCAGGTCCAGCCCTCGCCCGAGCCGTCGGGAAGCGGGGCGCGCTTCAGCGAGCGGCGGGCGATGAAGTCGGCGATGAACGGATTGCCGGCCGGCTGCGGCGGCATCAGGCGGAAGCGGGCGAGCGCCGCCTCCAGGGTCGGATAGACCCGGCTCGGCCGGTCGACCGTCGGGATGTTGCGGACCATCTCGGCCTGGCGCTTGCGGCGCTCGAGCTCCTCGGGCGGCGGGCCGCCGAAGCCGGTGTCGACCAGGATCGCGGCGTGCATCCGCTCGGGGAAGCGCGAGGCTGCGTAGAACACCTGGCCGCCGCCGAACGAGTGGCCGATGTAGATCGGCTTGCGGCCGCCGGCGTAGAGCCCGGTGGCCTGGGCCACGGCCTCGGCGTCGTCCGCGAAGTCGCCGAAGGCGTACTTCTCGCGCCAGTCGGAAGCGCCCATGCCGGCCAGGGACATGGAGGTGACGCGATAGTCGTCGGCGAAGTAGGGGGCGATGAAGCTCCACCAGTCGGCGTGGGCCGAGTTGCCGTGCACCAGCAGCAGGCCGGGCTTGCCGACCTCGCCCCAGCTCAGGACCTCGAGCTTCGAGCCGAGGCTCTCCACGAAGCCGCGCTCCGGCTCGATGGCGACGGCGTCCTTGAACCACTTCGGCGTCGGCGGCTCGGCGCCCTTGTAGATAGCGAGCGGCGCCTGGACCTCGGGCGGCAGCTCGCCGGGCTCGAGATGGGTGGGCCGGTCGTCGTAGGCCTCCCGGGGCGCCTCGGTCTCAATACGGGCTTCGTCAGCCATCCGAACCAATCCTGGAAATATCGTCAGCGCTTGAAATCGACGACGTGACTAACGGTCGTTTGAAAAATGGCAAGGCGTAAGGCGCCGCGGCGGCCTACGGCAGAGCTTAAGGTTAACTATACGAATCGCGCCTTAGGCAGGGTGAAAGCCACGGGTTTGGGGCTCGCGCGGACGACGTCGCGGCGACCAGCGGCGGCGACCAGACGGGAGACGCGAGATGTCGAGAGAGACGCTCGGGGCCGACGACAGGTTCGCAGCCGCCATCAAGGCGCTGCTGGCCCGCAACCCCAATCCCTTCTTCGTCCAGGTCGGCGGTTACGACGGGGTCAGCTTCGATCCGCTGCGGCCGCATGTGGTGGCCAGCAACCTTTCGGGCGTCATCGTCGAGCCGGTGCCCGGCTATTTCGCCAAGCTGCAGGCGCTCTACGCGGGCTCCGACCGGGTGACGCCGATCAACTGCGCCATCTCCGAGGAGGACGGCGAGCGGGTGATCTGGCGCTTCAAGCCCGAGGCGGTGGAGAGCGGCATGCTGCCGCCGCACTTCGGGGGCATCTCGTCGTTCCTGATGGAGGACCTGCTGGCCGAGACCGGCGTGCTGGGGCGCTCCAGCCCGAACGCCGAGACGACCGCCATCCTGCGCACCCTGGTCGAGCCGGTGCCGGTGCAGAGCCGGACCATGACGAGCCTCCTGGCCGAACTCGGCGTCGAGCGGGTGGACATCCTGCAGGTCGACACCGAGGGCTACGACTACCGGATCCTGCAGCTGTTCGACTTCGCGCGCTTCCGGCCGGCCGTCGTGCACTACGAGCACCAGCACCTGCAGCCGCCGGACCGGGCGGCCGCCGAGCAACTGCTGCGCAGCCATGGCTACAGCCTGAGCTTCGATTCCTACGACACCCTGGCGGTTCTGGAGGAGAGCGGCGCCGCCACCCAGCCACTGCGCGCCCTGGCCGGGCGGATGCAGGCGGGCGGGCTCCACGCCGAGGCGATCACCGTCCTCGAGCACCTGGTGAGCCTGGGTCCCGATCCGGAAGCGCTGCTGGCGCTGGCCCAGTCGCTGGCCGCCTCGGGCCGGATGCTCGACGCCCTCGCCCGGCTCGGCGAGCTTCAGCAGCTCGGCGGGCCGACGGCGCAGGCCGCCGCCGGGTTCCAGGCGATCACCGCCGCCGCCGCCGAGATGTTCAACGAGCGGCTGCGCGCCAACGACGTGGCCACGGCCGAGCTCTACGTCGCCGCCCTCGTCGCCCTGGTCCCCGGCCAGCCGGAACTGCTCGGCGCGGCCCTGTCCTGCAACCTGGTGCTCGGCCGCGAGGACGCCGCCGCCCGCTACGCCCAGGACCTCCTGGCGCTGAACCCCGGCGACCTGCGCGCCCGCGAAGTGCTGGCCGAGGTGGCGGGCCGCCGCGGCGAGGCCGCCGCCGCGATGAGCCACCGCATCGTGCTGGCGGTCAGCCCCGACACGCCGCTGGAGCCGCAGGAGCGGCTGCGGCGCATCCACGAGCTGGCCGGCGAGATCCTCGGCGCGCCGATGACCGAGCACAGCCTCGACCAGCTGCACGTGCTGCTGGCCGCCAGCCGTCATCTCCAGGCCCCCGCCGCCTCCCCCGCCGACTGGGCGCGCATCTTCCAGGTGTCGGCGCCCGGCATGGAGCCGGCCAACCAGGCCGAGCCGCCCCAAGCCCCTCCGGCCAAGAAGGCCCGCGCCCGCACGCGTTAGGCGTCAGATCTTCTCGGTCGCCAGGAGGATCGAGGTCTCGGTCGAGGCGATGCCGTCGATCGTGCGGATCTGATCGAGCGTACGGCTGAACTCGGCGAGGGTGGCGGTGTCGAGCTCGGCCACCAGGTCCCAGCGACCGTTGGTGGTGTGGATCGCCGCCACTTCGGGCAGGCCGCGCAGAGCGCGGACGACGGATCGCGAGCGCTCGCCCTCGATGGCGATGGTCATGATCGCCCGCACGCGGTTGGGTTCGAGCCCCCGGCCGGTGCGCACGGTGAAGCCTTGGATGACACCCTCAGCCTGAAGCCGGGCGATGCGGTTCTGCACCGTACCGCGCGAGACCTTGAGGGCCTTGGCCAGGGCGGCGGCCGACTCGCGCGCGTCGGCGCGCAGGAGGCCCAGGAGCTTGTGGTCGAGGTCGTCCATCGGATCGCCAATCCTGCCTGACGAAACGCCAGTTATGCTGACGAAATCTAGCAGCTTGCCGGCTTTTCGCTAGCGCCGCCGCGCGAGACCCTATGGCCCAGTTCGTTTCCATGGGGAGCCAGGCATGACCGAGCGGCCGCTCTATCTGATGACCGATCCGGGATGTTTCGACGTCTGCTACCAGATCAATCCCTGGATGAAGCCGGACGCCTGGAAGGCCGATCCGAGCGCCTGCCTGACCGCCGCCAAGACCGCCTCGGGCGAGCTGAAGCAGGCGCTGCAGGGACTTGGCGCGCAGGTGGAGACCATCGGCGCGGTCCAGGGCCTGCCGGACCTCGTCTTCCCGGCCAACGCCGCCATCGTGCTGGACGGCCGCGCCCTGCCGGCACGCTTCCGCTACCCCGAGCGCCAGGGCGAGGAGGCGATCTTCCGCGAGGTGTTCTGCCGCCTGAAGACCCGCGGCCTGATCGACGAGATCGTCGACCTGCCCGAGGGCGTCTTCCAGGAGGGCGCGGGCGACGCGATCTGGGACGCCGACCGCAGCTTCTTCTGGGCCGGCCATGGCCCGCGCTCCAGCCGGGCCTCGCTGTCGGTGATCCACAAGGTCTTCGGTCAGGAGGTGGTCGGCCTCGAGCTCGCCTCGGACCGCTACTACCACCTCGACACCTGCTTCTGCCCGCTGGCCGGCGGCAAGGTGCTCTACTACCCGGCGGCCTTCACCGCCGACGCCCTGGCGACCATCCGCGCTCGCGTGCCGGAGCACCTGCGCATCGAGGCCTCGGACGAGGAGGCGCAGGCCTTCTGCGTCAACGCCGTCAACCTCGGCCAGCGCATCGTCATGGCCCGCGCGCCGGACAGCCTGAAGGCCAAGCTGGCCGGCGCCGGCTACAGCCTGACCGAGGTCGACCTCTCGCCCTTCATCCTGTCCGGCGGCGCCGCCTACTGCATGACCCTGCGCCTCGACCGGAAGAGCCGTCCCGAACGGGCCATCCTCGCCGCGGAGTGATCCTCCAGAAGGAATTCGCCATGAACGACATCGCCCTCGAGCGCTCGCTCACCGCCAGCTACATCGCCCTGGAGGCCGAGTACGGCGCCAAGAACTACAAGCCGCTGGACGTGGTCCTGACCCGCGGCGAAGGGGTCCACGTCTGGGACGTGGAGGGCCGCCGCTACCTCGACTGCCTGTCGGCCTATTCGGCGGTCAACCAGGGCCACTGCCACCCGAAGATCCTGGCCGCCATGACCCAGCAGGCGCAGCGCCTGACCCTGACCTCGCGGGCCTTCCGCAACGACCAGCTGGCACCGTTCTACGAGGAGCTCTGCGCCCTCACCAACAGCCACAAGGTCCTGCCGATGAACTCCGGCGCCGAGGCCGTGGAGACCGCGCTGAAGGTGGCTCGCAAGTGGGGCTACGAGGTCAAGGGCGTGCCGGACGGCCAGGCCGAGATCATCGTCGCCGCCGACAATTTCCACGGCCGCACCATCGCCATCGTCGGCTTCTCCACCGACCCGACCTCGAACGGCGGGTTCGGCCCCTACCCGGCCGGCTTCAAGGTCGTGCCCTATGGCGACGCGGCGGCGCTCGAGGCGGCGATCGGGCCGAACACCGTCGCCTTCCTGGTCGAGCCGATCCAGGGCGAGGCCGGGGTCATCATCCCGCCGGCCGGGTATCTGCAGCGCGCCCGCGAGCTCTGCACGAAGCACGACGTCATCCTGATCCTCGACGAGATCCAGACGGGACTCGGGCGCACCGGCAAGCTGCTGGCCGAGGAGCACGAGGGGATCGAGGCCGACCTGACCCTGATCGGCAAGGCGCTCTCGGGCGGCTTCTATCCGGTCTCGGCCGTGCTCTCGAACTCGGAGGTGATGAGCGTCCTGCATCCGGGCGAGCACGGCTCGACCTTCGGCGGCAACCCGCTGGCCTGCGCGGTCGCCCGGGCCGCGCTGAAGGTGCTGGTCGAGGAGGGCATGGTCGAGAACGCGGCGAGGATCGGCGCGCGGCTGCAGGCGAGCCTTCACGCCATCGCCGCGCCCTCGGTCAAGGAGGTCCGCGGCCGCGGGCTGATGATCGCGGTCGAGCTGCACGCGGACGCCGGCGGCGCGCGCCGGGTGTGCGAGGCGCTGCAGGCGCGGGGGCTGCTGGCCAAGGAGACCCACGAGCACACCATCCGCATCGCCCCGCCGCTGATCCTGACGGCGGATCAGGCCGACTGGATCGCCGAGCAGTTCGCGGCGGTGCTTTAGGGCTGCGCCTCTCCCCAAGCCAAGCTTGGGGAGAGGCGAGAGGCCTACTTCGCGCCGGCGGCGGTCTTGGCGCCGGCGGCCGGGATCGGCAGGGGCTCGCCCTTGGCCTGGCTGATCAGGAAGGCGCGCACGTCCTCCACGTCCTGCGGCTTCAGGAACCGCGAGAAGCTGACCATGCCGTTGTGGGCCCGCACGCCCTGGATCACCACCGAGTTGAAGTTGTCGGCCGTGGTGATCATCGGCGAGCGCTTCAGGTCCGGCAGCCAGGAGCCGGTGGCGTTGGCGCCGTGGCAGACCTGGCAGTTGTTGTTGAAGACGACGTAGCCGTGGGACTTGTCGCCCGTGGTGGTGACGCCGGTCAGGTCGAGCGGCGGCAGCTGGGCGATCTTGAACTCCGGAGCCTGGGCCTTGGCGCCGAGCTTGAAGACCAGCAGGCGGCCCGGCAGGCGCGGACGCGTCGGCAGCAGCGAGGGGGCCGAGACCTGGCCGCCGCCGCCGGCGCCGACCATCAGGGCCACGTACTGCTCGCCGTTCAGCTCGTAGGTCATCGGCGCGGCGATCACGCCGTTGCCCGTCGGATAGGACCAGAGCTGTTTCCCGTTGGCCGCGTCGTAGGCGTAGAACTGGCCCTCGGCCGCGCCCTGGAAGACCAGGCCGGGCGTCGCCAGGATGCCGGCGTTCCAGAAGTAGGGATGCTGCACGCTCCAGGCCGGCTTCTGGTTCACCGGATCCCAGGCGATCAGGGCGCCCTTGAGGTTGGCGGCGAACTGCTTGGCCTGCTCGGGCGTCATGTTGCCGGCGTTGGCCAGCAGGTTGACGCCGAGGTTCCAGCCGCCCGGCTTGTAGACGAAGTTCGGATCCGCCGCGTAGGCGAAGGGCATCGACTGGGCCGGGATGTAAACGAGGTTCGTCTTCGGGCTGTAGGCCATCGGGTGCCAGTTGTGGGCGCCCAGCGGGGCCGGCATCTGCAGCTCGGGGCCGTCCTTGTAGCGGGCCGCCGGGTTCTCAACCGGACGGCCGGTCTTGATGTCGATCTCCTTGGCCCAGGTGACCGGCACATAGGGCTTGGCCGAGATCAGCTGACCGTTGGTGCGGTCGATCACGTAGAAGAAGCCGTTCTTCGGCGCCTGCATCAGCACCTTGCGCGGCTGGCCGCCGATGTTGAGGTCGGCGAGGGTGATCTGCTGGACGGCCGAGTAGTCCCAGCTCTCGCCCGGGTTCACCTGGTAGTGCCAGACGTACTCGCCGGTGTCGGCCTTCACGGCGACGATCGAGGAGACGAACAGGTTGTCGCCCTTGCCGCCGGAGCGCTCCTCCTGGTTCCAGGGGGTGCCGTTGTCGACGCCGAAGTAGATCATGTCGAGGGCCGGGTCGTAGGCGATGGCGTCCCAGACGGTGCCGCCGCCGCCGACCAGCTTCCACTTGCCTTCCGGCCAGGTGACCGCGGCCTTGTCCTTCAGCACCTTGTCCGAGGGCTCGCCGTCCGGTTTCCCGTCGGGGCTGGGGATGGTGTAGAAGCGCCAGGCCTTCTTGCCGGTGGCCGCGTCATAGGCGGTGATGTAGCCGCGCACGCCGTACTCGGCGCCCGAGTTGCCGATCAGCACCTTGTCCTTCACGACGCGCGGCGCCTGGGTGATGGTGAAGGGCTTGGCCGGGTCGGTGGTCTGCACCGACCAGACGACGTGCCCGTCCTTGGCGTCCAGCGCGATCAGGCGGCCGTCGAGGGCGCCGACATAGACCTTGCCCTTCCAGACGGCGACGCCGCGGTTGACCACGTCGCAGCAGGCGTCGAAGCCCTTCCGGCCGTCGACCTTGGGATCGTAGGACCAGAGCAGTTTGCCGCTGGCGGCGTCGAAGGCGTAGACCTTGGACCAGGCGGTGGTGGTGTAGAGCACCCCGTCGACCATCAGGGGCGTCGCCTCCTGGCCGCGGTCGGTGTCGAACTGGGCGTACCAGGCCAGGCCCAGCTGTCCCACGTTGGAGGCGTTGATCTTGTCGAGCGGCGAATAGCGCTGCTCGGAGTAGCCCTTGCCGTAGCTGACCCATTCGCCGTTGGTGTCGGCCGCGGCGATCCGCGCTCCGTCCACGTTCCCGGGCCCCTTGGCCGCCTTCTGGCAGGCCACCAGGCCCACCGCGAGGGCCAGAGCCAATCCAAGCTTGATCACGCGCATGTCGACGCCTCCCCGATCCTATGATGGACCTTGGGCGGCAGTTACGCTCGGACAGGCGCGCCGGGCAAGCGGTCCGCAGCGTCAACCACGAGCGCGGCGATGCGATCGGCGGTCGCGGAGAGGTCGGCCGGGGCGACGCCCGCCATGTCGATGTCGGCCAGGCGCGGGTGCTCGTCCCTGCGGCTGGAGCGCCGGTAGGCGGGGTCGTAATGCAGCTCGATGAGGGCCGCGGCCAGGGCTTCGAAGTCGCCAGCCTCGGCGAGGCCGCGCCATTCGGCGAGGCGCTTGCGGCCCGGCCGGTCGGGCACGCGGGCCAGGAGGTCGTCGAGGGCGGCGCGGTCCTGGGTGATCTCGCGGTAGGCCGACAACAGGTAGCGGGCGCGGGCCTCGGCCGGCGCCGAGACCTCGATGCGCGGCGCCGCCTCCATCAACTTCCAGAGCGCCGGCGGCAGGACCCGCTCGCCGATCTTCGAGGATTCCGCCTCGACCAGCACGGGGCGGGCGGGATCGAGGCCCTCGAGCGCGCCGAGGAGCCGGCTCTCGAACATCTTCTGGCTGGGCTGGGGCACGCCCGGCAGGCCGCCGAACAGCGAGCCGCGGTGGGCCGCCAGGCCCTCGAGGTCCAGCACCTGGACGCCGCGCCGGGCGACGAGGCCGAGGAGCTCTGTCTTGCCGCAGCCGGTAGCCCCGTCGAGCAGCACGAGGCGGTGCGGCAGGGCGCGGTCGTAGAGCTCGGCCGAGACGCGCCGGCGGTAGGTCTTGTAGCCGCCTTTGAGCAGGCCGGTGCGCCAGCCCACGGAATCGAGGATCACCGCCATGGCGTTGGACCGCTGGCCGCCCCGCCAGCAGTAGACGAGCGGGCGGAAGGCGCCGTCCCGGTCGGCCAGGACAGTCTCCAGATAGCTCGCCACGTTGCGCGCGATGTAGGCCGCGCCGATCCGGCGGGCCTTGAAGCGGCTCTCCTGGACGTAGATCGTGCCGACCTCGGCGCGCTCCTCGTTGGAGAGCACCGGCAGGTTCACCGCGCCCGGGGCGTGGTCCTCGGCGAACTCGCCCGGGCTGCGCACGTCGATGATCATGTCGAACCGCGAAAGCGTCCCCGGATCCGCCGTCTCAACCACCTCGATCGTCACGCGCCGTCGCCTCCCGCACTCGCGGTCCTTATACTGGAATTATGAGCCCGCTCGACCAAAGCCCCGCATCGCCCGACGCCGTCCGCCTGACCTCCCTGGCCCACGGCGGCGGCTGCGGCTGCAAGATCGCCCCGGCCGTGCTGCAGGACATCCTGAAGGGCATGCCGGCGGCGGCCGCCTTCCCCGACCTGATGGTCGGCACGGAGACCTCGGACGACGCCGCGGCCTGGCGGCTGAACGAGAGCCAGGTGCTGGTGGCGACCACCGACTTCTTCATGCCGGTGGTCGACGATCCCTTCGACTTCGGCCGCATCGCCGCGACCAACGCCCTCTCGGACGTCTACGCCATGGGGGCGAGGCCGATCCTCGCCCTGGCGATCGTCGGCATGCCGATCGGCAAGCTCTCCACCGAGACCATCGGCCAGATCCTCGCCGGCGGGGCGAGCGTCTGCGCCGCGGCCGGCGTGCCGGTGGCGGGCGGCCACTCGATCGACAGCGTCGAGCCGATCTATGGCCTGGTGGCGCTCGGCCTCGTCCATCCGGACCGGCTGCTGACCAACCGCACGGCCAGGGCCGGCGACGTGCTGATCCTCACCAAGGGCCTGGGCGTCGGCGTCCTCTCGGCGGCCTTCAAGCAGGAGAAGATCGCGCCGGAGGGCTATGCGGCGCTGATCGACTCCACGACCCAGCTCAACGTCCTCGGGGCCGAGCTCGGCGAGACCCACGGCGTGCACGCGGTGACCGACGTGACCGGCTTCGGCCTGCTCGGCCATACGCTGGAGATGTGCCGCGGCGCGGGCCTGACGGCCGAGATCGAGGCGTCGGCGCCGGTGATCCTGCCGACCGTCGAGGCGCTGGCCAGGGACGGGGTGCGCACCGGCGCCTCGGGCCGGAACTGGGCGAGCTACGGCGCGGCGGTCCGCCTGCCGGCGGACCTGGCGGACTGGCGGCGCGACCTGCTCACCGACCCGCAGACCAGCGGCGGCCTGCTGATCGCCGTCGATCCGGCCCACGCCGAGCAGGTGCTGACGCTCGCCCGCGCGCGGGGGTTCGACAAGGCCGCGGTGGTCGGCCGCTTCCGCGAAGGACCGCCCGAGGTCCGCGTTCTCGCCTGATCGGCCCACGGAGACTCCCGATGCGAAGCCTGGCCCTGACGCTTCTCCTCGCCGCCGCGGCGGCGCCGGCCGCCGCCTGGGCCGGCCCTGTCCACCCGGGCGAGCAGCGGGGCCTTGGCCTGATCGCGCCGGACGTGCCGCCGCTGCTGAAGGAGGCGCGGGCCAACCCGTACGCCCTGCCGGCGGATGTCAGCTGCCCGGCCCTGCTCGACCAGATCGCCGCCCTCGACGCCACCCTCGGCCCGGACCTCGATGCGCCCCAGGCGAGGAAGGACAACGATCTCGTCATGGCCGGGGTGCGATCGGTGCTGCCCTACGGCGGGGTGGTGCGGTTCGTCACCGGGGCCGGCCGCAAGGAGAAGCAGATGGTCGACGCCGCCCTCGCCGGCTGGGAGCGGCGCGGGTTCCTGAAGGGCACGGCGCGGATGATGGGCTGCGCCGTCTTCGGCCAGCCGGAGAACCCGGCGCTCGCCCACGCCTACCCGCCAGCCGCGAAACCGGCCGAACAACCCGCGCCGCGTTAACCCCTGACTCAGGCTTCCGAAACCCCGCCTTTACCCCTGGGCTGTATCAAATCGAGCCACAAAGAGGCCCGTCCGTTCGAGGCGGGGCCCGGTTCGATGTGGGTGTTTTCGCTATGTCCAAGACGGTCCTGGTCGTCGATGACGACCCGACGCAACGGCGTCTGATCCAAGCTGTCCTCGAGCGCGAGGGCTTCGCGGTGGCGCACGCCGAAAGCGGCGACGAGGCGATCAAGCGCTTCGCCGCCGGCGGCGCGGCCGACGTGATCCTGCTCGACCTGGTGATGCCGGGCACCTCGGGCATGGACACCCTGAAGGAGCTGCGCGCCCGCGGCTGCTCGACGCCGGTCATCGTCGTCACCGCCACCGGCGGCATCGACACCGTCGTCCAGGCCATGCAGGCCGGGGCCATGGACTTCTTCGTCAAGCCCGCCGCGCCGGAGCGGATCATCGTCTCGATCCGCAACGCCCTGTCGATGGGCGACCTGCGCGGCGAGGTGGACCGGCTGAAGAAGCACGCCAGCGGCCGGACCACCTTCGACGACCTGATCGGAACCTCGCCGGCCATGCTGATGGTCAAGCGGATGGGCGAGCGGGCCGCCAAGTCCTCGATCCCGATCCTGATCACCGGCGAAAGCGGCGTCGGCAAGGAAGTCATCGCCCGCGCCGTGCACGGCTCCTCCGACCGGGCCGGCAAGCCGTTCGTGGCGGTGAACTGCGGCGCCATCCCCGAGAACCTCGTGGAGTCGATCCTGTTCGGCCACGAGAAGGGCAGCTTCACCGGCGCCCACGAGAAGCACCTCGGCAAGTTCCAGGAAGCCAACGGCGGCACCCTGTTCCTCGACGAGGTCGGCGAACTGCCGCTGGACATCCAGGTCAAGCTGCTGCGCGCCCTGCAGGAGAGCGAGATCGACCCGATCGGCGCCAAGCGCTCGGTCAAGGTCGACGTGCGGATCGTCTCGGCGACCAACCGCGACCTGTCGCAGGCCGTAGCCGAGGGCCGCTTCCGCGAGGACCTGTTCTATCGCCTGAACGTCTTCCCCGTGGAGGCGCCGTCGCTGCGCGAGCGCAAGGAGGACATCCCGGCCCTGGTCGACCACTTCGTCCGCCGCTTCAACGTCGAGGAAGGCAAGAGCGTCGTCGGCGCCGCGCCGGAGACCATGGTGTGCCTGGCGGCCTACGACTGGCCCGGCAACGTCCGTCAGCTCGAGAACGCGGTCTATCGCGCCATCGTGCTGGCCGACGCGCCCTACCTGCAGCCCTACGACTTCCCGGCGATCAGCGGCATCGCCGCCCCGCCGCCGGAAGCCCTGGCCCAGCCCGCGGCGCGCCCCGCCGCGCCCCCGCCCAGCGCCGGGGAGATGATGGCTGCCATGCCCGTCGCCATGGAGGCGCCGGTGCGCATCCTCGACGAGCGCGGTCACCTGCGGACCCTGGAGGAGATCGAGCGCGACCTCATTCAGCACGCCATCGAGGTCTACGCCGGCCACATGAGCGAGGTGGCCCGCCGCCTCGGCATCGGCCGCTCCACCCTCTATCGCAAGGTCCGCGAGAACGGGCTCGAAGGCCTGGTGAAGGGCGGCGAGGAAGAAGCGGCTTAACCACTTGGCCGTTAGGCTGGCGCGACCTTAATCTCTGGGTTGCGGCGGACGTCCGTCGCCGGTCTGCAGTCGGGGCGGGGGATCGGATGCGCAAGACGGGATGGGTGCTGGCGGCCCAGATGCTGGCGGGCTGCATGCTGGCAGGCCTGACGGCGCCGCACGCCACGGCGGCCGACTGGGCGCCGGCCACCAAGAGCAACATCGGCGACCGCTACGACGTCGACCTCGACACCGTGACCCGCAACGGCGACATCGCCCGCTCCTGGGTGCGCGAGACCCTGCAGCGGCCGATGCGCGACGAGCGCACGGGAAAGACCTTCGTCCAGACGGTCGCCGAGCGTTTCGACGACTGCGTCCGCCGCCGCTACGCGACGGGGAGCTTCGTGCATCATGACGCCCGCGGCGGCGATGCCGGCAGCGGGGCGGGTTCGTCGTCCGCCTGGCAGGAGATCGTGCCGGGTTCGGTCGCCGAGGGCATCTGGTCGACGGTGTGCGCCATCTCCTCCCCGCCGAGCGACAAGGCGTTCATGGACGCCGCCGACGAAGGGACCTGGACGGACCTCGGGATCTCGAAAGACCGGACGTTCCACATCAATCTGCGCCTCGACAAGGTGATGAAGATCGACGACCGGCTCGTGCTGGCCCTGACGCGGACCGACTACGCCGAGCCCGTCTGGATGGGCGGCCTGCCCGTGCGCTATGTGATCGCGGCCGAGGCGATCGACTGCTCCACCGGCGCTTCGGGCGCCCTGGGCGGCGACTTCTACCTGTCCCGCAAGGTGCGCGTGGCGGCCAAGCGGATCGCCCTGGAAAAGGTGAAGCTGGAGCCGGCGACGCCAGGCAGCTTCATCGCCAACAACCTCAAGCTCATCTGCAATTCGGCGCGGGCGTCGGAGGCGGCCGACGAAGGCCGCGGCGACAGCCTCTCCGTGGGCACCGCCTGGGGCGTCGACAAGGGCTATCTGGTCACCGCCAGCCACGTGGTCCACGGCGGCAGCGCCATCGAGGTCTACGACAACGGCGAGAAGGTGGGCGATGCGCAGCTCGTCGCCGAGGACGCCACCAACGACCTGGCGATCCTCAAGTACAAGCCGGCGCGGCCCGGCAAGCTCACCATCCTGCCGCTCGCGCCGCACACCCCGGGCCTGGGGCGCAGCGTCTTCGTGCTCGGCTATCCGGCCCCGGACGCGCTCGGCCAGAAGATCAAGATGACCGCCGGCCAGGTCAGCAGCACCGCCGGCTACCAGGACGACCCGCGCGAGATCCAGATCTCGGTCCCCATCCAGCAGGGCAATTCCGGCGGGCCGGTCATCACCTGGGACGGCACCGTAGTGGGCGTCGTCGAGTGGAAGCTGATCGGCTTCGGCAAGGACGATAAGGGTCCCGCCCCGGAGATGATCAACTACGCGCTCAAGGCCTCCTACGTGCGCGCTATGCTCGAGGAGCTGCCGGACCTGTCGAACTATGCGCCGGTGAGCCCCGGGGCCAGCCACGATCAGATGGTGGCCGCCGCCCGCAAGGCGGTGTTCATGGTGGTGGTGAGCCCTTGAGGGATACACACGCTTGACGTGCAGTCAGGCTCATGATCGCCTTGCTGCCGAAGTGGAGACGGCGATGAAGCACCGCAGGGCGCGCTGGATGGTGGCCATAGGCCTGCTGCTGATCACGGCGGCCATGATCCTGCACCACGAGGGACCGGCGGCGCTTCGGAACGATGGCCTGTTCGGCTTCCTGATCGGCGTCGGCATGGCGCTGGAGCTGCTCGGCGTCGTGGAGCTCGAGAAGGCGAGGCGCGCCGATTAGCCCTCGCGCTTGCGGCGGAACGGCCGGCGCTTCAGCTCCTTCTTCTCGCCCTTGGCCTTGGCGGCGATTTCCTTGAGCTTCACGGCCTGCATGGCCGACAGCGCCTCGCCCGGCGCGCCCTTCTCGGGATCGCCGAAGGCGCGGCCATAGGTCTTCACCCGGCCCGAGACACTGTCGAGGAACTCGCCCTCCCATTCGGAGAGCTGGACGCCGGCCTTCTCGGCCATGCGCCGCGCGCGCTTGAGGGCGCCCAGCGCGGCCCGCTGGGCCTGCGCCTTCCGATCCGGCGGCTTGCGGTTCAAACCTCTCCGAGCGCGGAGAGATAGAGGTCGAGCAGGGCCTCTTCCTCCTGTCGCTTGGCGCGGTCCTGCTTGCGCAGGCGGACGACCTTGCGGAGCGTCTTGACGTCGTAGCCGTTGCCCTTGGCCTCGGCGAAGACTTCCTTGATCTGCTCGGCCACCTCGGCCTTCTCGGCTTCGAGGTTCTCGATCCGCTCGATGATGCTCTTCAGCTGCGCCTGGGCGGTGGAGTTGAGAACGTCGATGTTCGAGCTGTCGTCGGCCATGGCGCGGAGCCTCTTACGAGTCGGGGGAGTTGCGGAAGCGCGCGACCCCTCGACCACGATGCGAGCAGGCGACCGCCTGCTCGTTGAATCGTGCTCGAGACCCGAAAATCGGAACGGGCCGCGGGCGCAAAAGTGGATGCCACTTTTGCTCGGCCCGTTCTAGTCGGGGGGCGCTCGGCTGTCACCGCCCGTCTGAACCTTCGCCGGTGGACAATCGTTGAGACCCATCGACGCGGAGGGATCCGAAGCCATGTCTGACGCCAAGCGCCGGCCCAGCGAAGCCGAGGCCGAGGCCGCCGTGCGCACCCTCATCGAATGGGCCGGCGACGATCCGGACCGCGAGGGGCTGCGCGACACGCCGGGCCGGGTGGTGCGCGCCTATCGCGAGCTGTTCGCCGGCTACGAAACCGATCCGCGCGCCTACCTCGAGCGCACCTTCGACGAGGTGGGCGGCTACGACGAACTGGTGCTGCTGAGCGACATCCGGGTGGTGAGCTTTTGCGAGCATCACATGCTGCCGTTCCTCGGCAAGGCCTACGTCGCCTACCTGCCGTCCAACCGGGTGGTCGGCATCTCGAAGCTGGCGCGGGTGGTGCACGGCTTCGCGCGGCGCCTGCAGATCCAGGAGAAGCTGACCGCCGAGATCGCCGAGGCGATCCAGGACATCCTGAAGCCGAAGGGCGTCGGGGTGGTGATCGTCTCCGAGCATAGCTGCATGACCATGCACGGGGTGAACACGCCGGGCTCCCGGCTGACCACCAGCCATCTCCTGGGCGAGGTGCGGGACGATCCCCGCACCCGGCAGGAGTTCTTCGACCTGGTGAAGGGCGGGGTTACCTGATCGGCCGAACGGCCCTATCTCAACCTCTCCGGCTCTTCGGGGAGGGCCCTTCATGCCGCCTCTGGTGATCGGGCTCGTGCTCGCCTCGGCGGTGCTGCACGCCTCCTGGAACGCCATGCTGCGCAGCACGCCGGACCGGCTGTGGTCGATGGCCGTGATGTGCGCCTTCTGCGCCGTCTTCGCCCTGCCCGTCGGCCTCGCCTTCGGATTGCCGGCGGGACCGAGCTGGCCCTTTCTCCTCTCCTCGGCGAGCCTGCAGATCGGCTACGCCCTGGTGCTGGTGCGATCGTACCGCACAGGCCAGCTCGCCCACGTCTATCCGATCGCCCGCGGCTCGGCGCCCCTGCTCGTCACCCTGGGCGCGGCGGTGGTCGCCGGCGAGCACCTGGCGCCGCTGAGCCTGTTGGGGGTGTTGCTCGTCTCCACCGGCATCGTCGCCATCGCCTTCGGCCATGGACGGCCGGACCTCGGCTCGACCCTGGCGGCCCTGGCCACCGGCGCCTTCATCGCCGCCTACATGGTGGTCGACGGCCTCGGCGTGCGCCGGTCGGGCAACGCCATCGGCTATGCCGCCTGGCAGGCGGTGGTCGAAGGGGCGCCCATGCCGATCGTCTACACCCTGATCCGCCGCGCCCCGCCGGCCATCCGCCTGGACCGCGGGCTCGCCACCGCGGCGGGCGGCGCCCTGGTCTCGGTGACCGCCTACGGCGTGGTGATCTGGGCGATGAGCCTTGGGCCGATGGGCAAGGTCTCCGCCCTGCGCGAGACCTCGATCCTGTTCGCGGCGGTGATCGGGGTGGCCGTCCTGAAGGAGCGGGTGACCGCACGGCGCCTGGCCGGCGCGGCGATGATCGCCGGCGGGGCGATCGCCCTCGGCTTCGGCTAGAGCAGCTTGCGGGCTTCGAGAGCCGGCCGCAGGGACGCCGGGTCGGTGAAGTGGTGGACATCGAAGCCGAGCGCGCTGGCCGCCGCGATGTTGTGGGCGCCGTCGTCGACGAACAGGAAATCCTGCGGCGCGTAGCCGAAGCGTTCGCAGGCCAGGTGGAAGATCTCCGGCTGCGGCTTGATCAGCCCCTCGCGGCCGGAAGCCACCACGCCCTGCAGACGGCCGAAGGCCGGGCTCATAGCCAGGGTGGAGTCGAGGGTCTCAGTGCTGATGTTGGAGAGGCCGAACTGCGGCACGCCCGCCGCGTGCAGGGCCTCGATGGCCGCCTCGGTCTCGGGGATGGTCCCGGAGAACATCTCCTCCCAGCGGTGACGCCAGGCCCAGATGGCGTCGGCGTGGTGAGGGTGCTGGGCGGCGAGGCGCGCGCAATTGTCCGCGAAGGTGACGCCGCGGTCGGTCTCCACGTGCCAGGCCATGGTGCACACTTCGGCGAGGAAGCGGTCACGCTCGGAGGCGTCGGGAAAAATCTTGGCATAGAGCGTGCGCGGATCCCAGCGCACGATGACGTTGCCGAAGTCCCAGAGCACCGCCTTGGGCATCTCCGGAACCCTCGCGAGGCTGCTTAGCCCTGCTTCGCCTTAAAGCGCGGGTCGGTCTTGTTGATGATGTACACCCGGCCCTTGCGGCGCACGAGCTTGCAGTCGCGGTGACGCGTCTTGAGCGACTTGAGCGAGCTTCTGACTTTCATGTCCGTGCTTCGTCTGGTTCAGGCTAACGGGCCAGGCTCTTCCAAGGAATGGCCGGGCTCCAACAGAGCGCGCGCATATACGGGTCGGCGCTTTCGGAGTCAACGGAGAGGTCCGCTTTGAGGCGGAGCCACAATCGCCGGTTTCCGCATTGAGGCCCGAATCCGCGCTCACTAGATTCGGTGTGATGCTTCGTCGCCTCCTTTCGCCGACCCTGGTGGTCGCCCTGCTCGCGGCCTGCGCCAGCCAGCCGGCCCGTCCCGTGGCTCCGCCGCCGACCCCGGCGCCGCAGCCGAGCCAACCGCCACCGCCCGCGCCGGTGAGCCCGGTGACCCCGCCGGCCGCCTCGGGCGACATGGTGTTCGACGCCTGGGCGGCGGATTTCTTCCCGCGCGCCGTGGCGGCGGGCATCTCGCCCGACGTGCTGCAGCGCGAGTTCGCCGGCCTGCGGCCCGACCCGCGGGTCGGCGGCGCCGACGCCCGCCAGCCGGAGTTCTCCAAGCCGTTCAGCGAATACATCAAGGGCACGGTCACCGACGGCCGGGCGGCGATGGGCGCCGCCAAGCGCAGCCAGATCGCCCAGTTCGACGCCATCGAGCAGACCTATGGCGTGCCGCGGGAAATCCTGATCGCGGTGTGGGCCATGGAATCGGGCTTCGGCGCGATTCAGGGCGACTATGACGTGGTCCGCTCCATGGCGACGCTCGCCGCCCAGGGCCGTCGCCGGACCTTCGCCGAGACCGAGCTGATCGCGGCGCTGAAGATCATCCAATCGGGCGAGGCGACGCGAGCCCAGCTGAAGGGCTCGTGGGCCGGGGCCATGGGCCAGACCCAGTTCATCCCATCGAGCTATCTGTCGACCGCCGTGGACGCCGACGGCGACGGCAAGCCGGACATCTGGAACTCGCCGGCCGATTCCCTGGCGTCCGCGGCCAACCTGCTGGCCAAGGGCGGCTGGGTGCGCGGCCAGAGCTGGGCGCGCGAGGTGATCGTGCCGCCTGGCTTCGACTGGAGCCTGTCGGAAGGCCCCAAACTGACGCCCGCGCAGTGGGCGACGCAGGGCGTGGTGCGCGCCGACGGCCTGCCCTGGACCGAGGCCGACCAGAACGCCCAGGCCCAGCTCGTGGCGCCGACGGGCGCGAACGGGCCGGCCTTCCTGCTGTTCCCGAACCACTTCGCGATCCGCAAGTACAACAACAGCCTCGCCTACGCCCTGGCCGTCGGGCTGCTGGCTGACCGGTTCTCCGGCATGGGGCCGCTGGTGAAGCCCTGGCCACAGGAGACGCCGCTGTCGCTGTCGGAGCGGATGACCGCCCAGCGCGCCCTGGCGGTGCTGGGCTACGACGCCGGCGCGCCGGACGGGCTGGTGGGCCTGAAGACCCGCGCGGCCCTGCGCGCCTGGCAGAAGAAGGAAGGCCTGGTGGCCGACGGCTACCTGACGCCCGCGCTCGTCCAGCAGCTCGGCGCCCAGGCCCAGGCGACGCAGTCGGCCCTGTCGCTGATGGCGCCCTCGCAGCCGGCCGATCCGGGGCTCGGCTCGCCCCTCAGCCCGCCCCTCAGCCCGCCTCGTCCGACTTCTCAAGACCCGCAATCGTCGACGCCGTCCCGTTGACCGGCCCGGGGTCGCTGCGGCGCAGGGGCCCGTTGACGAAGGCGTAGATCAGAAGGCCCGCCAGCAGCACCAGGTTCAGGGCGAACGGCGCGGCGTGGTTGAACTCGTAGAGCCGCACGAAGGCCGGGGCGAGGACGGCGTTGATGCCGTTGACCGCCGCGATGCCGCCGGCGACGCGCGCCTGGTCCTTGGCGTCCACCGCCAGGGAGGAGCCCGCCGTGAAGCCCGGCCGGGCGAAGCCGAAGCCGAGGCTGGCCACCGCATAGCCGGCCACCACCGTCCAGTAGTCGGTGGAGAGGGCGACCATGAGGTTGCCCACGGCCGCCGCGCCGGCGCCCCAGCGCAGGAGCTGGCGAGGCGTCATCTCGAACATCCGGATGATGCCCCACTGGGCCAGGAGGCCCGCGACGGCGCCGAAGGCCATGGCGATGGCGATCGGCCGCTGGGCGGCGATAGGCGACAGGCCCAGCTTGTCGATGATCAGGAAGCCGAGGGTCTGCTGCTGGCCCGTCTGGCAGCTCGCCACCACGAAGCCGAACACCAGGAAGGGGATGACCCGCGGGTCGCGCCAGAGCGGCGGGCCCTTCTCGCTATCCAGGGCCAGCTCCTGCGCCTCGGCGAGCGGCTTGACCGGGCTTTCCGGCAGCTTGCGCCAGACCACGAACAGCATGGCCGCGGCGATCAGGGAGAAGGTGAACAGCGGACCGGCCAGGCCCAGGACCGGGAAGATGAACAGCGGGGCCAGGAACGGGCCGATGACCGTACCGAGGCCGAACGCGCCGGCGAGGCCCGCCATGGAGCTCGTCCGATCCTCGGGCCCGGTGTGGTCGGCGACATAGGCCTGGGTGGCCGGGTTGGAGGCCGAGCCGAACAGGCCGAACAGCGCCCGCGCCAGGAGGAAGAAGCCGAGGATCACCAGCGGCGCCGCCATGTGGCGAAGGCCGGCGCTGACCACCACGCCGCAGAGGGCCATGGAGACCATGAAGCCCGCGAGGCCGAGCATCATCAGCGGCTTGCGACCGTACTTGTCCGAGGCCTTGGCCCAGAACGGCGACATCACCGCCCAGAGCACCGCCGAGAGCGAGAACACCGCCACGACCAGATAATCGGGGATGCCGATCGAGCGGCCGATGGCCGGCAGGACCGAGATCAGCCCCGTATTGCCGAGGGCCGTGGCGATCGAGACGCCGAAGATGATGGCGAGGGCGCGCTTGGGCAGGCCCGCTTGCGGATATCCGCTGGAGGCGACGGCGGCGTTGGGCATGCCCTGGGGCTTAAGGCGCTCCCGGCGTGCGCGCAACGGCGGTCAGGGCCGCTCACCGGCCATTAAGCATTAACACCGATCCTTCGGCTCACCTTTCGGGGGAGTCCATGTTCCAGATTATCGGCATCGTGCTGCTGTTCGCCCTGGTGTTCGGCAGCTTCATCATCTCCGGTGGCAACATCGGCGTGATCCTGCACGCCGCGCCGCACGAGCTGATGGCCATCCTGGGCGCGGCGGTCGCGAGCTTCCTGATCGGCAACTCGATGACCGTCATCAAGGCGACCGGCGGCGGCATGGGCAAGGTCTTCAAGGGCCCGAAGTGGAAGCCGCAGGACTACAAGGACCTGCTGGCCCTGCTCTTCCTGCTGACCAAGACCATGAAGTCCAAGGGCGTGATCGCCCTGGAAAGTCACATCGAGAACCCGACCGAGAGCACCATCTTCTCGCGGTTCCCGAACATCATGAAGGACCACTTCGCCATCGACTTCATCTGCGACACCCTGCGGATGATGACCATGAACCTGGAGGATCCCCACCAGGTCGAGGATGCGATGGAGAAGCAGCTCGAGAAGCACCACCACGAGGCGCAGGCCCCGAGCCACGCCCTGCAGAGCATGGCCGACGCCCTGCCCGCCCTGGGCATCGTCGCCGCCGTGCTGGGCGTCATCAAGACCATGGGCGCGATCACCGAGCCGCCGGAGATCCTCGGCGAGATGATCGGCGGCGCCCTCGTCGGCACCTTCCTCGGCGTGTTCATGGCCTATGGCCTGGTGGCGCCGATGGCCACGCGCATGAAGGAGGTCATCGACGAGGAGGGCTCCTTCTACAAGATCATCCAGTCGGTGCTGGTCGCCCACCTGCACGGCAACGCCGCCCAGATCTCGGTGGAGATCGGCCGCGGCAGCGTGCCGAGCGATGCGCAGCCCACCTTCCTGGAGCTGGAAGAAGCCCTGTCGAACATGCCCAACGAGGCGTGAGCGGGCTGACGCCGGAACAGTTTCGGGATCATAGTCGCACCACCGCGCTGGGGCGCGGACGACGTCACACCTGGGGAGCGCAACGCCCATGACCTTCCATCGCACGCTGATCGTGGCCGGCGCGGCCGTGGCCGCCCTGTCGGTCGCCGCCTGCAGCAAGACCGACAAGACCGAGGCCTCGGCCAACGCCGCCAGCGCCGAGGCCGGCAAGGCCGCCGCCTCCGCCGACGCGGCCCAGAGCGCCGCCGCCGCCGCGGCCGCCGCGGCCGAGGACGCCTCCAAGGCCGGCGCCGAGCCCGCCGCCGCGGGGACCACCAACACCACCACGACCACGACGACCACCGAGACCAAGACGGAAGCCGCGAAGAAGTAGGCGCGGACGCCCGTCGGGAGTAGGTGAAGGGCCGCCCGCGAGGCGGCCCTTCTGCTTTTCGACCATGAGCCAAGAGACCGACCCGACCCGGACGACCAGCCCGCTCGACTGGAGCGAGGACGGCCAGCCGCGCTCGAGGCTCTATGGCGATGTCTATTTCTCCACCGAGGATGGCCTCGCCGAGACACGGGCGGTGTTCCTGGAGGGCTGCGGCCTGCCGGGCGCCTGGGCCGGCCGCCGGCGCTTCGTGGTCGGCGAGCTGGGCTTCGGCACAGGCCTGAACATCGCCGCCCTGCTCGACCTGTGGCGGCGCGCCCGGCCGGCGGGCGGCCAGCTGCACATCTTCTCCATCGAGGCCCATCCGATCGCCGCCGAGGAGGCGGCGCGGGCGCTCGGCCGCTGGCCCGAGATCGCCGAGGCGGCCGGCCCGCTGGTGGCCAACTGGGCCGGGCGGGCGCGCGGCTTCCACCGGGTGGAGCTGCCCGAGCTCGGCGCCATCCTCGACCTGGCGGTGATGGACGTCGGCCAGGCGCTCGCCCGCTGGGACGGCGCCGCCGACGCCTGGTTCCTCGACGGCTTCTCGCCGGCGCTCAACCCGGCGATGTGGAGCGAGGAGATCCTCCGGCTGGTGGCGGCGCGCTCGGCGCCGGGGGCGCGGGCCGCCACCTTCACGGTGGCCGGGGCGGTCCGCCGCGGCCTGGCCGGCGCCGGCTTCGCGGTGGACAAGCGGCCCGGCTTCGGGCGCAAGCGCGAGCGGCTGGAAGCGCGGCTGCCGGGCGAGCCGGCGCCGGCCTCACCGGTCCGCCGCGTCGCCATCGTCGGGGCTGGGATCGCCGGGGCGGCCGCCGCGCGGGCCGTCCGGGCCCTGGGCGCCGAGGCGGTGGTGGTCGAGGCCGTGGGGCCGGGGGCGGGCGGCTCGGGCAACCCGGCGGGCCTGGTGACGCCGAGACTGGACGCCGGCCTCGGCGCGCCGGCCGAGCTCTTCGCCCGCGCCTTCGGGCGCGCCGTGGAGCTGTTCGAGGCCGCGCCCGGGGCGGTGGTCGCCCGTGGCGTCCTGCAGCTCGTCCAAAGCCCGCGCGACGAAGCCCGCTTCGCCAAGATCGCGGCCTCGGACCTGTTCGAACCTGGCGCCCTGGCCTTGCTGGACGGGGCCGGCGCCGCCGAACGGCTGGGCGAGGCCGCGCCGGCGGCCCTGGCGCAGGAGACCGCCCTGGCGGTCGCCCCGGCGCGGATCCTTCAGGCCTGGACCGGGCCGACGATCGGCGGCGAGGTCGCCGCCCTGCGCCCCGCGGGCGAAGGCTGGGCGCTGCTCGACGCCTCGGGCGCGGAGCTGGCGCGGGCCGACGCGGTGATCCTGGCGGCGGGGCTGGCGACGGCGCGGCTCGCGCCCGGCCTGCCGCTCGCCGCCGTGCGTGGCCAGGCGAGCTGGGCCGAAGGCGTCGAGGCCCCGGCCGCGGCGGCCTGGGGCGGCTACGTGCTGCCGACGCCGGGCGGCGTGCTGTTCGGCGCCACCCACGACCGCGAGGACGAGGGGACGGAGGTGCGCGAGGCCGACCATGCGCGCAATCTTGAGACCCTGGCCGCCGCTCTGCCCGGCCTCGCCACGCGCCTGGCCGGCCATAGGCTGGACGGCCGCGCCTCGATCCGCGCCACGACGCCGGACCGCCTGCCCGTGGCCGGGCGCGGTCCGGCCGACGGCGTCTTCCTGCTCACCGGCTTCGGGTCGCGCGGCTTCTCGCTGGCCCCGCTGCTGGCCGAGCACGTGGCGGCCGAGGCGCTCGGCGCGCCCTCGCCGCTCCCCCGCGACCTGGCCGAGCTGGTCGCCCCCGAACGCTTCGCCCGGCGCGCCGCCCGGCGGGAACGCGCTTAGGGGCGCCGCCGAAGGGGTGTAAAAGAGCGCCAGGGGACATCCTGAGGTCGAGGACCACCATCATGAGGATGACGCTCACTGGGATGACGCTCACTGGGATGACGCTCACCTTGGCCGCCGCCACCCTGCTGATCAGCGGCGCAGCGGCCGGCGAGGCGCCTTCCGGCAAGGGCGCGGCCAAGCCGCCGACCGACAGGCGCCAGTGCTTCCTGGCGTCCAACGTGACCAACTTCGCCGCCGCCGACGACAAGACCCTCTATGTCCGGGTCGGGGTGAAGGACGTCTATCAGTTCGACATGTTCGGCCACTGCCCGGACATCGACTGGAACCAGCGCCTGGCGCTCGTCTCGCGGACCTCGTCCTGGATCTGCGACGGAATGGACGCCGACGTGGTGACCCGCACCGCCATCGGCCGTCAGCGGTGTCCGGTGCGCAGCATCCGCAAGCTGACCCCGGACGAGGTGACGGCCCTGCCCAAGCGCGCCCAGCCCTGAGGACGCAAGAGACCGAGCCGACAAAAGAAGAGAGGGCGCCGCGAGGACGCCCTCCGAAGTGACGCAATCGTGCGCCGGGGTCTTGCCTAGAAGCGCTTCTTGAGGCCGACCACCCAGACCCGGCCCAGCGGGTTCCCGCTGAAGGGGTCGTAGTTGTACTGGGTGGCGAAGGCGAACGGCGGGTCCTTGTCGAACACGTTCTGCACGGCGATCGTCGCCGTCGTGTCCCAGGGCAGCTGCACCGTGTAGGTCAGGTCGTGCTGCCAGTACTCCGGCACCTTGGTCGAGCCGCCCACCGCCCGGGCGATGGCCAGGGCCGTCGTCTCGGTGTTGGCGATCACCGTCGAGGAGACCCAGCGGGTCTGCCAACGCAGGTTGTGCGGCCCACGCGACCAGTTGACGAAGCCATTGGCCCGGATGCGGTTGTAGCCGATGAACAGCGACGGCCGGTAGGAGCCGGCCCGCTCCACCGTCTCGCCCACCGCGAAGCCTTCGATGGTGTAGGGCGCCTCGGTGTAGTGCAGCAGGTAGGAGCCGTCGGCGCCGGCCTGCAGCCGGCCGCCGAACAGGTCCTCGGCGATCGTGGCGTTGATCTGGAAGTCGATGCCGTCGGTGTCGATGCTGCCGCCGTTGATGTAGTTCTGCACGAAGGAGAGGACGTTGGCCGCCCCGCCCTGGCAGTCGGCGACGCTGTTGGTGCCGGTGAAGGTGAACCGCGCGCGCACCGCGTCGTAGGCCGGGTTGGCGCAGCGGGCCGTCGAGCGGACCCCGCCGACCACCGGGAACATCAGGTTGAGGATGTCGGTGGTGGATTCGGTGGTGATCTGGTCCTTGAACTTGAACTTCCAGTAGTCGAGCGTCGCGTTGACCCGGCCCATGTCGAAGATCACGCCGACGCTGTAGGTGTCGGCCGTCTCCGGCTGCAGGTCCGCATTGCCATGCAGGTCGGTCGCCCGGTAGGTGCCGGTGGCGTTGGTCAGGTTGCGCTGGAAGTAGCTGCCCGAGGCCCAGGTGGGCAGGGGCGCGCGGTAGGTGGTGCTGGCCGAGCCGCGGAAGGCCAGCCAGTCGGTCGCCTGCCAGCGGGCGGCGATCTTCGGATTGAAGGTGTCGCCAAGGTCCTTGTACTTCTCGTAGCGGGCGGCGAGCGTCACCTCGAGGGTGTCGAGCACCGGCACGCGCCACTCGGTGAACACCGCCGCGATCTGCCGGTCGAGGTCGAACGGCCGAAGGTTGGCGTTGAACAGGAACGGACCGTTGCCGGTGGTGGGGCAGGCCGGCGAGGCGTCGCCGAACGGCGGCGAGTCCACGCAGGGCGTGGCCGCGGCCGAGTAGAGCGCGTCCGGATCCTGGATGAAGCGGTCGTAGCGGAACTGGGCGCCGGCGGCCCAGGAGATCGGGTCCTCGGCCCACAGCTTCAGGGGCGTCTGGCCGCTGAACACCGCGTCGGCCACGAACATCCGGGTGGTGAAGCTGTTGTACTGCTCCTCCTCCATCCAGTTGACCACCTCGGCCCGGGCGGCGGCGGCCTCGTTGTAGCCGGGGATGGTGGAGCTGGCGACGTAGAACGGGTTCGCCGGGACGTTCGAGGTGCTCTGCTGGATCGCGCTGGCGAAGGGGTTGAAATAGTAGCAGCCGATCGCGGCGTTGCCGGCCCCGGTGGTGAAGTTGTTGGTCTCCGCCGCCGTGCACTGGTCCGAGGCCCCGGCCCGGCTGCCGTAGCCGCGAAGGCCCAGCTGCAGCCGGTTCACCGAGACGTCCTGCAGGTTATATTTGTAGTCGATCTCCTGATAGGTCGCCGAGACGTCGTAGCTGATCCCCAGCGGCAGCTTACCCTGGAAGCCGCCTTCGATCCGCCAGGTGTCGGTGTTGTAGCTGTAGTGGCTGTGGCGATCCGAGGTGTAGGGGTTGCCGGCGAAGCCGACGGGCCGCCAGCTGGTCGGCGAGGCCACGAGGCCGTAGAGCGTCGCGAAACCCGCCGCCCGCTGCGCGGCCGCGAGGCCGGTGGCGCAGGAGGCCGCGTCGACGCCATAGGGCAGGGTCGAGCCGCCGCAGGTCGCCGCCGCCGCCTGCTGGGCGAAGGCGAGCAGGCCCGGGTTGGTGGCCGGGATGTAGAACCGCGATTGCTCGGAGGTGCCGGCGGCCGGGATCGGCGAGACGCCGCCGCCGGTCGAGCCGCCCGAGGCCAGGATCGGCGCCGGGTACTGGTTGGGCCCGGTCATCGCCCAGCTCTGCTGCGGCGTCTGGTTGCGGTTCCACATGGCTTCGCCGTGGAAGGTCACGTCGTCGGTGAGCTTGAAGTTCAGCTCGCCATAGACCGAGTAGTGGTTCTCGTTCTCCACCAGGTTGTCGAAGGTCGTGTACTGGAAGTTACAGGCGGTGGTCGGCGAGACCACGCCCGAGCCCAGGGTGAAGGGCGCGCCGCCGTTGGCCGCGCAGCCGATGTCCTCGACGCTGTTGGTGAAGGGCGCGGTGGTGAAGCCGGTGTTGGGCGAGCCGGCCGGCGCGGTCGTCGAATAGAGGTAGGCGCCGGGGTTGCCGGTGGCGGCCCAGCCGCCGAGCGGGTTCTGCAGATAGCCGGCCGGGCCGGTCCGCAGCGCCCAGCTGCGCTCTTGCACGGGCAGCTCCGAGCGGCGGCGATAGCCGAGGGTGAAGAGGACGTTGCCCCAGTCGCCCACCTTGCCCCACGCGCCGTTGGCTTCCCAGTCGCCGTCCGAGCCCTGGATGCCCTGGTACTGGCCGCTGACCTCGAAACCGTCGAGGTTCTTGCGGGTGATGAAGTTCACCACCCCGGCGATGGCGTCGGAGCCGTAGGTCGCGGCCGCACCGTCCTTCAGCACCTCGACCCGGCCGATGGCCGCTGTCGGAAAGCTGTTGATGTCGACGGCGTAGCCCGAACGCGAGCTCACCTCGACCCGGCGGCCGTTGAACAGGACGAGCGTGCGGGTGCCGGTGACCGAGCCGATCGAGGCGTTGAGGTTGCGCAGGTTGACGGTGGCCGTGCCGTTGCCCCCGCCGAAGCGGTTGTTCTCGCCGACCACCGCGCCCGAGGCGGGGATCGTCTTGATGAACTGGACCATGGAGGGCGAGCCGCGCTGCTCGAGCTCCTTGGTGTTGATGACGTCCACCGGCAGGGCGGCGTTTTCGGGGGTTCCGGCGATGTAGGAGCCGGTGACGACCACTTCGCTGACCGCCGCCGGCTGGCCGGCCGGCGTGGTCTGGGCCGAGGCGTTGAAGGCAATGGATCCAAGAGCGACTGCCAGCAGGGAGCCGCCGCAGAAATAACTGCGTTTGTTCATTTCAAATATCCTCCCGACGTAGCTCAGCCCTCGTAACCGGGGCCGTTGCTTGCGTGCGGAAAGATCATCCGACAGCTCCGCCATGCACGCCAGACTTTTTTGCGAAAATGACACAAATCACGGATTTTATTGATTTTTCTGTAGTCAGAACTGACTAGGCGCCGAAATTGCAAGGGCGCATTCCGACTCCCCGCCGCCGGCGGCGGCCACCTTTCCGCCACAGTAGAGCTTGGCCCCAATGTAGAACGCCGCCGGGCCCGGAGCCCGGCGGCGCGCAGTGGTTCACGTCGGAAGAAATCGAAGCGGCGGCGCCGAGGAATCCGTCGGCGCCGCCGCCCAACGAGTCGCTCAGAACTTCTTCTTGAAGGCCACCTTCCAGGTCCGGCCGAGCGGATTGCCGGTGAAGGGATCGTAGTTGAGGTCGAGCCGGGCGAACGACGGCTCCTGGTCGAACAGGTTGTCGACCGACAGGGTGAAGGTCGAATCCCAGGGCAGTTGCAGCCGGTAGGTGAGGTTCGTCAGCCAGGTGGCGTCGATCTTCTGGCCCTTGGTGAGCACGGCCCCGTTGACCGGGTTCGGCGCCAGGATCGAGGTCCGCTGGTCCTTGTAGGAGTCGATGTAGGTCTCAGTGATCCGCAGGTTGTGCGGCCCGCGGGTGTATTCCGCATAGGCCTGGCCCTTGATCTGCGGCAGGGAGGTCGCCGAGAGCTGGTAGTTCAGGAAGCCGACGGCGTCGAAGCCGGGCTGAACGACCACACCCTCCACCGTGAACGGATCGATCTTGTAGTCGATCGTGTAGGTGGCCGAGCCGCCGACCGCGACCGTCCCGCCGAGCACCTCGCCGACGTCGTAGTCGGCGATCAGGTCGATGCCGGAGGTGGTCACCGAGGGGCCGTTCACCACCAGGGTCCGCACGCGGGCGATGGTGGCCAGCGAGCAGGCGCCCTGGAAGCTGAAGCGGGCCTGCAGGGCGGCGTAGGCGGACTGGCCGCAGTTCACGTTGGCGTTGCCGGGGAACATGGCCGAGACGATCGCCCCCGAGGGCTCGGCGACGATCGGGTTGTCGAAGTCGAAGCGCCAGTAGTCGACCGCCGCGCGCAGGCCGCCCAGCTTGAAGAGTGCGCCGACGCTGTACTGCTTGGCCTTCTCCGGTCGCAGGGCCGGGTTGCCGAAGAAGTCGATCGCCCGGAACGAGCCGGCGATGAACGACAGGCCGGTGACGCTGGAGTTGGTCAGCGAGGTCAGCGGCGGGCCGCGGAAGGTGGTGCCCACCGTGGCGCGCAGGGCCAGCCAATCGGTCAGCTGCCACTTGGCCGACAGCTTCGGATTGGTGGTCGAGCCGACGCCGCGGCCGTACTCCTCGTGGCGGATCGCGAACTGCGCCTCGATCTTGTCGGTGACCGGCAGGCTGAGCTCGCCGAAGCCGGCCCAGACGTCGTTGTGCAGCTCCTGCTCCTCACCGGTCCCCAGGAACACCAGCGGTCCGTTGCGCACCGTGCAGGTGGTCGAGCCGGTGACCGGGGTGTCGATGCACGGATTGGCGTTGATGTTGCTGAGGTTGTCGTACTTGGAGTCGAAGGACTCGCGCCGGTACTGCATGCCCGCCGCCCAGGCCACCTCGCCGCCCGGCAGGTGGAAGCCGGTCTTGCCGTTGAGCACGGCGTCGGTGACCAGCAGGCGCACCGTCTGGCGGGTCGAGACCTGCGGGAACAGCCAGCGGATCAGGTCCGGGTTGTTGGCCGTGGAGGCCACGAAGCCGGGGTTGGTCTGGCCGGTGACGGCGCTGGACGCGGTCGAGGTGGAGAACGGGTTGAAGTAGTAGCAGCCGAGGGCGGAATTGCCGGCGTTGGTGGTGAACCCGCCCGTCTCGGCGGCCGTACAACCGCCCTGGGCCCCCGAGGCCAGGCTGCCGTAGCCACGCAAGGCGAGCTGCAGGCGCGAGACGACGGTGTCATAGCCGGTCCGCCGCCCCTGCTCCTGGCCGTAGGTCACGGCCACGTCGTAGCCGACGCCGTGCCAGGGCAGGTCGCCGTTGACCCCCGCCGAGACGCGGAACGCCTCGTACTGGCGAAGGCCCTCCGAGGAGCCCTGGTCGTCGAAGATCGGGTTGCCGCCCTCGGCCAGGGGGCGATAGCGCACGCCCGGGATATGGACGCCGATCGCGCTGGCCGGGATCTGGGTCGGATGGGCGGCCTGGTAGGCGATGAAGCCCGGGTTGTCCGACGGGACGAAGAAGCCCGAGAGGAAGGCGGCGGAGAGCGAGCCCACCGTCGGATTGGTGGTCGCCGTCGGCGTCTGCAGGGCGAGGTAGGACGGCGAAGTCTTCCAGTTCGGCACGTCCGTCTTGGCGTAGAGGGCCTCGACGTGGAGGTGGTTCTGAGCGTTGAGGTCGGCGTTGGCCTCGCCGTAGACCTGGAAGCGGTTCTCCTCCTCAACGAGGTTGTCGTACTCGGTGTAGTGGAAGTTGCAGGCCGGCAGCGCGCCCGCCTGCGGCACGCCGCCGAGCGGCGCGCAGCCCTGGTCCAGCTGGAAGCCGGCGGCGGCGGTGTAGCCGCCGGTTGGCGTGCGGATCAGCGGCAGGAAGGTGGTCACCGCGTTGCCCGCCGACCAGCCGCCCTCCGGATCGTTGAGGTAGGGCTGGTCCGCCCAGCTGCGGTCGGTGACCTTCAGCTCCGAGCGGTGCTGGTAGCCGAGGCTGAGCAGGATGTTGCCGTTCTCGAAGACGTGGCCCCAGTTGAGCGCCCCGTCCCAGTCCCCGTTCGAGCCGTCGACGTACTTGTAGCTGCCGGAGACCTCGAAGCCGTTGAGGTTCCGGCGGGTGATGAAGTTGACAACCCCGCCGATGGCGTCCGAGCCGTAGGTGGCCGCCGCGCCTTCCTTCAGCACCTCGATGCGGCCGAAGGCGGCGACCGGCAGGGTGTTGGTGTCGACGATGCCGGCGGCGGCCTGACCGAACGGGTTGGCCGCCATGCGCCGCCCGTTCATCAGGACCAGGGTGCGCTGGGCGCCCAGACCCCGCAGGTTGATCGAGCCGGACCCCTCCGAGCCCTGGGCGCGGGTGTCGAACTGGTTGGTGTCGCCGAGCACGCCGCTCGAGACGGACAGGGACTTGATCAGGTCGACGGTCGAGGGGGAGCCCTGCTTCTCGAGCTCCTCAGCGCCGATCACCTTCACAGGCAGGGCCGCGTCCTCCGGCGTGCCGCGGATGAAGGAGCCGGTGACCACCACCTCCCGTACCTCGTTTGCGCTGGATGGGCCGGCCTGGGCGTAGGCCGCCTCGCCCCCCACCAGCGCCAGGGCGACGGCCAGGATCGAGCCGCCGCAGAAATATGCACCCTTCGTCATATGGTTTTTCCTCCTCCAGCCCCTCGCCCGTCTGTGCGGATCTTCGGCTGGTGGAGGGATGATCAGCGCGCGCCGCCGGCCACGCCAAGATGGTTGCATGCCCGAAACATAACGACGTTCCATATCGCCGGTCTGCAAGCTTGACCGTAGCGGCCGTTCGGTTCGGATACCGCTGTTTTGAAATAAACCCGCAACATGAGGGTCGCGTGCGATACCGGAGTTTCGAGCGCCGCGAGGTGTGGCGAATAGGCATCGCAGACGCGATTTCGTGTCCCGCCCCGGCGCGGGCATGAAAAAGGCGCCGCCGGCGGACCGGCGGCGCCCCAGCGACCCCGAAGGGCGCTGACTTCAGTGGATCAGTAGGTGTAGCGCACGGTCACGCCGTAGGTCCGCGGCAGGCCCATGAAGGCGTCATACGAACCGGTCTGGAAGACCGAGTCGAAGGCCACCTGCTTGTAGCGCTTGTCGAACAGGTTCTGCGCCCACAGCTCGGCCTGCCACTTCTTGTCCTGCGGGCCGATGCCGATGCGGGCGTTGACCAGGGTGAAGCCCTTCTGGGTCTTCACCGGGTTCAGGTCCGAACCGGTGTTGTAGGACGACACGTACTTGGCGTTCAGGGCGAAGCGGCCGACCAGGTTTTCGCCGATCGGATGCTCGTAGGTGCCCGCGCCCGAGATCGACCAGAGCGGAGCCAGCGACAGGCGCGAGCCCGGCAGGCGGGCGCCGAGGACGGCCGGCGTGCTGGTCGGATAGTAGGTCTCGGCGTAGGTGGCGCCGCCGTTCAGCGACAGGCCTTCCACCGGCGTGAACCACAGGAAGTCGGCGTCCACACCCTTGGAGATCACCTTCGGCACAGAGGCCACGGTGAAGACCAGGCCGTTGAAGGCGTTGAGCTGGAAGTCCTTGTATTCCTGATAGAACACCGTCGCGTTCAGCAGCAGGGTGCGGTCGAGGAGGGTGTTCTTCACGCCCACCTCGTAGCTGTCGACCAGCTCCTGGGCGAAGCTGGTGTCGAGCACCGGCGTCGCCGCCTGGCCGGCCACCGACTGAGCGCCCGGGGCGATACGGTCGAGGTTGAAGCCGCCCGCCTTGTAGCCGTGGGCGTAGGACGCATAGGCCAGCACTTCAGGCGAGAACCGGTACGAGAGCTTGGCCGTGCCGGTGAGCTCGTTCTCCTTCTTGTGCTGGTTGTTGTGCGCGATCTGGCCGAACAGCGGGTTCGACGAGGTGGCGCACAGCGCCGGATAGGCGCCGCCCAGGGTGCGGCCGATCGCGCCGAAGCGGGCGATGGCGGTGGCGCAGCCGATGGCGTTGTCGGTGTTGTTCCAGAAGGTCGCGAGGTCCTTCTTCTCCCACGTGTACCGCAGGCCCACCGTCAGCTCGAGCGCGTCGGTGATCTTGTAGTTCTCGTTGGTGAAGAGGGCGAAGCCCCGCTCGTGCTGGTCATAGGTGTCATTCTGGCCCGCGCCCGGCGCATAGGCGGTGCCGTTGTTCGGGTGACCCTCGAACGTGGGCAGGCCGCCGGCCGCCGCCAGCAGGCCGGACAGGTACGACTCGAACTGGTTGCCGTACGTCACGGTGCGGACATGCAGCTTCAGCTTCTCGTCGGAGTAGAAGGCGCCGACCAGCCAGTTCAGCTTGTCGGTCGAGCCAGCCAGGCGGAACTCCTGGGTGAAGGTCTTGAACTCGGTGAAGCCGACGTCGCCGGAGCCGAGCTTCGGCGAGTAGAGGATGTCGGCGCCGGTCCAGTCGACGTCGCCGCCGCCCTTCTGCAGCCAGTCGCGGTAGGCGGTGACCGAGGTCAGCTTGGCGTTGCCGAGGGCGTGGGTGTCCCAGTTGACGATCGCCTGAGCGCCCTTGTCCTCGATGTCCTTCACGTCGTTGCGGTTGCCGTAGTCGCGAAGGTTATGGATGTCCGGCGGATTGGCGATGCCCCCGGGCGCGAGCGCCAGGACGAGCGGAGCCGTCGGGCCGTTGATCAGCTGGACCGCGCCGCAGCAGGCTTCGTGCCGCTTGGTGTAGTCGGCGGCGAAGTTCACATCGACGTCGGCGCTCGGCCGCCACAGCAGCTGGCCGCGGCCGGTGTAGTAGTTCTGGTCGTTGGTGTCGCGGCCGACGCGCTCGTAGTAGCCGTCGCGGTGACGGCCGGCGACGAACAGGCGGCCGGCGAGCTTGTCTTCGATCAGCGGCCCGGTGACCGAGGTCGAGAAGCCGAAGGTGTTGAGGTTGCCGAAGGTCGCCTCGCTGTTGGCGCCGAAGGTGAACTCCGGACGCTTGGTGATCACGTTGATCACGCCGGCGGTGGTGTTCTTGCCGAACAGGGTGCCCTGCGGGCCCTTCAGCACTTCCACGCGGTCCAGTTCGCCGAGGTCGGAGAAGGCGACGCCGTTACGCGGGCGGTAGACCTCGTCGATGACCACGCCGACCGAGCTTTCCAGGCCGACGTTGTCGCCGACCGTGCCGATGCCGCGGATGCGGGCGGTGGTGATGGCGGAGGAGGAGGTGGTGGTGACGGTCAGGCCCGGCGTGACGACGGTCAGGTCCTTGATGTCACGGACGCCGGCGTCCTGCAGCTGCTGCGCGTTGACCGACGTGACCACGATCGGCACGTCCTGCAGGCTCTGCTCGCGCTTCTGCGCGGTGACGACCAGTTCGTCGATGGAGTGCGGGGCCGAGGCGGCCGGAGCGTTGGTGGCCTGGGCGGCGGCTTGCCCGCCGAAAGAAAGAGCGACAGCCACCGCGAGCGCGGAGCCGCCTTGGAAATAGGCTAGCTTCAAAATTACCTCCCGTAGTGGAGCTCACGGTCTCTTTTGGCCGTGGCACCTTTGCACCTCTGGTAATGCGCGCCCGACCTTGGGCGACGGAAGAGGCTTCAGGAGCAGCGGCCCCTGAAAGGTTTACGGTGCGTCCGCCTTGCAACAGTTTTGAAATGTAACGGGCGGTCTCAGGCCGTCATTCCACCGCGCAAAGCTGCGCCTTGCGACGCCCGGTTGCGAATGCGACCCGCTATTATCTTCACGATGCTGCGGAAGTTCAGCGGCGCGAACCGCGGCGACCCGCCAGGGTTGCGGCCAGCCCGAGGCGGGCGACGGCCAGGAAGTGAGGAGGGATGGTGGACGCGGCTGGGATCGAACCAGCGACCCCTACGATGTCAACGTAGTGCTCTCCCGCTGAGCTACGCGTCCAATCCGAGGTCTCCCGAACCACGCCTTGGCGGCGCGCCCGGGAGCGGGAAGGCGGGGGTATAACGGCGCGCTTTGGCGCGCGCAAGCGAGCAGAGATCTTAAGCGGCGATCATCCGCTCGACCTCCGAAACGATCTCGCGGAGATGGATCGGCTTGGACAGCACCTTGGCGCCCGCCGGCGCGCTCTCGCCGGCCGCGAGCGCCACCGCGGCGAAGCCGGTAATGAACATGATCCGCAGCCCCGGATGGCGGGCCGCCGCCTGGCGGGCCAGCTCGATGCCGTCGAGGCCGGGCATGACGATGTCGGTGAGCAGCAGGTCCCAGGCCTCGTCGAGGCGCAGGGCCGCGTCGTCGCCGTCCGGACAGGCCACCACGTCATAGCCGGCGCGCTCCAGGGCGCGGGCCAGAAAGCCGCGCAGGGAGTCGTCGTCTTCGGCGAGGAGGATTCGGGGCATGTCGCGGTCGTTAGGGTTAAGCCGAAGGGGCACTCTACAGCGCCAAGCGTAAAGGCGCGATGAACCCTTTGACCCCAAACGACGCTGAGCGTTCTATGGACGGCATGAACGCCTGGGAGCCGATCGTCGCCTCTCAACGACCTGCGGGGGACGTCGAAACCGCCGACGCCTTCGAGGTGCGCCGCGCCGCGCCCGCGGGCCAGGCGCCGCCCACGCCCCTGGTGTTCGCCTCGCCGCACTCCGGCCGGCTCTATCCCGACGACATGATGGCGGCCGCGGCGCTCGACGCGCAGAGCATCCGCCGCTCGGAGGACGCCTTCGTCGACGACCTGATCGCCCGCGCGCCCGAACTCGGCGCGGCGACCATCGCCGCCCGCTACGCCCGCGCCTACATCGATCTCAACCGCGAGGCCTTCGAGCTCGACCCGGCGATGTTCGCCGACGAGCTGCCGGAGTTCGCGAGGGCCCGCACCGCGCGCGTCGCGGCCGGGCTCGGCGCCATCGCCCGCGTGGTCTCCGAAGGGCAGGAGATCTACGCCCGCAAGCTGACCTTCGCCGAGGCGCGCGGCCGCATCGAGACGGCCCACCGGCCCTATCACGCCACCCTCGCCCAGCTGCTCGCCGAGGCGCATGCGGCGCACGGCTTCGCCATCCTGATCGACTGGCACTCCATGCCCGCCGCCGCGGCGCGGACCGGCGGCCGCGACCGGGCCTGCGACATGGTGCTCGGCGACCGCTTCGGCGCCGCCTGCGCCGGGGTCCTGCCGACCCGGGTGGAGCGCGAGCTCGAGGGCCTGGGCTACCGGGTGGCGCGCAACGCGCCCTACGCCGGCGGCTACACCACCGAGCACTACGGCCGGCCAGCCCGGCGCACCCACGCCCTGCAGATCGAGATCAACCGGGCGCTCTATCTCGACGAGGCGCGGCTGACGCCCACCGCCGGCTTCGAGACCCTGAAGGCCGACCTCGAGCGGCTGATCGCCACCCTCGCCCGCGCAGACTGGTCGAGCCTGGCGGCGGCCTGACCCTCCCGAAGCGGCCCTGAGCCGGGCCTTCAGGCCAAAAAAAAGCCGCGGCCGGAGCCGCGGCAGTTCATTAGGGAGGAAACGCCCAGGAAGGGCAGAGACGTCAGCGACGCCTCACGAGGTTGGATATACTGTGCAGCGCACAAAAACGCAAGCGGCGTTTGGCGCAAAATTCATGCCGCGACGTAAGGCGGACACCGAAATGTCACATCGTCACGCCACCTTGCCGCGGGGGAAATCCACCCCGATATGTTGCGATGCACCATGAGCTCGGCCATTTTTGCACCCGCGAATAGGCCTGCGGCGCAACTGACGCTGGCCCTTCGGCTGCGCGTCGCCTAAAAGCGCGCCTTCGCCGGCGCATCCGCCACGCCCTTCCCTGCGCCGAGACGCAATTCCCCTTAAAAGACCTATGTCCCTCCGAAACATCGCCATCATCGCCCACGTCGACCACGGCAAGACGACCCTCGTCGACCAGCTCCTCGCCCAGTCGGGCGTGTTCCGCGCCAACGAGGCGACGGTCGAACGCGCCATGGACTCCAACGACCAGGAGCGCGAGCGCGGCATCACCATCCTCGCCAAGTGCACCAGCGTGCTGTGGCACGGCGCCGCGGGCGAGACGCGGATCAACATCATCGACACGCCCGGCCACGCCGACTTCGGCGGCGAGGTGGAGCGGATCCTCGGCATGGTGGACGGCTGCGTCCTGCTGGTCGACGCCGAGGAAGGCGTCATGCCGCAGACCAAGTTCGTGCTCGGCAAGGCGCTGAAGATGGGCCTGCGGCCGATCCTCTGCCTCAACAAGGTCGACCGGCCGCACGCCGATCCGGACCGGGTGCTGAACGAGGCCTTCGACCTGTTCGCCGCCATGGGCGCCACCGACGAGCAGCTCGACTTCCCGCACATCTACGCCTCGGGCAAGAACGGCTGGGCGACGATGGACCTGGCCAAGCCGAACGATAACCTCGCCCCGCTGTTCGACCTGATCGTCCAGCACGTGCCGGCCCCGAAGGCCGAGCAGCGCAAGGACGAGCCCTTCCAGATGCTGTCGGTGCTGATCGAGAGCGATCCGTTCCTCGGCCGCCTGCTGACCGGCCGGATCGAGAGCGGCAAGGCGGTGCCGGGTCTGGCCATCCACGCTCTGTCGCGCGACGGCAAGGAGATCGAGCGCGGCCGGATCACAAAGGTGCTGGCCTTCCGCGGCCTGAAGCGGCAGCCGATCGACGAGGCCGAGGCCGGCGACATCGTCGCCATCGCGGGCCTCTCCAAGGCCACCGTGGCCGACACGCTGTGCGCCATGGAGGTCACCGAGGCCCTGCCGGCCCAGCCGATCGACCCGCCGACCATCTCCATGACCGTCTCGGTCAACGACAGCCCGCTGGCCGGTCGCGAAGGCGACAAGGTGCAGAGCCGCGTGATCGCCGCGCGCCTGCTCAAGGAAGCGGAGTCCAACGTCGCCATCCGGGTCACCGAGACCTCGGAAAAGGACGCCTACGAGGTCGCCGGCCGCGGCGAACTGCAGCTCGGCGTGCTGATCGAGAGCATGCGCCGGGAGGGCTTCGAGCTCTCCATCAGCCGCCCGCGCGTGGTCTTCCAGATCGATCCGGAGACCGGCGAACGCCTCGAGCCGATCGAGGACGTGATGATCGACGTGGACGACGAGTTCACCGGCATCGTCATCGAGAAGCTGTCGGCCCGGAAGGCCGAGCTGAAGGACATGGGCCCGTCGGGCGCCGGCAAGACCCGCATCACCCTGATGTCGCCGTCGCGCTCGCTGATCGGCTACCAGGGCGAGTTCCTGACCGACACCCGCGGCTCGGGCGTGCTGAACCGGGTGTTCAGCCACTACGAGCCCTACAAGGGCGCCATCGACGCCGGCCGCAAGGGCGTGCTGGTCTCCAACTCCGACGGCGAGACGGCGGCCTACGCCCTGTGGAACCTCGAGGAGCGCGGCGTGATGTTCGTCGGCGCCGGCGAGAAGACCTACCAGGGCATGATCATCGGCGAGAACTCGCGGGCCGACGACCTCGACGTCAATCCGATGAAGGCCAAGCAGCTGACCAACGTCCGCGCCTCGGGCAAGGACGAGGCCGTGCGCCTCACCCCGCCGCGCCGCCCGACCCTCGAGCAGGCCATCGCCTACATCGAGGAGGACGAGCTGGTGGAGGTGACGCCGAAGTCGATCCGCCTGCGCAAGAAGGTGCTGAACCCGTCCTTCCGCAAGAAGCGGATGAAGGAAGAGTAGGCGGCCGCTCCGTCAGGCGGCCTCGATCTCCTGGACGAGGCTGCGGCGGATGGCGTCCCACAGCTCGAGCTCGGCCCTGTTCTGCGGCGGGATCGAGCCGGCGATGACGTCGATGGTCGCCTCCATCAGGCCACGGTACCAGCCGGGCGGCACGGCCAGGGTGTCCTGGTGGTGCGGCACCGAGCCGCCGAACAGGATCCTGACCTCGGCCGGGCGCTCGAGCCAGGTCATGGCGGCCATCAGGGCGTTCTCGACCATCTGGGCCTCCAGCGCGGCGGGGTCGCCGACGCCATGGTGCTCGAAGGCGGCGCGGGCCGCCGGATGGGCGGCGTAGAAGCGGGCCATCACCGGGCCGGTGATGTCGCCGATCGACTCGGCGGCGCGTTCCAGGCCGGTCTCCATCAATCGCAGTTGGTCCTGCACGGAGCGTCCTCGCGTTCCCCGGCTACAAAGATGTATTCAAGATGCATATTGAGGACCCGCGCCGCAAGGTGACGCAGGGGGCGGCCCCTCAGTAGGGTCGTTCCATGAAGACGTCCGCGCGGGCGTAGGGCGTGGGCGCCGGCGGCAGGTGCGTGAACCCCATGGCGCGGTAGAGGCCGAGCGCGGGCCCCAGGGCGGAATTGGTCTCCAGATAGAGTCGGCGAGCGCCGAGCCTGACGCCCTCGTCGATGCAGGCCTGCATGAGCGCGCGACCGAGGCCGGTTCCGCGCATCTCTTCGCTCACGGTCATCTTGGCGACCTCGTAGCCGCCGTCGTCCATGCGGATCAGGGCCACGCAGCCGACCGGGCGGCCGCCCTCCAGCGCCATGAAGATCTTCCCGCCCCTGGCGATGATCCTGCCTTCCGGATCCTCCAGCACCTCGCGGTCCTTCGGCTCGATGGCGAAGTGCTTGGCGATCCACGCCTCGTTGAGGGTTCTGAACGCCTCGGCGTGTTCGGGCCGGAACGCGACGATCTCCATGGACGCAGCCCCCGAAAGAATGGTCTTCAGGGAGCAGATTTAAGCATCCGATTTCAGCGCGCCCAGATCACGCCCATGGCCAATCCGATTTTCGCGAACCTTCCGACCACCATCTTCGAGGAGATGAGCGGCCTTGCCCGTGAACTGGGCGCGGTGAACCTCGGCCAGGGCTTTCCCGACGATCCGGGCCCCGAGGCGATCCGGCAGAAGGCGGCCGACGCCGTGCTCAACGGCTACAACCAGTACCCGCCGATGGTCGGCCTGCCCGAGCTTCGCCAGGCGGTCGCCGGCCACTATGCCCGCACCCAGGGCCTGGAGCTCGACTGGGGGAGCGAGGTGACCGTCACCTCCGGCGCCACCGAAGCCCTGGCCTCGGCCTTCTTCGCCTTGATCGAGCCGGGCGACGAGGTGATCGTCTTCCAGCCGGTCTACGACGCCTACCTGCCGCTGATCCGCCGGGCCGGGGGCGCGCCCAGGCTCGTGCGGCTGGAGCCGCCGCACTGGCGCTTCACCCGGGCGATGCTGGAAGCGGCCTTCACGCCGCGCACCCGCTACGTGGTGCTGAACAATCCGATCAATCCCGCCGGCGTCGTCCTGCCGGAGGAGGACCTCGCCCTGCTGGCCGAGTTCTGCGTCGCCCACGACGTGGTGGCGATCTGCGACGAGGTCTGGGAGCAGGTGGTGTTCGGCCAGGCGCGGCACCGGCCGCTGATGGCCTTTCCCGGCATGCGCGAGCGGACGGTGAAGGTCGGCTCGGCCGGCAAGATGTTCGGCCTGACCGGCTGGAAGGTCGGGTTCCTGATGGCGGCGCCGAAGCTGAGCCACGCCCTGGCCCGCGCCCACCAGTTCCTGACCTTCACCACCCCGCCGAACCTGCAGGCGGCGGTGGCCTGGGGGTTGGCGAATTCGGAGGCCTGGTTCCGCGACATGCCGCGGGCGCTGGAGCGCTCGCGCGACCGGCTGGGCGAGGGGCTGAGGCGCGAAGGCTTTTCGGTCCTGCCGACC
The DNA here is from genome assembly GCF_003254475.1 of Phenylobacterium soli. NCBI lineage: Bacteria > Pseudomonadati > Pseudomonadota > Alphaproteobacteria > Caulobacterales > Caulobacteraceae > Phenylobacterium > Phenylobacterium soli. The sequence continues at coordinate 201,869 of NZ_QFYQ01000001.1, forward strand.
CAGGGCACCTACTTCCTGAACGTCGACCTCAAGGCCTCCGGCGTCGACATGGCCGACCGCGACTTCGCCCTGCACGCGGTGAAGACCGCCGGCGTCGCCTCGATCCCGGTGTCGGCGCTCTACGAGGAGGAGCCGGTGACCTCGATCCTGCGGCTCTGCTTCTCCAAGCGCGACGAGACCCTGGACGCGGGAATCGAGCGGCTGGCCAAGGCGCGGGACCTCGCCCGCGCCCCGATCAGCGTCTGATCAGCAGGTCCTGATCAGCAGGTGGAGCCGCCGTCGATGACCACGGTCTGACCGGTCATCCAGGAGCCGGCCTTGGAGGCCAGGAACACCGCCGCGCCGGCGATGTCGTCCGGATCGCCCAGGCGGCGCAGCGGGGTGCCCGAGGAGGCGCGCTTCTCGCCCTCGGGCGTGTCCCACAGGGCGCGGGCGAAGTCGGTCTTCACCAGGCCGGGCGCGATGCAGTTCACCCGGATGTTGTGGGGGCCCAGCTCCTGGGCGAGGTTGCGGGCCAGCTGCATGTCGGCGGCCTTGGAGATGCAGTAGGCGCCGATCACGGTCGAGCCGCGCAGGCCGCCGATCGACGAGACGATGATCACCGCCCCGTCCTTGCGCTCCTTCATCTCCGGCGCGGTGAGCTGCACCAGCCAGTTGTTGGCGATGATGTTGTTCTCGAGGATCTTGCGGAAGGCGTCGTCGGAGATGTCGAGCTGGCTGCCGTAGAACGGATTCGAGGCGGCGTTGCAGACCACGATGTCGATCTTGCCGAACGCCTTGCGGGTCTCCTCCACCAGGCGGGTCAGGTCGTCTTTTGAGGAGATGTTCGCCGGCACGGCGATGGCGTGGCCCGGGCTGCGGGCGTTGATCTCGGCGGCCACTTCCTCGCAGGGACCGGCCTTGCGCGAGGAGATCACCACCTTGGCGCCGTGGGCCGCCATCTGCTCGGCGATCGCCTTGCCGATGCCGCGCGAGGAGCCGGTGATGATCGCCACCTTGCCCGCCAGATCGAACAGCTTGCCGACCTGGGTCCGTTCCATCACCTCGCTCATGGCGCCTATCCCTTAAAACGATTGTTTGAGTTGGCGGTCATTTGCGACGGGGGGCTCCGTTAGGTCAAGCCGCTCTGCACGATCAGCGGCCTCGGGCGGCTTGCGGCAGGCGCAGGCGCTGACGGGCCTTGCGGGAACACGCCAAGGCCAATAACTGCAAAAGGAACAAACTTGGCGAGGCGTGCGCTGCGGTGAACGGGCGCGCCTCCCCACGGAAGGCCCAAGGAGCTCCTCATGACGCAATGGAAAGTCTGGCTGGACGATCAAGAGCCGGACGAGGACGAGAAGGGCCGCCTGCCCGACATGCCGATGACGGCGGGGCCCGTCCAGAACGCGCTCTTCAAGTCGCGCACCGTGCTGATCTTCGGCGAGATCGACATGCGCCTGGCCGAGCGGGTCACGGCCCAGATCACCGCGCTGGCTTCCGAAAGCGACGCGCCGATCCGGATCATCATCAACTCCCCGGGCGGTCACGTGGAGAGCGGCGACACCGTCCACGACATGATCAAGTTCTGCGGCGCCCCGGTGAAGGTGATCGGCACGGGGTGGGTGGCGAGCTCCGGCGCGCACATCTTCCTGGGGGCGGACAAGGAAAACCGCCTCTGCCTGCCGAACACCCGCTTCCTGCTGCACCAGCCCACCGGCGGGGTGCGCGGCCAGGCCTCGGACATCGAGATCGAGGCCGAGGAGATCATCAAGATGCGCGAGCGGGTGAACCGCATCATCGCGCGCGAGACCGGCCAGACCTACGAGAAGATCGAGAAGGACACCCAACGGAACTTCTGGATGAGCGCCGAGCAGGCCGTCGAGTACGGCATCGTCTCGAAGATCATCCACCACATCGGCGAGGCCTGATCCGACGATGGCGGCGCCCTGGTGGAAAGGCGCCGTCCTCTACCACGTCTATATCCGCTCGTTCCTCGACACCGACGGGGACGGCTACGGCGATCTTCCCGGCGTCGAGGCCAAGCTCGACTACATCAAGAGCCTGGGGGTGGACGCGGTCTGGCTGTCGCCGATCCACCCCTCGCCCGACCGCGACTGGGGCTATGACGTCGCCGACTTCGAAGGCGTGCACCGCGACTACGGCGGCATGGACGCATTCAACTCCTTCCTCAACGCCGCCCACGCCAAGGGGCTGAAGGTGCTCATCGACGAGGTGCTGTCGCACACCTCGGACGAGCACGCCTGGTTCGTCGAGAGCCTGACCGGCGGCAAGGACGGCGAGAAGGCCGACTGGTACGTCTGGGCCGATCCCAAGGAGGACGGCACGGCGCCCAACAACTGGCTGTCGGTGTTCGGCGGTCCGGCCTGGGCCTACCAGCCGGCGCGGCGCCAGCACTACCACCACAAGTTCCTGCGCCAGCAGCCGAAGCTGAACTGGCGAAACCCGCAGGCCGCCGAGGCGGCGCTCTCGGTCCTGGACTACTGGCTGGAGAAGGGGATCGACGGCTTCCGGCTCGACGTCGCCGGCACCTACCTCCACGACGAGACGCTGACCGACAACCCGCCGGTTCCGGTGGCCGAGCGCACCCGCCACGACTGGAGCCACGCCGGCAACCTGCAGCGCCACTTCCACGACTCCAACCTGCCGGAGAACGAGCAGGTGCTCGAGGTCATCCGCCGGCGGGTCGAGCAGCACGGGGACCGCTTCGTGTTCGGCGAGTTCTCCGAGGAGGAGGACCGCTGCGGGGGCTACCTGGCCCCCGACGTCGGCCTGCACTCGGGCTACACCTTCGTGCTGCTGCTGCAGCGCAAGCTGACGCCGGCCTTCGTCAAGGCGCACTACGAGACGCTCGGCCGCTATCCGGCCCACTGGCCGACGATCTCGTTCGCCAATCACGACGTGGTCCGCACCGTCAGCCGGTTCGGCGGCTCGGAGGCGACGCCGGAACTCGCCAAACAGCTCTTCGCGCTGCTGCTGGCGCTGAAGGGCACGACGATCATCTACCAGGGCGAGGAGCTCGGCCTGCCGCAGGCGGCCCTGACGCGGGACCAGCTGCGCGATCCGGTGGGCGACCTCTACTGGCCCTATTCGGGTGGGCGTGACGGCTGCCGCACGCCCATGCCGTGGGACTCCGCCGAGCCGAACCTGGGCTTCACCGCCGGCGAGTCCTGGCTGCCCATGGCCCGCGAGCACCAGGGCCTGTCGGTCGCAGCCCAGGAGGCCGATCCGGACTCCCCCCTCGCCTTCGCCCGCCAGATGATCGCCCTGCGCAAGGGCTCGAGCGCGCTGAGCCGTGGCGAGCTCGCCTTCCTCGAGGCCCCCGATCCGGTGCTGGCATTCGTGCGCGAGGACGGGGCCGAGCGCATCGCCTGCATCTTCAACTTCTCGGACAATCCGGCCTTCCCGACCCTGCCGGAGCTGGAGGGCGGCGAGCTGATCGCCACCCGAGCCGGGGACGCCGAGCTGCGCGGCGGCTCGCTGGGCCTGTCGCCCCATGCAGCGGTGTTCGTGCGCCTGCCTTAGGGGCGGCTACGCAATAGCGCGTACTTCCGCCCGCCGCCTGACGCGGTTAAAGCCAGGACATGGCCGAGGGCGACAGCAAACCCCAGAAGACCTCCGAGAAGACGGAGACCCGCTTCGGCGAGGGCTTCCTGACGGACATCTGGTACTTCGCCGCCCTCTCCTCGGACCTGAAGCCCGGCCAGCTCACCCGCTACGAGATCCTCGGCGAGCCCGTGCTGCTCGGCCGCTCGAAGGCCGGCCAGCTGTTCGGCCTGAAGGACATCTGCCCGCACCGGGCCGCGCCCCTGTCGGCCGGCCGCTTCGTCAAGGAAGCCTCGGGGGCCGAGACGGTGGAGTGCCCGTATCACGGCTGGCGCTTCGCCGCCGACGGGGCCTGCGCGGCGATCCCCTCCCTGGTCGCTGACCAGCCGCTGGACGTCTCGCGCATCCGCGTTCGCCGCTATCCGGTGCAGGAGAGCCAGGGGCTGATCTTCGTCTGGATCGCCTCGGACGCGCGCAAGGACGCCGAGCCCGACCAGCCGCCGCCGGTGTTCCCGGGCGTGGTCGGCGGCGGGCCCAAGCTCGTCGACCGCATGGACTTCGACGCCCACATCGACCACGCGGTCGTCGGGCTGATGGACCCGGCCCACGGGCCCTATGTGCACCAGCAGTGGTGGTGGCGTTCGGCCAAGAGCCAGCACGAGAAGGCCAAGCGGTTCGAGCCGCGCGAGGCCGGCTTCTCCATGGTCCGCCACGAGCCGTCCAAGAACAGCCGCGCCTACGCCATCCTCGGCGGGGAGCCGCTGACCGAGATCACCTTCCGCCTGCCCGGCCTGCGCTGGGAGCATGTGACGGTCGGCAAGCGCCAGGTGCTGTCGCTGACCTGCCTGACGCCGATCAGCGAGAAGAAGACGCGGATCACCCAGATCGTCTGGTCCGACCACCCGGCCTTCCTGGTCCTGAAGCCGTTCATCGCCGCCGGCGCCCGCGCGTTCCTGCGCCAGGACGGGGACATGGTGAACCTGCAGAACGAGGGGCTGAAGTACGACCCGCCGCTGATCTGGATCGACGACGCCGACAAGCAGGCCAAGTGGTACCACCAGCTCAAGCGCGAATGGGCGGCCGCCCGGCGCGAGAAGCGGGCCTTCGTCAACCCCGTCGAGGCGGGGACCCTGCGCTGGCGGAGCTGAGCTTCGGCTTCGGGTGCGTGGGCCGCTCGGTCCCGACGAACAGCACCGGCACGCCCTTCTTCACCGCGGACGCGAGCTGGCGGACGTCCCAGTTGGTCAGACGCACGCAGCCGTGGCTCGCCACCTTCCCGACCAGCCGCGGCTCCGGCGCGCCGTGGATGCCGTAGGTCGGGATCGAGAGGTCGATCCACTCCGCGCCGACCGGATTGTTGGGTCCCGGCTTGATGGTCAGCTTGCCCATCTTGCGGTCGCCGAAGGTCAGGCGCTTCGGATCGTAGGTGTAGGTCGGGTTGGGCGCCCGGCCGGTGACCTCGAAGCGGCCGGTGGGCGCAGGGCGCTCGGTCGACCCCACCGTCGCCGGATAGACGGCCAGGATCGCCCCGTCCGGCCCGTAGGCGCGCACCTGGCGCTGGCTCTTGTCGACCTCGATGGCGCTGACCATGGCCGGCAGGGTCTCGGGGCCGGGCGCGGCCACGAGGATCGAGGTCCCGGCCTTCCCGAGGTCGACGCGGGGGTTCAGCGCCTTGAGCAGCGCCTCGTCCATGTGGAACTTCTCGGCCAGCGCCTCCAGCGGGCTGGTGAACCCCAGATGGTCGAGCTTGGCCATCTGCGGATATTCGGTGGGGATGCGGGCAAGGAACGGGCCGGCGACATCCTGGGCGGTGATGGTGTAAGCGACGACCGCCGGGGCGGTGTCGCCCCGGGCGAGCGCCTTCCAGGTCGCCGCGTCGAGCTGGCCGGTGGCAGGCATGCCGTGCGCCAGCTGGAAGGCGGCGACGGCGGCCTTGAGGTTGCCGCCGTCCTGGCCGTCGATGACGCCGGGCGAGAAGTGGGCGCGGGCGAGCAGCACCTCGGCGCGTACCAGGGCGTCGCGGCGCGACTTTTGGCTCGTCGCCGCGGGTGTCGCCGCGTTGATCGCCTTGGCCGCGGGCGCGTCGGACGCGCCGCCTTCGGGCGCCGCCGGCACGGCGAGGGGCGCCGGGTTGGCGACCTGCAGCGGCGTCGGGGGGGCTTCGGCAGGCGAACTCGGGAGTGGCGCGGGCTGGACCGGCGCGGGCTGGGCCGGCGCGGGCTGATCCGGGGCCGGCTGCGCCGGCGGCGGGCTCGCCTGGGCGGTCTGCTGCGGCGCCGGGTCGGAGCAGGCGCCCAGAGCGACGGCGGCCGTGGCGGAGAGCAGAAGCGCCTTGCAGGGGGACATCGGGACCTTCGCAGTGGGCCGCGCGTTCGTACGCGGCGTGAGCCTGAAACCTTCAGATGTCGGGCGGTTCCTCCTCGCCCTCCTCGCCGTGGCGGCGATCGGCCTGGTGGTCGTTGTCCGCGTGACCCATCGCCCGGCGGCCCGTCCCCCGGCCTCGCCCGCGCAGCCGCCGTCCGTGGCGAGCGCGAGCGCCCCGCAGGCCTGCGACCCGCCCGCCTGGCGCGCCGCCGCCCAGGCCAACGCCCGGTCGCTGGCGACCCTCGCCTGGTCGCCGTTCGGCCGGGCGGAGAGCGGCTGGCGCATCTACGCCGCCGCGGTCGGCCGGCTGATCGGCTCGACGTGCCCGCCCGACACCGCCGGCTTCGCCGCCGCCTACGGCCGCTGGCAGCAAGGCCAGACCCTGGCTCCGGACGGCGTCTTCAAGCCGGAGGAGTTCGAGCGGATGAAGAACCGCATGGCGCTGGAGCGGCCCTTCGTCCAGTTCACCTCGAAGGGACTGTGCCCCGGCCCGCCGCCGCCCCAGGCGCTGGAGGCCGCCACGGCGGCCGAGGGCTATGGCGGCAAGGTCGTGAGCCTCAGGCGCGGCGCCCTGGCCGCATATCGCCGAATGGTCGCCGACGCCCGGGCCGACGGGGCCGTGGCGGGCGCCGACGACTTCAAGCTGATCTCCGGCTACCGCGGCCCCGAGGAGGAAGCCGCCCGCTGCGCCGACGGTGGCTGCAACACGGTCTCCAAGGCGAGCTGCTCGGCCCACCGCACGGGCCTGGCCGCCGACATCTTCCTCGGCCGGGCGGCCGGTTCGGACCCGGTGTCGACCGACGAGGCGAACCGGAAGGCGATCGTCGCGACGCCCGCCTACCGTTGGCTCGTCACCCATGCCGACCGCTACGGCTTCCTCAACTATCCGTTCGAGCCGTGGCACTGGGAGTGGACCGGCGAGCCGCCCTGACACCACACGGCCTTGCGGAGCCCGCGTCAGCCCCACTAGGCTCCGCCGTCATGGCCAGCTTCACCACCCCCGACGGCGTCACCCTCGCCTACGATGACATCACCCCCCAGGGCGGGCCCGAGCGCACGATCCTGCTGCTGCACGGCTTCACCTCGAACCGCAACGAGGGCTGGAAGCGGACCGGCTGGTACGCGGCCTTCGAGCGCCGCGGTATGCGGGTGATCGCCCTCGACCAACGCGGCCACGGCGAGAGCGAGAAGCTCTACGAGCCGGCCGCCTACGAGCGGGCCAGGCTGGCCGCGGACGTCATCGCCCTGATGGACCACCTGGGCCTCGAGCGGGTGGACCTGTTCGGCTATTCGATGGGCACGCGCACCGCCCTGCAGGCCGCGATCGACCACCCGAACCGGTTCTCGAACCTCATCCTCGGGGGCATCGGCGGCAAGCTGCTGGAGCCGTCCGAGCGGCGCGACGCCTCGCCGATGGCGCAGGCCATGCTGGCCGACGATCCGGAGACCATCGCCGAACCGATGCTGCGCTCGTTCCGCCACTTCGCCGACGAGCAGGGCGAGGACCGCAAGGCGCTGGCCGCCTTCGTCCAGGCGCAGAACCCGCCGCTCGATCAGGACGCCATGCGCATGCTGCCGATGCCGGTGCTGGTGGTGGCCGGCCAGCGCGATACGGGCGCGGGCGATCCGGAGGACCTGGCCCGCGTCTTTCCCAACGGCCACGGCGTGACGGTGGTGGGCTGCGACCACTTCTCGGCCATCCCGCACGGCCTGACCAAGGCCGCGGTGTTCGACTTCCTGGACGGCCTGCTGGACGATCCGTTCCCAGAGCGGTTCTAGGCCCGCGCCGCGGACGGGCGGCGAGCTTCACCTATGAGAATTGTCGGAACATTCGGTACGCGGCCGAACTTGTTGCGCCAAAACGCGCCCCGCAGCCGGGGATAATCTCAAAAGCCCGAACGCCGGAGGCTGCCGGACGTGCACCTCACCCGCGACGACGCCTGCGCCCCGCGCCCTGCCGCCCGCAAACCGCGCGTGGCGGCGCCGCTGTTCGCGGCGGCCGAGGGGCTGCCGAAGATCATCCATCAGACCTTCCACACGCGCGCCCTGCCCGTCGAACTGGGCGAGGCGATGGGCGCGATCCAGCGCGGCAATCCCGACTGGGAGCACCGCTTCTATGACGACGTCACGGCGCGCGACTTCATCGCCGACAGCTACGGTCCCGCAATCCTCGCCTACTACGACGCGATCAACCCCAAGTACCGCGCCGCCCGCGCCGACCTCTTCCGCTACCTCGTCGTCTACCGTTCGGGCGGGGTCTATCTGGACATCAAGAGCCTGCCGACCCGGCCGCTGAGCGAGGTGATCCGGCCCGACGACCGCTATCTGATCTCGCAGTGGCGCAACGGCCCGGGCGAGGCCTTCTGCGACTGGGGCCTGCACGCCGAGCTGGCGCGGGTGCCGGGCGGGGAGTTCCAGCAGTGGTACATCGCCGCCAGCCCCGGCCATCCGTTCCTGCGCGCGGTGATCGAACGCGTGCTGCGCAACCTGCGGACCTACAACCCGGGGCTCCACGGGGTCGGTCAGCTCGGCGTGCTGCGGGTCACCGGGCCGATCGCCTACACCCTCGCCATCCATCCGCTGCTGGCGCGCCATCCGCACCGGCGCGTCGACGCCCACCGCGACCTGGCGTTCGAGTACAGCATCTACGGCAAGGAGGGGCACAAGGGCGCGCTCGGCGTGCACTACTCCGAGCTCGACGAGCCGCTGACCCCGGTGGGCGCGGTGACCCAGGCGACGGCCCGCGTCATCGGCTCGCTGAAGCGCCTGCGCCGGGCGGCCCTGCGCCGCGACCAGGCCGCCGCGCCAAGTCCCGCCCAGGGACCGGCCTAGCCCCGCGCGAAGGAGTAGGCGCCGCCCTTCTCGAGGGCGGTCTTGTAGGCGGGCCGCGCCTGGAAGCGGTCCACCCAGGCCTTGATGTTGGGATAGGCGTCGAGCCGGCCGAAGGCGCCCAGCACCTCGCCCACGAAGCTCATCTGCACGTCGGCGCCGGAGAACTCGCCGAGCAGCCAGTCGCGCCCCGCCAGGGCGGCATCGACATAGCCCATGTGGTTGGCGATCTCGCTCTCGATGCGCGGGTGCAGCGGCGCGCCCGCCTCGCCCAACCGGCCGACGTACATGAAGAGCATCAGCGGCAGCATGGCCGAGCCCTCCGCGTAGTGGAGCCACTGGTTGTAGATCTCGTAGGCGTCCGAGCCGAGCGCCGGGGCCAGGCGCCCACCGCCGTGGCGGCGGATCAGGTAGTCGATGATCGCGCCGGACTCGTGGACCGCCCGCCCGGCGTCGGTGATCACCGGGCTCTTGCCGAGCGGGTGGACGGCCTTCAGCTCCGGCGGGGCGAGCCGGGTGGTCGCATCGCGGTCGTAGCGCTTGATCTCGTAGGGCGCGCTCAGCTCCTCGAGGAGCCACAGCACGCGCTGGGAGCGGGAGTCGTTGAGGTGGTGGACGACGATCATCGGGCGCTCCTTTTCAAAAAACGCCGGTCATGCAAGCGCCCTTACCCAGCGCAATGCAAGGCTGGCGCTATAAGGGCGCCATGAGCCTGATCCTCTCCGACCTGCCTTCCCTCCTCGCCCGTTCCGCCGACGCCGCCGAGGCGCTCGTCGGCGAGCTGCGCGCCAAGGTGGCCGAGCGGGTCGCGCCGGGCGGACGGCTGGACAGGGCCGCGCTCGACCGCGAGCAGCACGCCGCCCACGGCCTGGCCTGGTGCGCCGCCTATGCCGAGACCCTGCGTCAGACCGCCGTCTGGGCCCGCGACCTCGCGGCCGCCGGCCAACTCGGCGAGGCCGAGGCCCTGCCCGCCCAACTGCTCGCCTTCGAGTACCTGGGCCAGCTCGCCGGCGGCGTCGCCATGAACCAGGGCGAGGTCTTCCGGCCGGCGGACCTGGAGGTCGCCGTCGAGCGCCTGACGCCGATGATCGCCGCCCTTCGGCCCGGCGCCGGCCAGGCCGTGAAGGACCGCATCGTCGAGCTGCTCGACCAGGCGCGGGGCCGCCCCTCGCTCGAAGCCAGCGGCCTCGACGAGACGCTCGAGGCGGTGCGCATCCAGTTCACCGACTTCGCCGCCGAGAAGATCGCGCCGTTCGCGCAAGCCTGGCACCTCGCCAACGACCTCATTCCCCTGCCGCTCCTGGAGGAGCTGGGGGCGCTCGGTGTCTTCGGCCTGACCGCGCCGGAGGAATGGGGCGGCTCCGGGCTCGGCAAGGTGGCCATGTGCGTGGTCTCAGAGGCCCTGTCGCGCGGCTGGATCGGCACGGGCTCGCTCGGCACGCGCTCGGAGATCGCCGGCGAGCTGATCCTGGCGCACGGCACAGCGGAGCAGAAGCAGCGCTTCCTGCCGAAGATCACCTCCGGCGAGATCATCCCGACGGCGGTCTTCACCGAGCCGGAGGCCGGGTCCGACCTCGCCTCCCTGCGCACCCGGGCGGTCAAGGACGGCGCGAACTGGAAGGTCTATGGCGCCAAGACTTGGATCACCCACGCCGCCCGCGCCGACCTCATGACCCTCCTGGTTCGCACCGACCCGGCGTCCAGGGACCACCGCGGGCTGTCGATGTTCCTGGCCGAGAAGCCGCGGGGGACCGAGGCCGATCCCTTCCCCGCGGCCGGCATGAGCGGCGGCGAGATCCCGGTCATCGGCTACCGCGGCATGCGCGAGTACGAGCTCGCCTTCGACGGCTTCGAGGTGGCGGACGAGAACCTGCTGGGCGGACAGCCGGGCCAGGGCTTCGTCCAGCTCATGGCGACCTTCGAGAGCGCCCGCATCCAGACCGCCGCCCGGGCCATCGGCGTGGCGCAGAACGCCCTCGACGTGGCGCTGGACTACGCCCTGGCGCGCCGCCAGTTCGGCGGGCCGATCGCCGACTTCCCGCGTGTCGCCAACAAGCTGGCGATGATGGCCGCCGAGATCCTGGGCGCGAGGCGCCTCGCCTGGTTCGCCGCCCGCGCCAAGGACGAGGGCCGGCGCTGCGACCTGGAGGCCGGCATGGCCAAGCTTGTCGCCGCGCGGATCGCCTGGGCGGCGGCCGACAACGCCGTGCAGATCCACGGCGGCACGGGCTTCGCCGTGGAGCAGCCGGTCAGCCGCATCCTCGCCGACGCGCGGATCCTCAACATCTTCGAAGGGGCCGGGGAGATCCAGGCCCAGGTGATCGCGCGCCGCCTGCTGGAGGGCGGCAACTAGCCGCTCGCGTCAGCGGGGGCGGAAGCCGTCGGCGATCAGGCCGATCCGCTGGTCCATCACCTCGGTCAGGCGCCTGGCGTCGGCGCCCTCGGTGACCACCAGGTGATAGGTCCAGGCATAGGTTCCGACCAGCAGGTCGACGACCGCGAGCACGTCGGTCTGCGGATCGACGTCGCCGCACGCCATGCCCTTGCAGACGATCTCGTGCAGCAGGTCGCGCAGACGCTGGTTGGCGCCGTAGGGCCGCGCGCCGGGCGGCAGGGTCCAGTCGTAGGCGGCGGCGATGTGCGACAGGAACAGCTTCGTCCGCGGCTCCTCGAAGGCGAAGAGCATGGCGTAGAGCGTGCGCAGCTTGTCCGCCGTCGAACCGCGCAGGTGCGGCACGACGCGGTCGAGCTCGGCGTAGAGGCCGTCGAGGCGCTCCTCCATCACCTGGCTCAGCACCTCGCCCTTGGAGGCGAAGGTGGTGAAGACGCTGCCGACCGAGACCCCGGCGTGGCGGGCGATCTCGCGGATCGTCGTGCCCTGGTAGCCCTGGGTGTCGAACAGCTCGCGCGCCGCCTCGATGACGCGCTTGCGCGTCGCTTCCTTCTGCCCCTGGCGGCCGCCCGAGGCGCGCGGCCCCGCCGCCGCGGGGCGGCGGGGATTGCGCGCGGGGCGCCGAGGGGGAAGGTCGAGGTCGCCGCTCATGCCGTGGCTCAGCCGCGCCGCGCGCCCGCCAGCAGGATGCGGATCTGGTCGCGGGCCCGGGCCTGCAGGGCGTCCAGGCTCCAGCCCTCGAAGATCGCCTGCGGGTAGTTCGACAGATAGGCGTCGAACAGCATCTGGCTGCGCAGCTTGATCTCAGCCTCCTGGCCGAGCTCGCCGCGCTCCACCGCGAGGGTCAGCTGCTCGGTGAACAGCTCGTGCATGGCGTGGGACTGCGGGGCGTTGCGCAGCACCGGACCGTCCTGGGGCGCCCAGGAGACGCTGAAGGCGGCGCGGGCGAGCGGCAGCTGGCTCTTGTAGAAGGCGTAGCCCGCCGCGAACATCTTGAGCAGGATGTCCTCGACGCCGCGGCCCTTGGCGGCGGCCTCGCGCATCGCCTCGATCAGGGCGGTCAGGTCCTGGGCCATGATCTCGAGGAACAGGTCGGACTTGTCGTTGAAGTTGGCGAACACCGCGCCGGTGGACATGCCGGCGGCTGCGGCGATGTCGCGGATGGTGGCGCCTTCGTAGCCGTGCTCGGAAAACAGGCGGCGCGCGGCCGACAGCACCTTGGCCCGGGTCTGCTGCTTGGCGAGCGCCCGGCGGGTCGGCATCTTCACCGCCGTCTCGCCGGCGACTTGGTTCGGAGAGATATGCTTCATGACTTCGACGGGGGGAGCCGTCCTCTGACCCGCTGCGGCGCGACCGAGCGGAGTTGGTTGAACACGTTCAAATACCCCGTTACGCGATTCGGGGCGGGCCTGCCATCGGCGGCCTCGCAGGGGAGTTCACCCTGCGATCTCGCGCTTCAGGCGGTGTCTATGGTCGTATGGAAGGCGAGTAGGGCCGAAGTTCGGCACAACCCGTCGAATGGCGGTTGTTGAACATGATCAACGACCTGTCCGTCAAGCGCCGATATCCCCACGGGCGGTAGCGGCCGCCCGGAATGGGTCTTAAGCTTGTCGGATGGATATCTTCAGCTTCCTGATCCCCGCCGCCCTGGCCGCCGTGACGATCGTCCTGGCGTTCGGCATCTACGCCCTCTTCCGCGGCGGCGACTTCGGACGCTCCTACTCCAACAAGCTGATGCGGCTGCGCGTGCTGATGCAGTTCATCGCCGTGGTGATCCTGGTGGCCGCCTTCTGGTGGCGGACGCGGGCCTGAGGCCGGCCTTGGTCACCCTCAACCGCATCTACACGCGCACCGGCGACCAGGGCGAGACGCGGCTGGCCACCGGCCAGACGGTCTCCAAGGCGGACCTGCGGGTGGACGCCTATGGCGCGGTCGACGAGACCAACGCCTGCCTGGGGCTGGTGCGGCTGCACACCGCCGGGGCGGCCGACCTCGACGCCCGGCTGGCGCGAATCCAGAACGAACTCTTCGACCTCGGCGCCGACCTCTCCACGCCACCCAGGCGGGGCGAGACGGAAGGCTCCGTGCTGCGGATGAGCGAGGCCCAGACCACGCGTCTCGAGGAGGAGATCGACGCGCTCAACGGCCTCCTGCCGGAGCTGAAGTCCTTCGTCCTGCCGGCCGGAACGCCGGCGGCGGCGCACCTGCACCTGGCGCGCACCGTCTGCCGGCGGGCCGAACGGGCGGCCGTGCGGCTGATGCAGGCGGGCGAGCCGGTCAGCCCGCCGGCCCTGCGCTACCTCAACCGGCTGTCCGACTGGCTGTTCGTGGCGGCCCGCTTCGCCAACGACCGCGGCGCGACCGAAGTCTTCTGGCAGTCCGGCGCCACGCGCTAGATCCCTGATCGGGCGAACCTCTCCCTCGGGCTGCGCGTCGGGGAGAGGCGCTCAGGACGCGAGCGGCTTAGGCTACTTTGTCGCAGGCTTGGCGGCGGCGGCCGGCGCCGGCGCGGCCTTGGGCGGCAGGCGGCCGATGGCGCGCAGCGCTTCTTCACGGGCCTGAGGGTTGTCGATCAGGCGGCCGGTGATGTCGGAGGTCAGGATCGGGGTGGCGCAGACCCGCTGGCCCGCATCCCACCACTTGTGCCCCGCCTCGCACTTCTGGCGCGGGACCTCCCAGCCGAAATGCCAGATCAGCAGGCCGAGGTTGATGACGAAGAAGATGCCGACGAAGATAAATCCGAGGCGGCGAATGACCGGGTTCATGGGCGCGTTCTAGCGGATAGGGAGGGTGGCCTGCTAGCCACGCCGTCCGACCAAATTGCGGCGCCTGCGAACGCGCGCGGCTTGCAATGCGCGCCGGAACCGTTATTGCCCCCTGCGATCCATTTTTCCGCAATGCAATTTGAGGCGCTAGGCAACCCATGAAGGTGTTGGTCCCGGTCAAGCGGGTGATCGATTACAACGTGAAGGCCCGGGTGAAGCCCGACCAGTCGGGCGTCGACCTCGCCAATGTGAAGATGTCGATGAACCCCTTCTGCGAGATCGCGGTCGAAGAGGCCGTCCGCCTGAAGGAAAAGGGCGTGGCCACCGAGGTGGTCGCCGTCTCCATCGGCCCGGCCCAGGCGCAGGAAACCCTGCGCACGGCGCTGGCCATGGGCGCGGACCGCGCCATCCTCGTCCAGACCGACCAGGACCTCGAGCCGCTGGCCGTGGCCAAGGCCCTGAAGGCGGTGGTCGGCGAGGAGAGCCCGGACCTGGTGGTCATGGGCAAGCAGGCCATCGACGGCGACAACAACGCCACCGGCCAGATGCTCTCGGCCCTGCTCGACTGGCCCCAGGCGACCTTCGCCTCGGCCGTCGAGGTCTCCGGCTCCAAGGCCAAGGTGACCCGCGAGGTCGACGGCGGCCTGCAGACCATCGAGGTCGACCTGCCGGCGGTGATCACCGCCGACCTGCGCCTCAACGAGCCGCGCTACGCCTCGCTGCCCAACATCATGAAGGCGAAGAAGAAGCCGCTCGACGTGAAGGAGCTGTCGGCTCTGGGCGTCGACGCCGCGCCGCGCCTGAAGGTGCTCAAGGTCACCGAGCCGCCGAAGCGCGGCGGCGGGATCAAGGTGGAAACCGCGGCCGACCTGGTCGCCAAGCTGAAGAACGAAGCGGGGGTCCTCTAACATGGCCGTTCTCGTCATCGCCGATCACGACAACGCGTCGCTGAAGGAAGACACCGCCAAGGTGGTCACCGCCGCCCAGAAGGTGTCGGGCGACATCGACATCCTGGTCGCCGGCCAGGGCGCCAAGGCCGTCGCCGACGCCGCCGCCAAGATCCAGGGCGTGCGCAAGGTGCTGCTGGCCGAGAGCGCCGAGCTGGGCCAGGGCCTGGCCGAGGCCGTCGAGGCCCTCGTCGTGCCGCTCATGGCCAACTACGACGCGGTGCTGGTGCCCGCGACCTCGCAGGGCAAGAACTTCGCCCCGCGGATCGCCGCCAAGCTCGACGTGGCCCAGATCTCGGACGCCATCGAGGTGGTCGACGCCAACACCTTCGTGCGCCCGATCTACGCCGGCAACGCGCTGGAGACCGTCCAGTCGTCGGACGCCAAGAAGGTCGTCACCGTCCGCCCGACCGCCTTCAAGGCGGCGGCCGAAGGCGGCTCGGCCTCGGTCGAGACGATCGCCGCCCCCGGCGCGCCGGCGAAGACCCACTTCGTCGACCAGAAGCTCGTGAAGAGCGCCCGTCCGGAACTGACCGCGGCCAAGATCGTGGTCTCTGGCGGCCGCGCCATGGGCTCGGCCGAGGAGTTCCAGCGGGTCATCGAGCCGCTCGCCGACAAGCTCGGCGCGGCGGTGGGCGCCAGCCGCGCCGCGGTGGACGCCGGCTACGCGCCGAACGACTACCAGGTCGGCCAGACGGGCAAGGTCGTCGCCCCCGAGCTCTATGTCGCCATCGGCATCTCGGGCGCCATCCAGCACCTGGCCGGCATGAAGGACTCCAAGGTGATCGTGGCGATCAACAAGGATCCGGACGCCCCGATCTTCCAGGTGGCCGACTACGGCCTGGTGGCCGACTACAAGGCCGCCGTGCCGGAGCTGATGTCCGCGCTGGGCTGAGCCCGCGCCTCATCGCCGAAGAAACGAGGGCGGCTCCTGCGGGAGCCGCCCTTTCTTTTTGCGGCGGCCGACGGTCCGGTCACGCTGCGGCGCAGCAAAAGGGTTGCCGCATAGCGGTAAACGCGTGTTAGAAACCCGTTTTCCTGCGGGTGGCGCGTGTGCGAGCGCCCGCTCAGCGAGGCTTCGCCGAATGGTTCAAATCAGGAAGGTCGGCGTGATCGGCGCCGGCCAGATGGGGTCGGGCATCGCCCACGTCTGCGCCCTGGGCGGCTACGACGTCCTGCTGCACGACGTGAGCCCCGATCGCATCGAGGCGGGCGTCGAGCTCATCAAGAAGAACCTGAGCCGCCAGGTGGTCCGCGGGATCATCGGCCAGGAGGCGATGGACGCCGCCCTATCCCACGTCAAGCCAGCGCCCGAGCTGCAGGCGGTGGGCGCGACCGACCTCGCCATCGAGGCGGCCACCGAGGACGAGCAGGTCAAGAAGACCATCTTCAAGGCGCTGCAGCCCCACCTGGGTCCAGACACCCTGCTGGCGTCCAACACCTCGTCGATCTCGATCACGCGCCTGGCCTCGGCCACCGACCGGCCGGAGCGCTTCATCGGGCTCCACTTCATGAACCCGGCGCCGCTGATGAAGCTCGTGGAGATCATCCGCGGCATCGCCACCGACGCCGAGACCTACGACACCGCCGTCAAGTTCGCCCAGTCGCTCGGCAAGACCACGGCCAACGCCGAGGACTTCCCGGCCTTCATCGTCAACCGGATCCTGGTGCCGATGATCAACGAGGCGATCTACACCCTCTACGAGGGCGTCGGCACGGTGGACGCCATCGACACAGCGATGAAGCTCGGCGCCAACCATCCCATGGGCCCGCTCGAGCTCGGCGACTTCATTGGCCTCGACACCGTGCTGTCGATCATGAACGTGCTCTACGACGGCCTGTCGGACTCCAAGTACCGGCCCTGCCCGCTTCTCGTGAAATACGTCGAGGCCGGCTGGCTCGGCCGCAAGACCGGCCGCGGCTTCTACGACTACCGAGGCGATGTCCCGGTGCCGACGCGGTAATCCGAGGCGGAGACCCGCTCCGGCTGTCTGAGCCACCTCCCCCAGGCGGGGGGAGGAACTTCAGGCGGCCACCTTCTCCTTGGCGGATCGGACGTTGGCGCGCGGCGCCGGGTTGCCGAACTGCAGCACCCCGTCCTCGATCTTCGCGTAGCGCAGGTTCATCAGGTCGAGCGCGTAGTTCTGGTGCAGCTTCCAGGGCGCCTTGGAGCCCTGCTTGGGGAACTTGCCGATCGAGCGCTGGACGTAGCCGGACGAGAAGTCGAGCCACGGCTCTTGGGCGATGGTCGGGTCGGCGTTGACCGGCGTCACTTGCCGGTTCCCCGTCGCCTTCATGTGATTGAGCAGCCGCCCGACGTACTCGCACGTCAGGTCGCACTTCAGCGTCCAGGAGGCGTTGGTGTAGCCGAACGAGGAGGCGAGGTTCGGCACGCCCTCGTACATCATGCCCTTGTAGGAGAGCACGCCGGCCGGATCGATGTGGCGGCCATCGACGGTGAGGTCGACGCCGTTGAGCACCTTGAGGTTCAGGCCCGTGGCCGTGACGATCACGTCGGCCTTCAGCTCCTCGCCGGACGACAGCTCGATGCCGTCCTTGGTGAAGGTCTCGATATGGTCGGTGACCACCGAGGCGCGGCCGGCCTTGATGGCCTCGAACATGTCGGCGTCGGGCACCAGGCACAGCCGCTGGTCCCAGGGATTGTAGGTCGGGGTGAAGTGCTTCTCGACCGGATAGTCGGGGCCGAGCTGTTCGCGGACCATCTTGACGATGTTGGCCTTCACCGCCTCCGGCTTCTTCCGCGCCAGGTTGTAGAAATACATGCCGAACAGCACGTTGCGCCAACGGACGATCTGATAGGCGAGCTTGGCCGGAAGGCGCCGGCGCAGCCAGTTGGCGAAGGCGTCCTCGGCCGGGCGCGAGACCACATAGGTCGGCGAGCGCTGCAGCATGGTGACGTGGGCGGCCGTCTTGGCCATCTCCGGCACCAGGGTCACGGCCGTAGCGCCGGACCCGATCACCACCACCCGCTTGCCGGAATAGTCGAGATCCGCCGGCCAGTGCTGGGGATGGACGACCGAACCTTTGAACATTGAACGACCCGGGAAGTCCGGCGTGTAGCCCTGGTCGTAGTCGTAGTAACCGCCGCACAGGAACAGGAAGTTGCAGGCGATGCGGACGGGCTTGCCGTCCTTCTGCGCCGTCACCGTCCAGCAGGCGTCCTCGCTCGACCAGGCAGCCGAGACCACCTTGTGGCCGTAGCGGATGTGGCGCTCGATGTCGTGGTCGCGCGCCGTGTCGCGAACATACTTCAAGATTGAAGGACCATCTGCGATGGCCTTGGCTTCGCGCCAGGGTTTGAAGTTGTAGCCGAGGGTGTACATGTCCGAGTCCGAGCGGATGCCCGGATAGCGGAACAGGTCCCAGGTGCCGCCGCTGGTCTCGCGGCCCTCGAGGATCACGTAGGAGCGGTCGGGCGCCTCGGTCTGCAGGTGATAGCCGGCGCCGATGCCGGACAGGCCGGCGCCCACGATCACCACATCGAAATATTCGTCCGCCATAGCGCCCTCAGATGTGCTCTTGGGGCTTCCCCCGAAGCCTTATCTGATCACCGATCACATAACTGCGCCGCGAACGCCAGCGTTTCGCACGCCGCGCCACAACCCTGCGGCGGTTAATCCATTCGACTTCCCGGGATTCGGCGTCGGATACTCCCAGGTGATTCGGATGGCTGGGACGATGCGCCGCCTTACGCTTGCGCTTCTCTGTGCGACCTACCTCTGCCTCTCGCTGATCGTCGCGCTCACGCTGTGGCGGTACGGCGGCGGCTGGGGCGCGGGCGTGGCTGCGCTCGCGGGTGGGCTGGGCCTCTGCTTCGCCTTCCACGGCATGATCGAGCGCATCCTCGAGACCGGCGCGATCAAGGGCGAGATCGAGGGCGTGCGCGACGCCCAGCGCATCCTCATCGACCAGGTCGAGCGCCTCGACGCCCGGGTCACCGAAGTGGCCGAGAGCGTCGCCGAGGCGGCCCTGCGCCGCTCCGAGCAGCTCGCCGACGAGGTCCACATGCTGGAGAGCCTGGTGGACCGCATGCGCCGCCAGCTCGACGATCACGGCGCCAACTACATCTCCGAGGAGCGCGGCGCGCCCGCCGCCCGCCGCCATTCGCCGGCCCTCCTGGAGACCATCCGCGACGCGCTCGCCGAGAACCGGGTCGATCTCTACCTGCAGCCGGTCGTCGGCCTGCCGCAGCGCCGGACGGTGTTCTACGAGAGCTTCTCGCGGCTGCGCGACGAGAGCGGCCGGGTGCTGATGCCGGCCGAGTACCTGTCCGTCGCCGAGCCGGCCGGCCTGATGACCGCGATCGACAACCTGCTTCTGTTCCGCTGCGTGCAGATCGTGCGCCGCCTCGCCAAGCAGGACCGCAAGATCGGCATCTTCTGCAACATCTCCATGGCGAGCCTCGCCGACGACAGCTTCTTCCCGCAGTTCCTCGACCTGCTGACCGCCAACCGCGACCTCGCCGGGGCGCTGATCTTCGAGGTCGGCCAGGCGGCGTTCGAGGGCCGCACCTCCCTGGAGGCGCGCAACATGGGCAAGCTGGCCGACCTCGGCTTCCGCTTCAGCCTCGACAAGGTGGTCGACCTCGACCTCGACCTACAGGACCTGTCGCGCTCGGACGTCAAGTTCGTGAAGGTCGCCGGCCAGCTGCTGCTCGACGAACTCACCGAGGTGGACGGCCGGCTGATCCTGCGCTCCCTGCCCGATCTGGCCGCCGAGGACTTCGCCGCCCTGACCCGCCGTTACGGCGTCGAGGTGATCGCCGAGAAGATCGAGACCGAGCGGCAGGTGGTCGACGTGCTGGACCTCGACATCGGCTACGGCCAGGGCCACCTGTTCGGCGAGCCGCGGGCCATCCGCGACGCCGTCCTGGCGGAGGCCGACCCGCCCTCGGCCTACCTGCGCACCCACTTCCAGCGCCGCGCCGCCGGCGGGCGCTGAGCGCGCCTCAGGGGCCAGCCTTCCTCGCCGCGGCCTCGGCGTCCCTGGCGCCCTGCAGCATGTTGACCATCGAATAGTTGCCCTCGTGGCAGGCGTATTCGTAGATCGGCCCCTTGGTGCGGCGCAGGACCATCTCGCCGCGCCAGGTCTGGACGAAGCGCACTGGATCCGTGACGCGGAATTCGTAGAGGAGCTGGTCGCCCGCGATCGGCGTGATCCGCTCCACCACTGTCATGTCCTCCGCCGGATCGAGCGGCGCGCCCATCATCTCGGCCGGCATGAAGTTGGTGGTCTCCACGACCAGGGTGCGCCCCTCCCAGTGGCCGATGGAATCGCCCATCCAGCGCCGCTCGCCGGCCGGCGGGTGACGGAGCCCCCGCCCCATGCGGATGACGCGCACGTCGTGATTGAACTCGGCGTAGATCGCGATCGCGCCAGGGGTCTGGACGATCTCGTAGTTGTCGTTGTAGCCGCCGTTCTGCAGCGGCGGGCCGGACGCCTCGGTCGTCAGGCAGCGTTCGCTCGCCCGCCGCGCCTCCGGCCCGTCGAAATTGGTCTTGTAGCGGTCGCCGCGGGCCTTGTTGGCCGCCTTGGCCGCAGCCGTGTAGGGGATCTTTCCGTCCGCCGGCGAGACGATCCAGGAGCTGCGCGCCTGGCCGCGGATCCGCGCCAGGCCGACGTCCGTCTCCCAATACTCCGACTCCGCGCCGCCGACGGTGTCGCCCGGGATCTGCGGCGCCTTGCCAAGGTGCTTGGCTTCATAGGCCCCGACCTCCGCCGAGCTCGGCGACAGGGTCTTCAGCTCGTCGTCGCGTTCCAGGGAGGTGAGCGAATTGTTGGTCCATAGACCGTCGAGCCGCGGCGTCCGCGCGCCCTTCGCCGCCGCCTCCTGCGCGGCCAGCGCCGCCAAGCATACGCCTGCCAGGACCAGAGCCTTCATGGCCGTTCCCCAAGCCTTCCGCTTAACCGAGGTTAGCATCGCTGCCGCGAATGGCGACTCCCGGGCCACGCTCGCCGGTTGACCCCGCCGCCCCGGCGCTTTAGCCCCCGCGGCCATGACCTCCCCCACCCTCGCCGTCGGGCTTTCGGCGTTCTCCAGCCTCTATGACGTGCTGCTCTGCGACGTGTGGGGCGTGATCCACAACGGGCGCGAGGCTTTCCCCGCCGCCTGCGAGGCCCTGGCCGCGTTCCGCGCCGGGGGCGGCGAGGTGATCCTGATCTCCAACGCCCCGCGCCCCAACGCCGGGGTCATCGAGCAGCTCGACCGGCTGGGCGTGCCGCGCGAGGCCTGGTCTCTGGTGGTCACCTCCGGCGACGCGACCCGCAAGCTGCTGGCCGAGCATGCGCCGGGCCCCGCCTGGAAGATCGGCCCCGATCGCGACGATCCGCTGTACGAGGGGCTCGGGCTGCAGTTCGGCGAGATGGAGGCGGCGAGCTTCATCTCCTGCACCGGCCCGTTCGACGACGAGACCGAGACTCCGGAGGACTATCGCGAGCGGTTCCGCGCCTGCGCCGCCCGCAAGCTGCCGATGATCTGCGCCAACCCTGACATCGTCGTGCAGCGCGGCGACAAGCTGATCTACTGCGGCGGCGCGCTGGGCGAGCTCTACGAGGCGCTCGGCGGCCAGGTGCTGATGGCCGGCAAGCCGCACTCCATGATCTACGACCTGGCGCTGGCCGAGGCGGCGCGCCTGCGCGGCGGGGCGGTCGAGCGGGAGCGGGTCTGCTGCGTCGGCGACGGGCCGCGCACCGACCTGCGCGGCGCCAACGCCCAGGGGCTGGACGTCCTGTTCATCGCCGCCGGCATCCATGGGCAGGAAATCCTCGGCAAGGGCAGCCTGGACGTGGCCATGATGGACCATGTCTTCGAGACCGAGGGCGTGACCGCCACCTGGGCCATGGCCGAGCTGGTCTGGTGAGCGCCGGTCTGGTGAGCGCCGGTCTGGTGAGAGGGCGCATTCGTCGCTAAGTGACGAGCCGAAGGGGAGAGCGGTGCAGCAGGGTCTCTATTTCGACGAGCTGAGCATCGGCCAGAGCGCCGAGCGCAGTCATGTGGTGGGCGCGGGCGACATCGAGGCCTTCGCCGCGGTCTCGGGCGACACCAATCCGGTGCACCTGGACGAGGCCTACGCCAGGACCACGACCTTCGGCGGCCGCATCGCCCACGGCATGCTGTCGGCGGCCTATATCTCGGCGGTGCTGGGCACCCAGCTGCCGGGGCCCGGCGCCATCTACCTGTCCCAGTCCATGCGCTTTCGCCGGCCGGTGAAGATCGGCGACGAGGTGACCGCGCGGGTGACGGTCACGGCGCTCGACGAGAAACGTGGCCAGGTGACGCTGGAGACCGTCTGCCTCGTCGGGGGCAAGGCCGTGCTCGACGGCGAGGCCGTGGTGCTGGCCCCCAAGCGGGACGCCGCGCGCTGATGCGGCGCATCCGGGTCATCACCGGCTGGAAGAACCTGCCCGACGGCGACCGGGGGGCCTCCATCGCCATGGGCAATTTCGACGGGGTCCACCGCGGCCACCAGAAGGTGATCGCCCTGGCCGCCGACGCCGCCCGCGACCTGGGTTGCCCGCTGGGCGTGATCACCCTGGATCCGCACCCGCGCGTCTACCACCGGCCGCAGGAGCCGACCTTCCGCCTGATGAAGCGCGACCAGCAGGCGCGCGCGCTGGAGGCGCTCGGTGTCGACGTGCTCTACGTCCTGCCCTACCCGGAGCTGGCCAACGTCAGCGACCGCGACTTCGCCGCCGAGGTGCTGCACCAGGGACTGGGCGTGCGCCACGTGGCCCTGGGCTTCGACAATTCCTTCGGCAAGGACCGCACCGGCACGCCGGAGAGCATGCGCCGCTATGGCGAGGAGCTCGGCTTCGGGGTCTCGGTGGCCGAGGAGGTCACCGACGTCCACGGCGAGAAGTTCTCCTCCACGGCGGTGCGCGACGCCCTGCGCGATGGCCATCCCGAGGAGGCCGCCCGGGTGCTCGGCCGCCCGTTCGCCATCGAGGGCGAGGTGGTGCGCGGCCGCCAGCTCGGCCGCAAGCTCGGCTATCCGACCGCCAACGTGCTGCTCGAGGACTATGTCGTGCCGCGCTTCGGGGTCTACGCCACGCGCACCCGCCTGCCCGACGGGCGCAAGCTGGCCGGCGTCGCCAACATCGGCGTCAACCCGACGGTCGACGGCGAGATCGCGCCGCGGCTGGAGGTCTGGCTGTTCGACTTCGACGAGGACATCTACGACCAGGTCATCGAGACCGACCTCGTCGCCTTCCTGCGGCCCGAGGCCAAGTTCGCCAGCCTCGACGAGATGACCGAGCAGGTCCTGAAGGACGCCGCCGAGGCGCGGCGCATCCTGGGCCATCACTGACCCGGTCACCACGCGGTGGGGGAGAGGAGGCTTGGGTTCGGCGCCCGCCTCTGTTAGAGCCTCGCCGATGACTTCGGTTCGGACGAGCCTGCGAATTTAACCGCCCGGCGTGACGCCGCCGGACGAGCTCCAGCGCGCGCCGGGTTTCCCGCACATCTGAACGATCCGAACCAGCTGGATAGAGTTATGGCCGACGACGCCGACAAGCCTTCCCGCGACTATCGCGACACCATCTTCCTTCCCGACACGCCCTTCCCCATGCGCGCGGGCCTGCCGCAGAAGGAGCCGGGCATCCTGGAGCGCTGGAAGGAGATCGACCTCTACCATGCCATCCGCCGGCAGCGGCAGAAGGACGGCCGCCCGCTCTTCGTGCTGCACGACGGCCCGCCCTACGCCAACGGCGCGATCCACATCGGCCACGCCCTGCAGAAGACGCTGAAGGACTTCGTCGTCCGCTCGCGCTTCGCGCTCGGCTACGACGTCGACTACCTGCCCGGCTGGGACTGCCACGGCCTGCCGATCGAGTGGAAGGTCGAGGAGGAGCTGCGCGCCAAGGGCCGCCGCAAGGACGAGGTCTCCAAGGCCGAGTTCCGCGCCCGCTGCCGCGAGTACGCCGAGAAGTGGATCGGCGTGCAGATGGACGGCTTCAAGCGGCTCGGCGTCATCGGCGACTGGGAGAACCGCTACGCCACCATGGACTACGGCTCGGAAGCCGCGATCGTCGCGGAGTTCCACAAGTTCGTGGTCACCGGCCAGCTCTACCGCGGCTCCAAGCCGGTGATGTGGAGCCCGGTGGAGCGCACCGCCCTGGCCGACGCCGAGGTCGAGTACCACGACCACACGAGCCCGACGGTCTGGGTGAAGTTCCCCGTCACCGAGGGCTCCAACGCCGCCGCCAACGCTTCGGTGGTGATCTGGACCACCACGCCCTGGACCATCCCGGCCAACCGGGCGATCTCCTACAACCCCGACATCGCCTACGCGGTCTACGAGGTCGAGGCGATCGAGGAGGGCCTGCCGTTCGAGCCCTGGGCCAAGGCCGGCGACCGGCTGATCCTGGCCGAGCGGCTGGCGGCCGACGTCATGGCCGCCGCCAAGGTCGCCAGGTTCCACAAGGTGGAGACGGTCGACTGCCAGGGCATGGTCTGCGCCCACCCGCTGGCCGGGCTCGACAGCCACTACGGCTTCGCCGTGCCGATGCTGGCCGGCGACCACGTCACCGAGGACGCCGGCACCGGCTTCGTCCACACCGCGCCGGGCCACGGCGCCGACGACTACATCGTCTGGCTGGCCCACGGCCACCGCGAGATCCCGGAGACGGTCGATCCGGACGGCGCCTACTATCCGCACGTCGCCCTGTTCGCCGGGCTGAAGGTGCTGGAGACCGAGGGCAAGAAGGCCGGCAAGTTCGGCCCCGCCAACGACGCGGTGATCGGCAAGCTGATCGAGGCCGGCACGCTGCTGGCCCGCGGCCGGCTGGAGCACTCCTATCCGCACTCCTGGCGCTCCAAGGCGCCGGTGATCTTCCGCAACACGCCGCAGTGGTTCATCCGCATGGACCACCCGCTGGACACGCCCCAGCACAAGGGCCGCACCCTGCGCGAGACGGCGCTGGAGTCGATCGACGCCACGGCCTTCTTCCCGGAGACCGGCCGCAATCGCATCCGGGCGATGGTCGAGAGCCGGCCCGACTGGCTGATCAGCCGGCAGCGCGCCTGGGGCGCGCCGCTGGCCATGTTCGTCGACAAGGAGACCGGCCAGCCGCTGGTGGACGCCGACGTCAACGCGCGCATCGTCGAGGCGATCGCCAAGGATGGCGCCGACGCCTGGTTCACCCGCCCGGCCTCAGACTTCCTCGGCGCCCACGATCCCGACCGCTACGAGCGGGTCGAGGACATCCTCGACGTCTGGTTCGACTCGGGCTCCACCCACGCCTTCGTGCTGGAGAACCGCGCCAACACCCGCTGGCCGGCCGACCTCTACCTGGAAGGCTCGGACCAGCACCGCGGCTGGTTCCAGTCCTCGCTGCTGGAGAGCGCCGGCACCCGCGGCCGCGCCCCCTACGACGCCATCCTGACGCACGGCTTCACCGTCACCGAGGCCGGCGAGAAGATGTCGAAGTCGCTCGGCAACGCGGTCGAGCCGGCCGAGGTGATCAAGGACATGGGCGCGGAGATCCTGCGCCTGTGGGCCGGCATGGTCGACTACACGGAGGATCAGCGGATCGGGAAGACGATCCTGCAGACCACCGCCGACGCCTACCGCAAGCTGCGCAACACGATCCGCTACATGCTGGGCGCCCTGGGCGGCTTCGAAGCGGCCGAACGCCTGCCGCTGGCCGAGCTGCCGCCGCTGGAGCGGTTCATCCTGCACCGGCTGTGGGAGCTCGACGGCGAGGTCCGCCAGGCCTACCGGAACTACGAGTTCCAGGCGGTGACGCGGGCCCTGCTGGCCTTCTGCCAGGAGGAGCTGTCGGCCCTGTTCTTCGACATCCGCCGCGACAGCCTCTACTGCGACCAGCCGGGCGAAGTGCGCCGCCGCGCCGCCCGCACGGTGATGGACGCGGTGTTCGAGCGGCTCACGGCGTGGCTCGCGCCGCTGCTGCCCTTCACCATGGAAGAGGCCTGGACGACGCGTTTCCCCGACGCCGGCTCCAACTGCCTGCGCGAGTTCCCGGCGACGCCGGCGGAATGGCGCAATGACGCGGAGGCGGAGCGCTGGGCCAAGGTCCAGGCGGTGACCTCCGTGGTCACCGGCGCGCTCGAGGTGGAGCGGCGCGAGAAGCGCATCGGCGCCTCGCTGGAAGCCGCGCCCAAGGTGCACATCTCCGACCACGACCTGCGCCTGGCCTTCGACGGACTCGACGTCGCCGAGGTGCTGCGCACCAGCGCCGCCGAACTGGTCGCCGGCGAGGGCCCGGCCGGGGCCTTCCGCCTGGCCGAGGTGAAGGACGTCGCCGTCGAGCCGCGCACCGCCGAGGGCTGCAAGTGCGCCCGCTGCTGGCGCATCCTGCCGGAAGTGAAGGCGCCGCGGTTCCTCTGCGAACGCTGCGACGACGCCGTGGAAGCGCTCGACGCCAAAGGAGCAGCATGATCAATCGCGTCACGCGCCACGGCTGGGCGGCCTATGCCCTCGCCGCCGTGGTCATCGTCCTCGACCAGGCGGTGAAGTACTGGGTGCTGACCGGCCTGCACCTGCAGGACCGGCCGACGGTTCCGGTCGGCGGCCCGCTGAACCTCACCCTGGTGATGAACCCGGGCGTCTCGTTCGGCTTCCTGCGCGCCGACCAGGACCTCGCCCGCTGGGGCCTCGTCGCCTTTTCGCTGGTCGTCGCCGTCCTGATCATCTTCTGGGCGCGGCGCGGCCATCGCACGCTGCAGGCGCTCGGCTATGGCCTGATCGCCGGCGGCGCGATCGGCAACGCCATCGACCGCGCCCGCTTCGGGGCGGTGGTCGACTTCATCGACGTCCAGCGGCTGGGCTTCTTCCCCTGGGTGTTCAACATCGCCGACAGCGGCATCACCGTGGGCGTCATCTGCCTGCTGCTCGACAGCCTGCGGCGAGAACACGCCGCGGGATGACGTTGGCGTCCCGCGATCTTTGAGCTATCCACCATCCAAGGCCGGGGCGGCCCAAGGAGTCCTTGAGGTTCATGAACGTCAGCAAAGTGATCGCGGCGTCCGCGCTGATGGCGGCGTTTGGCCTGGCCGGGTGCCAGTCCACGGCCCAGGCCCTGGGCATGACCAAGGTGACCCCCGACGAATTCCGCGTCGTCACCAAGGCGCCGCTGGTGGTGCCGCCCGACTTCGCCCTGCGCCCGCCGGCGCCCGGCAAGCCCCGTCCGCAGGAACTGCAGCCCGAAAGCGCCGCGCGCCTGGCCCTGCTCGGCCAGCGTGAGGGCGAACAGCGCTCCGAGGGCGAGAAGCTGCTGGCCTCCAAGGCCGGCGCCGAGAAGGCCGACCCCTTGATCCGCTACGTGGTCGACGACGAGTTCGGCGACGTCGCCCACAAGGAAAAGAGCTTCGCCGACCGCGTGATGTTCTGGCGCGGCTCGAAGGGCCCGAAGTCGGACGCCACCGTCGCCGCCGACACCCCGGCGCCCGTCGACGCGGCCGAGGAAGCCGATCGCATCGCCAAGCTGACCGGTGGCAAGGACATCGTCATCGCCCGCGAAGGCCAGCGGAAGATCAAGCTCCCGGGGCTCTAAGTCCCCGCCGATGAAGCTCTACCGCTACCTGACCGGCCCCGATGACAGCGCCTTCTGCCATCGGGTCACCGAGGCGCTGAACCGCGGCTGGTCGCTGCACGGCGACCCGACCCTCACCTTCGATCCGGTCAAGGGCCGCGTCATCTGCGGCCAGGCGATCGTCAGGGACGCGCCCGGCGACTATTCGCCCGCTCTCAAGCTGTCGGACTTCTGACCCGGCCTCGCCCGGGGCGTCATTCCTCGCCCGGCGTCTTCACGGTCAAGCCCGCGCTCCGCAGGCGATCCAGCACGCCGCCCTGCGCCAGCAGGGGGCGTAGCTGCACCACCGCGATGGCGTGCCCGGGCGTCTTCAGCGCCTGCTCGATCTCGGCGACCTGGTCCGACTTCACCCGCGCGTCGAAGGCCGCCGCCCCGGGGACGAGGGCGATGCAGCGCTCGTAGGTCCGCTCGTTCTCCAGCGCCGCCGGCACGTCGCCCTCCGCCCAGGCCCGGGTGGCCGCCAGGGTCCCGCCGGGACCGGCGCGCACCTGGGCGATCACCTCGTCGAGGCAGGCGCGCCCCGCGGCCGGCGAGGTCTTGAGGATCGCCCCGAGCTGCGGGGCGATGTCGTAGCTCTTCTGCCAGATCGGGACGTGCGCCTCCTTGGAGAGGCCCTTGATGAGCTTGATCGGGTCGGTGTTCGTCAGCCCCGAACGATCCCGATAGTCGGTCAGCAGCAGCAGGCCCGCCGCCAGGGCGTTCTTCGTGGCGTAGCGCTTCGCCGGCTGGCCGAGCCGCGCGCGGGCGTCGGCGAAGCGGGCCCTCGCCTCCGGATCCAGGGTCTCCTCGAACGGGGTGGCGGACCTCAGCCGCATGTAGTTCCAGGCCGCGCCGAGGGAGCTGGAGAAGCGCACCCGCACGTCCTGGAACGGCAGGATGACGGCGCTGGCGCCGGCCAGCCGGCGCGCGAAGGCGGTGCGGTCCCACTGCATGTGCTTGGGCGCGATCGAGGGCACGCCGAGGACGTAGACCGTGGTGTCGCCGTCCGAGACCGACCACCAGGCGGGTCCCTTGTCGCGGGCCACCACCACCAGCTCCTCGAGGATCACGGCGTCGGGGTCGGGTCCCGGCGGCGGGAGCTGGACCTGGCTCTGAGCCGTGGCGGCCCCGGCCAGCGCCATCGCGGCCAGGGGCCCCAAGACGCCGCGCAGGATCGCCGGCCGAAGACGATGTCGCATGGTCATC
The DNA here is from genome assembly GCF_003254475.1 of Phenylobacterium soli. Taxonomy (NCBI): domain Bacteria; kingdom Pseudomonadati; phylum Pseudomonadota; class Alphaproteobacteria; order Caulobacterales; family Caulobacteraceae; genus Phenylobacterium; species Phenylobacterium soli. The sequence goes on from NZ_QFYQ01000001.1 coordinate 230,467, forward strand.
CGCCGCTCCGGAATCGTCCTATAGTAGGCGGTTCTTGAAGGCCGTTTCATGCCCATCCGCCGTCTGCCGCCCGATCTGATCAACCGCATCGCCGCCGGCGAGGTGGTGGAGCGGCCTGCGAGCGCGGTCAAGGAGCTCATCGAGAACGCCCTCGACGCCGGCGCGACCTCGGTGGAGGTGCAGGCCGACGGCGGCGGGCTCACCCGCATCCTGATCGCCGACGACGGCTCCGGCATCCCGCCGGACGAGCTGCCCCTTGCCGTGGAGCGCCACGCCACCTCCAAGCTGCGGCCGGGCGAGGACGGCGACTACGACCTGCTGCGGATCGCCACCCTGGGCTTCCGCGGCGAGGCCCTGCCCTCGATCGGATCGGTGGCGCGCCTGTCGATCCAGAGCCGGGCCAAGGGCCAGGCCGACGCCCACGCCATCCTGGTCGACGCGGGGGCCGTGGGGGCGGTGCAGCCGAGCGCCTTTCCCGGCCCGCACGGGGCGCGCGTCGAGGTCCGCGACCTCTTCTACGCCACCCCCGCGCGCCTGAAGTTCATGAAGTCGGACCGCGCCGAGGCCCTCGCCATCACCGAGGAGCTGAAGCGCCAGGCCATGGCCCACGAGGCGGTGAGCTTCACCCTGGACCTCGACGGCCGCCGCACCCTGCGCCTCCCCGCCGAGCAGGCCGGCGCGGAGGGGCGGCTCGCCCGGCTGTCGGCGATCATGGGACGCGAGTTCTCCGACAACGCCCTGGAGCTCGACCAGGAACGCGAGGGCGTGCGCCTGACCGGCTTCGCCGGCCTGCCGACCTACAACCGCGGCAACGCGGCCCACCAGTACCTGTTCGTCAACGGCCGGCCGGTGCGTGACCGGCTGCTGCAGGGCGCCCTGCGCGCCGCCTACGCCGACTTCCTGGCCCGCGACCGCCACCCCCTCGCGGCCCTGTACATCGAGCTCGACCCCGGGCTCGTGGACGTCAATGTCCACCCGGCCAAGGCCGAGGTGCGGTTCCGCGATCCGGGCCTGGTGCGCGGCCTGATCATCGGGGCGCTGCGCCACGCGCTCGCCGCCGCCGGCCACCGCGCGGCCACCACGGTCGCCGGCCAGGCGCTGGGCAGCTTCCGGGAGGGCGGCTGGGCGCCGCCGCCGCCGGCTGCCGGCTTCTCCGCCTGGCGCGGCGGGGGCTGGACGCCGCAGCCGGCCGCGGCCGCCGCGGCCATCCTGCCCGGCCTCGCCGAGGTCTCCGCGCGCGCCGAACCGGCGTGGGAAGCGGCCTGGCAGCCGCAGGCCCACGCCGCCCCCGGCATGGCCGAGCAGGGCGCGCCGACCGCCGCCGTGTTCGATCCGCTGGACTATCCGCTGGGCGCGGCCAGGGCCCAGGTGCACGAGACCTACATCGTCGCCCAGACGCGCGACGGCATGGTCATCGTCGACCAGCACGCGGCGCACGAACGGCTCGTCTACGAGCAGATGAAGGCCCAGATGGACGCGGGCGGCGTCGCTCGGCAGGCCCTGCTGCTGCCCGAGGTGGTCGAGCTCGATGCGGCCGAGGCCGAGCGGGTCGTGGCGCGCGCCGCCGAGCTGGAGGCCCTCGGCCTGGTGGTCGAGTCCTTCGGGCCCGGCGCGGTGCTGGTGCGCGAGGTCCCGGCCCTGCTCGGCGAGACCGACGCGGCGGGCCTGGTGCGCGACATCGCCGACGACCTTGCGGAGAACGGCCAGGCCCTGGCGCTGAAGGAGCGCCTCGCCGAGGTCTGCTCGACCATGGCCTGCCACGGCTCGGTACGCGCCGGCCGGCGCCTCAACGCGGCCGAGATGAACGCCCTGCTCCGGCAGATGGAGGCGACGCCTCATTCGGGCCAGTGCAACCACGGCCGGCCCACCTATGTGGAGCTGAAGCTCGCCGACATCGAGCGGCTGTTCGGCCGGCGCTGAGCCTATCCCGCCGCTTCCTGGCGCTCGCCGGCCGCGGCGGCCTCGAGATCCAGCACCACGTTCATCGCCGCCAGCAGGCGCTCGGGCTTGATCGGTTTCTCGACCACGCCGTTCATGCCGGCGCGCCGGTAGAGGTCCGCATCGTCGGGATCGGTGTTGGCGGTGACCGCGAGGATCGGCACCTGCGAGCTGGACGAGGGTCCGGAGCGGATGCGCCGCGTCGCCTCGACCCCGTCCATGACCGGCATCTTGACGTCCATCAGCACCAGGTCGAAGCGGCCGCTCTCGGCCGCCCGCCAGGCCGCCGCCCCGTCCTCCACCGCCTCGCTGGTGCAGCCGAACATCTCGCACAGGGTCTGGGCCACCGTGCGGTTCACGGCGTTGTCGTCGGCGATCAGAACGTGCAGCGCGCGCTCGGTCCCCTCCGCCGCTTCCGGCGCGGCCTGAGCCGGCTGGCCCGGCAGATGGTGCAGCGGGACCTCGAAGGTGAACAGCGCCCCGCCGCCAGGATTCGGATGGACGGCGATCGTGCCATCCATGCGCTCGACGATCTGGCGGCAGACCGCCAGGCCGAGGCCTGCTCCGCCGAAGCGCGCGCCGACATCGGTCTGCTGGAAGGGCTCGAAGATGCTCGCCATGCGGTCGGCGGGCACGCCGGGACCGGTGTCGGCCACCTGGCCGCGGAGCCGCACATAGCCGCTCTCAGGGGTCGCCGAGATCCAGACGTCGACCACGCCGCGCTCGGTGAACTTCAGGGCGTTGCCGATCAGGTTGTTGAACACCTGCTGCAGGCGCACCCGGTCGCCGAGCATCCAGGTCTCGTCCGGCCCGTCGTAGTGGACCTGGAAGGCCAGACCCTGCAACTCGGCCTTGGGCGACCACAGGCTGCGCACGTCCTCCACCAGGCGGGCGACCGGGAAGGGCTCTTCCTCAAGCCCCAGGGCCGCAGCCTCCGCCCGGGACAGGTCGAGCGCGTCGTTCAGGAGCCGCAGGAGGGCGCCGCCGGACTCGATGATGGTCTCGACGAAGGGCGACAGTTCCGGATCGCTCATCTTGCGACGGACGATCTCGGCCACCGCCAGCACCCCATTGAGCGGCGTGCGGATCTCGTGGCTCATCACCGCCAGGAACCGCCCCTTGGCGGCCAGCGAGGCCTGCGCGTCTTCGGCCAGGCGCGTCATCTCCTGGGCGTAGGTGGAGGTCGCCGAGGCGGTCGCCTGCAGCAGCGAGAGCGCCGTGCCGACGCCGGCGTAGCGGCCGCCGCAGGTGACGATGAAGCCCTGCAACAGCTCGGACGGCCGCTCCTCCATGACCCGGCCGCAGAATTCGGCCACGGTCATGTCGCCGTCGGCGATCACCGGGTCGGTCCGCATCCAGCGCGACACCGGGCGGTTCGACCACAGGGCGTAGCCGTACTGGGCCGCCATTCGCACGAGGAAGGCGTTGCGCTCGATCAGGCCGACGGGCCGGCCCTCCTCGTCCACCACGGCGATGCAGAGGGTGTCCGGCTCGTCCTCGAAGCGCTGGTAAATCTCGCGGCCGGTCACGGTCGGGGACACGGGCGGGATGAAGGGCGCGATGTCGAGAAGCAACGTCATCGGCGCGGAGGAATGACCTGCGACGGCTAATGCAAGGTTATGTTTCCGGCTGTGCTTCGCGAATGTTTTGAGACGATTTTGTGACACTCAAATCCGGCTTGCTACGCGCATCCCTCTCAGACGATTGGAAATACAGTGGAATATTCGGGGAGCGGTTCTTCTGCCGCCGTCACTTCAGCCGCCCGTGAAGCGTCGGAGGCCGAACGGCCTTAAGATGGCGCGCCAAGGAGGCCTCCGATGGACGCCAACATCGCCCTGCCCGCCGCCCTGATCGGCGATCCGGTCCGCGCCGCCATCCTCATGGCGTTGCTGGGCGGGCGGGCCCTGCCGGCGACGCAGCTCGCCTGGATCGGCGGCGTCAGCCCCCAGGCCGCCAGCAACCACCTCGCCAAGCTTGCCGAGGGCGGGCTCGTGGTCGCCCACGCGCAGGGCCGCCATCGCTACTATCGGCTGGCCGGCGAGGAGGTCGCCCAGGCCCTGGAGGCGCTGGCCCGCATCGGCGCGGTGCCCAGGCCGCTGGACCCGCCCTTGTCGCCCAAGGCGCGCAGCCTGCGCGAGGCGCGCACCTGCTACGACCACCTGGCCGGCCGCCTGGGAGTCGCCCTGGCCGACGCGATGGAAGAGGCCGGACTGATCGCGGCCGAGGGCGAGGACCGCTGCCACCTGACGCCGGCGGGCGAGGCGCGCCTGGCCGAACTCGGCGTCGACCTCTCCGGACTGCCGCGCAATCGCCGCGGTCCGCTCCGTCCCTGCATCGACTGGACCGAGCGCCGTCGGCACCTCGCCGGGCCGGTCGCCGCACGCCTGCTCGATCGCCTGTTCGCCCTCGGCTGGCTGGAGCGCGGACCGGAAGGGCGGGCTGCCCGCCTGACGCCCGCAGGCCGCGCCAGCCTGCGCGAGCGCTTCGGCCTCGACTTCGACGCCGCCGCGGCCGCCTAGGCGCTGGACGAAGCCGGCGCGGCCCGCCATCCTGCGCCCAGATCCGACGCGAGATCGAACCATGTCCGAGAATGTCCGCGAGGCCCGGGCCTAAGAGCCGTACCGGTCCTCGTCCGCCACGGCTCCTGATCAGGCCCATCGCCCAACGCGCGCCGCCCTTTGCGCGCGCGTCGTCGCACGCCTCGATCCGGAACATCCTGTTGAACATCTCAAAACCGCAGCAGCGGACCCTGCACGCGCTCGCCCGTGGCGGGCGCATCGTCTTCGAGAAGAACCAGAAGGGCGACGTCGTCGAGGTCGCCTGCGTCACTCACGAGGGCTGGACCCTCAGCGACTGCACGCTCGAGGTCTTCAGGAGCCTGAAGCGCAAGCGACTGGTCGCCAGCCAGGGCGGCCAGCCCTACCGCATCACCCGTGAGGGGCTGCGCAACCTGAGGAGCCAGCTCGACAACCGGGTCGGCGCCAAGGCCTGGTGATCAGCCGGCGAACCTGAGGAAGTGGACGCGCGCCGCCCCGTACTGGCGCGCGTCCAGCTCTTCGAAACCGGCCACGGCGAACGGCGGCTCTTCGGCGCCGCGCTCGAAGACGGCGATGGCGCCAGGCGCGAGCCAGCCACCGGCCGCGAGCTTCTCCAGCGCCGTCTCGCCCAGGCCCTTGGCGTAGGGCGGATCGAGGAAGGCGAGGTCGAAGGCCGGGCCGTCGGCGCCCGGGCGAACGCCGAGCTCGGTCGCGTCGCGCCGGTGGACGCGCGTGCGCCCGAACAGGTGCATGGCGTCGACGTTCTCGCGGATGGCGCCCCGCGCCGCCTCGTCAGTCTCGACGAACAGGCAGAAGGCCGCGCCGCGGGACAGGGCCTCGAAGCCCAGCGCGCCCGAGCCGGCGAACAGGTCCATCACCCGCGCCTCGCGCAGGCCGCTCGACCAGGGCGCATGCTCGAGGATGTTGAAGATGGCCTGGCGGGCGCGGTCGGACGTCGGCCGCGTGGCCGAGCCGGCCGGCGCCTTGATCGCCTTGCCGCGGAACTCCCCTGAAACGATGCGCAAGCTTCGACACCCCTCGTGACGCGCCCGACCTTGCCGCGCGGCGGCCAGCGATCCAAGCTCCTCGCAAAAGGGAGAGAGACATGGGTCTGGTGACCGTCGAGCGCCGCGGCGGGACCGCGGTCGTCGCTTACGCCAATCCGCCGTTCGGGACTATGACCGCGGCGGGCGCGCAGGAGATGCTGGAGGCGATCCGGCCGCTGGTCGCCGATCCACAGGTGCGGTCCATCGTGCTCACGGGCGGCCTGCCCGGGATCTTCATCCGCCACTACGACGTCGACGAGCTCTTCGCCATGAGCGAGGCGCTGCAGGGCGCGCCGCCGCGGCCGGCCTCGAACGAGCGGCCGTCGAGCGGCTTCCTGGCGCTGGCGGACCTCATCGCCGAGGCGCCCAAGCCGGTGGTGGCGGCGATCAATGGCCTTTGCATGGGCGGCGGCTTCGAGCTGGCCCTGGCCTGCGACCTGCGCATCGCCAGCCCGGCGGTGGCGGCGATCGGCCTGCCCGAGACCCGCATCGGCATCTTCCCCGGCGGCGGCGGGACCCAGCGCCTGCCGCGCGTCGTCGGCGAGGCCAAGGCCCTGGAGATCATCCTGCGCGGCCTCACCTTCACCGGCGAGGAGGCGCACCGCATCGGGCTCGTGCACGAGCTCCACGCCGATCCGCTGGGCCGGGCCCTGGAGATCGCCGGTGAATGGGAAGGGCGCGGCGCCGAAGGGATCGCCTACGCCAAGCGCCTCACCCGCGCCGCCCTGGACCGCCCGACCTGGGACGGCCTGGCGGACGAGCGCCATGCCTTCCTTGAGGTGATGGCGCAGCCTTCGGCCCGCGAGGGCCTGGCGTCCGGCCGTCGGCCCGCGGAGATCCAGAAGGTCTAGGCTTGCCCTTGGCCGCAGCCTTGGGCCCGCCCTGTGGCCCGCTCCGTGGCGCGCCCTTGGCGGCGCCTTTCGGCGGCGGGGCGGCCCGGCCGGCGGGCTTGGCCTTCGGCTTGGCCCAGCCCGGCTTGTATTCCTTCTTCTTCGGCGCCTCGGCCTCCGCCTTCCGCTCGCTCTCGGCCTGAGCCGGCGCGCGGCGCTGGACCTGGACGGCGGGCCGGCGCCATTGGGCGCGCTCGCCCTTGGGCAGGTTCTCCGGGGCAATGTGGGCGGCAAGCTGCTCGCGGATCACCCGCGGGCCCACCTCCTCGATCTCGCCCACGCCCAGGGTCCCGAGCGCGAAGGGGCCGTAGGAAAGGCGGATCAGCCGGTTCACCTTCAGTCCCAGCGACTCCAGCACCCGCCGGACCTCGCGGTTCTTGCCCTCGGAGAGGGTCAGGGTGATCCAGACGTTGGCGCCGGAGGGGCTTCCGGGCGGGCTTTCCTTGACCTTGTCGAGGCTCGCCTCGATCGCCCCGTAGTGGACGCCATCGACGGTGACGCCGCGCTTGAGGGTGTCGAGGCGCTCCTGGGTGATCCGGCCATGCGCCCGGGCGCGGTAGCGACGGACGAGGGCGGTCGCGGGCAGCTCCAGCTCGCGCGCCAGGCCCCCATCGTTGGTCAGCAGCAGCAGGCCCTCGGTGTTGAGGTCGAGGCGGCCGACCGAGATCAGCCGCGGCAAGCCCGGCGGCAGGGCCTCGAACACCGTGGGCCGGCCCTGCGGGTCCTTGTGCGTCGTCACCAGGCCGACAGGCTTGTGGTAGCGGAACAGGCGCGCGGGCTCCGGCTCGCCGACCACTTCGCCGTCGACCGTCAGCACGTCGCCCGGCTCGACCTTCACCGCCGGCGTCGTCAGCACCTCGCCGTTGAGGGCGACGCGCCCGGCCTCGATCAGCCGCTCCACTTCGCGCCGCGAGGCGACCCCCGCGCGGGCCAGGGCCTTGGCGACCCGCTCGCCGGAATCGCCCGCGGGAGCTTGACCGGCGCCGGCCGGACGGGTTCGTAGCGGATCGTGGACCATGATGTTCGGAACATGCGCATCGCGCTCGACTCGGCGCAAGCCGCCGCCGACCGCGGCGAGACGCCGGTCGGGGCGGTCATCGTCGATCCGCAAACCGGCGAGGTGATCGCCACCGGCGCCAACGGTCCGATCGGCGCCCACGACCCGACCGCCCATGCGGAGATCGTCGCCATCCGCGAGGCGGCGAAGAAGCTCGGCAACTACCGCCTGACCGGCCTCACCCTGGTGGTCACCCTGGAGCCCTGCGCCATGTGCGCCGGCGCCATCAGCCACGCGCGCATCGGACGGGTGGTGTTCGGGGCCGAGGACCCCAAGGGCGGCGCCGTGGTCCACGGGCCGAAGTTCTTCGCCCAGCCCACCTGCCACTGGCGTCCCGAGGTCACCGGCGGCGTTCTCGCCGAGGAGGCGGGCGAGCTGCTCCGCAGCTTCTTCCGCGCCCGCCGCAAGGGCAGCCCGTAAGCAGACCTGCTTGCCAACCGCCCAATGCGGGCGTGAGGATGCGCCCACAACATCAGAACAGTGGGAGGTTGGTCATGGGTTTGCTGGACGGCAAGGTCGCCATCGTCACGGGCGCGGGCGGCGGACTGGGCGAGGCCTACGCCAAGCTGTTCGCCCAGGAAGGGGCGAGCGTGGTGGTCAACGACCTGGGGGGCGCGCGGGACGGCACCGGCGCGGACCGCTCGGCGGCGCAGAAGGTGGTCGATGAAATCGTCGCGGCCGGCGGCCGGGCGGTGGCCAACGGCGACGACGTCTCCACCGTGCAGGGTGGCGAGAACATCCTGGCCAGCGCGCTCGACAATTTCGGCAAGGTCGACGTGCTGGTCTGCAACGCCGGCATCCTGCGCGACCGGAGCTTCGCCAACACCTCAGAGGCGGACTGGGACGCGGTGATCAAGGTCCACCTGAAGGGAACCTACTGCACCGCCCTGCCGGTCTGGAAGCACATGAAGGACCACGGCGGCGGGGCGATGGTGCTCACCTCCTCGACGTCGGGGCTCTACGGCAACTTCGGCCAGACCAACTACGGGGCGGCGAAGGCCGGCATCTACGGAATGGTCCGGGTGATGGCCATCGAGGGCCGCAAGTACAACATCCGGGTCATGGGCCTCGCGCCCGGCGCCTACACCCGCATGACCGCCGACCTGCCCGGCCGCAAGGACCGCGAGCCCGATCCCCTGTCCCTGCCGGAGAACATCGCGCCCGGCGTGCTCTACATGGTCAGCGACCTGGCGGCCGACCATTCGGGCAAGATCCTCGGCGTCTCCTCGCGCGGGGTGCGCGAGATCAAGATGGTCGAGACCGAGGGCTTCCAGCCGGGGCGGCCCTACACCGCCGAGGAGGTCGCGGCCCATGCCGACCAGGTCTTCTTCCGCGAGCCGGTGGACGTGCGGCGGCTGGGCCTGACGCCCGCGTGAGGCGGGCCTGACGCCGGGGTCCGCACCTACGTCCGGAACGCGCAAACCGGTTTTTCCACAACCGCGGCGAAAATAATCGCGGGAGGGCCTTGCATGGCCCGCGGGCCTGCCTATTTCAGGGTCCGCCCATCCTGGGCGTTTCCTCCCTAATGACTTCCCCAGCCGGGTTCGAAAGAACCCGGCTGTTTTTTTGCTCCGCAGCTCTTGCTTAGCCCGCCAGGTAAAGCTGGGCCGCGCCGACCAGGTAGACCAGCCCGGTGACGGTCACGATCCAGCGCGAGATCCGCTTGAAGTTGCGGTCGTCCATCATCTCCAGCACGCGGCCGCCGACCACCGTCCCCACCATCGAGAGCGGGATGGCCAGCGCGAACACCCAGAAGGGCGGCAGGCCCTGGCCGTGCACGGCGATCAGCGGCGCGCCGTAGACCACGATCTTGGCCAGGTGCGAGAAGACCTGGGTCCCGGCCTTGGTGGCGACGATCTGGTGCCGGGTCAGGGCGGTGCGCACGAAGAAGATGTCGAGCAGCGGCCCGGCGACGCCGGCGGTCAGGTTGAGGCCCGTCACCGAAACCCCGCAGAGCAGCGCCTGGCGGGGCTGGGCGGCGTCGAGGGAGATCCAGCCCTGCGGGATCCAGAGCAGGGCCGGGACCACGCCCATCAGCAGGTAGAGGGTGGCCTTCGATGGCTCGACGGCGATCAGGGCCATGATCCCGCCGGCCACCACCGAACCCATGGCGAACACCGCCACGATGCGCCAGTCCAGGTGCTTGCGGTGAAGGATCGCCCGCCAGCCGTTAGCGACGAGCTGCAGGATCCCGTGGGCGACGAAGGTCGCCGAGACCGGCAGGACGAGCGCCAGCGCGCCCTTGAGCATCAGGCCGCCGGCCATGCCGAACACGCCCGAGATCGCCGAGGTGACGAACGCCGAGGCGATCAGGAAGATCGCGGGAAGAAGAGCCACAGTTTGCCTCCGGGGTTGCGACCCTTCCCACGGGGCGGGCACAGGCCGCTCCGGTTCGGGGTCTGCTGCGCGACGCGCGCGCGGAAAGAGGGCGAGCCGGATCCACGTCGCCGATACGCGGCGCCGGAAGATGGCTCAGCCGGGGAGGTCCGTCGGATTCGCGGCGCGGGGCGTCTGCGCGTCCAGACGCCGCCTCATGCGCCGGGCGCCTTATGCCGGTTGCGGGATCCATGGCGGAACGGGGCTCGCCTACACCCAAGCTGCCGCTCCGCCAAGGTTGATCGAGCGGATCAACCCTTCGTCTTGGACGGCCTGCGCGCCGCGCAGCTCCAGGCGTCCCCGGTTTTGCGGGCGACGCCGGGATGGGGGCAGAGGAGCTGGGTCTTGGCCGCGGCGGCGGCGTTGTTCCCCGCGCTCGCCTCCACGGCCTCAGGCGCCTTGCCCTCGACCACCCAGGCGTCGAGCAGGCCGACCCAGTCCACCTCGCCCGGCCCGGGCCCGCCGGCGCAGTGGAGCATGCCGGGGATCAGGTACATCCGGTAGAAGCCCGAGGGCTCGCCCATCGTGCGGCGGACGTCCTCGTAATAGCGGATCGAGGAGCGGGCCGGGATCGCCGGGTCATTCCAGCCATGGTACTGGATCAGCTTGCCGCCATGGGCCTTGAAGGCCGCGAGGTTCGGGCTGTCGGAGTCGATCACCGGCGCCATCTTGCGGTGCGCCCGATCGAACTGCGCGCCGAGATCCAGCTTCAGGAAGTCGAAGGCGGGATCTCCGAAGGCGAAGTATTTGAAGGCGTTGGACGAGAACTGATAGCCCGCGGCCTGGGAATGGCGCGCCTCATCCGCACCGGTGATCCAGGCCTGCCAGCTGCCGGGCTGGGCCTCGGCGCCCGGCGAAAAGCCGGGGAAGGCGATCTTCCCCGTGCGCGGATCGCGGCGGCCGTCGTAGATCGCGCGCGCCGCGCGCACCTGCGGGGTGGTCAGGCAACCGTCGGCCTCGCCGGCCTTGCACTGCAGCTTGCCGGGGTCGAAATGGCAGGCCCCCGGATCGCGGATGAAGGCCTCGCCGCCGCCGCATTGGGCGAGCGCAGCCTTCTGGATCAGCTGGAGCTGGGCTGCGCCGAGATAGCCGCCCGGCGCCGAGAGCGCCTGCTGCTGGGCCGCGGAGATGCCGAACAGCTGGCTCATGTAGTTGGCCGGGGCGCCGGCGACGACGCCGTCGAAGTCGGCCGGATAGCGCTGGGCCTCCATCAGCGCCTCGCGCCCACCGTCCGAGCAGCCGGCGAAGTAGGAGCGCTTGGGCTTGAGCCCCTTCTGCCCGACGACCATGGCCTTGCCGATGTCGGTGGTCTCCTTCAGCGCCCGCCAGCCGAAGTCGGCCACCTTTTCCGGATGGCCGAGGGCCCAGGCCGCGTTCGTGCCCACCGGGCTGTCGTGGCCGTCGTCGGTGCCGGCCGCCGCATAGCCGCGGGCCGCCATCGACCTGATCAGCGCCACCGGGACCTTGCCGGCGAAGCCGCCGTTGCCGACCTGCAGGAACTTGCCGTTCCAGGCCTCGCCGAGCGGAATCCAGACCTCGATGCGGATGTCGGAGTCCTTGGTCGGGTGGCTCGCCACGGCGATGCGGCAGGCCTCGAGCTGACCGGCCTTCTCGACCTTCGCCGACAGCACCTCTGCGTGCGGCAGGGCCGCCTTGGCCATGTCCGCGCAGGCGGTCTCGGCGTGCGCCAGACCCGGCGCCGTCAAGGCCATAGCCGCGCCCGCGGCCATCAGCATCCGCTTCATGGTGATCCTCCCAACCCGTTCTTGTTGGGCGGATTTCAGCACAGCTTGGCGGCCGCGCAAAAGAAAAGGGCGGCCGCTTGGACCGCCCTCTCCGTCTCGATAATCGCGACGCTTAGTTCCGGAACACCGCCGACATCGAGCTGTCGTGCGGGCCTTCGCGGAACTGCTGCAGCTCGTTGCGGCCGACCACCATGTGGTGGACCTCGTCGGGGCCGTCCGCGATCCGCAGGGTGCGGGTGTTGGCGTACATGCGGGCGAGCGGGGTGTGCTGCGAAACGCCGAGGGCGCCGTGCATCTGGATGGCCTGGTCGATGATCTTGCAGACCCGCTCCGGCACCATGGCCTTGACCATGTGGATCCACACCCGGGCCTCGCGGTTGCCGAGCACGTCCATGGCCTTGGCGGCCTTGAGCACCATCAGGCGCATGGCCTCGATCTCGATCCGCGCGCGGGACACGATCTCAAGGTTGCCGCCGAGCTGGATGATGGGCTTGCCGAACGCCACGCGGCTCATGCCGCGGGTGACCATCAGGTCGAGGGCCTTCTCGGCCGAGCCGATGGCGCGCATGCAGTGGTGGATACGGCCCGGGCCGAGGCGCAGCTGGCTGATCTCGAAGCCGCGGCCTTCGCCGAGCAGCATGTTGGAGGCCGGCACGCGGGCGTTGTTGAAGCGGATGTGCATGTGGCCGTGCGGCGCGTCATAGTCGCCGAACACCTGCTGGCCGCCGATGATCTCCACGCCTTCGCAGGGCAGCGGCACCAGGATCTGAGACTGCTGAAGGTGCGGCGGAGCGTTCTCCTCGCCGGTCTTGACCATGGTGATCATGATCTTGCAGCGCGGGTCGCCGGCGCCCGAGATGTAGTGCTTCTCGCCGTTGATGATGTACTCGTCGCCGACGCGCACGGCGCGGGTGTCGATGTTCTTGGCGTCCGAGGAGGCGGTGTTCAGCTCGGTCATGCAGTAGGCCGAGCGGATCTTTCCCTCGAGCAGCGGCTTCAGCCACTTTTCCTTCTGCTCCGGCGTGCCGACGCGCTCCAGCACTTCCATGTTGCCGGTGTCCGGCGCGGCGCAGTTCATGATCTCCGACGCCAGCCGGTTCTTGCCGAGCTCGACCGCGATGTAAGCGTAGTCGAGGTTGGAGAGGCCCTCGCCGGTCTCGGCGTTCGGCAGGAAGAAGTTCCACAGGCCGGCGGCCTTGGCCTTGTCCTTCGCCGCTTCGAGCACTTCCAGCTGGCCGGGGGCGTATTGCCAGACGTCCGGGCGGCCTTCGCCCAGGCGGTGGAATTCCTCCGAAGCCGGCTCGACGACGTCACGGATGAACTGCTTCACCTGATTGTAGAGCGGCAGAGCCTTGTCCGACATGCGCAGGTCGTTCAGCTCGTCCTGCGGGCTCAGCCCAAATCCGCTCTCCGGCCGCTCGGCGGTCATCGTCATCCTGGTCGCTCCAAATCCAATCTCCGCCGGCGCTGGCGCCTGCGGTCCCGCGAAACCCTTGGCGCCTATTTTGACCCAAGTCAAACAAGCGTTTGAACGGCGGATGCAACTTTCCGAGGCGCCCGCGCTTGGGGCCGGAACAGGACCTCCCAGAGAACCGCCATGGATTTCGATTACTCCCCCCGCCAGAAGGAGATCATGGGTCGCGTCTCGGCCTTCATGGACGAGTACGTCTACCCGGCGGTTCCCACCTACGAGCAGCAGCACGAGGAGGGCGAGCGCTGGAAAGTGATCCCGATCCTCGAGGAGCTGAAGAAGAAGGCCAAGGCGGCGGGCCTTTGGAACATGTTCATGCCGCCCTGGTCCGGCCACCCGCCGATCGACGAGAGCTTCCGCTTCGAGGGCCTGCAACTCACCAACCTGGAATACGCCTCGGTGGCCGAGATCATGGGCCGCGTGGGCTTCGCCTCGGAGGTGTTCAACTGCTCGGCGCCGGACACCGGCAACATGGAGGTGCTGGAGCGCTTCGGCACCCGCGCCCAGAAGGATCAGTGGCTCAGGCCGCTGATGGACGGAGAGGTGCGCTCGGCCTTCCTGATGACCGAGCCGGCGGTCGCCTCCTCCGACGCCACCAACATCGAGACGCGCATCGAGCGCGACGGCGACGACTATTTGATCAACGGCCGAAAGTGGTGGTCCTCGGGCGTCGGCGACCCGCGGTGCAAGGTGGCGATCGTCATGGGAAAGACCGACCCCGACGCGCCGATGCACATCCAGCAGAGCCAGGTGCTGGTGCCGCTCGACGCGCCGGGCGTCAAGGTGATCCGCATGCTGCCGGTGTTCGGCTACGACGACGCCCCGCACGGCCACGCCGAGATGGTGCTGGAGAACGTCCGCGTGCCGATCAAGGACGCGTTGATCTGGGAGGAGGGCAAGGGCTTCGAGATCAGTCAGGCGCGCCTCGGCCCGGGGCGCATCCACCACTGCATGCGCACGATCGGCGCGGCCGAGGTGGCGCTGGAGAAGATGTGCAAGCGGCTCCTGACCCGGAAGGCCTTCGGCAAGGCGCTCGCCGAGCAGTCGGTGTGGGAGGAGCGGATCGCCCGCGCACGGATCGACATCGAGATGACGCGCCTGCTCTGCCTGAAGGCGGCGGACATGATGGACAAGGCCGGCAACAAGATCGCCCGCACCGAGATCGCCATGATCAAGGTCCAGGCGCCCACCATGGCGCTGAAGGTGATCGACGACGCCATCCAGGCGCACGGCGGCGGCGGCGTCACCTCCGACTTCGGCCTCGCCAGGCTCTACGCCGGCCAGCGCACCCTGCGCCTCGCCGACGGCCCGGACGAGGTCCACAACCGCACCATCGCCCGCCTGGAGTTCGCCAAATACCGCGGCCAGAACGAGCGCGCGGCCGTCGAGAAGGACTCCGAGCGCATCCCGGTGGGCATGCGCTGAGCCCCGGGCCTAGCTGTTCGGGGCTAGCTGTAGAGCGGCGGCGCCGCGCCCAGGCAGATCAGCGCGATCGCCAGGGCGAGCGCCGCGATCGCTGGAATGAGTTTCAGGAGCCACCCCATTGCGGCTCAGATAGGAAGCTCGGCCTTGAGTTTCCAGTGAAGCTTTGGACAGGTTCGCCTCAGGCGGGCGCGTGGCAGACGGCCTCGACGTTGTGGCCGTCCGGATCGAGGACGAAGGCGCCGTAGTAGGTGGGGTGATAGTGGGCGCGGATCCCGGGTCCGCCATTGTCCCGCCCGCCGGCGGCGATGGCCGCCGCATAGAAGGCGTCGACGGTCTTGCGGTCCTTGGCCACGAAGGCGACGTGCGCGCCCGAGCCGGGATCGCCCCCGCGGCCGATCCAGAAGAACGGACGGTCGTCGCCGTAACCGGTGTAGTTCTGGCCGTCACCCATCAGCCGCCGGAGGCCCAGGGGCTGCAGGGCGGCGTCGTAGAAGGCGGCCGAGCGGGTGAAGTCGGCGACCTTCAGGCTGACGTGATCGAGCATCTCGTCCTCCTCTTGAGCCGCGGTCAGGCTAGACCGCGGCCCGGGAGGCGGAAAGGCGCTTACTTCTCGGGGTAGGCCGAGGCGCCGGCGCAGACCGCGCCGAGCAGGGCCTCGTTGTCAGAGCCGGTGACCTTCTTCGGCGTCTCCGAGCGCCAGCCGGCAGCGATCGCCAGCGGCTTGGACGGCTTGTAGTCGCCGAGCACGATCATGTTCTTGTTCTGGCAGTCGAGGGCGACGACGTTGCCGACGCCATCGGGCTTGCCCGGGGCGGAGGGGCCGAGGTTGGCGGCCGGCTTGGAGATCGCCTGCATAACCACCACGCGGCCGGAGGCCTTGTCCTTGTAGGCGTAGTCGGCGTCGTAGGACCAGGCGATGCCATTGGTCTCGGTGTACTTCTTCCAGGTCTCGGCGGAAGCGGTGGAAGCGGTGGCAAGGGCGATCAGGCTGGCAAGCGCGAGGGCGCGACGCATGGCGTTTCTCTCCGGAAGCGTGTCCGCCAGAGTTCAAACAGACGTTGGCTTCCGGAACAAGGGCTAGCCGACGAGGGGAGCCGTTTGGCCGCGTCCGGCTAGGCGGCGGCCACGCGCCGGGCCGGCGTCGCCAGCCGCGCCTCGGCCTCGCCGATGTAGTCGCGGGTGATCGGCACGGTGTCGATGCGCTTGGCGAGCTGCAGCTGGAAGACAAAGTGCCCGCGGTGGCGGAAGGCCATCTCGCTGCACGACAGATAGAACTCCCACATCCGGCAGAACCGCTCGTCGTAGAGCGCGGCGATCTCCTCGCGCCGGGCCTGGAAGCGCGCGCGCCAGGCGGCGAGCGTCTCGGCGTAGTGGAGCCGCAGGATCTCGACGTCGGTGACGATCAGTCCGGCCCGTTCCACGCAGGGCAGCACCTCGGAGAGCGCGGGGATGTAGCCGCCGGGGAAGATGTACTTGGCGATCCACGGCTGGGTGAAGGCCGGCCCGTCCGCCCGTCCGATGGAGTGGATCACCGCCACGCCGTCGTCGGCGAGCAGCCGCGCCACCTGATCGAAATAGGTCTGGTAGTTCGGCCGCCCCACATGCTCGAACATGCCCACCGAGACGATGCGGTCGTAGGGACCGGCGACGTCGCGATAGTCGGTGAGCGAAAACCGTGCGCGGTCGGACAGGCCCGCGGCCTCGGCCCGGGCGCGGGCGAGGTTGAGCTGCTCGGTGGAGAGCGTCACGCCGTCGACGTTCACCTGCGCGGCCTCGGCGAGGCTGAGCGCCAGCCCACCCCAGCCGCAGCCGATGTCCAGCACCCGCTGGCCGCGCGCCAGGAGCAGCTTGGCTGTGAGGTGGCGCTTCTTGGCGACCTGGGCCTCCTCGAGGCTCGCCGCCGGATGCGGGAAATAGGCGCAGGAATACTGCAGGTCCACATCGAGGAAGCGCCGATAGAGGTCGACCGACAGGTCGTAGTGGTGGGCGACGTTGGCGCGGGCCTGGCGGCGGGCATTGGCCTGCAGCCGGCGATCCAGCCACCAGCGCTGCAGGGCGCCCGCCCTCTTGAGGGGCCGATACCGCGCGTTGCGGCCGGCGAGGTCGATGAGGTCGTGGATGGTCCCGGACTCCAGCACGAGGCCGCCTTCCATATAGGCCTCGCCCAGCGCCATGGAGGGATTGGCGGCGATGCGGGCCAGCCAGCGGCGGCTGGTGATGATCGCGCGGATCGCCATACCCGTCCCGTCGCCCAGGACGATGGCCTCGCCGCCGGGAAGGCGGACGGTGAGGTCGCCTTCCCGGATCACCCGTCGCAGATAGGCATGCAAAGCCATGGCGCCCTCGTATCCCTGCCGAGGGATCAACGGCGGCCCCAAGGCCAAGGTTCCGCGGACGGGCTTATGAGAACCCGGTTCCGTCGCGTTCGCGGCGCCGGTCTCTTGACTCCGGAAAGCTGTTTTCCTACGTCCCCCGCCGGCGTTGGCACTCAAGGGCTGGGACTGCTAACAACCCTCGCCTTACCGCCATCGTCACCTGAATTCACAACCGTCTCGAACGGAGAAAGAGCATCATGGCGTTTCGTCCCCTGGGAGATCGCGTCCTCGTCAAGCGCGTCGAGGAAGAAGAGAAGACCAAGGGCGGGATCATCATCCCCGACACCGCGAAGGAAAAGCCGCAGGAAGGCGAAGTCGTCGCCGTCGGCCCCGGCGCGCGCGACGAGAACGGCAAGGTCCAGCCGCTCGACGTGAAGACCGGCGATCGCATCCTGTTCGGCAAGTGGTCCGGCACCGAGGTCAAGCTCGAGGGCAAGGACCTGCTGATCATGAAGGAAAGCGACATCCTGGGCGTGCTCGCCTAAGCGGCTGAGGCCGCGGGACGACCGCACCCCTCCCCCCATTCCAGAAAAAGGACGCCAACAATGGCTGCCAAAGACGTCTATTTCTCCTCCGACGCCCGTGACCGCATGCTCCGCGGCGTCAACACCCTCGCCAACGCGGTGAAGGTGACCCTCGGCCCCAAGGGCCGCAACGTCGTCATCGAAAAGTCCTTCGGCGCCCCGCGCTCGACCAAGGACGGCGTGTCGGTCGCCAAGGAAATCGAACTGGCTGACAAGTTCGAGAACCTCGGCGCCCAGCTGATCCGCGAAGTCGCCTCCAAGACCAACGACAAGGCCGGCGACGGCACCACCACCGCCACCGTGCTGGCCCAGGCCATCGTCGTGGAAGGCCTGAAGTCGGTGGCCGCCGGCATGAACCCGATGGACCTGAAGCGCGGCGTCGACAAGGCCGTCGCCAAGGTCATCGAAGAGATCAAGTCGACCGCCAAGAAGGTCTCGGCCAACAGCGAGATCGCCCAGGTCGGCACCATCTCCGCCAACGGCGACCTCGAAGTGGGCGAGATGATCGCCCGCGCGATGGAAAAGGTCGGCAACGAAGGCGTCATCACCGTCGAAGAGGCCAAGACCGCCGAGACCGAGCTCGACGTGGTCGAGGGCATGCAGTTCGACCGCGGCTACCTCTCCCCGTACTTCATTACGAACGCGGAGAAGATGGAAGCCGACCTGGAAGAGCCGCTGATCCTGCTGTTCGAGAAGAAGCTCTCCTCGCTCCAGCCGCTGCTGCCGGTCCTCGAGGCCGTGGTGCAGTCGGGCCGTCCGCTCCTCATCATCGCCGAGGACGTGGAAGGCGAGGCCCTGGCCACCCTGGTGGTCAACAAGCTGCGTGGCGGCCTGCGCGTCGCCGCGGTCAAGGCTCCGGGCTTCGGCGACCGCCGCAAGGCCATGCTGGAAGACATCGCGATCCTGACCGGCGGTCAGCTGATCAGCGAAGACCTCGGCATCAAGCTCGAGAACGTGACCCTCGACATGCTGGGCCGCGCCAAGAAGGTGACCATCACCAAGGACGACACCACGATCGTGGACGGCTCGGGTGACAAGTCCGGCATCGAAGGCCGCATCTCCCAGATCAAGAAGCAGATCGAGGACACCACCTCCGACTACGACAAGGAAAAGCTGCAAGAGCGTCTGGCCAAGCTGGCCGGCGGCGTTGCGGTGATCCGCGTCGGCGGCGCCACCGAAGTCGAGGTGAAGGAGAAGAAGGACCGCGTCGACGACGCCCTCAACGCGACCCGCGCGGCCGTGGAAGAAGGCATCGTGCCGGGCGGCGGCGTCGCCCTGCTGAAGGCCTCCAAGGTGCTCGACGGCTTCAAGGGCGACAACGACGACCAGGAAGCCGGCATCGCCATCGTGCGCCGCGCCCTGCAGGCTCCGATCCGTCAGATCTCGGAAAACGCCGGGGTCGAAGGCTCGATCGTGGTCGGCAAGGTGCTCGAGAACGGCTCGGCCACCTTCGGCTTCAACGCCCAGACCGAAGAGTACGTCGACCTGGTGCAGGCCGGCGTCATCGACCCGGCCAAGGTGGTCCGCACCGCCCTGCAGGACGCGGCCTCGGTCGCCGGCCTGCTGATCACGACGGAAGCGGCCATCGTCGAAGCGCCGAAGAAGAACGCGCCCGCGGCCCCCGGCATGCCGGGCGGCATGGGCGACATGGACTTCTAAGTCGAACGACATCGCCAGGAACGAGGGCGGGGCCGCGAGGTCCCGCCCTTTTTCTTTGCCCGGCGCGGGGCCGGGATGGCTTGGAACGGCGGGGAAGCGCCGGGCGTTACGAGCTTGGCGGGCGCAAAACGAGCCCGCCGGCGAGAGGAGGGCCCGCCATGCGTTCGAGCGTCGGATCGCGGTTCGCTCACCCGGCCGGCTTCACCCTGCTGAAGACGCCGAGCCACCGCCAGGTGGCGGCCAGGCGGCGCCTGATGGCGATCTGCGCGGTGCTGGGCCTGGCCCTGGCGAGCGGGCTGATCGGCTCGTTGAGCGCATCCCAGAACGACCGGCCCGGCGCGGACGCGCCGAGCATGGCCGACCAGGCTTCGACCGGCCCGTTCAGCTATTTCCCGCACCAGTAGGAGGCGGCCCCAGATGGCCTATTCGTCACAAGAACGTTCCACTCTCGGCGCCACCCGCGCCCGCCAGGGCCGGCTCGGCCGCAACATCTTCTGGGTGCTGGTCTTCGGCATCGCGCTGACGGTGCTGGGCTTCGCGGCCACATGGGCCTGGAAGGCCGGCGACCTCGCCTCGACCCAGCCCAAGAACACCCCGGCGCCGAGCGAGGCGGCCAGCTTCAACGCCCCGCAGCCCGGCGCGGTGAGCCGGCAGAACTACCAGAAGGGCGCGCCGCTCGCGCCCAAGGGCGGCAACCCGCAGAATCCTCCGTCCTGATCCGAGCCACAGTCCGAACGGAAACGGCCGCCGTGTGAACGGCGGCCGTTGTCGTTTGCGCGAGCGTTTCGGCGGTCAGACGACCGACTGGCCGCGGATGGCCCGGATCAAGAAGCTGACCACCAGCAGCACCAGGAAGACCAGGAACAGGACCTTGGCGATCGTCGCCGCCAGGCCCGCCAGGCCGAAGAAACCGAAGAAGCCGGCGATCACCGCCAGCACCGCGAAGACCAGGGACCAGCCCAGCATGGCAGGCGCTCCTCTCGAAACCAAAAAGGGCGCCGCGGGTGCGACGCCCTCCCGGATTTCAACGCCGGCCCGGGCAGGCCGTTCCGGCGACGCTTGCGCGGGCTCAGGCGGCCTGCTTGGACGCCTTGCGCGGATGGAAGAACAGGGCCTGGCCGATCGCCGCCTTCACCGTCTCCGGCTGGAACGGCTTGGTGATCAGGAAGGTCGGCTCCGGCCGCTCGCCCGTCAGCAGGCGCTCGGGGAAGGCGGTGATGAAGATCACCGGCACGTCGAAGCGGGCCAGGATGTCCTTCACCGCGTCGATGCCCGAGGAGCCGTCGGCGAGCTGGATGTCGGCCAGCACCAGACCCGGCGTCTTGCGGGCGACCGCGTCGATGGCCTCGGTGCGGGTGGCGGCGATGTCGACCACCGAGTGGCCGAGCTCCTTCACCAGCGCCTCGATGTCGGCGGCGATGACCGGCTCGTCCTCGATGATCAGGACGTCGGTGGCGAGTTCGGCGTCGATCTCGGCCTGGGCTTCGGCGATCAGCTTCTCGACGTCGGAGAAGTCGGTGCCGAGGATCTGGGCCGCTTCGGAGGGGGTGAAGCCCTCGAGCGCGGTGAGCAGGAACGCCTGGCGCGACCGCGGCGCGATGCGCATCAGACGGCGGGTGGTGTCGTCGACCGCGGCTTCCTCGTCCTGCGGCGCCTCGAGCTGGGCGCCGGAGGTGCACCAGATGGCGTGGAACACGTGATACAGCGCCACGCGCGGCGTGAGATTGGGGTCCAGAACGCGTTCGCCCGCGGCGAGCGCTTCCAGCGCCACGCGGACATAATGGTCGCCGGTGGTCTGGTCACCGGTAAGGGCGCGCGCGTAGCGGCGCACGTAAGGCAGATGTGGCGCGAGTCGAGCGAGAAGACTCAAGGATGACCCCTCCCTGGGTGGAGCGTGGCGGCCATGCGGGAGGGACACCCCACCCGCTGGCCCCATGATGGTCCAAAAACGTCAGCCTGGGGAACTAGTTCCCAAACTGGCCGGTTTTTCGCATCTTGTCCGCCCATCTGCGGGAACCGAGCGCGGAGTCGGGCGTTGAGCGACGACGAGAATGCGATGAGGGGGCGGCCGCCGCGCGAGCGGGACGCCGACGATATGATTGAACAACGGCCTCCTGGCGAACGGCGCAAGTCGTCCGCCGCCCTGGATGAAGCCCGCCTGCGCCAGCAGGCGATCGGCGTGCGCCTGCGTCAGATGTTCGACCAGGTGGTCAACGAAGACGTGCCCGACGAATTCCTCGAGATCCTGCGCCGGGCCGACAGCCGCTCCTCGGAGAACGGCTGATGGCCGAAGACATGGAAAAGCCGTCCGCGCCCGCGGATGACGAAGCCTTCAAGCGTGAGCTGGTGCAGCTGATCCCGCATCTGCGCGCCTTCGCCCGCACCCTGTGCGGCGACCCGGCCGCGGCGGACGATCTGGCCCAGGACGCGATGATGAAGGCCTGGGACGCGCGGGCCAGCTTCCAGATGGGCACCAACATGAAGGCCTGGACCTTCATGATCCTGCGCAACCAGTTCTATTCCGAGAAGCGCCGGTCGTGGCGCCAGAGCCAGCTCGACCAGGAAGCGGCCGAGCGCACGCTCGTGGCCGTCGACGATCCGGAGGCGCCGGTGGCCCTCGACGAGCTGCGCCAGGGGCTTGCCATGCTGCCGCCGGAACAGCGCGAAGCCCTGATCCTGGTGGGCGCCGGCGGCTTCGCCTACGAGGAAGCGGCGGACATCTGCGGCTGCGCGGTGGGCACGGTGAAGAGCCGTGTGAGCCGCGCGCGGCGCGCCCTGCACGCCATCCTCGAGGGCGGCGCCTACGACCGCGACGGGGAGCCGGCGAGCGATGCGATGCGCTCTATTCTCGCCGATGCGGAGCGGCTAAGCACCGTCCGGTAGGACGGAAACGGGCTAATGGCGAGCCTGCCCTGGGAATCCTTGAGCACGATCCGGGTCCGCTTGACCGCGGCCCTCGCCGCAGCCCTGCTGCCGGTGCTGCTGCTCGGCGTCCTGCAATCGGCGATCGCCTTCAACCGTGAGCGCGTCGAACTTCGACGCAACCTCGGCTTCGCCGCCGAGCGCAGCGCGGCGACCGCCCGCGCCCGCATGGAAGGCGCCGACATCCTGCTGCAGACCCTGGCCCCGGGCTCGGTCGGCTTCCAGTGCGCCCAGCGCCTGGCCGAAGTCACCCAGCGGATCCCCGGCTACGCCAACCTGATCCGCTTCGACAGCCGCGGCCGGGTCGCCTGCGCCGCCGGCGACGTGCCGGCGGACAGCGAACGCGCCGCCCGGCCGTGGTTCCAGCAGCTCGCCGCGGGCCAGCCTCTGGTCATCACCCGCGACGCCAGCTCGGCCTACGCCCAGGAGCCGACGGTGCTCACCGCGGTGCGCGCGACCGCCCCCGACGGGCGCTTCGACGGGGCCTTCGTGGCGGTGATCCGGCTGGCCAGCCTCGAGCCTTCGGTGACCGACCCAATCCTGCCGGCCCACTCGGAGGTGGCCCTGGCCGACGCCACCGGCCGCTACATCACCCTGACCAACCCGCGGGCCTTCACCACCCTGCCGGCCGACTGGCGCGCGCGGATCCGCACCCAGGGGTCCGACGTCTGGTACGACCGCGACCCGGGCGGCCAGCGGCGGGTCTACTCGGCCGCCCCCGTGGTCGGCGAGGCGGTGTATGTGGTGCTGTCGGCTAAGTCGCCGGGCCTGCTGTCCTGGGCGTGGCTGAACCCGCTCTCCGGCATCGTCTTCCCGCTGATCACCTTCGCCCTGGCGCTCATGGCGGTGCTGCTGGTGACCGACCGCGTGGTGGTGCGCTGGATCACCTATCTGCAGCGCATCGCCGCCCTCTACGCCCGCGGCCGCCTCTCGGTCCGGCCGATCCAGGCCGACCAGATGCCGCCGGAGATCCGCGACCTCGCCGAGACCCTGGAGGACATGGCCGACGCCATCGTCGGGCGCGACGCCTCGCTGCGGGACTCCCTCGCCCAGAAGGACGCGCTGATGCGCGAGATCCATCATCGGGTGAAGAACAACCTGCAGGTCATCTCGTCCCTGCTCAACATGCAGCAGCGCTCCTTGTCCGACCCGGCGGCGCGAGCGGCCATGTCGGACACCCGCCAGCGGATCACCGCCCTCGCCCTCATCTACCGCGCGCTCTACCAGGGCCCGGATCTCAAGCGCGTCGACCTGCGTCCCTTCCTGGAGGAGCTGACCGCCCAGCTGGTGGCCGGCGAGATGCTCCACGGGCCCGCGGTGCAGACGGAGCTTGCCGTCGACGCCCTGGTCATCGATCCGGACCGGTTGGCGCCGCTCGCCCTGTTCGCCGTCGAGGCCATCACCAACGCCCAGAAGCACGCCTTCCACGAGCGCGGCGGATTGCTGACCGTGAGCTTCACCGTGCGCGGCGACGAGGCCGAGCTGGAGATCAGCGACGACGGGGAGACGAACGACGACTCCCTCGCCAATTCCGGCGTCGGGCGAACCCTGATGACCGCCTTCGCCCGGCAGCTGCGCGGCCGGACCGAACTGGTGCGCAATCCGCGGGGCGGCGTCACCGCCCGCCTGATCTTCCCCAATCCGGGCGCGGAGCCCCAGGCCTCCAACGGGAACCAGGCGGCAGCTTAGGCGTTCGGCGAACGCGACTCGCAACACTCCCGGGAGAAAGACCCCATGAAGAAGATCGTCGTCCTGGCGGCCCTGGCCGCCAGCCTCGCCGTGGCCGCCTGCAACACCGTTCAAGGCGCCGGCAAGGACGTCCAGGCCGCCGGCCAGGCCGTCTCCGAAACGGCTCAGGACGCCAAGCACTAGGTCAAAGCCCTAGGACCAGGGGCATCCTGGTTTGAGGCCCCGTCGTTCAGCGGCGGGGCTTTTGCTTTGCGGATCAGGCGGCGACGCGGACCGCGGCCGGCAGTTCGAACACCCCCGGCTCGCCGGCCACGGCCACGAGGCCGCTCTTGGGCGTCACGGTCTCCGCGGCGCCCAGCACCAGCCGGCCGCCGATGCGCAGGGCGCCGGCGAGGTGGGCCAGGACCTTGTCGCGGGCGGCGGGCAGCAGAGCGCCGAGGACGTTGCGGCAGAGGATGACGTCGAAGCTGCCCATGCCGTTGGGCGTCTCGATCAGGTTGTGCCGCCGCCAGCGCACCGCGCGGCGCAGGTCGGCGGAGACGATGAACGCCTCCTCGTGATTGTCGAAGTGGCGCACGAGGCGCCGGGCGGAGAGGCCCTGCTGCACCTCGAACTGATTGTAGATCCCCGCCTTGCCCTTCTCGATCATCCGACCGTTGAGGTCGGAGGCGAAGAGTTCGATCCCTTCCACGCCTCGCTCCTCGAGCAGCATGGCCAGGGAGTAGATTTCCTGTCCCGTGCCGCAGGCCGCGCTCCAGACGCGCAGCGAAGCGCCGAGCTCGACCCCTTCCTGGAGTTCGCGCAGCAAGGCTTCGAACACCGCAGGCTCGCGGAAGAAGGCCGTCTGGGCCGGGGCCAGGGCCTCGACGACGGTCCAGATCACCTGCTCCTCGCCGCGGTCGCGGACCGCCCGCACCAGCTCTTCCACCGAGCCGAAGCCCTCGCGGCGGGCGACCGCGGCCATGCGGCTCTCGATCAGGTAGGCGCGCTCGGTGTCGATGTTGAGGCCGGCGTGGGTGGCGCAGAGCCCGGCGATGTAGTCGCGCTCCTTGGGCGTCATGCCACGCCCGCCTGCGCCAGCTTGCCCATGACGATGTCGGCGTCGAAGGGCTTCATGATGAACTCGTCGGCGCCGTCTTCGAGCGCCTCGCGGATGCGGGCGATGCGCGTCTCGCCGGAGCAGAAGATAACCCGCGGATCGGCGCCGCCCGGCTCCAGCCGCAGACGCCGCAGGAACTCGGGCCCGCTCATCACCGGCATGTGCCAGTCGAGCAGGATCGCGTCGGGCATGGTGGCGCGGCAGAAGGAGAGCGCGTCGGCCCCGTCGCCGGCCTCGGCCACGTCGAAGCCGAGATCCTCGAGGATCCGGCGCGCCACCTTGCGCACCACGCGGCTGTCGTCGACGACCAGGCAGGTCTTCACGTGAGAAGGCTCCATCCTCGCCGGCCATTCTCGCGCGGGGATGGTTAAGGACCGGTAGCGTTACCGCCGGGAATCCCGGCGGATCAGACCGGCACGGTGGCGGCGAAGACGACCTTCTCCTCGCTGACGTCGGCGAACACCCGGCCGCCCGCATCGGTGAGGAACAGATGCACGTAGTAGGCCTGCACCCAGTGGCCGTGCAGGCCCTCGCCCAGGGGCTGGCCCTGCAGGCCGCGCAGCACCTCGGGACGCAGCCGCGCCCGCGGGCCGACGGCCTCGGCGGCGATGGCCACCGACCCGGCCTCCTGCACCACGCGCATCCGCGCCACGCCGCCGGTCGGCAGGGCCGCGCCGGCCATCTGCGCGAGGTTGAGCAGGGTGCGGGCGGCGGGCTTGTTGAGCGCCGGAGGCTCGACCACCCATTCCAGCTCGGCCCGCATGTGGGCGAAGACGCCCTGGGCAAGCTTCTGGAGATCGCGGGAATCGAAGGTCTCGGCCGAGGCCGAGGCGCCGAACGCCACCCGGCTGAACTGCAGCAGGTCGGCGAGCTTGCGGGCCGAGGTGGCGATCAGCGACATGGCCTCCTCGCGCATGTCCTGCGCGGAGGGGTCTTCCAGGAGGTCGAGGCCCGAGACGATGGCGCTCGCCGGGCTGATGAAGTCGTGACACATGCGCGCCGCCAGGTAGGCGGCGAGCTCGGCCGGGCGCACGGCCGCGGCGGTCGGGTCGGCGCTGGGTTCGGGGGCCGGCATGTCGGTCATGGTCGGGACCTTGGCGTGATTTGAGCCTTTGGAAAACGCCCTCGGGCCCATATGAGAGCGCCAGCCATGCGACCTCATCTGGATCCATTCCTCGAACCGGGCGTCCTCGTGCGCCACCCGGCGGAAGCGGATTGGGGGCTCGGCCAGGTGCAGTCGGTGGCTGGCCGCAAGGTGACCGTGAACTTCGAGAACGCCGGAAAGCAGGTGATCGACGCCGAGGTCATCCGGCTGGTGTTCGTGGGCGATGACCCGAGGGAAATTCGATGAACGACGTGGCGGCCAATGACGTGGGGCCGAAGCTGGCCGAGATCTGCGAGGCCGCCGCGCGGCTCATCCTGCCGCTGTGGCGGTCGGGCGTGGCGGTGACGCACAAGGCCGACGAGAGCCCCGTCACCGAGGCCGACCATCGCGCCGAGGCGCTGATCCTCGAGGCGCTGCGCAAGGAATTCCCCGACACGCCGATCATCTCCGAGGAGGACGCGGCGCGCTACGGCACGCCCGACGCCATCGGCCCGCGCTTCTTCCTGGTCGACCCGCTGGACGGCACCAAGGCCTTCGTCCGCGGCGATCCGAGCTTCACGGTCAACATCGGCCTGATCGAGAACCACCGGCCGGTGGCCGGCGCGGTGGCCTGCCCGCCGACCGGCGAGTGCTGGTTCACCTCGGGCGGCAAGGCGATGAAGCGGGTCGAGGGCGGCGCGGCGGAGCCGGTGCATGTGCGCCGCTGGCCCGAGGGCAAGGCCCTGGTCCTGATCAGCCACACCATGAAGCCCGAGACGCTGGAGGCGCTGCGCGGGCAGTACGGCTTCCACCGCGAGCAGGCGATGGATTCCTCGATCAAGCTCTGCCGGATCGCCGAGGGCGCCGCCGACATCTATCCGCGGCACGGACCGACCATGGAGTGGGACATCGCCGCGGGCCACGCGGTGCTGGAAGCGGCGGGCGGCCGCGTCACCACGCCGGAGGGCGAGGCCTTCGGCTACGGCAAGGCGCAGGACGGCTTCAAGAACGGCTGGTTCGTGGCGCGCGGCGGCTGAGCCGCCGCAGCCTCAGGTGTGCTTGGGCAGGTTCCAGTCGTCGGAGGCCGGCCCCGAGGACGCCGCGGGCCGCAGCTCGACCTGGGCCATGGCCCGCGCCGGATGGCCGAGCGCCGTGTAGCCGAGAAATCCGGCGAGGAAGGCGAACGCCGCCAGCACGGCGAAGGGTCTTGCGAATGCCAGGGCGGCGATCATGCGGCCGTTCCTTGCGCCACGGTTCTCCGGTGGAACACCGAACCCGCCCGGCGGTTGCGCCGAGCGTCATCAAAGATGGCGTCTCCTCGCGCGGGCGGCCGAGCCGGTGCTCAGACCTCCGCCCACATGCGGATGAGGTTGTGGTACGAGCCGGCGAGGCTGACCACCGACGCATCCCCCTGCCCGACCTTGGCCGAGAGCGCCTGGATGGCGGTGTCCATATCGTGCAGCAGGGCGCGCTTCTCGTCCGAACGGACCATCGACTGGATCCAGAAGAAGGAGGCCCAGCGCGACCCTCGGACGATCGGGGCGACGCGGTGCAGGCTGGTCGCCGGGTAGAGCACCATGTGGCCGGCCGGCAGCTTGACGTCGTGCTCGCCATAGGAGTCCTCGACGATCAGCTCGCCGCCCTCGTAGTCCTCCGGATCGGTGAGGAAGAGCGTCGCCGAGAGGTCCGTCCGGTAGCGGACCGGGCCCGAGAAGCGGATCGCGTTGTCGACATGTGTGTCGAAGCCCATGCCCTGGTCGTAGCGATTGAACAGCGGCGGGAAGACCCGCAGCGGCAGGGCCGCCGAGACGAAGGCGGGATTGCGCCCGAGCGCGCCGAGGACGATCTCGCCGAGCTCGCGGGCCAGGGGCGCGTCCTCCGGGACCTGAAGGTTGCGCTTGGCGCGGGCCGACTGCTCGCCGGCGGTGACCCGGCCATCGACCCAGTCGGTCGCCGACAGGCGGCGGCGGAAATCGGCCACCTGGTCGGCGGAGAGGACGTCTTCGAGGGTGATCAGCATCAGAACCTCGCACCCAGCGAGAGGACGACGGAGCGGCCGGGGGCCGGGACCGCGCGGTTCGAGAACACCTGGGTGTAGTTCAGGCGGTCGGCCAGGTTGTAGGCGTTCACCGCGACGCGCCACGGGCCGCGGCTGTAGCTGACGAAGGCGTCGAGGGTAACGCTGTCGGGGACCTCGGCGATGCGGGAGGCCACCAGGGTCGAACGGTCGGCGTAGCTCAGGCTGCGCGCCTGGTAGGCGAGGTTGAGCTTGGACTGGTAGACCACGTCGCCGCCCACGCTCAGCCCCTCGATCCAGCCGGAGAGGTCGTAGGTCGAATAGAGCGAGGCCCCGTGCTTCGGCACGAAGGCGACCTGGCGGCCGATGGCGACGGTGTTGCGGACGGGGATCGCTGCGGTGACGCCGAGCGGACAGACGATGCCGGTGGGCGTTCCGCTCGTGCTCGTCGGAACGGCGCAGTTGGACGAGGAGTCCTGGATCTTCGCGTCCAGGTAGCTGTAGGCCGCCGAGACCTGCCAGGCGCCGGTCAGCTTGCCGGCGAGGGAGAGCTCGAGGCCCTTCACCTCCTGGCGCTCGCCCGACTGGGCCTGCAGGAAGCCCGTTGCGGGGTCGACCTGGAGGGCGTTGTCCTTCTTCACCTGGAAGACTGAGGCGGTGGCGGCCAGCCGCGTGTGCGGGATGGCCATCTTGGCGCCGGCCTCGAGGATCTCGCTCTCCTCCGGCGCGAGGTCGCGGGCCGTGACGGTCAGGGCCGTGCCGGCGCCGACGACGGAGGTTCCCTGCGGCGTCTGCGACTTGCCCCAGGAGAGATAGAAGGTCCGATCGGCGGCAGGCTCGAAGACCACGCTGACGCGTGGGCTCGTCAGGCTGGAGCGCACCTTCAGGCCGCCGGGCGGCGAGGCCGCGCCGCTGTAGAGGGTGCTCTCCAGTTCGGCGGTGTAGCGGTCGAGCCGCAGGCTGCCGATCAGCGACAACTCCTCGATCAGCCAGAGCCGGTCGGTGAGGAAGGCGCCGAGGTCGGTGCTCTCGCCGCGGCTGGCCAGGGTCCCCGTGCCGGCGACGTTGGTGAAGACCGTGGAGCCGAGGACAGTTGTCGTGCAGTTGCCGCTCTTGGGGCAGGCGATGTTCTGGCCGGGGATCGGGGTGAACAGCGTGTAGCCGGCCGGGAAGTCCGGGTTCGGGTCGACGATCGGATGGGGCATGTTGGGCCGGGTCGTGACGCCGGCCGGCAGGGCGTAGGCGAGGAACGACTTGTCGTTCACCTGCTTCGAGAGATCGACGCCGAGGATCGCCTGGTTGCGGAACCGGTCGAACCGGGCGTCCCAGCGGGCGGTGGAGATGTTCTGCAGGCCCCAGGCGTCCATGTCGTAGGGGCTGGAGCCGCCGATGCCGCCGAAGGCCTCGGTCGCCGGATCCTTGTCGAACAGGGCGGTCGTGCAGGCGGCGTTGCACTGGTCGAGCGTCGAGTACTGGAAGTAGCGCGAATAGACGCCGTAGCGGGTGTCGGAGGTGAAGGTCAGGGCCTCCGAGGCCTTGTGCGTCAGGCGGACGGTCAGGATGTCGGCGTCGGTCCGGTCCACGTCGTTGCGGAAGCCGAGGAAGGCCGAACGCTCCACCCCGACGCCGTATTCGCTCGCCGGCATCGCCGTGAGGCTGCCCGGCGGCTGGACGATGATCAAGCCGTAGTCGGGCCGGCGGTGATCGTGCTGGTGCAGGTAGCTGACCACCGCGGTGGTGTCGGTCCCCAGCCCAAAGCCGCCGCTGACCGCCGCGCCCCAGCGCTTGGAATAGATGAGGTCGCGGTCGACGACGCCGGTGTTCGATCCCATGAGGTTCAGGCGGATCGCCGAGGTCTCGCCGATCCTGTGGTTCACGTCGGCGAGGGCCCGGTAGTAGTCGCCCGAGCCGGCGAAGAGGTCGACCGCGCCGAAGTCGTCGAGCTTCGGCTGTTTCGACAGGGTGTTGATCGCCCCGCCCGTGGTCCCGCGCCCGAAGAGGGCGCCGGAGGGGCCCTTGAGCACCTGGACCTCCTCGTAGGCGAAGCTGTCGCGCGTGTAGACGCCGAAGTCGCGCAGGCCGTCCACATAGACATCGTCCTTGGCGTCGAAGCCGCGGATCTTGAACTGGTCGCCGTTGAGCGTGCCGCCCTCGCCGATGGCGATGGTGATCCCCGGCACGTTGCGCAGCGCCTGTTCGAGAGTGTTCACGCCCTGCGCCTTGAGCTGCGCCTGGTCGATGACGCTGATCGCCTGGGGCGTGTCCTGGACGCTGTTCGGCAGGACCGACAGGCCGGTGTCGCGGTCGAGCGGCAGGCGCTGGCCGATGACCTGCACACCCTGCACCTCGGCGGCCACGGCGACGCCCTGATCGGCGTGGGCCGCGCCCGCGTCCGCGACGCCGCCCAGCGCCGCCAGCGCCCCCGCCAGCCGCGCCCGCGGCTTCCGATAGCTGACGACGCCCGACGACACGCGACGCATGAACGCTCTCCCGTTGCAATTGCGAAGCGTTCTTAACTAGGTCCATCTGAGCTGTAAATGCGAATGAGTTGCAAAAATGGCCCCACCTCACCCGCGACACGGAAAGGCGCCTACCCGACGCGCCGTTTTCCGGCCATAAGGCCGCCGCTCACCTAGGGAGACCCGCCATGGCCCTCGACACCGCGCCCCAGAAGACCGCCCAGAAGACCTTCCGCTGGGATGACCCGCTGGACCTCGCCTCGCGGCTGTCCGAGGAAGAGCGCATGGTCTGGGAAGCGGCCCGCGCCTACGCCCGCGACAAGCTCCTGCCGCGGGTGGTCTCGGCCTTCGCCGACGAGCGGTTCGACCGCGAGATCATGACCGAGATGGGCGAGCTGGGCTTCCTCGGCCCGACGCTCCCGGAGGAGTACGGCTGCGCCGGGGTCAACCACGTGGCCTACGGCCTGATCGCCCGCGAAATCGAGGCCATCGACTCCGGCTACCGCTCGGCGATGAGCGTGCAGTCCTCGCTGGTCATGTACCCGATCTTCGCCTTCGGCTCCGAAGCGCAGAAGAAGAAGTTCCTGCCGGGCATGGCCAAGGGCGAGATCGTCGGCTGCTTCGGCCTGACCGAGCCGGACGGCGGGTCGGACCCGGCCTCGATGCGCACCGTCGCGAAGAAGGTGGCCGGCGGCTATTCGCTCTCGGGCGCCAAGATGTGGATCACCAACTCGCCGATCAGCGACGTGGCCCTGGTCTGGGCCAAGCTCGACGGCGTGATCCGCGGCTTCCTGGTGGAGCGCGGGGCCAAGGGCTTCGAGACCCCCAAGATCCAGAACAAGCTCAGCCTGCGCGCCTCGGTGACCGGCGAGATCGCCCTCGACGACGTCTTCGTACCCGAAGACATGATGCTGCCGAACGTCTCCGGCCTGAAGGGTCCGTTCTCCTGCCTGAACAAGGCCCGCTACGGCATCGCCTGGGGCGCCATGGGCGCGGCGGAGTTCTGCTTCCACGCGGCGCGCGACTACGTCTCCAGCCGCTCGCTCTTCGGCCGCACCCTCGCCTCGCGCCAGCTGGTGCAGAAGAAGCTCGCTGACATGGAGACCGAGATCGCGCTCGGCTTCGAGGGCGCCCTGGCCCTCGGCCGGCTGATCGACGAGGGCGCCTGGGTTCCGGAAGCGATCTCGATGATGAAGCGCAACAACTGCGGCAAGGCGTTGGCCATCGCCCGCGAGGCCCGCGACATGCACGGCGGCAACGGTATCTCTGGCGAGTACCACGTGATGCGCCACGCGGCGAACCTCGAGACGGTCAACACCTACGAGGGCGCCCACGACGTGCACGCGCTCATCCTCGGCCGCGCCATCACCGGCGAAAACGCGTTCTAGGCCAAAAATCGTTCCGGGACAGAGGCTTGGAGAGGGCCTGGGGTGCGCCATCGGTCGCACCCTCAGTCAAACCTTGTGTTTACCTCACAGGTGTAAGGGAGTCCCCTTCGTGAGGGAACGCGATGGCCAGAACAGGCGCTTCAAGCGCGGCGGCCGACAAGCCTGAGATGATCCGCTGGCTGTTCGAGAACAGCCAGGATCTCATGCATGTGGTCGGCCCGGACGGGCGCTTCCGGCTGGTGAACCCGGCCTGGGAGCGGCTGACCGGCTGGACCGAGGCCGAGCTCATCGGCTTCCCCGCCATCGACTTCTTCCATCCCGACGACCGGCCGGCTGTGCGCGCGCGGCTCGCCAAGTCGAAGCCCGGCGGGGTGTTCGAGACCGAGGTCCGCATCCGCGGCAAGAACGGCTCCCACACCTGGTACGCGGCGCGGCGCCAGATGCTGGAGGACGGCTCCCACATCGTCACCATGCGCGACGCGACCGAGGAGCGGGCGCGGGCCGAGGAGCTGGCCGAGGCGCGGCGGACCCGCAAGCTGCTGGGCGCCTCGGCGGGCATCGGCATCTGGAGCTACGACCCCGTGCAGGACCGCATCTGGTGGTCCGACGAGATCGTCAGCATGATCGGCCTCGACCGCGAGAAGGTCGTCAGCGCCGACGACTTCGCCGGCCTGCTGGAGCCTCGCGACCGCAAGCGTGTGCAGAAGATCCTCGGCCGCGCCGCCAAGACCGGCGAGGCGCCGCAGTTCGAGCACAAGATCAAGGCCCACGACCGCTGGATGACGGTGCGGGTCACCGTGCGGACCGAGCCGGCGGCGCAGGGCGTCTTCGTCCTGAAGGGCATCTCCGAGGACATCACCGAGCTGGCCGAGGCGCGCGACGCCGCTCGCCGGGGCGAGCAGCAGATGCGCAAGGCCCGCGCCGAGGCCCAGGCCAACGCAAGGCGTCTCAAGCTCGCCCTCGCGGCCGCCGACGCCGGCGTCTACGAGATCGACCACGTCACCAAGACCTTCTGGGCCTCGCCCGAATTCCAGCGGCTGACGGGCCAGAAGAACGCCACCTACGAGGAGGCGACCCAGCTGCGCTTCCCGGGCTTCCATCCGGACGACCTGGAGCACGTGCGCACCTCCTTCCGGGCGCTGCACACCGGCTCGAAGCGCTCCGGCGAGGCGTTCGAGGCGCGCATCGTCCGCCCCGACGGCGAGACCCGCTGGATCCGCGTCTCGCACCACCTCAAGGTCGCCCGCAACGGCCGCTGGCTGAAGGCCGTGGGCCTCGTCCAGGACTTCGACACCCGCAAGCGCCAGGAAATCGCGCTCCGGGAAGCCCAGCAGGCGGCCGAGGCCGGGGCCGAGGCGAAGGCCGCCTTCCTGGCCAACATGAGCCACGAGATCCGCACGCCGATGAACGGGGTCATGGGCGTGCTGCACCTCCTCAAGACCGAGAAGATCAGCGAGGAAGGCCGGCGGATGCTGGAGGAGGCGCTGTCCTGCGGCCAGATGCTGGCTGAGCTGCTCAACGACGTCATTGACTTCTCCAAGATCGAGGCCGGGCGCCTGGAGCTGGCCTGCGAGCCGGTCGACGTCGCCGCCCTGGTGGAGGGGGTCGCGCGCCTGTTGCGGCCCCAGGCGGAGGCCAAGGGCCTGACGCTTCAGACCGACGTGGCGGCCCAGGTCGGCTGGGTGCGCGCCGACCCGGTCCGGCTGCGCCAGGCGCTGTTCAACCTGGTCGGCAATGCGGTGAAGTTCACCGAGACCGGCCACGTCAGGATCGTCTGCTTCACGCCGACCGCGTCCACCCTGCGCTTCGAGGTGGAGGACACCGGCGTCGGCATTCCGGCCGACGCCCAGGGCCGCATCTTCCAGCGCTTCGACCAGGGCGACGCCTCGACCACCCGCCGTTTCGGCGGCTCGGGCCTGGGGCTGACCATCACCAAGCGCCTGGCCGAGATGATGTCCGGCGACGTCGGCTTCGTCTCGACCGAGGGCCAGGGCTCCACCTTCTGGCTGGAGATCGCCGCCGAGCCGGCCGACGCCCAGGCGGTGGTGGCCGACGAGATCGCGCCGGTGCTCGAGGGCCTGAGGGTGCTGGTCGTGGAAGACAACGCCACCAACCGCATGATCGCCACCAAGCTGCTGGAGAGCCTCGGGGCCTCGGTGGAGACGGCGGCCGACGGCTATCTCGGCATCGAGGCCGCAGAGCGGGGCGGCTTCGACCTGATCCTGATGGACGTGCAGATGCCGGGCATCGACGGGTTGGAGGCCGCGCGCCGGATCCGCACCCTGGGCGGGGCCGCCGCGGCCACCCCGATCGTCGCGCTGACCGCCAATGTGCTGTCGCACCAGCAGCGGCACTATCTCGACGCCGGCATGGACGGGGTGGTCGGCAAGCCGATCTCGCCGGCCGCCCTGGTCGCCGAGATCGCCCGGCTCAGCCAGGTCGCGGGGGCGGAAGTCGAAGACAACAGCGCCGTCGCCTGACCGCGCGGGCTTGGAAAAGCCATCACCGGTGCTAGAGCTTGCCCTTCGCGTTCGGGGAGGTGATCGGGATGGCGGACGTTTCCGCGGAGGGCGCAGGCGCGCCCGCTAAGACGACGTCGCTGACGACGGTGGTGGCCGCGTCTTCGGCCGGCACGACGTTCGAGTGGTACGACTTCTTCGTCTTCGGAAGCCTCACCCAGATCATCTCCAAGACCTTCTTCTCGGGCCTGCCCGAGACCGCCGGCTACATCGCCGCCCTGGCGCTGTTCGGCACGGGCTTCCTGTTCCGCCCTATCGGGGCCCTGGTGTTCGGCCGGATCGGCGACCGGCTGGGCCGCAAGGGCGCGTTCCTGGTGACCGTGGCCCTGATGGGCGGGGCGACGGTCGGCATCGGCCTGCTGCCCTCCTACGCCACCGCCGGGCTGATGGCGCCGGCGCTCCTCGTGCTCATGCGCATCATCCAGGGCTTCGCGCTCGGCGGCGAATACGGCGGGGCGGCGATCTATGTTGCCGAGCACGCGGCCGTGAACGCCCGCGGGCGGTCCACGGGCTGGGTGCAGACCTCGGCGGCCTTCGGCCTGCTCGCCGCCCTGCTGGTGATCCTGGCGAGCCGCATCGTCGTCGGCCGGGCGTTCGGCCCGGCGGCCTTCGACGCCTGGGGCTGGCGGATCCCGTTCCTGGTGTCGGCCGCCCTGCTGGCGATCTCGATCTTCATGCGCCTCAAGCTCTCCGAGAGCCCCGAGTTCGCGCGCATGAAGGAAAGCGGCGAAGGCACCGATGCGCCGTTCCGCGAGTCGTTCGGCCAGTGGCAGAACCTGAAGATCGTGCTGATCGCCCTGGTGGCGATCATGAGCGCCCAGGGCGCGGTCTGGTACACCGCCTTCTTCTACACCCAGACCTTCATGGAGAAGTTCCTGAAGGTTGCGCCGGAGACCATCAACACCTTGATGATCTGCGCCACGGCGGTGAGCGCGGTGCTCTACGTCGTGTTCGGCTGGCTGTCCGACAAGTTCGGTCGGAAGCCGGTGATGCTGTTCGGCATGACCCTCATGCTGGTCGCCTACTTCCCGGGCTTCCATGGCCTGGCGAAGACGCTGAACCCGGCCCTGGCCGAGGCCGAGGCGCGCACGCCGGTCTCGGTCGTCGCCGATCCGGCCGACTGCTCGCTGCAGTTCGATCCCGTCGGCAAGGCGAGCTTCACCTCCTCCTGCGACATCGCCAAGAGCACGCTCGCCAACGCCGGGGTCTCCTACCGGAACGTCGCCGCTCCGCCCGGCACGACGGCGCAGGTCCGGGTCGGGCTGGTGACCATCCCGTCCGCCGACGCGCGCGGCCTGCCGAAGGACGTCGCCAAGGCGCTGAAGACCAGCGTGGAGACCAAGGTGAAGGCCGCGCTCGCCCATGGCGGCTATCCCGCCAAGGCCGATCCGACGCGCATGAACCTGCCGGGCGCCTTCGCGGTGCTGCTGGTCTTCGTGATCGCCGCCACCGCGCTCTACGGCCCGATCGCCGCCTGCCTGGTGGAGCTCTTCCCGACGCGGATCCGCTACACGGCCATGTCGCTGCCCTACAACATCGGCACCGGCTGGATCGGCGGCTTCGTGCCGTTCACCGCCTTCGCCATCGTCGCCGCCGTGGGCAACATCTACTCCGGCCTCTGGTACCCGTTCGCCTTCACCGCCCTGTCGGTGGTGAGCTGCCTGTTGCTGCTGCCGGAGACCAAGGAGCGCCCGCTCGACCGCTAGAGGGCGGCGAGGGCGGCGCCGAACGTCGTGTCGCGCATCCCGACGAGGGCCGCCGAGAGGCGCGCCTTGCCGTAGGCGATGCGGTTCTCCCAGCTCGCGAGGTCCAGGCCGCCGGTCCGCAGCCGCTGGCGAAGTTCCTCGAGCGAGGGGCCGCGAAGCGCATCCCCGCCGAGCCGCACGCCCGGCCGTTCGGCGGCCGCGCCGATCAGGAAGATGACGCCGTAGTAGACGTGGTTGGCCTGGCGCATCAGCCGCAGGCGGCCGAGCTCGTCGCCCTCGGGCTCGCGTCCGAAGTAGGCGCCGAGCAGCCGCCGCTCTCCCGAGGCGTCCTGGCCGAACCAGTTGGCGACCGCGGCGAGGTCGAGGAAGCGGTCGGCGAGGAAGGCCACCTCCCAGTCGATCAGCCACAGCCGGCGCCCGTCGTAGAGGATGTTCGCCGGATTGAGGTCGTTGTGGCTCGACACGAGGTCCGCCGGCCGGGGCCGATAGAGCGTTCTCAGCTCCTGGAAGCGCTCGAACACCTCGGCCGTCGTCTCGGGCGACAGCAGGCCCGCGGCGAGGTGGCGCTCGATGAGGCCGGCGACGCCGTCCAGGAAGTCCACCTCCGCCGGGAAGGGCGGAAGCTGATGCAGCACGCGCAGCGACTGGGCGAGCTCGACGAGCATCCCCTCGCCATCGCCGGGATAGTCAGCGAGCGGCGCCTGGGGGATGAAGTCGATGATGGTGATCCCCGCCGCCGGATCGGCGTGCCAAACCCGGGGCGAGAGCACGGCCTCGGCCGCGGCGCGCATGCAGGCGTAGGTCCGCGCCCGCGCCGGCGGGGCGTAGGGCGAGGCTTCGGCCTCCAGCCGCAGCACATAGGGCACGCCACCGAGCCGGATGCGCAGCAGGCGCGCCCCGGAGAGGCCGCCCGAGAGCACGACCGGCTCGGCGTCCAGCTCGGACGTCCCGAAGGCGGCGACGAGCGCGGCCGCGACGTCGGCGCGGCGGGCTTCGGGAATGGGGTGAGGCATGGCCGGGCTCCAGATGAACCGGCTTAATACCCGGGCGAAAATTCCCTGTCTATATTTATCCGGGCATTATTTAGGTGGCGATGGGCAGGACCTCGATCTCCACCCCGAGCTCCGCCAGGGCCTGCGCCTCGCGACGCCATTCGACCGCGGTGACCAGACGCGCGACCTTGAGGCCGCGGGCGGCGAGCTCGGCCAGGCGCTCCGGCGCCCCATGTTCCAGCCGGTCGGCGTCGCGCCGGGCGAGGCCCATGACCTCGGCGTCGGCGCCCTCGTCCGCGATCAGCACGTCGGCGGCGGCGAGCGCCCTGGCGGCCTTCAGCGACAGCCGCTCGGCGGGCCCGCGCGCGTCGATGAACTGCACCATGCCGGCGCCGGCATGGCCGGAGGCGAGCGCGTCGCGCAGCAGCCGCGAGGCGCGCTCCATGTCGCCCTCCATCGCCGCCCGCGCGGCAGGCCCATTGAGGGCGGCGCGCAGGAAGGCGCGGCGGCGATGCGGCTCGGGCAGAGCCTGGCGGACCTCGTCCTGCAGGCCGCGGAACAGGGCGGCGACCCGGCCGGCGCCTTCCGGCACACGGGCCTCGATGTCCTGACGCAGCAGGGTGGCGAGCATGGGCGAGGCGCCGCCGGTGCCGATGGCCGCCACCACCTCGCCCCGGTCGATCACGGCCGGGGTGGTGAAATCGCAGAGGGCCGGCCGGTCGGCCACGTTCACCGGCACGCGGGCGGCGCGCGCGGCCGCGGCAGCGGCCTCGGCGAAGGCGTCGTCATCGGAGCCGATGAAGACGAGGCTCGCGCCGGCGTAGGCCTTCGGATTGAACGCCGCCTCCCCGGCGAGGCGAATGATCCGCGCGGGGGAGCCGTCGAACAGCCGCGCCTTGGCCTCGGCCGCGGGACCCGTCCCGGCCACCACCACCACCCGGCCGGCGAGGGGGAAGAAGGCGGGAAAGGCGTCCATCGGCGGCGGCTATTTCAGGGTGTGCAGGTAGGCGACGATCGCCGCGCGATTGGCGTCGTCGGGCACCGACACCGGCATGCGGGTGCCGGGCGCGAAGGCCATCGGCGCCTTCAGGAAGGCGTCGAGGTTGGCGTCGGTCCAGGCGCCGTCCTTGGCCTTGAGGGCGGGCGAATAGGCGAAATCCTGGCGGGCGGCGATCTTCGCGCCCGCGACGCCGGCGAGCGCCGGGGCCATCACCGTGCTGGCCGGGCCGTGGCACATCTTGCACTGCATGTTGAAGAGCTGGGCGCCGTCCTGGGCGAAGGCGGGCGCGGCCGCGAGGCTCATGGCGAGCGCCGCCGCGGCATAGCCAAAGGTCTTCATGTCCTGGGTCCCCGAACCTGTTCTTTTCCCTTGCCGCGCCTAGTAGCCGCCCAGGCGACGCCAGGGCAACCTTTGGGGCAACCTTTGAGGCTACTGCTGGAGAGCCCTCGGCGCGATTTACGGGCCAGTCTGAACGGCGTTAGGATGGCGCGACGCAAAGCGGTTCGGGGAGAGGCGCGCATGGCGACGACGCTGCAGATCAACGGCAAACCTGTGGACGTGAAGGCGGCGGCCGACACGCCCCTGCTCTGGGTGCTCCGCGACGAGCTCCTGATGACGGGCTCGAAGTACGGCTGCGGGGTCGGCCAGTGCGGCGCCTGCACGGTGCTCGCGGACGGCCAGCCGATCCGCTCGTGCTCGACGCCGATCGGCGTGCTGGGAACCGCCAAGATCACCACGATCGAAGGGCTCGGCGGCGCCCACCCGGTACAACAGGCCTGGGTGAAGCACGATGTGCCGCAGTGCGGCTACTGCCAGTCCGGCCAGATCATGAGCGCGGTCGCCCTGCTCGAGCAGAAGCCGCATCCGAGCGACGAGGAGATCGCCTCGGCCATGGACGGGAACATCTGCCGCTGCGGGGCCTACCAGCGCATCCGCGAGGCGATCAAGGACGCCGCCGGCCTGCCGCAGGTCGCCGCCAATCCGCCGCCGATCGAAGTCCCGGCTCCGAAGCCGGCGGCCGGCGTCTAAGGGGAGGCCGCACGATGAACAAGCCCCTGCAACGCCTGGCGCAAGGCGCCACCCGCCGCGAAGCCCTGACCGTCGGCGCGACCCTCGCCGGCGGCGCCCTGCTGGTCGGCTGCTCGCCCGCCAATATGATGGTCGACATCATGAGCATGGGCGCGCCGCACGACTTCGGCGCCTTCGGCCCCTTCATCAAGGTGGCCCCCGACGGCTGGGTCACTGTGATCTGCAAGCACATCGAATTCGGCCAAGGGAACCACGCCGGCCTGGCGGCCATCGCCGCCGAGGAGATGGACGCCGACTGGGACAAGGTGAAGACCGAGCACGCCGCGGCGAACGCCAAGGTCTACGCCAACTCGGCCATGGGCGTTCAGGGCACCGGGGGCTCCTCCGCCATCCCGAACTCCTGGATGCAGCTCAGGACCGCAGGCGCCGCGGCGCGGGCGATGTTCGTCCAGGCCGCGGCGACGAAGTGGAACGTGCCGGTCGCCGAGATCGCCGTGAAGAATGGCGTCGTCAGCCATAACGGCGGCGCCCAGCAGGCGACCTTCGCCGAGCTGCTGCCGGACGCGGCCAAGGTGGCGCCGCCCAAGGCTCCGGTGCTGAAGGATCCGAAGACCTTCAGCCTGATCGGCACCGACCGGGTCCGCCGTAAGGACGCCGTGGCCAAGAGCACCGGGACGGCCACCTACACCCAGGACATCCACCTGCCGAACATGCTGACGGCGATGGTCGCCCATGCGCCGAAGTTCGGCGGCAAGGTCGTCTCGTTCGACGACAGCGCGGCGCGCAAGGTGCCCGGCGTGGTTGACGTCTTCCAGATCCCGACCGGCGTCGCGGTCGTGGCCGACAACACCTGGGCCGCCCGTCAGGGACGCGACGCCCTGAAGGTGAAGTGGGACTTCACCAAGGCGGAGACCCGCGGCACCGATCAGCTCTCCAAGCTCTACGCCGACCTCGCGGCCGGCAAGGCGCAGCCCACGGGCAAGACCGCCTGGCAGGCCTTCGGCTCCAAGGGCGAGGCGGCGAAGGCGGCAGGCGGCCAGGCGGCGGTGGAGGTCACCTACGACTTCCCGTACCTGGCCCATGCGACCATGGAGCCGATGGACTGCGTGGCCATCGTCAAGGGCCAGAGCTGCAAGCTGATCCACGGCTCCCAGGGCCCGACGTTGGACCAGCTCAACGCCGCCAAGATCGTCGGCAATCTGCCGGGCAACGTCGAGGTACAGACCCTGTTCGCCGGCGGCTCGTTCGGCCGGCGGACCAACTTCCAGTCCGACTACGTGGCCGAGGCGGTGCAGGTCGCCAAGAAGGTCGGCGGCGGCCGGCCGGTGAAGCTGGTCTGGACGCGCGAGGACGACATGCGCGCCGGCTACTACCGGCCCATGGTCCACCACGCGGTGCGCGTGACCCTGGACAAGGACGGTCTGCCGGCCACCTGGCGTCATCGCGTGGTCACACAGTCGATCATGAAGGGCTCGCCCATGGGCACGCCCAAGGTGGACCCGACGTCGGTCGAAGGCGCCTCGGATTCGCCCTGTCTGAAGGCCACGCCCGTGGTCGACGCCCAGCTGCTGTCGCCCGACGTCGGCGTGCCGGTGCTGTGGTGGCGATCGGTGGGGGCGACCCACACCGCCTTCGTCATGGAGCACACCATCGACCAGCTGGCGAAGAAGGCCGGCAAGGATCCGGTGGAGTATCGCCGCACCCTCTACGCCAAGGCCGGCGCGGCCCGGCACCTGGCGGTGCTCAACCTGGCGGCCGAGAAGGCCGGCTGGACGACCCCGCCGCCCGCCGGATGGACCCGCGGCGTCGCGGTCCACGAGAGCTTCGGCTCCGTGGTCGCCCAGATCGCCGAGGTGAAGCTGGAGAACGGCCAGCCCAAGATCGGCCGGGTGGTCACGGCCATCGACTGCGGCACGGCGATCTCGCCAGATCAGATCGCGGCACAGATGGAGGGCGGCACCTGCCTTGGCCTCTCTGCGGCCCTGTTCGGCAAGATCACCATGAAGGACGGCGAGGTGGAGCAGTCCAACTTCGACGGCTACCGGGTGCTGCGGAACTCCGAGGCGCCGACCGTGGAGACCTACATCGTTCCCTCGGCCAATCCGCCGAGCGGCGTCGGCGAGCCCGGCACGCCCGTGATCGCCCCGGCCGTGGCCAACGCCCTGCTCGCCATGGGCCAAGCTCCGACCACCGCCCTGCCCTTCGTGAAGGCCTGACCGACCGGCTGCAACCCGGGCGCCAATTGCTGCGCCCGGGGAACTTGCGTCCAGCGCCGCTGTTGACCCTCCAGCCCTTGGGACTGGAGAGACGGCGTGCGGCTGCGATCGGCTCACCGCAGGACCTGGCGCACCGTCGCCGCAGCCGTCGGCGGCGCCCTGCCGGCCGCAGCCTGCTCCGGCGTGCTCGATCCCGTCGGGCCTGTCGGCCGCGACGACGCCAACATCCTGATCGTCGC
The DNA here is from genome assembly GCF_003254475.1 of Phenylobacterium soli. Classification (NCBI taxonomy): domain Bacteria; kingdom Pseudomonadati; phylum Pseudomonadota; class Alphaproteobacteria; order Caulobacterales; family Caulobacteraceae; genus Phenylobacterium; species Phenylobacterium soli. The sequence goes on from NZ_QFYQ01000001.1 coordinate 271,869, forward strand.
CACGATCATCATGCTGGCGATCATCATCCCGACGATCCTGCTCGCGTTCTGGATGGCCTGGCGCTACCGCGCCTCCAACACCAAGGCCGAGTACCTGCCGAACTGGTCCTACTCCGGTCGGATCGAGGCGGTGGTCTGGTCGATCCCGATCCTCACCATCATGTTCATCGGCGGGGTGATCTGGATCGGCTCCTACAAGCTTGACCCGTTCCGGCCGCTGCCCTCGAAGACGCCGCCGCTCGAGGTGCAGGTCGTCTCGCTCGACTGGAAGTGGCTGTTCATCTACCCGCAGCAGGGGGTGGCGACGGTCAACCAGCTGGTGGTGCCGGCGGGCACGCCGGTCCACTTCTCGATCACCTCGGCGAGCGTGTTCAACGTCTTCTTCGTGCCCCGGCTGGGCTCGATGATCTACGCCATGCCCGGGATGGTCTCGCAGCTGCACCTGCAGGCGGATCATCCGGCCAACCTGTTCGGCGTCTCGGCGCATTTCTCGGGCGACGGCTTCTCGGACATGCAGTTCCAGGTCCGGAGCGTGCCCGCCGACCAGTTCGCCGCCTGGGCCCAGGCGGCCAGGGGCGGCGGCCCGGTGCTCGACCAGGCGGCCTACGCGGTCCTCGCGCGGCAAAGCCAGAACGTGCCGCCGTCGACCTACTCGGCGATCGACCCGCAGCTCTTCCAGGCCGTGGCGACGCAGAAGATCCCGCCGGCGCCGGGGCCCGAACCGGAGAACCCCGCGCACGCCGGACGTGAAGTCTCGACCGGGGGACACCACTGATGTTCGGCAAGCTCAGCCTCTCGGCCATCCCCCTCAGCCAGCCCATCCCGCTGATCACCTCGCTGGCGGTGATGGCGATCCTGATCGGCGTGCTGGTGCTGGTCACCGTCAAGGGCTGGTGGCCCTACCTCTGGAAGGAATGGATCACCTCGGTCGACCACAAGCGGATCGGCGTGATGTACGTCCTCCTCGGGGTCGTGATGCTGATCCGCGGCTTCGCCGACGCGATCATGATGCGCACCCAGCAGGCGATGGCGATCGGCGCCCAGGGCTACCTGCCGCCCGAGCACTACAACCAGATCTTCTCCGCCCACGGGACGATCATGATCCTGTTCGGCGCCATGCCGCTGGTGCTGGGGTTCATGAACTTCCTGGTGCCGCTGCAACTCGGGGTCCGCGACGTGGCGTTCCCGACCTTCAACTCGGTGGGCTTCTGGCTGACCGCCTCGGGCGCCTTCCTGGTCAATGTGTCGCTGTTCGTCGGCGAGTTCGCGCGCACCGGCTGGCTGCCCTATCCGCCGCTCAGCGAGGTCGGCTACTCGCCCGGGGTCGGCGTCGACTACTACCTGTGGGCCGTGCAGATCTCCGGGGTCGGCACCCTGATCACCGGCATCAACATCGTCACGACGGTGCTGAAGATGCGATGTCCCGGCATGAGCTACCTGCGCATGCCGGTGTTCACCTGGACGGCGCTCGCCTCCTGCCTGCTGATCATCGCGGTGTTCCCGATCCTCACCGCCACCCTGGCGATGCTCACCCTTGACCGCTACCTCGGCTTCCACTTCTTCACGAACGACGCGGGCGGCAGCCCGATGATGTTCATGAACCTGATCTGGGCCTGGGGCCACCCGGAGGTCTACATCCTGGTGCTGCCGGCCTTCGGGATCTACTCGGAGATCTTCCCCACCTTCTCGGGCAAGCCGCTGTTCGGCTATCGCTCGATGGTCGCGGCGACCCTGTTCATCTGCATCGTCTCGATGATGGTCTGGCTGCACCACTTCTTCACCATGGGCGCCGGGCCCGCGGTGAACACCTTCTTCGGCATCGCCTCCAGCGTCATCGCCGTCGGCACCGGCGTGAAGATCTACAACTGGATCTTCACCATGTACGGCGGCCGCGTGCGGATGGAGGTCCCCATGCTGTGGTCGCTGGGCTTCATCTTCACCTTCGTCATCGGCGGCCTGACCGGCGTGCTGCTGGCCATCCCGCCGGCCGACTTCCTGACCCACAACTCGATGTTCCTGGTCGCCCACTTCCACAACGTCATCGTCGGCGGGGTGGTGTTCGCGATCTTCGCGGGGCTCGAGTTCTGGTTCCCCAAGGCGTTCGGCTTCCGGCTGCACGAAGGCCTTGGCAAGGCCGCCTTCTGGTTCGCCTTCGTCGGCTTCTGGGTAACCTTCGCGCCGCTCTACGTGCTCGGGCTGGAGGGCATGACCCGCCGCCTGCAGCACATCAACATCGAGGAGTGGCGGCCGATGCTCTACGTCTCGGTGGTCGGGGTGGCCATCCTGATCGTCGGCGTGGTCGCCCAGGTCGCGCAGCTGGTGGTCAGTATCCGCGACCGCGAGAAGCTGCGCGACGTCACCGGCGACCCCTGGGACGGCCGCTCGCTGGAATGGGCCACGCCCTCCCCGCCGCCGTTCTTCAACTTCGCCGTCCTGCCGAACGTCGAGGGCGAGGAGGCCTACTGGGGCATCAAGCAGCGGGCCATCGAAACCCAGCAGATGAGCCCCGAACCGCGCTACCGGCCGATCGAGATGCCGATCAACAGCCCGGTCGGGATCTACACCGCCTTCTTCGCCAGCGTCTTCGGCTTCGCCATGATCTGGCACATCTGGTGGCTGGCGATTCTGGCGCTCGTGGCGGCGTTCGCCGGCTTCGTGGTCTTCGCCTGGCGTGACGTCCACGAGTTCGAGGTGCCGGCCGAGGAGGTGGCGCAGGCCGACCGGGCCCGCCGCGCGTCTCGCGAAGCCGCCCTGGCGCGGATGGCGGCGGCCGAGGGGACCCCGGAAGGAGCGGGCGCATGAGCGACATCCCCTTCCCCGCCAGCGCCGAGGCGATCCGCCGCCAGCGCGAGGACCCGCATCGCCTGGGCCACCGGGGCCATGGCCGCGAGCCGGTTCCCGGCGCCGGTCACGGCCAGACCGGTCCGGCCAGCAAGCGGATCATCGTCGGCTACGGCTTCTGGATCTTCCTGCTCAGCGACATCGTCATCTTCTCCTGCTTTTTCGCGGCCTATGCCGTGCTGCAGGGCCAGACGGCCGGCGGGCCGACGGCGCGGCAGATCGTCGACACCACGCGCGTCGCCTGGGAGACCACCTTCCTGCTGGCCTCCAGCTTCACCTGCGGCCTGTCGTTCGCCGCGACCAACGCCAAGAACCTGCTCTGGACCCAGGTCTTCCTGGCGCTGACCGGGCTCTTGGGACTGGGCTTCGTGGGGTTGGAGCTGCAGGAATTCCTGGAGCTCGCCGCCGCCGGCGCGACGCCCCAGCGCAGCGCCTTCCTGACCGCCTTCTACTCGCTCGTCGGCTGCCACGGCCTGCACGTCAGCGTCGGCGGGCTGTGGCTCGCCACCATGATGGCGCAGCTGCAGGTGAAGGGCTTCCGCCACGAGATCATGCACCGGCTGATCTGCTTCAACCTGTTCTGGCACGCGCTCGACATCGTCTGGGTGGCGATCTTCTCGGTCGTCTACCTGATGGGATCCATCTCATGAGCGACCTCGAGTTCGACCCTCACCAGTACGCCGACGACGAGGTCGTCCGCGAAGATCACGCGCCGGGCGACGAGCCCGAGGAGAGCGCCGGCCATTGGGTGCGCAACTACCTGGTCGGCCTGGGCTTCGCGACGATCCTGACCATCGCCTCGTTCTGGGCGGCCTCGACGCACCTGATCTGGGCCCCGGCGATCCCGGTGGCGCTGATCGTCCTGGCGATCGCCCAGATGGGCGTCCACCTGGTCTTCTTCCTGCACATCACCACCGGCCCGGACAACACCAACAACGTGCTCGCCCTGGCCTTCGGCCTGCTGGTGGTCTTCCTGGTGGTGGCGGGCTCCATCTGGATCATGAACAACCTGCACCAGAACATGATGCCGATGCCGCAGATGGTGGAGATGCAGCGCTAGCCGCGCGCCGTCGGCAGGTCGGCCGGACGGTCGACGTCGAACAGCACTCCGTCGTCGGGCGCCTCCACCAGGGCGAGCTCATCGCCGAGCGCCTGCAGAACCGCCCGGGCGCCGGTGTCCCCCTTCAGATCCAGGAGCTGCGGGAAGAGGGCGCGGCCGAGCAGCACCGGATTGCCGCGCCGACCCTCGAACACCGGCGCCGCGGCGGCCGCGCCCCGCGCCAGCGCCTCGGCCATCGGCCGCAGCACGGCCGTCGGCACGCGCGGCATGTCGCCGAGGAAGACGAAGACGCCGTCGGTGTCCGGCGGCAAGGCGGCGACCCCGGCGCGCAGCGACGCGCCCATGCCCTCGGCGTGCTCTGGCGCATGGCGGATCCGCAGGCGCGGATCGAAGGCGCGCGCCACGGCGGCCACCGCCTCGGCGTCCGCGCCGGTGACGACGGTCACCGCCCGCACGGGCGCGGCGAGGGCGGCGCGCAGGGCGCTTTCCAGCAGCACCCCCTCGCCATGCGGCGCGGTGAGCTTGCCCCCGCCGAAGCGGACGCCGGCGCCGGCGGCGAGCACGATGGCTTCCAGCCGCTGCGTCGTCTCCGCGCCTTTGGCCACGCCCCCTGTCGCCAGGCCCCCTGTCGCCACGGCCCGTTCCTCTCTATGTTTCAGGGCGCATGACGCCCTATGACGCCAGCTCCGCGCAAGGCCAGTCCAGGCTGGTCGACGGCTTCGGCCGCACCGTGACCTATCTGCGGGTCTCGGTCACCGACCGCTGCGACCTGCGCTGTGTCTACTGCATGGCCGAGCACATGACCTTCCTGCCCAAGCGGGAGGTGCTGACGCTGGAAGAGCTGGACCGCATCGCCTCGGCCTTCGTCTCGCTCGGCGTGAGGAAGCTGCGGCTGACCGGCGGCGAGCCACTCGTCCGCAAGGGCGTGATGGGGCTCTTCGAGAGCCTCTCGCGCCATCTGAAGAGCGGCGCGCTGGACGAGCTGACCCTGACCACCAACGGCACGCGGCTGGCCGAGTTCGCCGGCGAGCTGGCCGGCCTGGGCGTGCGGCGGATCAACGTCTCGCTGGACACCCTGAAGCCCGGCCTGTTCCGGCGTCTCACCCGCGGCGGGGACCTCACCAAGGTGCTGGCCGGGATCGAGGCCGCCCAGGCGGCCGGCCTGCAGGTCAAGGTCAACGCCGTGGCCCTGAAGGACGACAACGCCGGCGAGATCCCCGAGCTGATCAGGTGGGCCCATGGCCGCGGCCTCGACGTCACCCTCATCGAGACCATGCCGATGGGCGAGGTGGAGACCGACCGCACGGACCAGTACCTCTCGCTCAGCGACCTGCGCCGCGAGCTGGAAAGCTTCTGGACGCTCAAGGACATCCCGCTCTCCACCGGCGGGCCGGCCCGCTACGTCGAGGTGGCGGAGACCGGCGGGCGGCTCGGCTTCATCACCCCGCTCAGCCACAATTTCTGCGAGGCCTGCAACCGGGTGCGCCTGACCTGCACGGGCACGCTGCACACCTGCCTCGGCCAGGAGGACGCCACCGACCTGCGCGCGGTCCTCCGCGCCGGCGCCTCGGACGCCGAGCTGATCGAGGCCATCCGCCATGGCGTCGACGCCAAGCCGAAGGGCCACGACTTCCGGATCGCCCGCGACGCTGCCCCCGCCGTGGCGCGCCACATGTCGACGACGGGAGGCTGAGCCTTGGCGCGGGTCCTCCTGTTCGGTCCCTTGCGCGATGTCGCCGGCTGGCGCGAGCGCGAGATCACCGAGGCGGCATCGATCGCCGCGCTGAAGGCGATCCTCGCCGAGGAGGACGAGCGGCTCGGCGAGGCGCTGTCCGCCCCCGGCATTCAGGTCGCTCTCGACCAGGCGATCGTCCGCGGCGACCGGCCGCTCGGGCCGGCGACCGAGGTCGCCTTCCTGCCTCCGATGAGCGGCGGATGAGCATCGCGCTGACCGAACAGCCCTTCGACCCGGGCGCCCTGCTGAGCCAGTTCAGCGCCGGTCGCAGCGAGGTGGGCGCCGTGGCGAGCTTCACCGGCCTGGCCCGCGCCGAGGGCGGGGAGGCCAAGATCCTTGAGCTCGAGGGTTATCCGGGCTTCACCGAGGCGGAGATCGGCAAGATCGCCGAGGAGGCGCTGAGCCGCTTCGGCATCGACGACCTGATGATCCGCCATCGGGTCGGCCGCATCGCCCCCGGCGAGCCGATCGTCTTCGTGGCCACGGCCGCCCGGCACCGGCGGGCCGCGTTCGAGGCCTGTGACTTCCTGATGGATTACTTGAAGTCGCGCGCCCCCTTCTGGAAGAAGGAGCACGGCCCGGCCGGCGCGCGCTGGATCGAGCCGCGGGCCGAGGACTATTCCGACGCCGCCCGCTGGGACGAGAAGGAGAGCCAGTCATGAACGCCCCCGCATTCGCGCCCGGCGGCAAGATCGACACCAACAAGCCGGTCAAGGCGGTGAAGATCGCCGTCCTGACGATCTCCGACACGCGCGACGAGGAGAGCGACACCTCCGGCAACATCCTGGCCGAACGCGTCACCGGCGCGGGCCACGAGCTGGCCGGTCGGGCCATCGTGCGCGACGACATCGAGGCGATCCGCGGCCAGGTGAGCGCCTGGGTCGCGTCGGGCGAGGTCGAGGCCATCGTCACCACCGGCGGCACCGGCATCACCGGCCGGGACGTGACACCCGAGGCCATCCGGCCGCTGTTCGACAAGGAGCTCGACGGCTTCTCGGTGATCTTCCACCTGGTCAGCTACCAGTCGGTGGGCCTTTCCACCCTTCAGTCCCGGGCCCTGGCTGGCATCGTGAAGGGGGTCTTCGTCTTCTGCCTGCCCGGCTCCAACGGGGCGGTGAAGGACGGCTGGGACAAGGTGATCTCCGCCCAGCTCGACAGCCGCCACGGCCCCTGCAACATGGTCGAGCTGATGCCGCGGCTGATGGAGCAGTGAGCAAGCTCACCCACATCGACGAGACCGGCCGCGCCCGCATGGTCGACGTCTCGGACAAGGCGGTCACCGCGCGCGAAGCGGTTGCCGAGGGGTTCGTCCGCATGAGCCCCGAGACCCTGAGGCTGGCGCTGTCCGGCGAGGGCCGGAAGGGCGACGTGCGCGCGGTCGCCGAGATCGCCGGCGTCATGGCCGCCAAGAAGACCTCCGACCTGATCCCCATGTGCCACCCGCTGGCGATCACCAAGGCCGAGGTCCGGGTCGAGCCGGCGGAGGGCGGCCTCGCCGTCACGGCACGGGTCAAGACCAGCGGTCAAACGGGGGTGGAGATGGAGGCGCTGACCGCCGTGTCGGTGGCCTGCCTCACGCTCTACGACATGCTGAAGGCCGCCGAGAAGGGCATGGTCATCGAGGCGGTGCGCCTGGTCGCCAAATCCGGCGGCAAGTCGGGCGACTGGACCGCATGAAGCTTCTTCCCGTGGACGAGGCGCGGGCGCGGATGCTGGCGGAGATCGCCGCCCTGCCCGTGGAGCCGGTTCCGCTCGCGGCCAGCATCGGCCGAGTGCTGGCCGAGGAGGTCGCCGCCGTCCGCGACCAGCCGCCGTTCGCCGCCTCCGCCATGGACGGCTGGGCGGTGCGCAGCGCCGACGGCGAGGGCCTTCGCGCCATCGTCGGCGAGAGCGCGGCCGGCCACGGCTACGAGGGCGAGGTCACGGCCGGCCAGGCCGTGCGCATCTTCACCGGCGCGGCCCTGCCGGCCGGCTGCGACGCTGTGGTGATCCAGGAGGACGCCAGCCGCGAGGGCGAACAGGTGCGCGTGCCGCAGGCCGCGGCCGGCCGCCACGTCCGTCCCGCCGGCGGCGATTTCAGGAAGGGCCAGGTCCTGCTGCAGCCCGGCGTGCGCATCGATCCGTGGCGGCTGTCGCTGGCCGCCTCGGCCGGACGGGCCCAGGTGAAGGTCCGGCGCCGCCCGCGCGTCGCCCTGATCTCGACCGGCGAGGAGATCGTCGAGGCGCCGGCGAACCCCGGGCCGTTTCAGATCTACGACTCCGGGGCTCCGGCCCTGGCGGCCATGGTCGCCGGCTGGGGCGCCGAGGTGACCCGCGCCAAGCCCGTGCGCGACCAACTGGAGGCGGTGATCGAGGCCCTGCGCACGGCGGAGGCCGACCTTGTAGTGACCGTGGGCGGCGCCTCGGTGGGCGACCACGACCTGGTGCGCACGGCCGGCGAGGCGCTGGGCCTCGACTACCGGGTGCAGAGCGTGGCGGTGCGGCCCGGCAAACCGACCTTCTTCGGCGTGCTCGGCGATGGGCGGCGGATGCTGGGCCTGCCCGGCAATCCCGCCTCGGCCTTCGTCTGCGCCGAGATGTTCCTGCGTCCGATCGTCAACGCCTATCAGGGAGCCGAGCCCCAGCCCGCCACCGTTCCGGCGACGCTCGACGAAGACCTGCCGGCCAACGGCCCGCGCGAGCACTGGATGCGCGCCAAGCTGACCTATGAGGCCGGCGAGGTGCGGATCCGTCCCTACCGGGATCAGGATTCGTCGCTGGTCAGCGTCTTCGCGGTCTCGGACGCGCTGCTGCGCCGGGCGCCGGGCGCGCCGGCGGTCGCGGCCGGCGAGGTGGTCGAGGCGCTGCCGCTGTCGCGGGCGTAGCGCAGGGCGGTTATCTCGCCGATCACCGACACCGCCACTTCCCAGGGCGCCTTGCCGCCAATGTCGAGGCCGATGGGCGCGTGCAGCCGCGCGATGGCGCTCTCGGCGATGCCGTCGGCCTTCAGCTCCGCCAGCCGCCCCATCAGCCGGCGCCGGGCGCCGAGCAGCCCCACATAGCCGGCCTGCGACGGCAGGGCGGCCTTGAGCGCGGCGTGGTCGGTCTCGATGTCGTGGGTGGCGATGGCCACCGCGGTCCAGGGATCGAGGTCCAGGGCGGCGAGCGCCGGGGCCGGCTCGTCCCGCCGATAGGCGACGCCGGGGATCGGCGGCGGGGCCGCGGGGCCCTTGGGCCGCAGAAGGGTGGTCTCGAACCCGGCCTGGGCACCGAGCTGGGCGATCGCCAGCGCCGTCGGATCGCCGCCGACCACCACCAGGCGCTGCGCCGGGTCATAGGGCCGCCAGACCGCGGCCTCGGCCCAGGGCGAGACGTCCGGGCCGCAGCGCCGGGTGTAGCCGTCGCTCACCCACACCACCGGCCGGCGCTCGTCTTCGGCGCTCAGCAGCTCCGCCAGCGCCGGATCGTCCGCGGCCACCCGCTCCACGAAGATCTCGATGCGCGCGCCGCACAGCAGGCGGATGTCCGGCCAGGGGCTGCCCTCGCCATAGACGAGGGTGCGCGGCTCGCCGTCCGCCAGGCAGGCGAAGGCGTGGTCGGCGATGTCGCTCTCGACGCAACCGCCGGAAAAATAGCCGGCGACGACTCCCGGCGCGAAGACCATCTGGGTTCCCGGCGGCCGCGGCCCCCCGCCCTCGACGCTGATCAGGGTGGCCAGGGCGCAGGCCTCCCCCGCCTGGCGGGCCCCTCGCAGGGCGGGCCGGACGTCCTCGGCCATGCCGAAAACCGGCCATTCGGGTAGGGGCTCACGCACGCTCACGATTTAACCCTCGGATAAGGTCCTAGATACCGGTTCTTAGGCATCTGCGGCGCAAGATGGCGGCTCATAGGAAGCTTACCAAGCTCAAGCCCGTCATGACGTCACCGATTGCGAAGCTCGGACTAGGGTCCGGGCAGTTCAGCCTCGACCAGCCGGCGACCCGCGGTCGTCCGCGCGAGGCCGAGGCGCGCGACATCCTCGCCATCGCGGCCCGCGCCGGCCTGTCGGTGATGGAAGTCGGCCGTCATTCCCAGGCCGTGGAGCTGACGCTCGGCCAGGTGATGCCCAAGCCGAACCCCTTCCGCCTGACCGTCACGACCGTTCGCCCGGACCGCGGCCCCGACTTCGCCGAGGCTGAAGTGCGCGCCCAGATCGCCCGCCTGGGCGTCGACCGGGTGGAGTCGATCTTCGCGCCGTCGGCGACCGACATGCTGAGCCCCGGCGGCCCGGCGCTCTGGGACCGGCTGAAGAAGCTGAAGGACGAGGGGCTGTGCCGGAAAGTCGGCGTCTCGGTCTACGCCTCGGACGATCCCTGCGGCCTTTCCCGCCGGTTCAAGCCGGACGTGGTGCAGGCGCCGGCCTCGCTGCTGGACCAGCGGCTCATCGTCGACGGCACCCTCTCCGAGCTCGCGGCCATGGGCGTCGAGGTGCAGCTGCGCTCGATCTTCCTCAACGGCGTGCTGTTCCTGCCGCCGGACCGCGCCCCCTCGCACCTCAAGGCGGCGGCCGGGCGGATCAGCCGGGCGCGCCGGTTGATCGCCGAGGGCCGCTCCGACCCGCTGCAGGCGGCGTTGGGCTTCGCCCTCTCGCGTCCCGAGGCGTCGGCCGTGCTGGTGGACGTGGCCTCGGCCTCGGAGATGAGCGCGGTGATCGCGGCGGCCATGAGCCCGCCGCCGGACCTCGACTGGGACGAGATGGCCCTCGACGATCCGGCGGCGCTCGACCCCCGCGCCTGGGCCGCGGCCTAGGGCCGGAAGCGGACCCCGAGGTAGACGGCGCGGCCGGCTTCGCTGAAGCCCAGAGTCTCCTCGTAGCGGCGGTCGGCCAGGTTCTCGACGCGGGCGGTCAGCGACACCTGATCGGTCAGCCGATAGGAGCCGGCGAGGTCGGCGACGAGAAAGCCCTTGCGCCGCTCGCGGGAGAAGCCGTCGCGGGCGAGATCGAGCTGGCTCGACTCGCCACGCACCGTAAGGGCGCCGCCCCACTTGCCAGAATTGTAGAACAGGGCCGCCGAGCCGGAGTTGTGCGGGATGCGCAACAATTCCGCGCCCGTCGTGGCGTCGATCGCCTTGGTGTGGGCGTAGGCGAGCTTCAGGCGCAGGGCGTCCGTCAGCTGCGCGTCGGCCTCGGCCTCCAGGCCCGTGGAGCGGGTGCGGGCGATGTTGACGTAGCGCAGGTCCTGGTAGGCGATCTGGTCGCGCACCGCGAGCCGGTAGCCGGTGACCGCCGCCTCGATGCGCTTGTCCGGTGAGAGCCAGCCCAGGCGCATGTCGTAGCCCTCGGCGCGCTCGGGCCGCAGCGGGACCGGCGGGGCGAAGCAGTAGTCGCAGACCACCTCGGAGATGGACGGGATCTTGAAGCCCTGGCCGGCCGAGGCGGTGAGGGTGAAGCCCGCCCCGACGTCCACCGCGGCGGAGAGACGGCCGGTGGAGCGCGAACGGAAGCGGTCCGGGTCGTCGAAACGCAGGCTGGCGGTGAGGTTCAGCGGGGTCCAGGGCCGGGCTCGGGCGACGGCGAAGACCGAGGTCACCGAGAGGTTCGTGGAGGTGCGGCCGGAAAGGTCGGCCTTGCTCTCGATGCGCTCGGCGCCGACGACGGCCGCCCAGGCATCGGCCGGCCCGCCCTTCTCGGCGGTCCAGCGGAACACCCGGCGCGTCGCGGTGTAGACCTCCGGGAAGTCGGAGATGTTGCGCCGCCACAGGTGGTAGTCGCCGTAGCTGGCGGTCTGGCGAAGGCCGAAGGCGTCGACGACGGCGCGGACATCGCCCTGCCAGCTCCGCGCCTTGTTGCGGTCCGGCGTGTCGGCCAGGGCGTAGTCGGGCGGCGGATAGCCGTCGATGGCGATGTTGGCGTAGGTGGTGCGCAGCCGCGCGTCGAGCTGCAGCCAGTCGGTCAGGCGCACCCGCCCGGCGAGGTTGGCCGTGGCGGTGCGGTAGGGGTCCTTCTCGCTGCCCGTATCGGCGCGCGAGATCCCGTCGGTGCGCAGGCCGGCGAGGGAGGCGGAGACTGCGTAGCGGTCCTCGGCGACGCCGGTCCCGACGAAGCCGCGGGCCGTGCCGAAGCTGCCGCCCTCGGCCGAGGCGGTGAGGCCGGTCAGCTCGCGGGTGGTGATCGAGACCACCCCGCCGATGGCGTCCGAACCCCAAAGCGAGCCCTGCGGCCCGTTCAGCACCTCGATGCGCTCGACGTCCGCGGTCTGCAGCGAGGAGGGATCGAAGGTCCCGTTCGGGTCGGCGGCGTCGTTCACCGGCACGCCGTCGATCAGCACCAGGGTCTTGTCGGGCGAGGCGCCGCGGATGCGGATCGCCGCCGCGCCGCCAAAGGCGCCGTTGCGGGTTACGCCGACCCCGGGAACGGTCGACAGCACGTCCTCCAGGAACGGCGTCTGACGCGCCTCCAGCTCGGCCCGATCGACCACGTGGGCGCCGGTGACGAGGTCGAGGCGGCTGGGCAGGCGGGTGGCGGTGACCACCACCTCGCCGAGCGGCGACGGCTCGTCGGCAAAGGCGGCGGCGGGAAGCGCCCCGGCGAGGGCGGCGGTGGAGAAGAGCAGCGATCGGATAGAGCAACGCATGGGTCGTACAGCCTCCGGGTTCGGAGTCGCTGCGACGGTGGACGGGCGGACCATCCGCCTCCTGCCGCGCCGATCGCCTGGTCCCGGGCGCACGGACGAGCGACGGAAGACGGCAGGTCTCCTGGCTCACGGGTCACCGGCCCTCGCCCTCGCCTTCCCGGCCCGAGGCCAGTGGCGCCGCCCCCGCGAGGGGGACGGACGGACGAAGGTCTCGCCGCTTACAGTTGCGGGCACAGCCGGGGCGTCACACCCCGTTCCCTCTTGGCCTCCCGGTGAGGGGAAGACCGCCTTCGCGGGGCGGTTCATGCCCCCATGCGGCCTGGCCCGCAAGCTCACGCTGGGAAAGATGCCCCCACAGAGGGGAGGATGCTCAGCCGAGCGCGCGCTTGTAGAGGGCGAGGAGTTCGGACCAGGCCTTCTCGGCGGCGGCCGCGTTGTAGACGGCCGCGCCCGGGACGCACCAGCCGTGCATGGCGCCCTCGTAGACCTCGAGCTTCAGCGGCACCTTGGCCGCGGCGAAGGCGGCGCGGACGGTGTCCTTGGCGGCCGGGTCGGACTTGTCGTCGTTGTCCGCCTCGCAGACCAGGTACTCGCCGTGCAGCTTCGGGGCGAGCAGGTGCGGACTGTCGGCGGTCTTCGTCACGAGCGTTCCGCCGTGGAAGGTGGCGCCGGCGCCGATCCGCGCGCTGGCCGCGCCGGTGCGCAGGGTCAGCGGCCCGCCCATGCAGTAGCCCTGGACGCCGATCTTCGCCTTGCGGTTCACCTTGGCCTGGGCGTCGAGGAAGCCGACATAGGCGGTGGCGTCCTTGTCGATGCCCTCGTTGGTCATGGCGCCGCGCATGGCGAACAGCCGCTGGCGCACGGCGGGGTCGCCGAAGTTCAGCGGCCCCTCGATCACCGGCGCCTTCTGCGAGCGGTAGAAGGGGTTGGGCACGAGGACCACATAGCCGGCCGCCGCAAGCCTGCGGCCCATGTCGCGGAACACCGGGCGAAGGCCGCCGATGTCGGTCCAGATCAGAACGCCGGGATAAGGGCCCTTGCCGGGCGGGGTGAAGAGCACCGCATCGGCCACCCCGTCGGGGGTCTTCACCGACACGTCGGTCTCCACGACGACGGCGGCGGCCTGGGCCTCGGCGGTGGTGGCGTAGCCGGCGAGGGCGGCGGCGGCGAGGCCGAAGCCGCGCCGGGAGAGCCGCGGGTCGTGAGTCAGATTCTGGTCCAGTTGCTGGCTCTGGTGGATCTCGTCATCGCACATGGCGGGCCTCCCTTTTCGTGGAGGGGAAGAGGGCCGGGCGGAGATTGCAGCGGTATTTCAGTGCGGCGGGGCCGGCGCGCTGCGCGCGGTCCACGAACCAACAAAAAAGGGCGGCCGAAGCCGCCCTTTCGTGGGTTCCGGGCGGCGCCCTACGCCCAGACCTTGTAGGGGTCGGCGAAGGGCTTGCCGAGGGCGTCGGCGACGGCCGGGTGGGTCAGCTCGCCGCCCAGGACGTTGAGACCCTTGGCGAGGTGGCGGTTCTTCTTCAGGGCCTCGAGGCCCTTGTCGGCGAGCAGCAGGCCGAACGGCAGGGTGGCGTGGACCAGGGCCTCCGAGGAGGTGCGGGGCGCCGCGCCCGGCATGTTGGCCACGCAGTAGTGGACGACGCCGTCGACGGTGTAGGTCGGGTCCTTGTGGGTGGTGGGCCGGCTGGTCTCGAAGCAGCCGCCCTGGTCGATCGAGACGTCGACCAGCACCGAGCCGGGCTTCATCTGCTTGAGGTGCTCCTTGCGGACCAGCTTGGGCGCCGCAGCCCCGGCGGTGAGCACGGCCCCGATCACCACGTCGGCCTTGAGGATCTCCTCCTCCACCGCGTCGAGGGTCGAATAGCGGGTGATGCAGCGGCCGGCGAAGATGTCGTCGAGGTACCGCATGCGCGGGATCGAGCGCTCGAGGATCACCACCTCCGCGCCGAGCCCGGCGGCCATGCGCGCCGCGTTGGCGCCCACGACCCCGCCGCCCAGCACCGCCACGCGGGCCGGCGGCACGCCCGGCACGCCGGAGATCAAGAGACCCATGCCGCCGTTGTGCTTGAGCAGGGTCTCGCCGGCGGAGAACACCGCGATCCGGCCGGCCACCTCGGACATCGGCGCCAAGAGCGGCAGGCCGCCATTGTCGTCGGTCACCGTCTCATAGGCGATGGCCGCGCAGCCGGACTTCAGGAGCCCCTCGGTCTGGGCGGGGTCGGGCGCCAGGTGCAGGTAGGTGAAGAGGATGTGCTTCTTGGTCAGGCGCGCCCACTCGACGGCCTGGGGCTCCTTGACCTTCACGATCAGCTCGGCGCCGGCGAAGACGTCCTCGGCGGTCGGCAGGATCTTGGCCCCGGCCCGGACATAGGCCTCGTCCGGATAACCGGCCCCGGCCCCCGCGCCCATCTCCACCACCACCTCGTGGCCGTGGGTGACATATTCCCGGACCGCGGTGGGGGTGAGCCCGACACGATATTCGTCCGGCTTGATCTCGCGAGGCACGCCGACGCGCATGAGGCCCTCCCGTGGGCAATGTTATTGCTAGGCGCGGGAGGTTTGAGGGCAGAACGTCGCGCGGGTCAAGGGGGATGTGGGACCCTGGTCCCGGTGCAGGTGGCTTCGCTCCATTTGGATCACAGCTCGAATTTCGGCGTTAGGGGGCCGGGTTGGAGCTACGGCGAGGCGCGCGATGTCTCTCGTGGGTTGGCGCGGGCGCGGAGCGCTCGCCGGCTGTGTGGCGGCTGGGCTGCTGTGGGGCTCGGCCGGGGACGCGGCAGCGGCGGCGCATCAACGCGCGCACGTGTCGGTCAGGCCGCAGCGGGGGATGGCGTCCTATTACCGGCCCGCGCGGCTGGGCTCGAAGATGGCCAACGGCAGGAAGGCGAAGCCCGGCGGGCTGACGGCGGCCAGCAAGACCCTGCCGCTGGGAGCCAAGGCCAAGGTGACCAACCTGGAGACCGGCAAGTCGGTGAAGGTGACGGTGACCGATCGCGGGCCGCACGTGAAGGGACGGATCGTCGATGTCTCGCCCAAGGCGGCCGACAAGCTCGGGATGAAGGACGACGGAGTGGCGCCGGTGAAGGTGAAGCCTCTGGCGGAGCCGCCGCGCGGGCATCGCTGACAGGCCTGGCCGGAGAGGTCGCCTACTCGCTCCAGTCGGTCTGCGGCGGCCAGCCTTGGGCGGCGCGGGCCTGGTTGACGATGCCCTGGATGAACGCGCTCTTGGCGGCGGTGTAGGCCTCCATGTCCTCGGCATGGCGGCGCGCGAGGGAGTCCTTGAGATCGGCATATTCGCGGGCCGCGCCAGGGTGGGCGATGAGCCAGTCGCGGAACAGCCGCTCGGACTTGTCCGCCCAGCGGTCGGCGGTCACGACGTGGAGGTTCGCCGCCGCGCCGCCGCCGACGTCGTCATTTCTATAGAAGCGGCGCCTCTGGAAACCGACGTCCAGGCGTCGGTAGCCGAGCGCCGCCAGGGCCGGCTCGACCGCGTCGAGGTCGGCGAGGCGCGGCGCGCAGGCCAGGATGTCGATCACCGGCTTGGCGGCGAGCCCCGGGACAGCCGTGCTGCCGAAGTGCTCGAGCTCGAGGAAGACGCCGAGCACGGTGAGGCGGCGGCGCTCGGCATCGAACAGCCCGGCCCAGCGGGCGTCCGGCGCGGCGATGCGGACGCCGCCCAGCTGAGCGCGGTCTCCGCTCACGGGCGGAGCCTCACCACGGCACGGCTGCGCCCTGTCGGTCGAGGTACGGAGGCGGCGGAGACGGCGTCGCTCATGTCCGGACCTTGCAGACGACGGCCAAGGTTACCCTACGTCGGGCCGGCTGGACATTAGGGTGACGCTCGTTGAGCCTGCGCGGATGTTCAGTCTGGTTCCGCCCCAGGTGGTGCTCCCGGAGGACGTGGCGGCGCTTTGCGCCCATCCAGACTTCCGGGACGCCGTCGAAGCCCTGGCGCTCGCCAACGGCCGCAAGCTGGCCGCCCTGCCGCTGATCGGGCGCTGGATGACCCGCGACCTTGGCCGCACGGCCCTGTCCGGCGCAGCGATCGTGCTGGATGGCTTCTCGCAGGGCGAGGGCATGACCTTCGGCCTCCTGGTGGACTCCGCCCTGCACAACCAGGTCTGCAGTCGCGCGCGCGTGCGGCTCTATGTGGAGCGGGCCATCGCCAACGGCCTCATGGCCACGGACGCGCCCGGCGAACCGCTCTCCCACCGCACCCGGATTCAGCTCCTGCCCGGCTTCCGGGACGTGATGCGGGCCGGCATGCGGGCGACGCTGACATCGGTGGCGATGCTGGCGCCCGAGGTCGAGCCCGCGCTCGGCCGGCTCGACGAGCTCCGCTTCTTCGGCCGCGTCTCGACCGCCGTCGGCTTCCAGATGGAGATGCAGCGGGAGCTCTTCCCGACGGACCGCCCGGTCCACCTCTTCCAGTCGCGCGACGGCGGCACGCGGATGCTCGAGCACCTCATCTGCCTCCAGGCCCCCGACCGCGACCAGCTCCTGCAGTCCTGCGACATCTCCCGCTCCGGCCTGGCGCGGGCGAGCTTCAGCTCGCGCGTCCACGTCTGCCGGCTGGTCAGCGAGCTCGAGCAGGAAGGGCTGGTGCAGTTGGACGGCCGCCGTCTGACGGCCTCGCGTGCGCTGTCCGAGGACGTCGAGCGGCACTACGCGGCGATGTTCGCCCTCGCGCGGGCGGCGGTGCTCAGCGCCCTGGCGACCGACTAGCCCGTCTTCCTCCGACGGGTTGCAGGCGGGCCCGTTTTTTATGTGCAGTTGATCGAAGGCTTCGCCGTGGCGCCAATCCGCACGGCCCTGGGGGGCGGCGCACGGGGAAGCTGGACGGCCATGTTCACGGAAAACGCCGTGGCGCGGGTGCTCGGGCCCGAGCCCGTGGACGAGCCCATGGCGGTGGCCGGCTCCTCGGCATGGATCCAGGTAGTGGCGCTGGCCGCGCTCGTCTTCGGCGCCCTGGTCTGGAGCGCGCTCACCGACGTGCCGCTCAAGGTCAAGGCAAAGGGCGTCCTGCTCAACGAGAAGGGCCTCGTCGAGGTGGCGAGCGCCACCCGTGGCCGGATCCTGGAGATGGACGTCAAGCCGGGCGACATCGTGCGCCAGGGCGATCTGCTGGCCATCCTCGACGAGCCCGAACTCGCCTCCCAGCTGGAGATCCGCCGCGCCCAGCTCGAGGAGGCCCGCGCCCACGAGCGCGCCCTCACCGGCTTCAACGGCGAACTCGGCAAGGCCCAGGGCGCGGCCGTCGCCTCGCGCATCGCGGCCGACCGCGAGCGGCTGCGGCTGCTGGAGGAGCGAGAGCATGCGCTCAGCGATCGCGAGCGCAGCCTGAGGGGGCTGGCCGCGACCGGCTATGTCTCGAAGGAGTTCGTGCTGCGCAACGAGGCGGAGCTGTCGGCGGTGCGCGAACAGCTGGCAGCCCTGCGCAGCGACGTCGTCGGCGCGGGCGCCGAAGGCAAGGTCCAGACGGTGCAGCGGCAGCGCGATGTCGCCACGACCCGCTCGGACATCGCTCGACTGCAGGCCGAACTGACCGAGCTGGAGCGCAAGGCCGCGAAGGACCGCGAGCTGCGCAGCCCCTATTCGGGCAGGGTCACCGAGGTGACGCAGGGCGCGGGGGAATTCGTCGAGGCCGGCGCCTCTCTGATCTCCATGGCGCGCAGCGTCTGGCTCGACGAACACCACGAGGGCGAGCTGCGGGCCATCGCCTTCGTCCCCGCCGACCAGGGCAAGGACATCCGGCGGGGCATGCGCGTGGACCTGGCGCCGGCCGGCGTGAAGGCCAACGAATACGGCTTCATCGTCGGCAAGGTCATCGACGTGGCGGACGTGCCGGCGAGCACCGGCGGCATGATGGGCGTGCTGAAGAACGACCAGGTGGTCCGCCAGCTGTCGCAGCAGGGCCCGATGTTCAAGGTGGCCGTCCACCTCGAGCGCGCCCCGACCTACAGCGGCTACCGCTGGACCTCGTCCAACGGGCCCAAGAGCCACATCGACAGCGGCGCCCCTGTGGAGGCGCAGTTCATCACCCGTCACCAGCGGCTGCTCGGGCTCGTGATCCCGCCGCTCGCGCGGTTCTTCGCGAAGTAGCGCCGTGCTCGCCAGGCCTCGGACCCCCGTTCTCCAGCAGATGGAGCGTTCGGAGTGCGGCGCCGCCTGCCTCGGGGCGATCCTCGGCTACTTCGGACGCTGGATCCCGCTCGAACAGCTGCGGGTCGACTGCGGCGTCTCGCGCGACGGCAGCCGCGCCAGCAATGTGGTCAGGGCCGCCCGCGTCTACGGACTCCTCGCCGAGGGCCGCAAGGTCGGGCTTGAGGATGTCGGCCGGCTGCGGACGCCGTTCGTCGCCTTCTGGGCCTTCAACCACTTCGTCGTGGTCGAGCACGTCGGCCCGCGGCGCGTGGCGGTCAACGATCCGGCGGTCGGGCGCCGGCGCCTCACGCGGGAAGAGTTCGACTGCAACTACGCCGGCGTGGCGATCACCTTCGAGAAGGGCCCGGAGTTCCGCACCGGCGGGCGGCGGCCCTCGATCCTGGCGGGCCTCAGGAGCCGCTACGAAGAGTCCCGCAACGCGGTCCTGCTCGTCGCCGCCATCAGCCTGATCATGGTGGTTCCGGGCGTGCTCAGCCCGAACTTCAGCCGGCTGTTCGTCGACTACTTCCTGATCCGCAGCTTCGCCGACTGGCTGCCGCCGCTGCTGGCGGCGATCGTCGCTGCGGCGATCCTTCAGACGGCCCTGACCTTCATCCAGCAGACCTATCTGCTGCGCCTGGAGACCCGGGCCTCGGTCTCCTGGACCAGCGCCTTTCTCGACCGCCTGGTGCGCCTGCCGATCGGCTTCTTCAGCCAGCGCAGCCCGAGCGAGCTGGCCGTCCGCAGCACCCAGACCGAGGCCCTCGCCCAGCTCGCCACCGGGGCGATGGGCACGGCGCTGCTCAGCCTGCCGGCAGCCCTGATCTTCGCCCTCGTGATGCTGGGCTTCGACCGCTACATGGGCCTGCTGGTGGCGCTGTTCGCCCTCCTCGACATCGGCCTCCTCGTCCTCACCGCCCGGACGCTCGCCGAGCGCAACCAGGCGGTGATGATCCAGCAGACGAAGATCACCGGCGCGGCCGCCTCAGGCCTGCGGATGATCAGCGAGTACAAGGCCGCCGGCGCCGAGGACATGCTGTTCCAGCGCATCGTCGGCCTGAAGGCCCGGCAGGAGAACCTCAACGCGGCGCTGCAGCCGACCCGCGTGGCGCTGCAGGCCGCGCCGGGGGCGGTGAACGGCCTCGCCGTCGCCGCCCTGCTGACCGTCGGGGGTCTGCGGATCGTCTCCGGCGACCTGACCGTCGGCGTGCTGGTCGCCTTCCAGGGCCTGATGGCCGGCTTCCTCGGCCCGGTGGCGCAGCTGGTCGGCATGGGCCAGCAGATCCAGAACGGCCGCGCCCACCTCACCCAGATCGACGACCTGATGGCCCAGCCCGAGGCGCCCGAGTTCGCCGAGCCGGCCGCCGCCGGCCGGAGCTGGGCGGCCCAGCCGCTCGGGGCGGCGGCGTTCCGGGACGTGACCTTCGGCTACAGCCGCCTCGAGGCGCCGCTGCTCGACGCCCTGAGCATCGACATACAGCCCGGCGAGTGGGTGGCGGTCGTCGGCCGCTCCGGCAGCGGCAAGTCGACGGTCGGCAAACTGCTCTCGGGCCTCGAGACGCCCTGGTCCGGCGAGGTCCTGTTCGACGGGACGCCGGTGGCCGCGACGCCGCGCTCGGTGCTGCGCGCCGCGGTCGCCGTGGTCGACCAGGACGTGGTGATCTTCGAGGGCAGCGTCCGCGACAACGTCGCCATGTGGGACCCGACGCTCAGCGAGGAGGCGATCGTCACCGCCTGCAAGCTGGCCTGCGTCCACGACTTCATCGTCTCGCGCCCGGGCGGCTACGACGCCAAGCTCAGCGAGGACGGCGCGAACCTGAGCGGCGGCCAGAGGGCGCTCATCGACATCGCCCGGGCGATCGCCCAGCAGCCCGCCATGCTGGTGCTCGACGAGGCGACGGCGGCCCTCGACCCGGAAATCGAGCACCGGGTGATGACCAACCTCAGGACGCTCGGCTGCGGCTGCGTCCTGATCGCCCATCGCCTGAGCGCCATCAAGGCGGCCGACCGCATCATCGCGCTCGAGGCGGGACGTGTCGTGGAGCAGGGGCGTCATGCCGAACTGCTGGCCAGGGACGGGCTCTACGCCAGCCTGGCGCGCACCGCATGAACATCCAGGCCCATCCGCTGACGCCCGAGGCCGGGAACCCGGGCGAGGACCCGGTGGCGTTCGTCGTCGACCTGACGGGCCAGCAGGCCGCCGTCTGGCGGCTGGAGGCTGGCCGGGCGCAGATCTTTGCGATCCCGCTCCGGGATGGCGCGCCGGCGTCCAACCGGCGCTTCCTGTTCACCGTCGAGGCGCCCGGGCTGATCTTCGGACTGCCCTACGACGGCCGCCTGCGGATCGAGGCGGCGGTCGAGCCGGACAGCCGTCTCGCGCGGCTCGACTGGGCTGAGCTCGCCGAGGAGCAAGGCGGGGCCGCATGCGTGGACGCCTGGCTCGGCGGCTGGTTCGCCGCCTGCAACCGTTATCTTCCGAACCGTCCCGAACGCGACCTGGCGCTCAGCGCCGCCCTGGGCATCGACGCCGGCCGGGTGCTCGACGGGACCCATGAGGTCGCCTGGTGCCGTGCGACCGCGGGCTGCGGCGCCCTGTTCGACCTTGCCCCGGTGGGCGTGGGAGGGCTCGGGTGCTTCCCGCTCGCCTCCGGCGCCTGGGTGCGGACCTTCGAGCCGCTCACCCTGCTCCTAGAGAGCACGCCCCAGCTCCTCGCCCATGGCGAACTCGCCGAGTCGCTGGACGGCTTCCATGGCGCGGCGGTGGAGGTTGTGACGGCGGCGCTCGGCCTGGCCCGCGTCGACGAGGCCCTGCGCCGCGAGCGGCGCGCCGCGCGGATCCGGTCCGACACCCGTCGGGTGGTCGCGGACCTCGGCCGCATGGTCGGCGCCAAGGCGCCCTACGGCGTCGACCCCGCCGCCAACCAGGCGCTGTTCGGCGCCCTGCGCCTGGTCGCCACGCGGCTCGGCGTGCGGGCGCAGGGGCCGGCCGCGGTGCGCCAGGCCGACGCGGAGAGCGAACCCTCCCTGCAGGAGCTCCTGCGCGCCTCGGGACTGCGCTCGCGCCCCGTCCGGCTGACGCAAGGCTGGTGGCGTGGCGGCGTCGACGACATGGTCGCATTCGAGGGGGCGGAGCACCGGCCCGTGGCCCTGCTGCGCGCCCGCCGGGGCTATCGCATCCACGACCCGGTCACGGGCGGCTCGCGGCCGGTGGACGAGCGCAGCGCCGGCGTCCTTTCGCCCGACGCCTTCGTGCTCCACGAGCCCTTGCCCGAGCGGGCGCTGAAGCTGCGCGACCTGCTGATGTTCGGCCTGCGCGACGGCAAGGCCGACCTCGCCGTGCTCGCCGTCGCGGCGCTCATCGGCGCGACCCTCGGCTCGGTCCCGGCGATGGTCTCGAAGACCATCTTCGAGACCCTGATCCCCCAGCAGCAGACTGGGCTCCTGCTGCAGGCCGGCGCGGCCCTCGCCGCCCTCGCGCTCATCAGCGCGGTCTTCGTCTTCAGCGGCGGCATCGCCATGGCGCGGCTGCGGGCGCGCGCCTCCACGCGCCTCAAGGCCGCCCTGTGGGACCGGGTGCTGCGCCAGCCGATGTCGTTCCTGACGCGCTACTCGGCCCCGGACCTGACCCTGCGCATCGCCGCGGCCGAGAACATCGTCGGCGCCTTCCATCAGATGGGACAGCAGTCGGCGACGACCCTCGGCTTCCTGATCGCCAACGTGGCCACCATGGTCTGGCTGTCGCTGCCCGCCGCGGCCGTGGCCATCGGCCTCCTGGCGCTGCTCGCCGGGGGGACCTTCATCGCCGCGGTGGCGCAGAAGCGCGCTTTCACCCAGGGCGAGCAGGCGGAAGGCTCGGTCTCGACCTTCGTCCATGCCCTCACCAACGGGGTGCGCAAGCTGCGACTCGCCGCCGCCGAGGAGCGCGCCTTCGTCAAATGGGGCGACCGCTTCACCCGCTCGCGCCTCAAGCTGATCAACGTCCGCAAGGTCGGCGTCGGCTATTCGGTGTTCCTGGCGGCCTTCAACCTGGCGGCCCTGGCTGCGATCTTCGCCGTCGTCGCCCAGCTGAAGACCTCCCCGGTCAGCGCCGGGGCCTTCATCGGCTTCGTCACCGCCTTCGGCGTGGCGCTCGCCTCGCTCGCGAGCCTGGGGCGCGTGGCCCTGCAGCTCGCCTTCCAGCTCGCCTCGGTCCCTTACGTCCAGCCGTTGCTGGACGCGGTTCCGCCGCCGGACCGCAAGAAGTCGCCGCCCGGACGGCTGAGCGGCGCAGTCGAGGTCTCGAACGTCGCCTTCCGCTACACGCTCGACGGCCCGCTCGTGCTCGGCGGCGTCAGCTTCGAATCGGCCCCCGGCGAGTTCGTCGCCATCGTCGGGCCGAGCGGCTGCGGCAAGTCCACCCTTGTCAAGCTGCTGCTCGGCCTGGAGCCGCCGGCGGCGGGCGCGGTGCTCTACGACCAGAGCGATCTCGCCAGCCTCGACGTCGACGCCCTGCGTCAGCAGGTTGGCGTCGTGCTCCAGCGCACCCAGCTGATGGGCGCCAGCATCTTCGACAACCTGCGCGGCGCCAGCGACATCGGCCTCGAGGAGGCCTGGGAGGCCGCGCGCCTGGCCGGGGTCGACGAGGACATCCGCGCCCTGCCGATGGGCATGCACACCCTGATCGCCGAAGGCTCGCAGACCATCTCAGGCGGCCAGCGGCAGCGGCTGGCGCTGGCGCGCGCCCTGGTCCGCAAGCCGGCGGTGCTGATCCTGGATGAGGCCACCAGCGCCCTCGACAACGTCACCCAGGGCGAGGTGATGCAGAACCTCGCGGGCCTCGCCTGCACGCGGATCGTCATCGCCCACCGCCTGAGCACGATCATCGACGCCGACCGCATCGTGGTCCTCGACCAGGGCCAGGTCGCCGAGACCGGAACCTACGCCGAGCTGATGGCGGCCGGCGGACTCTTTTCACGGATGGCCGCCCGTCAGTCGGCTGCTGCTTGAACGACCCAATGGCGGCCGGGGGGCAATCCGACCGTCTCCAGAAAGGGACATGGACATGGCGAAGAACACCAAGGGCGGCCACGGCGACGCGCCGGGCGAAGCCCTCGATCTGGACGCGCTCGATCAAGTGGTCGGCGGCGCCGACACCAAGCCGCCGAGCCTGTTCGGCGGGCTGTTGGACACCCTGACGACCGCGATCGAGCAGACCCCCACGAAGGTCGTCCAGGCGGTCGAGGAGACCAGGACGGCGGTCAGCGAGGGCCTGAAGTACGCCAACGCGACCGCCTCGATCAGCGAGGACATCGTCCGGGCGACTTCCGGCAAGAGCGGGGCCGCGGCCGCCAACGCCATGGAGGACGTGATCCGCGGCTCGGCCAAGACCATCGCCAGCTCGCTGGGCGTGTCGCAGGCGGTGGCCGACACCCTGGCCTGGTCGGCGGCCTACAAGGCGGTGTTCGAGACGGGCTCGGCGGCCCGCGCCGGCAGCGCGGCGCTCGAGGCCATGAAGAACGACCTGCGGGCCCACGTGGGCGACGTCTGCAAGGGCCTCGCCAACGAGATCTCCTATGGCGGCGCGCTGAAGACCAGCCTCAGCCGGGCCAGCGACGCCATGGCGGACGCCATCGCCAAGGCGGGCCCCGCCGCCGAGCGCGAGATCACCGAAAAGGGCAAGATCGCCTTCGAGACCGGCCTTGAGCTCGCCAAGAAGCACCCGGTGGGCAAGGCGGTCATGGCCGCTCTGGACGATCCGAAGAACACCGACGCCTGGTCGAAGGTGGTCTCGGAGATCGCCGTCAGCAAAGGACTGCCGAAGCAGGCGACCGCGGTGAAGTTCCTGCTCGAGGGCATGACCTCCCAGGCGGTGGCCAAGGCCATCGGGCTCGGTGACTTCCCGCCACAGGTGAAGCAGACCGCGAAGGCCCTGGTGACGACCCTGGAGAATGTCGAACGGGCGGTCGTCGACCTTCACAGCAAGTCGTTCGTCGAGGGCATGACCTTCGGCCTGGGGATCAAGGGTATCGTCGACATCGGCCTGAACGCCGCCCAGCTCGGCAAGGCCCTCGTCTCCGGCGACACGGGCGCCATGCAGCGCGCCGCCCAGGCCCTAGTGACCGACGCCTTCAACGACATGAAGGACGGCCTGAACCGCGCCTATGTGCAGGGCGCCGCCAAGGCCTTCGACTATACCAAGGACATCACCATGGGCCTGCTGAACGGCCTGGGCGCGACGCCCTACGCCGAGGTGGCGGTGCGCGAGGCGGGCAAGGCAATGACCGAGTTCGGCAACATGGCCAAGAACGGCTCGGTGGCGGCGGCCAACGCGATCGCCGATTTCGCCAAGAACGACGTCGCCGGCGCCGGGGTCCGCGCCGTCGACGAGCTGCGCGGGGTGGCCAAGACGGCCGGGGCCGCCGCCGACACCGCCGTCGACGCCCTGGGAACCGCCGCGCGGTCGGGAGCCAAGTACGCGGAAGGGGCGGTGAACGCGTTGATCGACGTCTCGCGCTCGCCGGGGGCGTCGGCCGTGAAGGCCGTGGGCGCGCTGGGCGACATCGCCGAGTCCAGCGCCGGCCAGGCGCGGTACGCCGCCTACGCCCTCGTCGACCTGTCGCGCGCGGCGGGGCCCTTCGCCCAGCACGCCATGGGCGAGCTGAACGGCCTGGCCCGCAGCGGCACGCGTCAGGCGGCCATCGCCGTCGAGGGGCTGACCGACATCGCCAAGTCCGGCGCCAAGTTCGCCCAGGATGCGGTCTTCACCCTGATGGACGTCTCCAGGTCCGGCGCGGCCACCGCCGTCCAGGCGGTGAACGGCATCGCCGACGTGGCCAAGTCGGGCGCCCAGCAGGCCACCGCCGCGGTCAACGGCCTGGTCGACCTCGGCAAGGCCAGCGGCAAGCAGGCCGAGCTTGCGGTCAACGCACTGGGCGACGTGGCCAAGTCGGGTGTCCGCCAGGCGAGCCTGGCGGTCGACGGCCTGAAGAGCCTCGGCGAATCCGGGGCGCAGTGCGCCAGCAAGGCCATCGACACCCTGGGCAGCGTGGCCAAGTCCGGCTCGGCCTACGCCAACCAGGCGATCGACGCCCTCAAGGGCCTGTCCGGGCATGCGGAGTACGCCGGCAAGGTTCTGAAGGGCGTCGCCGACAGCGGCATCGACTACGCCAAGTCGGCCTGGGACAGCGTATCGAGCTTCTTCAAGGGCCTGTTCTGAGGCGGCCCTTCCTGAGCGAGGCTGAAGCGGGATGCAGATCGACCAGACCCTGCGCGACGGCGTTCCGATCGTCGCCCTGAAGGGACGGCTGGACAGCCGGGCCGCCGAGCTCTGCGCGGCGCGGCTCGTTCCGCTCGCCGGCGACGGGCGTCCGGCGCTGATCCTCGACATGGCCGAGGTCGGCTATGTCGGCGGCGCGGGCCTTCGCGTGCTGATCATGCTGGCGGCCCGCGCCCGGGCCTGCGGCGCCGCCTTGAGCATCGCCGCGCCGCCGCAGCCGCTCATCCAGGCCCTCGCCTTGAGCGGCCTGGGCGAGCGGCTGGAGGGCGTGCTGCCGGCCGTGTGACTGCGCCGGGCCGCTCCATCCGGCCCCGGTGGCTTCCGCTACGTCCGGCTTGACGGGCGCTGGGGCGGGGCGGCTCCGTGGGACGGAGCATAGGGAGGAAGACGCCATGCAGGTCACAGCCGCCGTCACGCGGGCGCCGGGCGCCGCGTTCGAGCTGGCCAGCGTGGAGCTGGACGAGCCCCGCGCCGACGAGGTGCGGGTGCGGATCGCCGCCGTCGGCGTCTGCCACACCGACCTGGTGGCGCGGGAGGGCGGCATGCCCTTCGCCATGCCGGCGGTGCTGGGGCACGAGGGCGCGGGCGTGGTCGATGCGGTGGGCGCGGCGGTGACCAAGGTGAAGGTCGGCGATCGGGTGGCGATCACCTTCCGCTCCTGCGGGCAGTGCGCGCGCTGCCAGAGCGGGGATCCGGCCTACTGCTACATGATGCCGGCGCTCAACTACATCGGCATGCGGCCGGACGGGTCGAAGGCTCTGCACGAAGGCCAGGTGGACGTCTCGTCCAATTTCTTCGGCCAGAGCTCCTTCGCGACCTATGCCCTGGCCTACGAGACGAACCTCATCCGGCTGCCCGACGACATCCCCTTCGAGCTGGCCGCGCCGCTGGGCTGCGGGGTGCAGACAGGGGCCGGCGGGGTGATGCTGGCGCTGGGGGCCAAGGCGGGCTCGGGCATCCTGATCACCGGCGGCGGGGCGGTCGGCCTCTCGGCCGTGATGGGGGCGAAGATCCAGGGCTGTTCGACGATCATCGTGCTGGAGCCGCATGCGGAGCGTCGGGCCCTGGCGAGCGCGCTGGGGGCGACCCACGTGCTCGACCCCGCGCAGGCCAGCGACCTGGCGGCGGCGGTGCGGGCGATCGTGGCCACGGGCGTGGACTACGCCTTCGACACCACCGGGCGGCCCGAGGTGCTCTCCGGCGTCATGGGGGCGCTGGCGCCCAAGGGCGTTCTGGGGATCGTCGGCATCCCGCCGGCCGGAACGCCCCTGCCCGGCGACCTCGGAACCGTGCTGACCTTCGGCCAGACCGTGCGCGGCATCATCGAGGGCGACAGCGACCCGGACGAATTCCTTCCCGTCCTCATCGAGCACTGGCGGGCCGGCCGGCTGCCGCTGGAGAAGCTCGTGAAGACCTATCCCTTCGCCGAGATCAACCAGGCCATCGCCGCCCAGCATCACGGCGACTGCGTGAAGGTGGTGCTGACGCTCTGAACTGCTCTCCCGCGCGCGGGAGAGGGCGCCGGGGTTGACGGGTCTGGCGCGCGGGGGTTTGTCGGCGGCTCGGTGAGATCAAGGAGCTGCCCATGCACACCCGCAAAGTCGGTCCGTTCGACGTCTCGGCCATCGGCCTGGGGTGCATGAGCCTTTCCCACGCCTATGGGACGCCGCCCTCGCGGGAGACGGCCGAGCAGGTGCTGCGCGGGGCGCTGGAGGCGGGCTACACCTTCTTCGACACCGCCGCCGTCTATGGCCTGGGCCACAACGAGAGCCTGGTGGGCGAGGTGCTGGGGCCGGACCGGGCGAAGTTCACCCTCGCCTCGAAGTGCGGCCTGACCAATGCGGCGGCCACCGAGCGCGGCATCGATGGGCGGCCGGAGACCATCAAGGGCACCTGCGAGGGCAGCCTGAAGCGGCTGAAGACCGACGTCATCGACCTCTATTACCTGCACCGGCTGGACCGGAAGGTGCCGATCGAGGAGAGCGTCGGGGCGCTGGCCGAGCTGGTCCGCGAGGGCAAGATCCGGGCGATCGGGCTGTCGGAAGTCTCGGCCGAGACCCTGCGACGCGCCCACGCCGTGCACCCGATCGCGGCCCTGCAGACCGAGTATTCGCTGTGGACGCGCAATCCCGAGGTGGCGGTGCTGGACGCCTGTCGCGAGCTCGGCGTGGCGTTCGTCGCCTTCTCGCCGGTGGCGCGGGGCTTCCTGGCCGGCGGGGTGACGGACGTCGCCAGCCTGGTCGAGGGCGATCTGCGGCGGGCGATGCCGAGGTTCCAGGGCGAGGCCTTCCAGCACAACCTCAAGCTCTTCGACGGCTTCAAATCCCTGGCGGCCGAGGCCGGCTGCACCCCGGCCCAGCTCTGCCTCGCCTGGCTGCTGGCCAAGGACCCGATCATCGTGCCGATCCCGGGTACCGCCAATCCCGAGCACATGCGGGAGGACGCGGCGGCCGAGGCGGTCCGGCTGTCGCCGGAGGTTCTCGCGAAGGCCGAGGCGCTGGTGAACGCGCAGACGGTGGCGGGCAACCGCTACAGCCCGGCGCTGCAGGCCTCGATCGACACGGAGTTGCTGCCGAACGAGACGGTCGCGGCCTGACGGCCTGGCGGGGTCCTTCCGCGACCCGTTCTC
The DNA here is from genome assembly GCF_003254475.1 of Phenylobacterium soli. NCBI lineage: Bacteria > Pseudomonadati > Pseudomonadota > Alphaproteobacteria > Caulobacterales > Caulobacteraceae > Phenylobacterium > Phenylobacterium soli. The sequence continues at coordinate 300,126 of NZ_QFYQ01000001.1, forward strand.
AACTTGAAGCTACGGTACGATTCCTTCACCACGCCTGGTTTAGCCTTCGCCTCAAAGCTCATCGAAGAGAGGTGAGGGATGGGGACGAAGACATTCCACGGCCAGTCGCTCGAGGACGTCGACGACAAGGCCGACGCCTGGCTGGCGGAGCATCCGCAGCTGAAGAACGTCCAGATGCACGCCCTGGGCGTCCGCGAGGCGGCGAACGGCAACACGCCGCCGCCGCGTGAGGCCGGGCGCTGGAGCATCGTGCTCTCCTACGAGGACTGACCCTCAGTTGCGGTAGAGGCCGGCGAGGCGGCGGGCCTCGCGCGGGTCGAGGCCGCGCGGACGGGCGAGCTCCATGCGCCAGCGCACCCGCTGGCACATCGGGCACGGCCAGGCGACGCGCCGGGCCAGCGCGCCCACGGGCGTCGGATGGCCGCCGGCCTTCAGCTCGCGCAGGCGATCGAGCAGGCGCTCGGGCGAATAGGGCTTCGCCCAGCCGCACATGGCGCAGGTGAGCAGCACCACCGAGCCCGGGTAGCGGCGATGGTCGCCGAGCGTCAGCCGGCCGTCGTCCGGGACCGGCTCGTAAGGGTGGCGGGTCTTGCGGGTGGGCATGGCCGGATCATAAGTTCACTCTTTGTTCTAGCCGAGTCCAAAAAAAGGAGGAGCCGGCCCCTGCGTAAGGCCGGCTCCGCAAAGGTCCTCCAGGACCCTTCAGTTATTTCGGCGTCGAGTTGGTGCTCGTGCTGTTGGTCGTAGTGGTGGTGCTGTTGCCCGCCATCATGTTGCCGCCGGACTCGGTGGTGTTGCCGGCCATGGCGTTGGTGTCGGGCGCGGTCGTCGTCGTCGTGGTGGAGGTGGTCGTGTTGGTGTCGGTGGCCGTCGCCGTGTCGGCGGTGTTGTCGGCCTTCTTGCTGCAGCCCGCCAGCGCCATCGCCGCAGCCGCGCTGGCGGCGAGGGCCAGCCCCCAAGCTCCGCTTTTCATCTGAGCTTCGCCTTCCTTTTGTGATCGATAACGGCCGCGCGCCTCCTCCCGGAGGGCGGGTCCGAAGGGGGGAACAGCAAGGCCTCGGGGTCGGTTCCGAAAATGTGATCGGAACCCACAGGAAAGTCGCGCTTTGCCGCCGCTGACGGAGCCGTGATCCGGTCAAGCCTGGAACCGGAGCCTCATTTGGACCGCTCCTGGACCCATGACCGTCCATGGCCCGATGAACTTCCTGTTCGTGATCGCGCTGATCTGCGCCTTCGCCGCCCTTGCCCTGCCGAAGATCTTCGAGCTGATGGGCCGCCGACGCTAGACCTTACGGATAGACGCAGGCGTCGAGGTCGTCCCGGCGGACCACGCCGGCGCGCGCCACGATGGTCCCCGACCGGCGCTGGATGTAAGGCCCTGGCCGCGCGGCCTTCCAGCTCAGGGGCTTGGGGATGATCGCCGCCAGGCGCGCCGCCTGGGCCGGGCTGAGCCGGCCGGCGGAGAGGTGGAAGTTGTGCTGGGCGGCGGCCTCGGCCCCATAGACGCCGGGGCCCCATTCGATGGAGTTCAGATAGACCTCCATGATCCTGGGCTTGCCCCAGATCCCCTCGATGAGGACCGTGAACCAGGCCTCGAGTCCCTTGCGCACCCAGTCCCGGTGCGGCCACAGGAAGATGTTCTTGGCGGTCTGCTGGCTGATCGTCGAGCCGCCGCGGATGCGCTCGGAGACGGCGTTGTGGTGCAGCGCCTTCTCGATGGCGTCGATGTCGAAGCCATGGTGCTGGCAGAAGCCTGAGTCCTCCGAGGCGATCACCGCCCGCACGAGCTGGGGCGAGATGTCGGACAGCGCGACCCAACGCCGGTCGAAGCCCCTGCCCTCCACCAGCCGCTGGACCATCAGCCAGGTGATCGGCGGCGGCACGATGCGGTAGAGCGCGACCACCGCGACCGGACCCACCAGCAGGAAGATCAGCAGGCCCAGCATGGTCCAGCGCACGAGGCGCCCGAACAGGCCGCGCACGCCGCCCGGCTGGGACTTCTTCCGACTCACGTTTGCTTTCCCCCGGGACAGGCCACTAGGTGACGGCGGGTGGTTCCATATCGTCAAGCGGGGGAGCAGGGAATGAACGTCAGCGAGGCGATCGAGCGCCGGGTGTCGATCCGCGCCTTCCTCGACAGGCCGGTGGCCGGCGAGGTGGTGAAGGACATCCTGGTGCGCGCCGCCAAGGCGCCGTCCGGCGGCAACCTGCAGCCCTGGCGGGTCTATGCGCTGTCGGGCGCGCCCCTGGCCGAGTTCAAGGCGCTGGTGGCGGCCAATCCCTTCGGCGAGACGCCCGAGTACGACGTCTATCCGCCCAACCTCTGGGACCCGTTCCGCACGCGGCGCTTCCAGAACGGCGAGGACCTCTACGCGACGATCGGCATCCCCCGCGAGGACAAGCCGGCGCGGCTGCGCCAGCTGGCGCGCAACGGCGAGCTGTTCGGGGCGCCGGTGGGCCTGTTCTTCTGCCTCGACCGCAAGCTCGGCCCGCCGCAGTGGGCGGACCTCGGCATGTACATGGAAAACGTCATGCTGCTCGCCGCAGAGCGCGGCCTCGACACCTGCGCCCAGGAATACTGGGCCCGCTATCCGCAGACGGTGACCAAGTTCCTCAAGGTCCCGGAGGACCACATGCTGTTCGCCGGCATGGCCCTCGGCTATCGCGACCCGCAAGCCCCGATCAACGGCCTGGTGGCCGCCCGCGACCCCTTCGAGACCTGGGGCGAGCTGGTCGGTTTCGACTGAGGCTTCAGACCGGCGCGGGCGCCTTCCTGCGCTCCACCCAGGCGGCGAGAACCTCGCGGGCGCGGGCCGGCTCGTCGCGGTCGAACTCGGCGTGGGCGGCCGTCTTCACGGCCAGTTCGACCACATAGCCGTCGGGGTCGCGGAAGTAGGTGGAGGCGATCATGCCGTGGTCGGAGGGGCCGCGCACCTCCAGCCCCCGCCGCCGCGCCTCGGCCGTGGCGCGCTCGACGTCTTCCGGCTCCGCCTCGAGCGCCAGGTGCAGGTCGAAGTCGTGACGGTCGACGAAGTCGAACGGGGCGTCCGGCGCCTCGAAGAAGGCCACGTAGGAGCCGTCGCGCAGGGCGAAGAAGCTGTGCAGGACGCGGACCTCGCGGCCGGTGGCGGTCGCGCCGATCGGCAGGGCGGCGGCGAGCGGCAGGCCGATCACCTCCTCGTAGAAGGCGCGCGTCGCCTCGGTGTCGCGGCAGCGGAAGGCCATATGGTGCAGGCGGTTGGTCATCGGAGCCTCGCAAGGGGGAACCTGCAGGCGACCTAGCCTCTGTGGGGCGCGGCGGGCAAACGCCGTTGCCGCGGACCGGCTCTGCGTATCTGCAGAACAACCGGGGCGAGCGGAGACCAATTCTTACGCCCGGGGATTAAACTTCGGACATCGTCGTTCTTTGAGCGTGACACTGTCACAAGCTTCACTGTAGAGGGCCCGCCACTTCACCGACACGGACCCTTACATGACCCCTGAACAGATCCAGCTCGTCCGCGATTCCTTCGCCAAGGTCGTGCCCATCAAGGCGCAGGCCGCCGACCTCTTCTATGGCCGGCTGTTCGAAGTGGCGCCCGCGGTGCGACCGATGTTCAAGGCCGACGTCAGCGAGCAGGGCAAGAAGCTGATGGCCGCCCTGGCCATGGTGGTCGGCAGCCTCGACAACCTCGGCGAAATCCTGCCGGCCGTGGAGACCATGGCTCGCCGGCACGTCAGCTACGGCGCCCAGGAAGGCCACTACGAGGTGGTCGGCGACTGCCTTCTTTGGACGCTCGGTCAGGGCCTGGGGGATGACTTCACCCCCGAGGTCGAAGCCGCCTGGACCAAGGCCTACACCACCCTCGCCGGGGCGATGATCTCGGCGGCCAGAGAGGCGGCCTGAAGAAAGCGGCCTAGGGATTGACCTCGGCCACCCCGGCGTTCCCGTCCTCGTCGCCCCAGGCGACGCGGGCGGCGTCGGGGGTCATGGCGACGCTGGAGATGGCGGCGCCCTTCTCCGATTTCAGCGGCGCGACCCGCTGGCCGGTGACGTCGCAGGCCCAGACCCGGCCGTCGTCGAGGCCGGCGGCGACCCACGAGAGCGCCGGCGTGGCGGCCACCCGCACGACCATGGCGGCCTCGTCGTAGCCCACCTCGGCGGCCTGCTTGCCCATCGGGCCGGTGGAGCCGGCGAACGGCCAGACGACCACGCCATTGGAGCCCGAGGTGGCCATCAGCTGGCCCTTGGCCAGGAAGGTGAGGCTCTTCACCTTGGCCGGGTAGCCGCCCATCCGCATGTTCTTCTCGTCGGCCACGCGCCAGCCGTGGAGCTGATTGTCCTGCATGGCCGAGACCAGGAACTTGCCGTCCGGCGAGAAGGCCGAGACCACGTGCGAGCCGGCCCACTTCAGATAGAGCGGCTTCTGCGACTCGATCCGCGCATACCAGAGGGCGACCCCGCCATAGGTGGCCGCGGCGATCCGCCGGCCCTTGGGGTCGAAGGTGACGTCGGCCACCGACTTCTCGTGGGTGAAGGTGCGCGAGAAGGCCGGATCCGCGGCGTCGCGGACGTGCAGGTCGCGGCCGGCGGCGAAGGCGATCAGCTTCGACTCGGGGCTGGCGGCCACCGACTCGATCCAGCGGCCGGGGACCTTGGCGATCTCCTGCGCCCCCGAGGCGCGCGACCAGACGAGGCGCCCGTCGTCGCCGCCGGTCAGGATCCCCTCCCCCGAGGGGTGGACGCAGGCGCAGAGCACCGCGCCGTCGTGGGCCTCCACCGACTCGCCGCTCTCGAAGCGGACCGTGCCGTCGCCGAGCGCGAAGATCGCGCGGCGGGACGAATCGAACAGGGCGGCGGTGACGTAGGCGTCGAAGGCGTAGGTCATGGGGCCGTCCTCTAAGCCCAAGGCCGGGCGGCGTCATCCCCGCGATGGGCGCGCAGGGCGGCGACCGAGGATGGGATCACGCAGTTCTCGGACGGGGGTGTGAATCCGGGCCTTGCGCAGGGCGGCGAGGGCAAGGGCCGGGATTCCGCATGCTTCGGGCTTTACATTCCCAAAACGGCTTGCCAATGGTCTGCCGACTGCAAGCGAGGGCGCGGAGAACGCTGCCCAAGGGAAGGAACTGCAATATGGGTGCAAAGCTGGGCGGCGGGGGCGGCGGACGCTTCAACCTCGGCCAGAACAGCGACATCAACGTCACGCCGTTCGTGGACGTGATGCTGGTGCTCCTCATCATCTTCATGGTGGCGATCCCCGCCGCGACGGTGTCGATCAAGCTCGACCTGCCGCCGGCGATTCCGCCGCCCCCGGGCACCAAGGTGAAGGAGCCCACCCTGATCAACATCCAGGCCGGCGGCGCGATCTACATCGGCGACCGCGGGACCAGCCTGGACGGCCTGATCACGGATCTGTCTGCCCGCCTGGCGCAGGACGATCCGGCCACGCCGCCGCCGCAGCAGCGGGTCTACATCCGCGCCGACAAGTCGGTCCGCTACGGCGACTTCATGGCGGTGATGAACACCCTGCAGGGCAACGGCTTCTACCAGGTGGCCCTGATCAACGAAGAGCTGTCCTAGGACCTCTCTTCGCCAAGAGACTTCGGAAGAGCCCGCCCCTCGGCGGGCTCTTTTCGTTTGGCGGCTCGGGATCCTCGAGGGGCGCCCGAGGGCGAGGGTCAGGCGTGGCCTTCGATGTCGAGATCGAGGCCGTCCTCGAGGTTGGGCATGGCGGAGTCGTCCGCCGCACCGCGCAGGCGGATGGCCTCGTCGATCAGCCGGCCGCGTTCGTTCATGTTGGCGGTCGAGGCGGCCTGCCGCAGCAACGTCTCGGCGCGCCGGCGCAGCTCTTCCTCGTCACCCATGCCGCCACCTTCGAAGCCCCGGTATGGAGCGGTCCTGATAACAACGATCAAATGTGATCAAAGTTCCCTGGGCGGACGCGCTGCAGCGCGGAACAGGACGGCCAGGACCTGCAGGACCCCCCCTCGCGCCGCCGCGCCGAGGATCGCGCCCAGCACCGGTTCGGTGAGCGCGGCCAGATAGACGGTGACGAGCGCCCCAAGGCTGCGCGCCTGGAGGTCGGGGGCGCCGAGGACGAGGGTCAAGGGCGCCCAGCGCCCGAAGAAGAACATCAGGGCCGCCGGCCACCAGTAGGGACGCCCGGCCGAGCGCTGGGCCGCGAGGGCCGCAGCCGCCCCGGCGAAGCCGAACGGGACGCTGAACAGAAGCGCTGCGGCGCCGGCGGAAGCGGCCGCCGGCTCCAGCGCCAGGCGCAGGAGCCCGAGATCGAACAGCACGGTCTGGACCACGACCCCGACCAGCAGGCCGACGAGCAGCGGCCGGCCGGCACGCGGGGCGGCACGGCCCTCGCCGGCCCGGGCGGCGACCGCCTCGCGGGCCATCTCGGCGTAGGGGGCGGGCTGCGGCGGCGCGGTTTCCTCCGGCGGGGCCATGGCCTGGAGCGCGGCGATGCGGCGGGCCGGATCGGGGTGGGTGCGCAGGAGCGCGCCAAGCAGGCCGGTGCGCACGGGCGCGATGCACAGGTGGGCGATGGCGCCGCCCCGGCGCTTCAGGGCCGGCGCGGTCGGCGCGGGCAGGCCTGAGCCGATGCGCAGGAGGGCGAGGGCCAGCCCCTGCGGGTCGCGGGTCAGGGTGGCCGCCTCGGCGTCTGCCAGGAACTCCCGCCGGCGCGCGACGCCAGCCTGCAGGAATGCGCCGAGGGCCGGCCACAGCATAGCCAGGGGAAAGCCGAGCATGACGAGGCCAATGCCCAGGAGGGCGGCGAGGCCGAGGCTGCTGCGGGCGGCGGCGATCAGGTCGCCATAGGCCTCGATCGCCAACGGAAGGCCGCTCGTGAGGCCGAGGACCAGGGCCACCATCAGCACCCAATAGATCGGCGGCGGCAGGCGAGCCGTGGAGAGGATCGCCGCCAGGGTTGAGTTGAGCCGCACGTCACCGTTGCGGATGTGGGCGAGCTCATGGGCGAAGACCCCGTCGAGCTCGCGCGCGTCCAGCCGTTCCAGGAGCCCGCGGGTCACCACCAGGACCGCGCGCTCCGCATCCGGACCGCAGGCGAAGGCGTTGGCCGACGGGTCGTCGAGGATCATCAGGTCGGGCGCCGGCAGGCCCACCCCGAGCGCAAGGTTGGCCAGGCGCAGCCGCACCGGCGCGGCGTCGGCCCCGTCGAGCGGGACCGCCCCGAGGACCTGAGGCAGGGCGCGGCGGACGTGGACCACCCGGCCGATCAGCAGACCCGCCAGGATGACCACCGCCAGCACCTGGGCGCTGATCCAGCCGACCGGCGCCACGTACAGCGCCAGCCAGAAGCCGAGGTAGGAGGTGAGGAAGGCGAGGATCGGGACGAGCAGGACCGCGAAGGCGGCCAGCAGCCAGGTGGTCTCGCGCCGGTTGGCGGCGATGCGGCCGTGGGGAGAGATGGGAGCGGAGACGAGCCGCGGGCCCACCGCGATCGAACCGCTCAGGCCGCCCGCGCGGGCGGCCGCGGGAAGGCGACCCTGGGCGTCTCGCCGCCCTCGTCCAGCTCGAAGAACGGCCGCTCCTTCATGCGCAGGGCCGTGGCGACGATCGACGACGGCAGGGTGGCGACGCGGCTGTTCAGGTCGAGGACGGCGCGATTGTAGAACTGGCGGGCGAAGGCGATCTTGGCCTCGAGGTCGGCAAGGCCGCCCTGCAGGCTCTGGAACTGGCCCGAGGCCTTGAGGTCCGGATAGGCCTCGGCGACGGCCATCAGCCGGCCGAGGGCGCGCACCAGCTCGGTGTTGGCGGCGGCGACGGCGGCGGGCTCGGCGGCGTCCTGCAGGCCGGCGCGGGCGCGGGCGACCTCGGCCAGGGTGTCGCGCTCGTGCGCGGCGTAGCCGGCGACCGTCTCGACCAGGTTGGGTACGAGGGCGGCGCGGCGCTTGAGCTGGATGGCGACGGTGGACCAGGCCTCGTCGGCCTGGAGCGAGGCCCGGATCAGGCCGTTGTAGGCGAACACGGCCCAGAGGGTGGCGAGGACTATGACGCCGAGGATGACGCCCAGGAGCAGCGGCCCGCTCATGCCCGGGCTTCCTTGCCGCCGACATCCTTGGCCGGCTCTTGCTCGCAGCCCTCGGGCGAGTCCCGGCGCTTCATCAAGGCGACGACGGCGACGCCGAGCGAAACGAGCAGAATGACCGCGACATTGGCTTCGCCCGTGGCGATGACGGTCTTGTAGACCTCCAGCGAGAGCTGGTCGGTGGTGATCTCGGGCGCAGAGAGATAGCGCTGCAGGTCCCAGATGCGAGCGCCGACGGCCACCCCGACCACGCAGACGGCGAACAGCAGCGAGCGGGTCCAGAGCATGGTCGCCTGCGGCGAGAGCCGGCCCTCGAGGATGCGCCGGATCGGCGGCAGGAACAGCACCACGGTCATGGCGCAGACCAGCAGCGAGGCGAGGAAGGTCGCGGCGAGGAGGACCGGGAACATGCTCGCCTGGATAGCCCGTGGCGAACAGGCGCGCCTTGCGCCAGATCAATGGCTTAGACGCCGGCGGCGGGATCAGAAGCCGTTGCCGTTGCGGCGCACGCGGTCGCAGATGGTGCGGTAATCGCTGGTCAGCTCGTCGCCGACGGCGAGGTCGCGGGCGGCGCGGTCCTCGCCGAAGGAGATGCCGTCCGAGACGGTGCTCGGGTCCTCGGCGTGATTGAAGTAGCGACCGTTGTCGCCGCAGAGCACATAGACCCCGGCCCCCTCGTGCCAGGTGCAGTAGGTCTCGAGCCAGGCCTGGACGTGCCCGGGCAGGGTGGCGACCTCTTCGGGGGTGTAGACGCGGTCGATGCGAGCGTCGAAGCGCCAGACGAGATCGCCCCGGCGCACAGGCCTCAACAGGAAGACGCCGAGCCCATGGATCGGGCTCGGACGCAGCTCGGTCTCCACCATCATCATGGCGCCGCTCGATCTTCGGCCGGGCGGGGATCGCCCCCGACTGACGCGGTGACGCGCGAGCGGCGCGGGAGTTCCCGGTCCTAGGCCACGCAGGCCTCGAAGCCCTTCTTCAGCGCCGCCTCGTCGAGGTTGCGGCCGATGAAGACCATGCGCGAGTAGCGCCTCTCATCGGGCTTCCACTCGCCCTGGAAATCGCCCTCGAGGATCATGTGGACCGCCTGGAAGACGAGGCGGCGGTCATCGCCCTTGATGTCGAGGATGCCCTTGGCGCGGAGGATGTCCGGCCCCTGGCTCTGCAGCAGGTTGTTGAGCCAGGTGGTCAGGCGGTTGGCGTCCAACGGCTTGTCGGAGCTGAGCGAGATCCCGCGGATGCCGCTCTCGGCCACGTGGTCGTGGATGTGGCCATGGCCGTGGTGATGGTCGTGCCCGTGGTCGTGGTGATCATGATCGTGGTCGCAGTGCTCGTCGTGGACGTGGCCCGGCTCGCCGTGGGCGGGGTTCAGGAACTCGGGCTGCAGGTCGGTGATGCGCGCGAGATCGAAGGAGCGGCGGCCGAGAATGGCGGCGAGCGGCACCTGGCTGCGGGTGGTGCGGTGGATCGGAGCCAGCGGATTGAGCGTGCGGATCGCGCTCTCCACCTCGGCCAGCTCGGCCTCGGAGACGAGGTCGGTCTTGTTGAGGATGATCTGGTCGGCGAAGGCGATCTGCTCGGCCGCCTCGTGGGAATCCTTGAGCCGCAACGGCAGGTGCTTGGCGTCGACCACGGTGGTGACGCTGTCGAGCTGGGTCTTGGCCTTCACGTCGTCGTCGACGAAGAAGGTCTGGGCGACGGGAGCGGGATCGGCGAGGCCGGTGGTCTCGACGATGATGGCGTCGAACTTGCCCTTCCGCTTCATCAGGCCCGAGAGCACCCGGATCAGGTCGCCGCGGACGGTGCAGCAGACGCAGCCGTTCGACATCTCGAAGACCTCTTCGTCGGCCCCGACCACCAGGTCGTTGTCGATGCCGATCTCGCCGAACTCATTGATGATCACGGCGTACTTCTTGCCGTGGTCCTCGGTGAGGATGCGGTTCAGGAGGGTCGTCTTGCCGGCGCCGAGATAGCCGGTGAGCACGGTGACGGGGGTCTTGCCGGCCGCGGCGGCGGTCGAGGCGGACGGGGCGGAGGTGGCGGTGTCGCTCATGGCCCGTCATGTAAGACCTGGACGCGCCGGATGGAACAGGCGGGCGCAGGAAGTCAGGCCCGCCTTGACCCCAGGCCGAGTGTTATACAATAACATTTCGATGATCTCGGCCGAACGCCCGCCGCGCCTCGCGCCCGAGCCCCTCGACGGGTTCCGGAAGGACCGCGTCTATCTGGGCGCGGACCACGCCCGCAACGAGCGGCGCACCTGGATCGTCACGGCGATCTGCGCGGTGACCCTCGTGGCCCAGGTGGCCGGCGGGGTGTTGTTCCATTCCATGGCCCTGACCGCCAGCGGCCTGCACATGGCGGCCCACGTGGCGGCCCTGCTCACCGCGGCGGCGGCCTATGCGTTGGCCCGCCGCTGGGCCGGCGAGCCGCGCTTCGCCTTCGGCACCGGCAAGCTGGGCTATCTGGCCGGTTTCGCCAACGCCGTGGTCCTGGCCATCGTCGCCGTGCTGATGGCGGTCGAGAGCGTCGGCCGGCTGATTACGCCGGAGGCCGTGGACTACGATTCCGCCCTGCCGCTGGCGGCGGCGGGCCTTCTCGTCACCCTGGTCTGCGTCGTCCTGCTGCGGCCGGTCGAGGGGGCGCACGGCCACGACCGCGAGGGCGACCTCAACATCTCGGCGGCGCACCTGCACCTGTCGGCCGACGCCGCGGTCTCGGTGCTGGCGATCGGCGGCCTGCTGGCCGGTCGCAGCCTGGGCTGGGCCTGGGCCGACCCGGCGGCGGGCTTGGCCGGCGCGGTCCTGGTCGGCCAGTTCGCCGTCACCCTGATCCGCCGCGGCGCCGGCGCCCTCCTGGACACCAATCCCTCGCCGGAGCTGGCGGCGGAGATCCGCGGGCGGCTGGAGGCCGAGGGCGAGCGGGTCATCGACCTGCACCTGTGGCGGCTCGGGCCTGGCCACTTCGCGATGATCGCCGCCGTCGCCGCGCCGAAAGACCGCACCACCGAGCGGCTGCGCGCGCGGTTGAAGGGTCTGGCATCGCTCAGTCACGTGACAATTGAATTGCGCGGCACCGACGAAACAGGCCACGGCCACGTCTCATGATTTCACGCGTTCGATACCGCATGAGACGGCCCCGCCGCTCCCGCGCGCCGAAGGCTGCCGCCATCGCCGGGCTGGCCGCCCTGGCGGGGGTCATCGGCGTGGGCGGCTGGGCGGCGCACGACCGGCAGGCCGGCCCCGAGCACGCCGAGCTGACCTCCACGCCGAAGATCACCAAGGTCTCCCTGCCCGCGCCGCCGGCGCCGCCGGCCCTGCAGGAGAAGATCGAGCAACTCGCCGAGCGCTACCGCGAGCCGGTGGGCATCGCCATCACCGACGTCTCCGCCCGCTGGACCGCCCAGGTGGCGGGGGATGAGGTGTTCCCCCAGCAGAGCGTCTCCAAGCTGTGGGTCGCCCTGGCGGTGATGCACGCTGTGGACCGCGGGCAGCTGCGCCTCGACCAGCCGGTGACCCTCACCAAGGAAGACCGCTCGGTCTTCTACCAGCCGATCACCGCCAAGATCCGCGGGCCGAACGGCTACGCCACCAGCGTCTACGAACTCCTCAAGTACCAGCTCACCGAGAGCGACAACGCCGCCAACGACAAGCTGATCGCCGAAGTCGGCGGCGGCGAGGCGGTCAGCCGGGTGATGGCCGAGAAGGGCCTGGAGGGCCTCGGCCGCGGCGAGACCGAGCGCGACCTGCAGACCCGCGCGGCGGGCCTGACCTGGAAGCCCGAGTACGGCCTGACCTGGGTGTGGAAGGCGGCCCGCGAGGAGCTGCCGGAGACGGTCCGCGACCAGGCGCTGGAGGCTTACCTGGCCAACCCGGGCGACGGCGCCAAGCCGGCCGCCATCACCAACGCCCTGGCGGCCCTGCACCGGGGCGAGCTCCTGTCGCCGCAGTCGACCGAGGCGATGCTGGACCTGATGGCTCAATGCCGCACGGGCAGTTCGCGCCTGCGCGCCGGCCTGCCGTCGGGCTGGTCGATCGCCCACAAGACCGGCACCGGCCCCGACTGGCGCGGCGCCTCGGTAGGGATCAACGACGTCGGCCTGATCACCGCGCCGGACGGCCGCACCTACGCCGTCGCGGTCATGCTGCGCCAGACGCGCCACCCGGTGGGGGCCCGGCAGGCGCTGATGCAGGCGGTGGCCCGCGCCGTGGTCGATTACTGGCGCACGACGCCCAAGGGCCTGAGCGTTCCCGACCGGCGGGTGGCCAGCCTCGGCTCGGCTCCGGAGACCGCGCGCTAGTCTTATGGCGCGGCTGGAGCTGGTCCTTGCGGACGGCGAGGTCCCGCGCACCGTCTTCTACGACCGGCTGCTGGCGGCCGCCGCGCGCCATCCCTGGGCGCAGGCCGACGGCCCTCTGGCGATCGCGATACCTGCCGAGGACACCGCGCTGGAGACCAACTGGCCGCGCTACGGCGACGGCGGCTCGTGTTTCCTGCGCGGGGAGCTGCAGGCGCTGACGCCGGAGACGGCGCTCGGCCGCTACGTGGGCAAGCTGTGCGCCTGGGCGCTCGCCCATCCCGATGCGCGCCTCCTGGTGTTCAGCAAGCACCCGAGCCTTCGGCTGGCGGCGGGCCTGCGCGACTTCCCGAACATCGTGCTGGCCGACGGCTCGCTCGCCGCCTTCGAGCGCAGCCTGAACCCGCGGACCATCTCCTTCCCCTCGCTGCCGATGGTGGCGGCGCGCCCGGCGGAAGGCCCGCGGCCGATCCTCGCCTCCTTTCAGGGCGTCGACAGCCATCCCCTGCGTCGGCGGCTGGCGGAACTGCACAACGGGCGGGACATGGTGGTGCGCCTGATCGAGCCGGGTCGTCACAGCGGCCGGATCGACGCCGAGGCCGGCCGCACCGACGCCGACTACGAGGGACTGATCGACGCCTCGACCTTCTCCTTCGTGCCGCGCGGCGACTCGCTCTTCTCGTATCGGCTGCTGGAGGTGATGGCGCGGGGCTCGATCCCGGTGATCCTGTCGGACGGCTGGGTCCTGCCCTTCGACCGGACCCTCGACTGGCCGGCCTTCTCGGTCAGCGTCCACGCCGAGGCGATCGGCATCCTGCCGCAGATCCTGCGGCTGTTCTCGCCCGCCGACATCGCGCGCATGCAGGCAAGGCTCGCCGAGGTCTATGTCGCGAGCTTCGCCGACCTCGACCGGATCCTCGAGGCGACCCTCAGGGAGGCCGCCGCGCTGAGTTGAGGCGGCTGGAGGGTCAGCGCGCCGTCGTCGGGGCCGGCGACTGAGGCTGGGGCATGCCCTTCAGCACCGTCAGGCGGATGGGCGTCCCGGAGAAATCCTTGGAGGTCCAGGTGACGCCGATGTGCGGATCGTCCGGAAAGCCGGTGCAATAGGAGAACGGCAGGGTCGGCGGCTTGGTCTGGCGCAGGCAGACCTTCTCGTTCTTCATTGTCCACTTGCCGGCCAGAGCCTGGCCGTTGCGGCCGACGCCTTCCCAGACGCCATCCGGGTGCAGCCAGATCTTCTGGGTCCGCCCGTCGGGATAGATCGACATCACCGTATTGCCGAAGGCGGCCGCGACGCGGCTCAATTCGGACGCCTGCGCGTTGAGCGCTGCGAGGCTGACGGCGGCGGCGAGGGCGGTGCGGATCAACATGCGTGCCTTTTGCATGACGGGCTAGAACGCGAATATGCGGGGATCGTGCCCCGCCGCTAGGTTTGGCTCACGCGACGTGAACTGATCCTGACAATCGAACTGAAAGGCAAGCGCATGGACAACGAGATCAGCCCCGAAGCCGAGCGGGCGGGCATGCTGGCGGCCCTGCACGCGATCGTCGTGGGCACGCTGTCCACCCTGAAGCGCAAGGGGGTGCTGAGCCCGCAGGAACTGGACCAGCTGTTCGACGCCGGAATGTCGGTGTTCGAGCGTGGCGAGCCCGACGAGACCAAGGCGGCCGCCCGCCTGACCCTGGAGATCCTGGCGCGCAGCCTCAGGGACTGAGCGTGGCGTTCGGGGGATTCACCCGCCGGGCCCTGCTGACGCGCCTGACGCTGCTGGGTGCGGGCCTCGGCGCGGCCTGGTGGCTGCGGGAGCGCTACCTCTATCCGACCCCGACCGTGACCTTCGCCAGGGGCGAGGCGACCGACTGGCTGGCGATCCCCGAGCGCGGCGGCCTGATCGAGCTGACCGCACGGGTGCGCAACATCCCGATCCGGGTGGTGGTCGATTCGGGGGCCCAGTTCTCGGCCATCGACCACCGGCTGGCGGACGCCCTGCGCCTCAAGGCCGCGCCAATCCCGCTGGTGGCGTTCGGGGTGAGCGGCGAACCGGCCCTGACCCACACCGTCTCCCTGGACCTGACGCTGGGCGGCATGCAGGTGCAGGGGGTGCGGGCCGCGACCCTCGACCTCGTCACCCTGTCCGGGGCGATCCGCCGGCCGTTCGCCATGCTCATCGGGCGCGACGTGCTGCGGGCGCTGACCGCCGACATCGACTGGCCCGGGCGCCGCATCCGCTTCGTCAAGCCGGGCGCCTTCCAGCCCCCCGCCGGGGCGAGCGTGGCGCGGGCCCGCAGCCAGGGCGGCGCCCTGATGGTGCCGATCGCCGTCGAGGGCCGCAGTCCGATCGAGGTGATGGTCGACACCGGCGCGACGGCCGCGGTCGCCCTGGCGGAGAAGACGGCCCAGGCGCTGGGCCTGCTGAACGGCCGCCCGGTGACGACGGGCCGCTCGGTGAGCCTGGGCGGGCTGTCGGAGGACCGCGTCGTACGCGCCGCCGAGGTGGTGTTCGCGGGACGGCGGCTGACCGACGTGGAAGTGCAGATCTTCACCCCCGCGGTGCAGGGGCCGCTGCCTGCGGGACTATTGGGCGTGGGCATCCTCAGACAGTATCGGGCGGCCATGGACCTGGAAGCCGGCGTCCTGTGGCTCGCGCCGCCGAGTTGACGCTGCGGCCGGCTGGGGCGAGAATTGAGCGGTCAGATCGACCGGTCTGGCGTTCGGCGAGTGGGATTGCTGCGGTGTCCAGGCGAATGGACGCTGCGCTCTCTTGGCGTGTTGGGTGGCCGCCATGTACGAGTTTGTCAGAAAACAGAACATCGAGCGGCTGAAGAAGCAGATCGCCGCCGAGCGCGATCCCGAGAAGCGCAAGATGCTGCAGGCGCTGCTCGCCGATCATGAGAGCGGCGACCCGATCCGTCACCGCGATCCGTCTTCCGAGGGAAATCCCTGAGCGGATCCCCGGCCGTCAGGCCGTGACGGTGTAGAGGTGGACGCCGAAGCGGCGGACCTCGATGGACGTCAAGCCGCGACGCGCCAGCATGTCCTGGACGCTGGCCAGCAGCTCGATCTCGTTGGGACAGGTGATCGCCTCGAACACGGGCGGCCCCTCGTCGCCCTCGAGATAGAGCTCGTAGGTCATGTGCGTGGGCATAAGACGACGTAACTCGGACCTAGGGCGTGTGACTTCCGCCGCCGGGCGCCCACGAGGAATTGGCCGACGACGGCGCGCATCTACCAATCCGGCCAGCCGCCAACACCCTAGGGATTCTACGTAAGACCTCGTCGGAGCGGATGAATGGACGTCCGGCGGACGTTCGATGGCCAGGGGGGCCACGCTGGCGTCCTCTTCAGCACGTCGAAAGGTCCAGGCCATGAAGAAGGCCGAGCAGTACCGCGAGCACGCCGCAGAGTGCCGCGCGCTGGCCGCCCAGATGCAGCGTGGCGAGCACCGCGACCAGTTGCTGCGGATGGCGGCGGCCTGGCAGGAGCTGGCCACCGACCGGGAGGAGGCCCTCGCACGGGCCGACAGCCACGACGAAGCGACGCCGCTCGACGGGGTGTGAGGCGGAGAGTCCCGCCGATCAGGGCTTTTGCGGCGGGGCGCGCTCGAAGGTTCCCGGCGGACCGGGGAAGACCACCGGGCTCTCGAAACCCTCGGCCGAGATCGCCGAGACGCCGAAGAAGAAGTCGTCGATGTTGACGCCCTTCAGGGTCAGGCTGGTCGCCGGCCCGGCCAGCCGGCTGTAGCGCCACTGCGCCTCGGTGGTCGGCCGCCACCAGACGCGATAGGCCGCAGCGCCCGGCGATGGCGCCCACTTCAGGGTGGTGTCCGGCGTCACCGCGCCTTCGATGGCGACGCCGCGCGGCGGGACCGGCGCCATGGCCAGAGCCGCCATGGTCAGGACGTTCAGCCGGGTCACCTGCGCCAGGTACGGGAAGTCGACGCCCTCGATGACGTCGCCGTAGCGGACGCCGTTCTCGACCCGCAGGTCCTGGTGCTGGCGGGTGTAGTTCTCCACCGCCTCGGTGACGCGCACGGCGGGATAGCCGGCCTTCAGCATCTCCACCTGATCCCCGCCGCGGCCGTAGCGGTCGGTGCGATAGACCATCACCACGTCGAGGTTGGTCAGGTACTGGTCGGCCAGCCGGTCCATGAAGCGGGCGAGGTTGCGCGAGGGGCTGTCGACCTCGCCGCCGTTATAGCGGCGCTTGTCGGCCTCGCCTTGCGTCTCGGTGGTGCGCGTGCCCTCGGAGAAGACGCGGACGTGGCTGTTGTCGCGCACGCCGGACATGCCCTCGGTGTTGCCGACGATGTCGTTGTTTAGGTCGGCCTCGACCTGCCAGCCGTGCGCGGCGGCGTACTCGGCGAGCACATGGCCGCCGTTCAGGCCCTGCTCCTCGCCGGAGAGGACCGCGAACACCAGGGTGGCGGGGAACCTGTGCTTCGAGAGCACCCGGGCCGCCTCGATGACCGCCGTCGTCCCCGAGCCGTCGTCATTGGCGCCCGGCGCGTCGGAGGTGGCGTTGAGCGGGTCGCTGACCCTGCTGTCGATGTGGCCGGAGATGACGATTACCCGGTCCGGATCGGTGGTCCCGCGCTGGATGGCGAGCACGTCCATGACCTCGGTGGGTTTGGGGATGCGCGCCCCGGTGAAGACCTGCGACGGCGTCTCCACCGCAAGGCAGCCGCCGCAGTCCTTGGAGATGGCCGCGAACTCGGCGGCGACCCAGCGGCGGGCCGCACCGATGCCGCGGGTGGACGAGGCGGTGTCGGAGAGGGTGTGGCGGGTGCCGAAGCCGACGAGCCGGGCGTCCGTCGCCCGCTCGCGCTCGGGCGAGACCTGAGCCGCCAGCTCGCGCAGCAGCGGCTGCTCGCCGCCAATGGGCTGGGCGGTGGCGGGCAAGGCGAGGGCGGCGGCGAGAACGACGACGGAGACGGTCAGGAGGGGGCGCACGGCGAAGCTCCGGTACAGCGGCCGGCGACCTTCGCGCCCTGCGTGTTGAATGGCAATCGCCGCAAGCGCCCGCGGTGCCTAGAACGCCCCGAAAAGGGCCTGGCTGAACCAGCCGGCGGCGAAGCTGGCCAGGGCCATGACGCTGAACATGGCCATCGCCGGCATGAAGCTGTCGTCCGAACTCAAGGGCTTCTCCTCTCAGGTCCGACGCTCAAGAAGACGAGCCGGACGTGAAGGTTCCCTTCCAGCGACGCAGGCGGTTAGGCGCGGCGGGCGAGCCGCGCCTCCAGCGGCGGATCGCGGCGATAGATGTCGGGCCGCCGGTCGAGATCGTCGCCGTTGGGAAGGGCGGTGAAATAGACGATGTAGACCGGCACGGGGGCCGCCAGGTCGATGCGGGTCTCCGGCGCGCCCGGCTGGGAAAGCTCGCCGGCCCGCTCGGACAGCAGCCAGCGCGCCAGGCGCGGGGCGTCGGAGAGGCGCACGCAGCCGGCGCTCTCGGTGCGGCGGCTCTGGGCGAAGTACTGCCGGAGCGGGCTGTCGTGGAGATAGACCCCGACGCTGTTGGGGAAGATGAACTTCACCTGCCCCATCATGTTGTGCGGTCCCGGCCGCTGGCGCACGCGCAGCACCGTGCGGCCGCCGGCGACGGCGCGCCAGTCGACCTCCTGCGGGGTGAGAAGGCGGGCGTTCGGCGTCCAGTCGGAGAGGATCTCCATGTCCTGGGCTTCGAGCCAGGCGGGGCCGAGGCGCAGGACCTTCGGCGCGATGGAGTTGGCCACCAGGTCCGGCGGCACGTTCCAGTAGGGCCGGGCGACGGCGTAGCGGACGAGGCCGGCCATCATCGGCGTCGGCTCGGAGGGCTTGCCGACCACCACCTTCATGGAGTCGACCGCCTGGCCGTCCTGGTAGAGCCAGAGCGTCTGGGCGGCGGCGTCCACGAGGATGTAGCGCTGGCCAAGATCCGGCGGCAGCAGGCGGGCGCGTTCGAGATTGGTGCGGATCAGGCGCTCGGCAGCAGCGGCCTCCTCGCCGGCCTCCTTGGCCTTCCAGGCGGCCAGGGCGTCGCGCAATTGGCGGTAGATAGGGTTCATCCGCGACAGGCGCGCCACCCCGTCGGCCGGATGGGGCCAGGTGGCGAGGGCCTTGAGCACGCCGAGACGATCCGGCGTCGGCGGCGCCAGGGCCGGGTCGGCGTAGATCATCGTCGCGCCCGGCGCCGGCGCATGGAGATCCGAAAGGTAGCCGGCGGCGGCCCGGGAAAGGGCGATCTCCGCCCGCGCCAGGTCCGAGGGCTGCTGGCTGGAGGCCTGGGCGAGCACCTCGCCGAGACCTGGGGCGCCATATCGGTCAGGGTCGAGCCCATCGGCCGCCGCGCCGGAGACGGCCTGGACCACCGCCTGGGCGTCGTCGCGCAAGCCCCAGCCGCGGATCCACAGCGGACGCCAGCCGCGGGCGCGGTAGAAGGCCTGGAGCTCAGGCTCGGCCTGGGCGAGCTGGGCGCGCAGGGCCCCGCCCACCGGTCCCAGCCGCTCGGCCTGCGCGGCGCCGCCCGGCAGGGGCGCGACCCGCGCCGACAGCGGCATGGCGCAGCCGAAGGCGAGCGCGATCAGGCCGATCGTCCAGCCCGGCGCCGGCCGTTCGATGGCAGCACGAAAGGACCGCCCCAGAGCTTTGAGGCGGTCCTTGGCGCTGGAAGTTGAGGCCGGCCGGCTCAGCCGCGCTCCCCGGCCGAACCGGTGGAGGTCGCCTGGTCGGAGGTCCCGCCCGTATAACCGGTGTTGGAGGACGTGCCCGTCGCCGCGCCGGTCGTGGAGCCGGTCGACATGTTGCTCGACGTCGACGCCGCCGTGCCGGTGTTGTCCGGCGCCGTGCCGGCGGTGTTCGAGCCGTAGCTGCCGGCCGAGGTGGCGCCGGTCGTCGAGTTCTGCGGCATGGTCGAGGACGAGGAGGTGTCCGTCCCGGCGCCCGTGGCGCCCGTGCTCGTGGAGCTGGAGCCCGAGCCGGAGGTGGTCTGGGCGACGGCGACGGCGCCCAGCGCCAGGGCGCCGGCCACGCCCGCGAGGGTGGCGATCTTCATCAGGAGATACTCCGTGTTGCGGTAGGCCCAGGTCCAACCGGAGCGGGACGGCGATGTTCCCGCTGTTGCGATATGTGAATTGGGCTCCCGCGAGGAGCGTCGGCTCCCAGTGTGGTCCGAGTATGTTACGACTGTGGTGCGGGTGCGGTACTGGGTGCGGTACTGGGTGCGGTACTAGGTGCGGTACTGGGCGGACACACCGGCGCGCGCAGCGTCGAAAAACGGCCGCGGCTTCGTTGACTCGCGACGGCCTTTCCGTATAAGTCCGCCGCTCTCGCCCGCGGGCCCTTCCTGCGGGCGCATTCCGTTTTGCACCAAAGCTCCAATTCTCGAGAGCTCTAGTTTCGAAGGCGCGCGAAGATGTACGCGGTGATCAGGACCGGCGGGAAGCAATATCGGGTTCAGCCCGGCGACCTGCTCGTGGTCGAAAAGCTGGACGGCGAGCCCGGCGCGAACGTGGCGTTCGCCGACGTGCTCATGCTGGGCGAAGGCGAGGCCGTGACGGTCGGCGCTCCGCTCGTCGAGGGCGCCAAGGTCTCCGCGACCCTGATCGAGACCCGCAAGGGTGAGAAGGTGAAGATCTTCAAGAAGATCCGTCGCCAGGGCTATCGCCGCACCCGTGGCCACCGCCAGCTGCAGAGCGTTCTGCGCGTGACCGCGATCGCCGGCGCCGGCAAGGAAGCCAAGTGGGACGGCGAAGTGAAGCTGACCACCAAGGCCGAGCTCGACGCCCGCGCCCGCGGCCTCGAGTTCGTGGCCCCGACCGTGGAAGCCGCTCCGGCCGCCGCGCCGAAGAAGGCCGCCGCCCCGAAGAAGACCAAGACCGCCGAGGAAGTCCTGGCTTCCGAGGAGACCGCCGTCGCCGCCGCCGCTGCGGAAGTGAACGCCCCGGTCGAAGAGGCCAAGAAGCCCGCCGCCAAGAAGGCCGCGGCTCCGAAGGCCGAAGGCGAGACCAAGGCTGCGCCGAAGAAGGCCGCCGCCAAGAAGAAGGACGAAGGCGCGGCCGAGTAAGGGCCCGTCTTCTGCAGGATTAGGAGAGCACCATGGCTCACAAGAAATCGGGCGGCTCCTCGCGCAACGGGCGCGATTCCGCTGGTCAGCGACTTGGCGTGAAGAAGTTCGGCGGCGAAGCGGTGCTCGCCGGCAACATCATCGTGCGTCAGCGCGGCACCAAGTGGCGTGCGGGCGACAACGTGGGCGTGGGCAAGGACCACACCCTCTTCGCGCTCTGCAACGGCGCGGTGAAGTTCGTGACCAAGCATGACGACCGAACCTACGTGACGGTGGTCCCGGCCATGGAGACGAACGCTAGCTAAGCGGAACCTCCATCTCCGGTTCCGCCCCAGACAAACAGGCGGATCCGGACACAAGACTTCAAGCGGGGAGTCCGGAACGCCGGGCTCCCCGCTTTTGTTTTTGGGCCTCCGCCAAGGGGGTCCGGGAGGGTTGAGAACATGTGCGCCATCGAAGTGATGTCCCAAGTCACCCCCGTTATCGCGACGGAGCGGCTGATCCTGCGCGGCCCCGTGCGGGGCGACGAGACCGCCATCGCCCGGCTCGCCGGCGATCCCTCCGTGGCCAACCAGACCGCCAGCATGCCTCACCCCTTCTCCGACGCCGACGCCGAGGCCGCGATCGAACGCTCGTTCGCCCTCGACTGGGGCGAGGAGGCGGAGTTCGCCATCGAGCACCGCAACTTCGGCCTGGTGGGCATGCTCGGCTTCAAACCCAGCAAGCTCGGCCGGGCGGAGCTCAACTGCTGGATCGGCCGGCCCTATTGGAACCGCGGCTACGCCACCGAGGCGGTGCGCGGGGCGCTGAAGTGGGTCAAGCGCGACTGGCGCCGCCGCCTGGTGGTCGCCGGCCACTTCGCCGACAACCCGGCCTCCGGCCAGGTGCTGTGCAAGGCGGGCTTCCTCTACACGGGCGACGTGGAGATGAAGCCGGCGCCGGCCCGCGGCCGCGAGGTCCCCACCCGCATGATGGTGTGGCTGGCGTAGGCCCCAATTCCTCTCCCCGAGCGCCTGTCCCGGCGCGCGGGGAGAGGAAGATTGTGATAACGGCGTAGCGATGAAGTTCCTCGACCAGGCGAAGATCTATATCCGCTCCGGCAACGGCGGCGCGGGAGCCGTCTCGTTCCGGCGGGAGAAGTACATCGAGTACGGCGGCCCGGACGGCGGCGACGGCGGCAAGGGCGGCGACGTCTGGATCGAGGCGGTCGACGGGCTGAACACCCTGATCGACTACCGTTACCAGCAGCACTTCAAGGCCGGCACCGGCGAGCACGGCATGGGCCGCAACCGCCACGGCGCGGGCGGTGCGGACGTGGTGCTGCGCGTGCCGGTGGGCACCCAGGTGCTCAGCGAGGACAAGGAGACCCTGCTCGCCGACATGGACGAGGCGGGCAAGCGGCTGCGCCTGCTGAAGGGCGGCAACGGCGGCTTCGGCAACACCCACTTCAAGGGGCCGGTGAATCAGGCCCCGCGCTTCGCCCTGCCCGGTCAGGAGGGCGAGGAGCAGTGGATCTGGCTGCGCCTGAAGCTGATCGCCGACGTCGGCCTCGTGGGCCTGCCCAACGCGGGCAAGTCGACCTTCCTGGCGGCGGCCAGCGCCGCCAAGCCGAAGATCGCCGACTATCCGTTCACGACCCTGGCCCCGAACCTCGGGGTGGTGGACCTGTCCTCCGGCGAGCGCTTCGTGCTGGCCGACATCCCCGGGCTGATCGAAGGAGCCAGCGAAGGCGCGGGCCTCGGCACCCGCTTCCTCGGCCACGTGGAGCGCACCGCCGTGCTGATCCATCTGGTCGACGCCACCCAGGACGACGTCGTCGGCGCCTACAAGACCGTCCGCCAGGAGCTGGCGGCCTATGGCGAAGGCATCACCGACAAGCCGGAGCTCCTGGCGCTGAACAAGATCGACGCCCTCGATCCGGCGACGCGCAAGGAGAAGGCCAAGGCCCTGAAGAAGGTCGCCAAGACCGAGCCCCGGCTGGTCTCGGGCGTCTCCGGCGAGGGCGTGACCGAGCTGCTGCGCGCCGCCTTCGCCGAGGTGCGCCGCCGCCGCGCGGCCGAGGCCGGCGAGGTCATCGACGAGGACGAGGACGAGATCCAGACGACGCCCGGGGGCTGGACGCCGTGAGCGGTCTCGCCAAGGCCAGGCGCATCGTCGTCAAGGTCGGCTCGGCCCTGCTGGTCGGCCAGGGCGGCCAGGCCGACGCGCACTGGCTGCACGCCTTCGCCGCCGACGTGGCGCGGCTGCGCGCCCGGGGCCAGCAGGTGCTGGTGGTCTCCTCCGGCGCGGTGGCGCTGGGCCGCCGGCGACTGTCGCTGCCCAAGCGGACCCTGACCATGCCTGAGAAACAGGCCGCCGCGGCGGCCGGGCAGTCGGGCCTGATGCGCGCCTGGGAAGAGGCCTTCGAGCCGCACGGCGCGGCCTGCGCCCAGGTGCTGCTGACCCGCGACGACACCGAGACCCGGCGGCGCTGGCTGAACGCGCGGGCGACGGTGGACACCCTC
The DNA here is from genome assembly GCF_003254475.1 of Phenylobacterium soli. NCBI lineage: Bacteria > Pseudomonadati > Pseudomonadota > Alphaproteobacteria > Caulobacterales > Caulobacteraceae > Phenylobacterium > Phenylobacterium soli. Next base: position 323,007 of record NZ_QFYQ01000001.1, read on the forward strand.
CTCGACCTCGGCGTCATCCCGGTGATCAACGAGAACGACACGGTGGTGACCGAAGAGATCCGCTACGGCGACAACGACCGCCTGGCGGCGCGGGTGGCCCAGATGATCGGCGCCGACGTGCTGGTCCTGCTGTCCGACGTGGACGGGCTCTACACCGCCGACCCGCGCAACGACCCCGAGGCGCAGCACATCCCGCGGGTCGCCCGGCTGACTCCCGAGATCGAAGCCATGGCGGGCGGAGCCAACGCCGGCGCGGGCGTCGGCACGGGCGGCATGGCCACCAAGCTCGCGGCTGCGCGGATCGCCAGCGCGGCGGGCTGCGCCACCGTCATCACCATCGGCCACCGGCCCTCGCCGTTGGCGGCGCTGGAGGCGGGCGAGCGGGCGACGGTGATCGAACCCTCGACGACGCCGGCGGCGGCCTACAAGGCGTGGATCGCCGGATCGCTGGCCCCGGCCGGGACCCTGGTGGTGGACGCCGGCGCGGCAACCGCGGTGGGCAAGGGCAAGAGCCTCCTGGCGGCCGGGGTGAAGCGCATCGAGGGCCGCTTCGACAAGGGCGATGCCGTGGTGGTGGTCGACGAGCAGGGGCGCGAGATCGCCCGCGGCCTCGTCCGCTACGAAGCCGAGGACGCGGCGCGGATCTGCGGGCTGAAGTCCGACGCCATCGAGCCGGCGCTGGGCTACACGGCCGGGCCGATGATCCACGCCGACGATCTGGCCCTGGGACAACTGCACGCGGCTGAGTGACTGCGGCGCACTACGGGTGCTAAGGCTCAAGTTGAGCATATGGTGGGAGCGATGGACGACGGCGGGGCCCGGCTGAAGGCGGAGACGCCGCCCACGGGGCGGCTGGAAGCGCTCGCGCCCGGCCAGGCGATCCCCTACGGCGGCGACCGGGTGGCCTATGTGACCCCCGAGCTCGCCCAGGCGTTCAAGGCCGGCGACCAGCTGGTGGTGGATTCCGAGACCGGCGCCCTGCTGTACGTGCCGGCCGCCGAGCAGGTGATCGCCGCGGCGGCGGTGACCCGGGCGCGCGAGGCCTTCGCCCAGATGGCCGCCGTCCGCGACGACCAGATCAGCTTCTTCTTCGACGCTTTCGCCGCGAACCTGGCCAACAACGCCAAGTGGTCGGATATCGAGGCGGCCAACGCACGCGACGTCGAGAGCGCCCGGGCCCGCGGCCGCTCGACCACCCGGCTGCAGGTCAGCCAGGCCATGCGCGACGACATGGTGGCCGGCCTGCGCGCCTGGCGCGACGCAGCGGCCTCGCGCGGCCGGGTGCTGGAGCGCATCGAGCACCCCGGCTGGAGCGTCGAGCAGGTCGTGGCGCCCCTGGGCGTCGTCGGCTTCGTCTTCGAGGGCCGGCCCAACGTCTTCGCCGACGCCACCGGGGTGATCCGGGCGGGCAACACGGCGGTGTTCCGGATCGGCTCCGACGCGCTCGGCACGGCCAAGGCGATCATGAAGATCGCGCTGGAGCCGGCGCTGAAGGCGGCAGGCCTGCCAGAGGGCGCGGCCGTTCTGGTGGACTCCGCGGCCCACGCCGCCGGCTGGGCGATGTTCGCCGACAAGCGGCTGTCCTTGGCCGTGGCGCGGGGATCGGGTCCGGCCGTGGCTCAGCTGGGCGCCATCGCCCGCGCCGCCGGCACGCCGGTGAGCCTGCATGGCACGGGCGGCGCCTGGATGGTGGCCGACCAGAGCGCCGATCCGCACCGCTTCTACGCAGCGGCCTACCACTCGCTGGACCGCAAGGTGTGCAACACCCTGAACGTCTGCTGCATCGTCCGCAGCCGCGCCGAGGAACTCGTGCCGGTGTTCCTGGAGGCGCTGACGCGGGCCGGCGAGCGGCGCAAGGGCTGCAAGCTGCACGTGGCCCAGGCCGACATCTCGCTGCTCCCGCAGGACTGGCTGAGCGCGGCGGTCACCGTGGTCCGCGCCGAAGGCCCGCGCGAGGAGCCCCTGGTCGAGCTGATCGAGGATGCGGACCTCGGCCGCGAGTGGGAGTGGGAGGAGACGCCGGAGGTCAGCCTGAAGATCGTCGACTCCGTCGGCCAGGCGGTGCAGCTGTTCAACCGGCACAGCCCGCGCTTCGTCGCCAGCCTGATCGCCGAAGACCCAGAGGCGCACGCGCGCTTCTACGAGACCATCGACGCGCCGTTCGTCGGCGACGGCTTCACCCGCTGGGTGGACGGCCAGTACGCCCTCAACCGGCCCGAGCTCGGCCTCTCGAACTGGGAGCAGGGCCGCCTCTTCGCCCGCGGCGGGGTGCTGGCCGGCGACGGCGTCTTCACCGTCCGCGCCCGCGTCACCCAGACCGACACCGACCTCGACCGCGGCGGCCAGGCGGCCCCGCCGCGGCAGGCCTGAGCCGGACCCGACGCGCAGCATGTGGTTCGCCGGCCCCGCCCGACGCCTGCCCGCCGCCGGCCGCAAGGGCGCGCTACGCCTGGGGCTGCACCTGGAGCCCGGCATGCGGGTCGGGCTGTTCGGCGGCTCGTTCAATCCCGCCCACGAGGGTCACGCCCACGTCGCCGAGACCGCCAGGCGGCGCCTGGGCCTCGATAAGGTGATCTGGCTGGTCTCGCCGCAGAACCCGCTGAAATCCAGCCACGAGACCGCCGACCTCTCGCACCGGCTGGCGGGCGCGCGCCGCCTCGCCAACGAGCGCGGGATGATCGTCTCCGACGCCGAGACGCGGATCGGGGCGCAGTACACGATCGACACCGTGCGCGCCCTGCAGGCGCGCTATCCGCGGGTGAAGTTCGTCTGGATCATGGGCGCCGACAGCCTGGCTTCCTTCCACCGCTGGCGCGGCTGGACCCAGATCATGCGCGAAATTCCGGTGGCGGTGGTGTCGCGCCCGTGGATCGCGCTCAAGGCCCGCTACGCCCCGGCTGCGCGGCGTTTCGCCCGCTTCCGCCGCCCCTCGTCCCAGGCCCGCCTGCTCCCGGGCGCCAAGCCGCCGGTCTGGGTCTTCCTGCGCGGCCCCTTCAACTTCCAGTCCTCGACCGCCTTGCGGGAACGCCAGCGCCGACCCACGTCCTGAGCCTCGCGATCTGACGTGTTCGTGAGGGCGGCTGACCCGGGCCCCAGATCCGTGTTAGGGTTAGTCCGAGCGAGGATTTCAAAGGAGCACCCCGCTGCAACGTAAGACCGCGCCCCGCGCGCAAGAGACCTCCGCCCCGCCCCCGGCGGTGAGCGCCGAAGTCTCGCAGGACGACCAGAGTCGCACGACCGCTCTGGAGGACCTGATCCTGGCCCGCCTCGATGACGACAAGGCCCAGGACGTCGTGTTCATCGATCTCAAGGGCAAGAGCGCCGTGGCCGACGGCCTGATCGTCGCCTCGGGCCGTTCGCACCGGCATGTCGGCGCCATGGCCGACCACCTGCTGCGGACGCTCAAGGAAGAAGGCTATGGCCGCGCCCGGGTGGAAGGCCTGCCGCACTGCGACTGGGTGCTGATCGACACCGGCGACGTCATCGTCCACCTGTTCCGGCCCGAGGTCCGCAGCTTCTACAACATCGAGAAGATCTGGTCGGTGGAGCCGCCGGCGCAACGCGCCGTCAGCTGATCGCGCCGGTTCGACCGTAGACTTACCGCCCCTCGCCGATCACCATGCCCGGCGGGAGGAAACGCCATGTCCGAAACGCTTTCGCATGAGCTGATGGACCTCACCGCCGGTGAGCTCGCCGAGGCCCTGGCGAGCGGCAAGGTCAGCGCGCTCGAGGCGACCGAGGCGGCCATCGCCCGCATCGAGGACCGCGACCGGGCGATCAACGCGGTGGTGGTGCGCGACTTCGAGCGCGCCCGCGCCCAGGCGAGGGCCGCCGACGCCGCCCTTCGCCGCGGCGAGCGGCGGCCGCTGCTGGGCGTGCCCATGACGGTCAAGGAATCCCACAATGTCGGCGGGCTGCCGACCAACTGGGGAAGCCCGGCCTTCAGCGGCTGGACCGCGCCGGAGGATTCCGTCGGCGTGGCGCGCCTGAAGGCGGCGGGCGCGGTGATCCTCGGCAAGACGAACGTGCCGCCGTTCCTGGCCGACTGGCAGGCGACCAATCCGGTCTATGGCCGCACGGTCAACCCATGGGACCCGACCCGCACGCCGGGCGGATCGTCCGGCGGATCGGCCGCCGCCCTGGCGGCCGGCATGGTCCCGCTGGAGTTCGGCTCCGACATCGGCGGTTCGATCCGCGTGCCGGCGGCCTTCTGCGGGGTCTACGGACACAAGCCGAGCTACGGCCTCGTGCCGGGCCGCGGCCACGCCCCGCCGGGGCTCGACGGGATGCCGCCGGCCCTGGCCTGCGTCGGCCCCCTCGCCCGCAGCGCCCTGGACCTGCAGCTGGCGCTCGACGTCCTGGCCGGGCCCGACGAGATGGAGGCGGTGGGCTACCGTCTCGAGCTGCCGGCGCCGCGCCATGCGACCCTTGCCGGTCATCGCGTGCTGGTGCTCGAAGAGCTGCCCGGCGTGGCGCTCGACGACGAGGTGCGCGCGGCCCTGGCGGACCTTGCGAGGCGGCTCGACGACCTCAGCGCGGAGGTGGCGCGGGAGAGCGACCTGCTGCCCGACCTCGCGCAGGGCCGCGAGATCTACATGGGCCTGCTGAACACCACCCTGAGCCGCGGCGCGCCCGGTGCGACGCCGATCGACGCCCACGCCTGGATGGGGCTGCAGGACGGCCAGCTCGCCCTGCGCCGCCGTTGGGCGGAGCTGTTCGGCGAGTTCGACGTGGTGCTGGCGCCGGCGTTCGGGACGGTCGCCTATCCGCACGTCGAGGAACAGGATCCGCAGAAGCGCACCCTGCTGATCAACGGCAAGCCGACACCCTATTTCGACCAGCTCGGCTGGCCCGGCGTGCCGCTGGTCGCCAACCTGCCGGCCACCGCCGTTCCCATCGGCTTCACCCGCGGCGGCCTGCCGATCGGGGCGCAGATCATCGGACCCTACCTGGAGGACCGGACGACGATCGGCTTCGCCGCCCTGCTCGAACGGGAGTTCGGCGGTTTCCGCGCGCCGCCGCCGCTTTGAAGATCGCCATCGTCGCCATCCATCGCCTGGGCCGCGGCCCCGAGGCCGAGCTCGTCAGGCTCTACGCCGAGCGGGCGACCGCGGCCGGCCGCGCCCTCGGTCTCGGCCCTGTCGAGATCCTCGAAGTGGAAAGCCGCAAGCCCGGCAAGGCGGCGGAAGCCGAGGCCCTCAAGCCGCATCTCGAGGGCGCCCACCTCGTCGCCTGTGACGAGCACGGCAAGGCCATGGCCTCGCGCGACTTCGCCGCCGAGATCGGCCGGCTGCGCGACCAGGGCGTTCGCAGGCTCGCCTTCGTGATCGGCGGGGCCGACGGGCTGGACGCCTCGCTCCTGGAGGCCGCCAAGACGAAGCTCGCCTTCGGGCCGCAGACCTGGCCCCACGCCCTGGCCCGCGCCATGCTGGCCGAACAGGTCTATCGGGCGGTCTCCATCCTCGCCGGTTCGCCGTATCATCGCGACTGATGACCGCCGCCCGCTTCTGGATCCCCGCAAGCCTGGCCGCCCTCATAGTGGGCGGGATCGCGCTCGCCGAGACGGCCGAGCGGCTGGCGCGGCTGAACGCGGAGGAGACCGAGCTTTCCGCCGAGCAGGCGCACAACATGAGCCAGCTCTCGCGCCTGCTGTCGGTGCTGGAGCAGCTCAAGCGCGACCCGCCGCCAGCCCTGCTGGTCTCGCCGCGCGACGCCAAGGACGCCGTCCGGGCGGCGATCCTGGTCAAGGCGATGACGCCGGAGCTGCAGGCCCGCGCCCGCGGCTACGCCCAGTCCGCCGGCGAGATGATGCGTCAGCGCCGGCTGGCGGCGGTGGAGAGCGAGGCGCTGTTCACCCGAGACAGCGAGGCGGCCGAGGCCAAGGCGCCGCCGGCCACGCCCGAGCTGTCGCTGCGCGGCCCACAGGCCGAGGCGCCCTTCCCCACCCGCGCGCCCGAGGCCCTGTTCCGGCCGACGCCGGGCGCCGTCGTCCGGCGGTTCGGCGATCCCCTGGCGAGCGGCGGCAGGGCAAACGGCGTGACCTTCGCCGCGCCCAAGGGCGCCCAGGTCGCCAGTCCGGGCGCCGGGCTGGTGCAATACGTCGGCCCCGTGAAGGGCTGGGGCGTGATCTTGATCTTAAGACTCAGCGGTGGATACCATCTGGTCCTGGCAGGCCTGGATCGTTCGTCCGTTTCGGTCGGACAATCCGTCGCGGCGGGTCAGGCTGTCGGATGGATGCCGGATGGTCGACAATCCACTTCGGAACTCTACATCGAGGTCCGGGACCAAGGCTCTCCAGTCGATCCGGCGCGGTGGCTGAAGGTCAATGCGGGCTAAAGGGGCTCGTATCATCGGCGGCTTGGCCGCACAGGGAGCCTCTTGAGGCGATGAAAAAGTACCTCCTGATCGGCGTGTCCGCTTTCGTGCTCGGCGCGGGATCCATGGCCTACGTCTCGAGCCACGCCCTGGCGTCGGCCGAGCCGCGGGCCAAGACGTACCGCATGCTCGGCCTGTTCGGCGACGTGCTGGACACCGTCGAGCACCAGTATGTGACAGAGGTCGACGACACCAAGCTGATCCAGGCGGCCATCGACGGCATGCTGACTTCGCTCGATCCGCACTCCGGCTACCTCGACCCCGAGAGCTTCGGCGAGATGCGCGACCAGACCCGCGGCGAATACGGCGGCCTGGGCCTCGAGGTCACCAGCGAGGACGGCGTGGTCAAGGTGATCTCGCCGATGGACGACAGCCCCGCCGCCAAGGCCGGGGTGAAGCCCGGCGACTACATCACCGCCGTGAACAACGAGTCCGTGCTCGGCCTGTCGGTCAACGACGCGGTCAAGCAGATGCGCGGCAAGCCCGGCGAGGCGGTGACCCTGACCATCGCCCGCGAGAAGTCCGATCCCTTCGACGTGAAGATCGTCCGCGAGGTGATCAAGACCAAGACCGCCAGCAGCAAGATGGACGGCGAGTACGGCGTGCTCCGCATCTCCTCCTTCGGCGAGAAGACGACCGACGAGGCGACCGAGGCCTTCAACAAGCTGAAGACCCAGAACCCCAATATGAAGGGGCTGATCCTCGACCTGCGGCGCAATCCGGGCGGCCTGCTCGACCAGGCGGTCGGCGTCTCCGACCTGTTCCTGGAAGGCGGCGAGATCGTCTCCCAGCGCGGCCGCGATCCGCGCGACGTGGAGCGCTACAACGCCCGTCCGGGCGACATCACCAACGGCATGCCCATCGTGGTGCTGATCGACAGCGGCACGGCCTCGGCCGCCGAGATCGTCGCCGGCGCCCTGCAGGACCGCAAGCGGGCCCAGATCGTCGGCCTGACCAGCTTCGGCAAGGGTTCGGTGCAGACCGTGATCCCGCTGCGCGGCGGCATGGACGGCGCCCTGAAGCTGACCACGGCGCGCTACTACACCCCCTCCGGACGTTCGATCCAGAAGACCGGCATCACCCCCGACCTGGAGGTGGCGGCGACCAAGGACGAGGCGCAGGCGATCGCCAACCGCGCCTTCCAGTTCTCGGAAGCCTCCTTCAAGAACGCGCTCAACTCGCAGGACGGCAAGACCCGCGTGGCCGCCCACGAGCCCGCCGAGGCGCCGCCGGAAGGCTTCGACACCAAGAAGGACTTCCAGCTCGCCCGTGGCGAGGACGTGCTGCGTTACGGCTCGGTGGCGGCGACGCCGAAGCTGCCGAAGCCCACGGCGAAGCTGGCGGAAATCATCAACACCAAGGCGCGCGTCGCCGAGGTGAAGCCGCCGGTCCAGAAGTAAGGGGCGGCAAGCCCCCGTTAACCATATCGGCGGAGGCTCCTTTCGAAGGAGCCTCCTAGCTTGGCCAGCATTGCGCTTCCCCGCCTGACCGCCCCCAAGACGGGCCTCGCCAAACGCCAGCTCGGGCTGGCCGGGGCGGGGCTCCTGTTCCTGGCCGCGCTCGCGGGCCTCGTCTTCCTCCTCGGCCCGATGACGTCCGGCCCGCCGCATGTGCGCGAGCCGCTCTATCCCTACCTGCGCCACGCGCCGGTGGGCTGGCGCGAGGCCCTGGCGCCGGCGGCCGGGTCGCTGACGGTGACCGAGGACATCGTCCGCCTCTCGGAGCGTCCGCTGAGCGCGGCGGCCGGGATCACCTGGAACTCCGGCGCCTCCGCCAAGCCCGTGGCCGGGGCCCTGCCCGCCGCGCCGATCGCCGGCCTCTATGCGCCGGGTCCGGGCGGCCCGCTGCCGATCATCTCCGCCGATGGCCGCACGCCGTTCGACGGCTACAAGCGCCCGTTCGTCTCCAACGGTCGGCCCAAGGTCGCCCTGGTGATCGGCGGGTTGGGCCTGAACGCCCGGGCGACCCGCCAGGCGATCGAGACCCTGCCGCCGGAGATCACCCTCTCCTTCGCCCCCTATGCCGAGGGCCTGCAGGGCTGGATCGACGAGGCGCGCGCCCATGGCCACGAGGTGCTGCTCGAGACGCCCATGGAGCCCATGGACTATCCCGACAACGATCCCGGCCCCTACACCCTGATGGCCGACGGCTCGCCGCCCGAAGTGGTGAAGAAGCTGGAGTGGGTGCTGTCGCGGGCCACCGGCTACTACGGCCTGACCAACTACCTGGGCTCGCGCTTCCTGGCCTCGCCGGCCGCCTATCAGGCCTTCGCCAGCGCGACGGGCGGACGGGGCCTCGGCTTCATCGACGACGGCTCGGGCGCCCGGCTCAACACCGGCAGCCTGCCGCGCGCTTCGGCCGAGCGGGTGATCGACGACCAGCTGAGCCAGTCGGCCATCGACCAGCAGCTGGCGGCGCTGGAATCGGGCGCCATGCAGAGAGGCCAGGCGCTGGGCGCCGGCTTCGCCTATCCTGTCACCCTCGAGAAGGTCGCCAAGTGGTCGGCCAGCATCGGCGAGAGGGGACTGCAGCTGGCGCCGGCCTCGGCGCTGGCGGTCCGGAGATAGATGGATCTTTCGAAGTATCGGCCCAACGTCGGCGTGGTCCTGTTCCACCCGGACGGGCGCGTCTGGCTCGGCAAGCGCGCGGGGACGCCGCCGCCCTGGTGCTGGCAGTTCCCGCAGGGCGGCGTCGACGAGGGCGAGGACCTGGAGGCGGCGGCGCTGCGCGAGCTCGCCGAGGAGACCGGCGCGGTGAGGGTCACGCGCCTCGGCCGGACCGACGGCTGGATCAGCTACGATTTCCCGCCCGAGGCCAGGGGCTCGAAGATCGCCCAGGGCTGGAAGGGCCAGAAACAGGTGTGGTTCGCCTATCGCTTCGACGGCGAGGAGGGCGAGTTCGATCTCTCCGGCGACGGCCATCCGGAGTTCGAGGCCTGGCGCTGGGGGCATCTCGCCGAGGCGCCGGGGCTGATCGTGCCGTTCAAGCGGCCGGCCTACGAGGCGGTGGCCAGGGCCTTCGAGAGCTTCGCGGCCCGGCCTAGCGCCTGAGGCGCTTCCAGCCGATGCGGACGAGCCCCGCCAGGGAGACGAGCGCCCAGGCGCCCTCCATGGCGGCGGCCGAGAGGTTGAAATCCTTGGCCAGCGACAACAGGATCAGGCCCGCGCCGACCAGGTTGGCGGCCAGGGACGCCGGGCGCTGCGGATCGAGCTTGCCCGCGGCGGCCGCGGCGTAGGCCACCAGAATGAGAAGGACGCCGCAGAGGCCCGCGGCGTCCGTCAGGGTCATTGGGGCAGGCTCACCGAGCCGAACTCACTGACCGGTGCGCTCCTGGTAGAAGAGCTGGCCGGTGTCGTAGCCCTTGTTCAGCGGGCTGTCGTCGGGCTTGCGCCAGGTCGTGAAGTTCACCGCCGTCGAGGCGTTGGACTCCAGGTGCTCCCAGGACTTCCGCACGCGCTTCACGCCGTCGGCGTCGACGGCCACGTAGTTGGCCTGCAGGATCAGCTCGGGCTTGTGCAGGAACGACCAGACGTTGATCGCCTTGACGATCGGCTCGTCCTGACCGACCGCGAAGTGGACCTCGGCGAGGCAGACGTCCTTGTTCACGCCCTGCGGGAAGACGGTGACGGTGTAGGCCCGGTCGCCGCCCAGCGGACCGACCCAGGTGTCGTCCCGGCGGTTCTTCTTGAGGCCGGCGGCGGGGGCGAGCTGCTCCAGCTTGCCGCCGCGGACCAGCGGCACACAGACCTTCTCGAGCACGTTCAGCACCACCGCGCCATCGCCGCTGGTCGGCAGGGCCGGCGGCGGGGCGGCCTCGGCCGCGGGGGCCGGGCCCGGGGGCACGCCCTGCGGCGCGGCGCCGGCGGGGGTGGCGGGCACGGCGGCCGGAACCGGCGAGGTCTGCGACAGCGGCGCCGACGATGTGGTGGGCGCGGGGGCCGAGGGCGGCGCGGCCGCCGGAGTCGGCGTGGAGGGCGCCGCGGTGACGGCGGGCGCCTGGGCATAGGCCGAGCCGGCGAGGCCGGCGGCGACGATCAGTGAAAGGTAAGCGGTGCGCATGGACGTTTCGGACCCCTGGGTTCCCGGCGCGCACTAAACTTAAGCACGGCGAGGTGCGCAAGGCCTGAGCGCGTCTGCTTGGCGGCGAATTTACACGCCGCATAATACGACAACGCCGGACCGGGGGGCGCCCGATCCGGCGGCAGAGAATTCAGTCCCTTAGGCCGCTTCCGTCGCGTGCTCGGCGAGGATGGTGAGACCCTCGGGCGTCACGTCGGCGAAGCCGCCGCGCACGTCGTAGGCGGTGACCCGCCCGCCATTGTGCACGCGGACCTGGCCCTCCTTGAGCGCCGTCATGAACGGCGCGTGGCCGGCCAGGACGCCGAAGTCGCCTTCCGACCCCGGCGCGTCGACTTGGTCGACCTCGCCGGAGAACAGTTCGCGCTCCGGCGAGACCAGGGAGAAGTGGAGCTTGTCGGCCATCGGCGCTTAGGCTTCCGCGGCCAGCTGCTGGGCCTTCTCGATCGCCTCCTCGATGGAGCCGACCATGTAGAAGGCGGGCTCCGGCAGGTGGTCGACCTCGCCGTCCACGATCGCCTTGAAGGAGCGGATGGTGTCCTTCAGGTCGACGAACTTGCCGGGCTGGTTGGTGAACTGCTCCGCCACGTGGAACGGCTGCGACAGGAAGCGGGTGATCTTCCGGGCGCGGGCGACGACCAGCTTGTCGTCTTCCGACAGCTCGTCCATCCCGAGGATGGCGATGATGTCCTTCAGCGCCTTGTACTGCTGCAGCACCTCCTGCACCCGGCGGGCGGTGGTGTAGTGCTCGTCGCCGATCACCAGCGGGTCGAGGATCCGCGAGGTGGAGTCCAGCGGGTCCACCGCCGGGAAGATGCCCTGGGCGGCGATGTCGCGCGACAGAACGGTGGTGGCGTCGAGGTGGGCGAACGAGGTCGCCGGCGCCGGGTCGGTCAGGTCGTCGGCCGGCACGTAGATGGCCTGGACCGAGGTGATCGAGCCCTTGTTGGTGGAGGTGATGCGCTCCTGCAGGTTGCCCATCTCGGTGGCCAGGGTGGGCTGATAGCCCACGGCCGAGGGGATGCGGCCCAGCAGAGCCGACACTTCCGAGCCGGCCTGGGTGAAGCGGAAGATGTTGTCGATGAACAGGAGCACGTCCTTGCCTTCCTGGTCGCGGAAGTACTCCGCCTGGGCCAGGCCGGTGAGGGCGACGCGGGCGCGGGCGCCCGGGGGCTCGTTCATCTGGCCGTAGACCAGGGTGCAGCGGGAGTTGCCGCCGCCGCCGGCCTGGTTCACGCCGGACTCGATCATCTCGTGGTAGAGGTCGTTGCCTTCGCGGGTGCGCTCACCGACGCCGGCCAGCACGGAGTAGCCGCCGTAGGCCTTGGCGATGTTGTTGATGAGCTCCTGCATCGTCACGGTCTTGCCGACGCCGGCGCCGCCGAACAGGCCGATCTTGCCGCCCTTGGTGTAGGGGCAGAGCAGGTCGACGACCTTGATGCCGGTGACCAGCACTTCCGGGGTCGTGGACTGTTCGGCGAAGGACGGGGCTTCCTTGTGGATCACCGAGACGGTGTCGGCCGAGATCGGGCCGGCCTCGTCGATCGGCTCGCCGATGACGTTCATGATGCGGCCGAGGGTGGCCGGGCCGACGGGCACGGTGATCGGGCCGCCGGTGTCGGTCACCGCCTGGCCGCGGGTCAGGCCCTCGGTGGTGTCCATGGCGATGGTGCGGACGGTGTTCTCGCCCAGGTGCTGGGCGACCTCGAGCACCAGGCGGAACGGCTGGCCGGTCCGCTGGTCGGTGTTCGAGGTCTCGAGCGCGTTCAGGATCGCCGGCAGGTGGCCGTCGAACTCCACGTCGACGACGGCGCCGATGACCTGGACGATGCGGCCGGAGGCGACGCCCTTGGCGACGAGGGCCTTGCTGGCGGAAGCCTTCGGGGCCGCCGGCTTCTTGGCGGGAGCCTTCTTGGCGGCGGTCTTCTTGGCGGGAGCTTCAGACATGACGGGCTCTTCTTCCTAGAGCGCCTCGGCGCCGGAGATGATCTCGATCAGCTCCTTGGTGATCTGCGCCTGGCGGGTGCGGTTGTACTGCAGGGTGAGGTTGGCGATCATGTCGCCGGCGTTGCGGGTGGCGTTGTCCATCGCCGTCATCTGGGCGGCGAAGAAACCGGCCTGGTTCTCCAGCATGGCGGAGAACACCTGGGTGGTGATGTTCCGCGGCAGCAGGGTCTCGAGGATGCTCTCCTCGTCCGGCTCGTACTCGTAGGCGGCGCCCTTGAGATCGACCGTCCGGCCGCCCTCGGCCACCTCGGCCGGGATCAGCTGCTTCACGGTCGGGACCTGGCTGACCACCGACTGGAAGCGCGAATAGATCAGGCTGACGACGTCCGTCTCGCCGGCTTCGAAGATCTCGCGGATCTTGGCGGCGATCTCCTCGGCCCGGTCGAGCGAGGGGTTGCCGCCGGCCTCGAAGACCTCGACGAAGCGGTCGCCGAACAGGCGGCGCAGCTGGTCGCGGGCCTTGCGGCCGACCACGATCACCCGCACGTCCTTGCCCTCGGCGAGGAGGGACTGGATGCGGTCGCGCGCCGTGCGGACGATGGACGAGTTGAAGCCGCCGGCCAGGCCGCGGTCGGCGGTCGCCACCACCACCAGGTGACGGCGATCCGAGCCCGTGCCCACGAGCAGCTTCGGCGCGCCGGGGCCGGAGACCCCCGCGGCCAGGTTGGCGATGACGTTCGCCATGCGCTCGGCGTAGGGCCGGGCGCTCTGGGCGGCGTCCTGCGCACGGCGCAGCTTGGCCGCCGCCACCATCTGCATCGCCTTCGTGATCTTCTGCGTGGCTTTCACGCTTCCGATCCGATTGCGCATCTCCTTGAGGCTGGCCATCGCCGGCTACTCAGCTCCGTCGTTCAGGCCAGGATCAGGCGAAGTTGTCGGAGAAGGACGCGAGCGCGGCCTTCAGGCGGTCTTCCACCGGGCCGAGGTCCTTCTTGGTGCGGATCTCGTCGAGGATGTCCTGGTGCTTGGCGTGCAGGAAGGAGAGCAGCTCGCGCTCCCAACGGCCCACGTTGGCGGTGGCGATCTTGTCGAGGTAGCCGCGGGTGCCGCCGTAGATCACGGCCACCTGCTCCTCGACGGCCAGCGGCGCGTACTGGGGCTGCTTGAGCAGCTCGGTCAGGCGCTCGCCGCGGGCCAGCATGCGCTGGGTGGCCACGTCGAGGTCGGAGCCGAACTTCGCGAAGGCGGCCATTTCCCGGTACTGGGCGAGCTCGCCCTTGATCGGGCCGGACGCGGCCTTCATCGCCTTGATCTGGGCCGAGGAGCCGACGCGCGACACCGAGATGCCGACGTTCACCGCCGGGCGGATGCCCTGGAAGAACAGGTCGGTCTCGAGGAAGATCTGGCCGTCGGTGATCGAGATCACGTTCGTCGGGATGTAGGCCGACACGTCGTTGGCCTGGGTCTCGATGACCGGCAGGGCAGTGAGCGAGCCGGAGCCGTTGTCGTCGTTCAGCTTCGCCGCGCGCTCGAGCAGGCGGCTATGCAGGTAGAACACGTCGCCCGGATAGGCTTCGCGGCCCGGCGGGCGGCGCAGCAGCAGCGACATCTGGCGGTAGGCGACGGCCTGCTTGGAGAGGTCGTCATAGATGATCACGGCGTGCATGCCGTTGTCGCGGAACCACTCGCCCATGGCGCAGCCCGCGAAGGGCGCCAGGAACTGCAGCGGGGCCGGCTCCGAGGCGGTCGCCGACACCACGATGGTGTAGTCGAGGGCGCCGCGCTCCTCGAGCGTCTTGACGATCTGGGCGACGGTCGAGCGCTTCTGACCGACGGCCACGTAGATGCAGTAGAGCTTCTGGCTCTCGTCGCCGGCGGCGTTGACCGCCTTCTGGTTCAGGATGGTGTCGATCGCCACGGCGGTCTTGCCGGTCTGGCGGTCACCGATGATCAGCTCGCGCTGGCCGCGGCCGATCGGGATCAGGGTGTCGATGGCCTTGAGGCCGGTCTGCACCGGCTCGTGCACCGACTTGCGCGGGATGATGCCCGGCGCCTTGACGTCCACGCGGCGGCGCTCGGCCACGTTCTGGATCGGGCCCTTGCCATCGATCGGCTCGCCCAGCGGGTTGACGACACGGCCCAGCAGGCCCTTGCCGACCGGCACGTCCACGATCTCGGAGAGGCGGCGGACTTCGTCGCCTTCCTTGATGGCGCGGTCTTCGCCGAAGATCACGACGCCGACGTTGTCGCGCTCGAGGTTCAGGGCCATGCCCTTCACGCCGGCGGAGGGGAACTCCACCATTTCACCGGCCTGGACGTTGTCGAGGCCGAACACGCGGGCGATGCCGTCACCGACCGACAGCACCTGGCCGACGTCGGAGACGTCGGCTTCCTCGCCGAAATTGGCGATCTGCGACTTGAGGATGGCCGAAATCTCGGCGGCGCGGATATCCATGGGCTTACGCTCTCTTCAGGGCGAATTTCAGAGAATCGAGCTTCGAACGGAGCGAAGCGTCGAACAGACGGGAACCGACCTTCACGCGGATGCCGCCGAGGAGGGCGGGATCGACGCGGGTCGAGATTTCAGGATCCTTGCCTAGCGCCTGGCGCAGGGCCGCGGCCACGCCCTTGGTCTGGGCGGCGGTCAGCGGGATCGCGGTGGTCACCTCGGCCGACACCGCGCCGCGCGCCTTGGCCGCGAGGGCCTCGAAGGCGGCGATCACGGCCGGCAGGGCGCTGGCGCGGCCGTTCGCCGCAAGCAGGCCCAGGAATTTCTTGGTCACGCCGTTGAACTTCGCCTTCACGGCGATCGCCGACAGGGCCTTGCCCTTGTCCTCGGCGTTGAACGCCGGCGACGCGAGCAGGACCTTCAGGTCCCGGCTCTCGGCGAGGGCCTTCTTCAACGACTTCAGGTCGGCCTCGACGGCCGCCACTGCGTTCTGTTCGGTCGCGAGGTCGAACAAGGCCTGCGCATATCGGCCGCCTACGTTCGACGCGTTGGATTCGTCCGCCACTTAATCTCGTCCGCCCGGTCGGTATGACTAAGCCGCTGCGGAAGGCGCCGCGGCGACTAAAGGCTTGAAAGCGCTTGGAAAAAGCACATCAGGCTAAGGGGCCTTAACGACCCCGGCCCAAAGCCGCGCGCCTGATAGCACGCGACCTGACGCCTCGCAACACAAGGGGACGGGGCGCCGCAGCGTAATGCTCACACTCTTTGTTATTTCGTCGCGGAGCGGGATCGAAACGCTGGCCGGAATGCGGCGGAACATTGGCCGAGCGTGGCTGGTTTGCGCCGGGCCTAGGCCGCCGCCCCACTTTGGGCCGTGGCCCGACCCGCGAGCCCGTCATGACCGACAGCCTCTCCATCGCCCTTGTCGACGACTACGGCCCCGAGCAGGGGCTGATCACCACCAACCAGATGACCGACGATCCGACGCCGGTGGTGCGCGTCTGGCTGACCACCAGTTCCGGCGCGGCGATCCAGGCCGGGGAGACGATCAAGGTCAGCGACATGGGGACGGACGTGGGCCAGGCGGCGGTCAGCGCCGACGACGTCGCCCGCGGCTATGTCGACGTCGCCGCCCATTACGTGAAGTCCGACCTGCAGCCCTTCACGGTCGGCGCCTACGACAGCGGCGGCGCGCAGGTGGCGAGCGGGACCCTGCAGTTCGACCTGGCGCCGACGAGCGGCGTCCTGCGCACCGACATGACCGACGGCGGTCATACGGTGAGCTACACCTTCAACAGCAGCATCCCGTTCTACACCGCCCTCGTCCAACGCTACGACCCGGCGGGCCACACGGTCGGCCAGATGTTCATGGGCCAGTACGAGAGCGGCCAGCCGAGCGACTATTCCATCACGCCCCTCTACGGCGGGAACTCCGTCGCCCTGTTCCTGGACGGCGACCATTTCACGAACCGCAAGGGTCCGGTCGTCGACGCTCACGGCGCGGTGCTGACAACCATCACCACCGGCTTCAACGCCGTGGCGACGGCGGGCGCGGCCGGCGGCTTCCTCACCAACTGGGTGGACGTGGTCAGCACCGGCGACACCATCCTGCACACCTACGACAACGCCGGCGTCTCCATGTCGAACGACCTGCACATGCTGGGGCCCGTCACTTCTGTGGTGGCCGAGGCCGGCGGCAGGATCGACGTGAACTGGGACGACTTCGGCGCCAGCCGGACGCTCGTCCTCGACCCGCTGCACGCCAGCGCCCTGACCGGTCCGGCGCCCACCTCGCTGAGCGCCTGGGACGATTACGGGCCCCAGATGGGTCAGATCACGACCGGCGGCACGACCGACGACGCCACCCCGACGTTCCGCGTCGCGGTGCGCGAAGCCGGCGAGGTGGTGGTGAGCCTGAGCCATGAAAGCAGTTCCATCCGCACCGAGGTCCACACCACCGACGCCGACATCGCGCGCGGCTATGTGGAGGTGACGATGAGCGCCGCCCAGGGCGACGGCGCCTATGCCGCGTCGGCCCGCTTCCTGGACGCCGACGGCCTGACCACGCCGCGCGCGGACACCAGCTTCACCCTCCAGACCTCCCCGCCGCCTTCCGGCGGCCAGGTGCTCCGGGGCCAGGACGGCGGCTCCAACCTGCAGGGAGGATCTGGCGACGACACCCTGATCGGCGGCTCGGGTCCGGACACCATGACGGGCGGCGGCGGCGGCGACCACTTCGCCTGGAACGCCGTTCCCTACAGTCCCGGCCACGTCACCGACTTCACCGACGGAACGGACCGTCTGGACCTCTCGGCGCTGCTCTCCGCGGCGAACTATTCCGGCTCCGATCCGGTGGCCGACGGCTATGTGAAGCCGATCGACGACGGGTCCGGCAATACCTGGATTTATTTCGACCGGGATGGCCACGGCTCCGGCGACCCGTGGGGGAGCTTCGTCACCACCCTCGACCATGTCCCGGCCAGCCAGATCACCAGCGCCGACCTGGTCGGCGGCACGTCGACCAGCCCGCCGCCCCCGCCGCCGCCCGCCGCCGGCGGACAGGCGCTGCAGGGCGAGGCGGGCGGCTCCGATCTCGCCGGCGGATCGGGGAACGACACGCTGACCGGCGGGCCCGGCCCCGACACCATGACGGGGGCCGGCGGGGCCGACCATTTCGCCTGGAACAACCTTCCCTGGAGTCCCGGGCACGTCACGGACTTCACCGACGGGACGGACCTGCTCGACCTGACAGGCCTGCTCTTCGCCTACCACTACTCAGGAACCGATCCCGTGGCCGACGGCTGGGTCAAGCCCGTCGACGATGGGCACGGGAACACCTGGCTCTACTTCGACACCGACGGGCATGGTTCGGCCGACCCGTGGGGTTCGTTCATCGCGACCCTCGACCACGTCCCGGCCAGCGCGATCACCCGGGACGACCTGGTGGGCGGCAACCCGACCAGTCCGCCGCCGCCCAATGGCCAGGGCGTCGTCCTGTCGGGTCAGAACGGCGGCTCGAACCTCACCGGCGGCCCGGGGAACGACACCCTCGACGGCGGCACGGGGCCCGACACCATGACGGGCGGGGCCGGGGCGGATCAGTTCGTCTGGAACCCGCTGCCCTGGAGCCCTTCGCGGATCACGGATTTCGCGGACGGGACGGACCACATCAACCTGTCGGGCCTGCTGGCCGCCTATCACTACCAGGGCAGCGATCCGATCGGCGACGGCTACGTCAGGCTGGTCGACGACGGTCAGGGCGACACCTGGCTCTATTTCGACACCGACGGCCACGGTTCGGCGGATCAGTGGGGGACGTTCCTCGCCACGATCGACCACGTCCCGGCCTCGAGCCTGTCGGCTTCGGACTTCATCTTCACCTGAGATCAAGCGTCACCGCGATCTCGCCGATGTGATTGCGGCGACGCTCCCGGACGGGCTTGGCCATAGGAACCGGCCCCTCCGTGGGCGGTTCCAAGTGGCGGAGAGACGCGCTCCGCCGCGGGGGCGGGCGTGGTCGAGTAAACCGAGTGCTGGGGGCGCCCCTTAGATGACCTTGTCCACGCCGACCGCCGATGGCGGCCACGTCGAATCCTGGCTCGACACCAGCGGGCCCAATGTCCTTCACGCGCAGAAGTACGACGCGGCGGGCGCCAAGCTCGGCGCCGAGCTGACCTTCAGCTACCGCGTCAGCGGCCCCTATGACGTGGAAGGCCTCAGCAACGGGGGCTACGCCGTCGTCTATTCGGCGGCCTCGCCCGGCGGATCCTGGGGCGAGATCAGCATCCAGGGCGCCGACGGCGCCACGACCGCCCACTCGAGCACGGCGGCGGGAACCGACTTCCACCTGACCGCCGGCTCCGACGGTGGGTTCCTGGTGGACTTCCACGGCATCCTGCCCGACAGCGGGCTCGACGCCTCGACGCCCCTGCTCGAGTTCTACGACGCCGCCGGCCACAGCCTGAACTACGGCCACATCCAGCTCGCCGGACAGATCACCTCGATCACCCCCGGCGCGGGCGGCGACATCGCGGTGAACTGGAGCGACGGCGGCACGATCCGCACCCTCACCTTCGACCCGCACACGGCGGGCAGCCTGTCGACGCCGGCGAAGCCCGGCGTGACCGTCATGGACGACGTCGGCGCCCAGACCGGCGCCCTGGCCAACGGCGCGACCACGGACGACGCGATCCCGACCGTGCGGATCAGCGTCGCCCAGGCCGGCGAGGCCTTCGTCGAGTTGGACAAGGGCGTGGCCCACTACGACAACCAGGGCGGCGGGATCGCGATCACGCCGGACGACGTCGCGCGCGGCTATATAGACATCACCCTGCCGACGTCTGGCGACGGCGACTACACCGGCTGGGTGCGCGTCACCGACGCCTCCGGCTCGGCCAGCTATCCGGTGGGTTTCGGCTTCCATCTGCAGACCGCCGCCGCCGCGACGACGAGCGGCGGTCAGGTGCTGACCGCCAGCCAGGTCGGGGCGACCCTGGTCGGGGGCGCGGGCGACGACACCCTCAACGCCAGCCAGGGGCCGGATCGCCTGACCGGCGGCGGCGAGCACGACGCCTTCGTCTTCGCCCACGCCCCCTGGGCGCCGGCGGAGATCACCGACTTCTCGCTCGGGACCGACCGGCTGGACCTCTCGGGCCTGTTCCGCGACGCGGGCTCCGCCGGCGCCGATCCGGTCGCCGACGGCTATGTCTGGCTCATGGACGACGGCCAGGGCGGGACCCAGGTGCTGTTCGACAAGGACGGCCACGCCAGCGGCCAGCAATGGCCGGACTATGTGATCCACCTGGACGGGGTCGCAGCCTCGGGCCTCACCTGGGCCAAGCTGTCGGGAACGGCCAGCGCCAGCAGTCCGGTGGGCGATCCGCCCCCGCCGCCGCCGCTGGTCGGCGGCGACCAGACGCTGCAGGCCTCCGACGGCGGCTCGACCCTGATCGGCGGGGCGGGGAACGACACCCTGACCGGCGCGCACGGGCCGGACGTGATGACCGGCTCCGGCGGCGCCGACCACTTCGTCTTCAAGGTCCTGCCCTGGAGCGCGGCCGAGATCACCGACTTCACGGCCGGGACCGACAGGATTGACGTGGCGGGGCTGCTAGCCGGCGCCGGCTATTCGGGCGCGGACCCGATCGGCGACGGCTACGTCAAGCTTATCTACAACGGTTCGGGCGGAAGCTGGCTCTATTTCGACAGCGATGGCCGCGGCTCGGCCGATCCCTGGGGCAGCTTCGTGGCGACCCTCGACCACGTCTCTCCCGGCGCCGCCACCGCCCAGGACTGGATCTTCCACTGAGGGCGGCATTGCCGGATAAAAGAAGGGCGCCGGACACCGGCGCCCTTTTCAGGTGCAGCGCTCGACAACGGAGCCGCTGGGGAGAACTTGAAAGCCTTACTGCTTGGCGAGCGCGGTCTTGGCCGGCGCCGCGGCGTTGCACTCGGTGACGCGCGCGTCGTCGAGCGCCTTGCGGGCGCTGAAGCTGGCGACGGCGCCGACCTTGGAGGCGATGGCCTTGCAGGTGGAGGTGGCGAAGGTCTGCGAGGTCGGGGCGTTCGCCACGCACGCGTCGCCTTCACAGACGAACATCGCGCCGCCGGCGATGAACTTGGTCTTTTCGGCGACCGGAGCTTGCAGCTTGGCGGTCACCGGCTCCGACGCGAAGGCGGCGGTGGCGGACAGGGAGACGAGGGCGGCGCAGGCGGCCGCAAGGGTTTGGAGCTTCATGAAGAGCCCTCCAGCGGTTCAGGGAGATGACGTTGCTCAAGATCGGGCAGCGGCTCAGTCCGCCGCGTGGATCGACGCCGGTTATCCCCTCCGGCGACGCACAACGAACTGAGCATCGCTAAGATAACGGTGTTAAGATCGACGGCAACCGCTTTTTTCGCAACACCGATATGCGTGAATGCAGAGCTGGGGCCGGCGCCCCCGTCCATTCATCGGCCGTCAATCTTGTCGCGCGCATGCGTGCGGTGAGGTAAGCAACGGGCCGGGTCGGGGCGGCCCAACTCGACGACAGGAACGACGGACGACATGGCCAGAGCGCAGTCGCCGGGACCCGGCGGTCACGGCCCGGACGCCCCCCGCCCCAAGCGTTCCCCCCTGCAGGCGCTGATCTACTGGACGCTGGTGCTCGGCGTCTGGGGGCTGATCTTCCTGGTCGCCTTCTTCGCGGTCTTCGCCATCGACCTGCCCGACACCTCCAAGCTCTACGAGGTGAAGCGCCAGCCGTCGGTCTCCTACCTGGACCGCTCGGGCGGGCTGATCTCGGTGCGCGGCAGCCAGTACGCGCCGCCCGTCGATCTCGACAAGCTGCCGGCCTATGTGCCGAAGGCGTTCATCGCCATCGAGGACCGCTGGTTCTACTGGCACTTCGGCTTCAACCCCTGGGGCATCGCCCGCAGCGTCGCCTACAACGCCACCCATCACGGGGGTCCGCTGCGCGGCGGCTCGACGATCACCCAGCAGCTCGCCCGCAACCTGTTCCTGACGCCCAGCCAGACCTACCGGCGCAAGGTGCAGGAGCTGATCCTGGCGGTCTGGCTGGAGGCCAAGTTCTCCAAGAAGCAGATCCTCGAGCTCTATCTGAACCGCGTCTATTTCGGAGCCGGCGCCTACGGCATCGAGGCCGCCAGTCAGCGCTATTTCAACAAGCCCGCCTCGCAGCTGACGCTCGGCGAGAGCGCCCTGCTGGCCGGCATGATGAAGGGCCCTTCGCGCTACTCGCCGGTGGCGGCCACCGACCGTGCCGCGCGGCGCGCCACCATCGTGCTCGACGAGATGGTCCGCATCCACGCCATCACGCCCCAGGAGCGCGACCAGGCCTTCCAGCAGAAGGTGCGGGTGAACCCGGTGCTGGCCAACCAGCGGGCGCAGTACTTCACCGACTGGCTGGACGACCAGGTGCGCCAGCTGGTGGGCGAGCCCACCGAAGACCTGGTGGTGGAGACCACCCTCGACCTGCCGCTGCAGGCGGCCGCCGAACAGGCCCTGCAGAAGGGCGTCGCCGAGGCCGCCAACCAGGGCGTCCAGCAGGCGGCGCTGGTCTCGCTCGACGGCGAGGGCCGGGTGCGCGCCTACGTCGGCGGGGTCAACTACCTGCAGAGCCAGTTCGACCGCGTGACCATGGCCCGCCGCCAGGCCGGCTCGTCCTTCAAGCCGTTCGTCTATCTGACCGCGATGGAGGCCGGCCGCACGCCGGACACGCCGGTGGTCGACGAGCCGATCACCATCGGCAACTGGCAGCCGCGCAACTACACCGGCAAGTACCTCGGGCCGATCACGCTCGAGACGGCGCTGAAGGAGTCGATCAACACCGTGGCGGCGCGGCTGGCCAACGAGGTCGGCACCTCGAACGTGGCGGCCACGGCCCGCCGGCTCGGCATCACCTCGCCGATCCAGCTCGATCCCTCCATGGCGCTCGGCGCGGTGGAGGTGAGCCCGATGGAGATGGCCCAGGCCTACGACCCGTTCGCCAACGGCGGCTTCTACGCCAAGGCCTACGCCATCGAGCGGATCCGCACGGCCTCGGGCAAGGTGCTTTTCGATCACGGCGTCGGCGCGCCCGAGCGGCGGGCGGTGATCGGGCAGCCGGCGCTCTCGTACATGATCCGGATGATGCGCCAGGTGGTGACCTCGGGCACCGGCATGCGCGCCAAGGTGGGCGGCTACGACCTGGCCGGCAAGACCGGCACCACCAGCGATTACCGCGACGCCTGGTTCATCGGCTACACCGGCGGCTTCGTGACGGCGGTGTGGGTCGGCAAGGACGACAACACGCCCATGAAGAAGGTCACCGGCGGGGCCGCGCCGGCGGGCATCTGGCGCGACTACATGACCGCCGCCCTGCCGCGCCTGAAGGTGGAGCCGATCCCCGGAGGCGAAGCGCCGCCGCCCGAGCCGGCCGACGCCATCGGCGATCTCCTGAACGGCCAGCAGATGATCCAGCCGCCGTCCGAGCTGCCGGACGACACGCCGCCGGACCAGCGCGCCCCGGCCGACGCCAACACCCCGCCGTACTGATTTTCTGGTCGCGCAGCCGGACGGAAAAGCGGTTCCCACTTTTCCTGGCTGTCGCTCCTAGGTCCCGAAGGCGTGGAGCCTGGCGCCCTCGGCGCGCAGCCAGGCGCGGTGCGGGCGCTCGTCACCCACCAGGGCCTTCACGTGCGCCCAGAAGCGCGGGCCGTGGTTCAGCTCCTTGAGGTGGGCGCATTCGTGGGCGGCGACATAGTCGGCCACGGCGAAGGGTGCGAGCGCCAGGCGCCAGGAATAGCGGATCGAGCCGGGTTGGCCGTGGCGGCCGGCGCGGCAGGAACCCCAGCGCGCCTTGGCGTCCATGATCGCGACCTTCGGCATCGGCGCGCCGAGCTCGGCCGCATAGACCGCCGTCCGCTCGGTGAAGACCTGAAGGGCGCGCTTCTTGATCACCAGGATCACCGCCCGGGCGAAGCCCTCGCCCTCGCCCATGGCCGAGATGCGGTGGGGCGTGAAGGCGCTGCCCTCGTGCCAGCGGGCGCGGCCCGAGCCGGTCTCGAGCAGGACGGGCTCGCCGAAGATCTCCAGCGTCATGCCGGGACGGATTGGCGAAGGCGGCGGCAGCTCGGCCAGGCGCTCGGCGATCCAGCCGGCGCGCTCGCGGGCGAAGGCGGCGGCCTCGGAAAGGCGGCGCGCGGAGGGGGCGGTGGCGACGATCTGGCGGCGCGTGCGGTCGAGCCGCAGCGAGACGCGCCGGGCGCGGCGGTTGATCTTGAGCGTCACGACGGCGCCGGCCACTTCCAGCCGGTCACCGTCGGCGAGTGACCGGCCGAAGGGACTCATGTGGAGGGCAATGTAGGTCGGCTCGGCGGCTATTCGAAGGCCGGATCGACTCGCCGGATGAAGGCGCGGACCTTCGGGTAAATCTCGCTGTTGAACCGCGCCCCGTTGAACACGCCGTAGTGGCCGACGCCCGGCTGGACGTAGTCCTCCTTGAGGTGCGCGGGCAGGCCCGAGCAGAGGCCGTGGGCCGCCTGGGTCTGGCCGATGCCGGAGATGTCGTCGTTCTCGCCCTCGACGGTAAGCAGGCCGATGTCGGTCATCAGCTCGGGGCGGACCAGGCGGCCGTTGTGCTCCAGCTCGCCCTTCGGCAGCAGGTAGCGCTGGAACACCTTGTCGACCGTCTGGAGGTAGAACTCCTCGGTCAGGTCCAGCACCGAGAGGTACTCGTCGTAGAACTTGAGGTGCTTGTCGGCGGAATCGCCGTCGCCCTCCATGAGGTGCTGCAGGTAGCGCATGTGCGCTTCCTGGTGCCGCTCGAGGTTCATCGACATGAAGGCGGTGAGCTGGACGAAGCCCGGATAGACCCGCCGGCCGACGCCCGGATGCGGCGGCGGCACGGCGTAGATCATGTTGGACTCGAACCAGGCGAAGGGCCGGTCCTCGGCCAGGCGGTTGGTGACGGTCGGCGAGAGGCGCGCGTCGATCGGCGAGCCCATGACGGTGATCGAGGCCGGACGGTTGGGATCCTGATCCTCGGCCATCAGGGCGGCGGCCGAGAGCACGGCCGGCCCCGGCTGGCAGACCGCCACCACATGGGCGCGGCCGCCGAGCACCGTCAGCATCTGGCGGACATGTTCGATGTAGTCGTGGAAGTCGAACTTGCCCTCGTAGACCGGCACCTCGCGGGCGTTGGCCCAGTCGGTGACGTAGACCTCGTGGTCCTGCAGGAAGGCCTGGACCGTGCCGCGCAGCAGGGTGGCGTAGTGGCCGGACATCGGCGCCACGATGAGCACGGGCGGCTCGGGCTTGGCGCGGCCGGCGGCCTTCAGATCGTCGCTGTCGCGGCTGAAGTGCAGCAGCTTGACCCAGGGCGTCGCCCACACCACCCGCGGATGGACGCGCACCGGATGGCCGTCGCACTCCACCATGTCGATGCCCCACTGGGGCTTTCCATAGCGGCGGGTCAGGTTGGCGAAGAGGTCGGAGGCCGCATAGGCGCTGCGGGCGAAGTCGGTGTCGCGCGCCGGGTTCAGCGGCGAGGACCAGAAATTCTTGGCGGCCAAGGCCGCGAACCGCCAGGGAGTGGCGGCGTAGTAGCCGGCTTCGTAGAGCGTATAGAGCATGTGCGGTCCAATATGGTGCGCCGCAACATAACACCGAAGGAGTTAATCGGGTCCATAGCTTGGCTGTGTCCCTCCGCGGGGCGCGACAATGCGCCCGCCGCCCTCGCTCGCCAGCCCTTCGGTCAGCAGCTCTCGGCGTTGGGGCCCTGCGCCATGGCCTTCTGCACCTGCGAAGCGATCTGCTGGGGCGGGGCGTTGTAGGGGATCACGCAGGCGAAGCCGCCCTTGGGGTTCATCAGATAGGTGAAGGTCGAGTGGTTGACCGTGTAATCGGGGCCCTCGCCCGCCTTCTGGGCGAACACCTTGTAGGCCTTGGCGGCGACGTCGACCTGCGCCTGGGAGCCGGTCAGGCCGGTGACGTGGCGCGCGAAGGCGTCATTGGACAGGTACCTGGCGAGCTGGGCCGGGGTGTCGCGCGCCGGATCGACGGAGATGAAGATGGTCTGGAAGTCGGCCGCCTTGGCCCCGAGCAGCTTCTCCGTCTGGCCGAGGGCGAACAGGGTGGTCGGGCAGGCGTCGGGGCAGTTGGTGTAGCCGAAGAACACCGCCGTCCACTTGCCCTCGAGGATGTGCTGGTCGCGCGGGCGGCCGGTCTGGTCGACCAGTTGGAACGGACCGCCCAAGGTGGCGGTTTGCTGGGGATGGGGGCTCAGGATCCCCCTTTGGACGGCAAGCCCTGTGATCACCGCGAAGGCGATGGCGAGGACGGCGAGAACGGCGATGAACCCCCGGCTCATGGAATCTGACGCCCTTTCCCTGCGCATTTGGGCTCGTCAGCGGCGCTTTCGCGGGCGATCCTGACAGCCGATGGTCAGTGTGCGGACCCCCGCCGCGGCGGCGCTGAAGCCCGTCGCCGGCCTCGATAAGACCGCCGCCGCGCCGGCGCAAGGCGACGGCCGCACGCCCATGGGCGAATGGGGCGACGCGGCGGCCCACGGCGGACGGTTGCGGGTGCGAACCCTGGTCACCCAGCGCTGGCTGGTCCTGGCCGGCGAGGCCCTGCTGCTGATGGCCGCCGGACTCGGCCTGGGCGTCCATCCGCCCTATCCGCTGTGCTTCGGGGTGATCGGCGCCGGCGCCTGGATCAACCTGCTGACCGGCGTCGCCAGTCCGGGCCAGCGGACCCTGGGCGACCTCGAGGCGGCGGGCCAGCTGGCGGTCGACATCGTCCAGATCACCGCCCTGATGTTCCTGACCGGCGGTACGGGCAATCCGTTCGTGCTGCTGCTGATCGCGCCGGTGACCCTGGCGGCGGCCACCCTGCCGGTGCGCCACACGCTCGCCCTGGCTGTCCTGGCGAGCCTCGCCTCCCTGTTCCTGGCTTTCCTCGCCCTGCCCCTGCCGGGCGCGGACGGGGCGGCGATCGTCGTCTCCAGGCCCTATAGAGTGGCCGCCGCCATCGCCAATATCACGGGCATCGCCCTGATCGCCGGCTACGTCCGCCAGGCGGCGGCGGAGGCCGCGCGGATGGCGCTGGCCCTCGACGTCACCCAGACCGTGCTGTCACGCGAGCAGCGGCTCTCGGCCCTCGGCGCCCTCGCCGCGGCGGCGGCGCACGAGCTCGGCACGCCGCTGGCCACCATCGCCATCGTCGCCAAGGAGATGGCCCGCGAGGCCCCGACGGCGGGCGTGAAGGAGGACGCCGAGCTCCTGATGGCCCAGGCCGACCGTTGCCGCGAGATCCTGCGCCGGCTGACCGAGACCCCAGACAAGGCCTCCGACGAGGTCCACGAGCGGCTGTCGCTGCGCCAGCTCGTGCAGGAGGTGATCGAGCCCCACGCCGGAGTGAAGGACGTGCGCGTCGAGGCGATCGTCACCGGCGCCGCAGGAACACACGCGCCCGATATTCAGCGAATGCCTGAGATAATCCATGCGCTCACTTCGTTCGTTGAAAATGCAGTGGACTTCGCCGCGGCCGAGGTGCTGGTGACCGCCCGTTTCGACGCCGAGACCATTTCCGTGGAGGTCCGTGACGACGGGCCCGGTTTCGCGCCGGAGATCCTGGCCAAGCTGGGCGAGCCCTATGTCACAACCCGGCCGGGCGCCGAGGGCTCGCGGACCGGCCACATCGGCATGGGCCTGGGTTTCTTCATCTCCAAGACGCTCTTGGAGCGGACCGGCGCCGTGGTCACATTCCAGAACGGACGTCCCCGCGGCGCCATCGTCTCCGCGCGATGGCCCCGGGGCCGCATCGAAGTCGGGGCTGAATAATGGGCCCGAGAACCCGCACGGGACTTGTCGAAGGACTGAAACGTGCGACAGGATGCCGCAGTGGTGCGTTTAGGGAGCACCACAACCAGGGGTAACTGTATGACCGACCTCTCCTCCGACGTCGCGGCCCTGCCCGACAGATCCCTGCTCCTCCTCGACGACGATGCGCCGCTGCGCACGCGGCTCGGCCGCGCGCTCGAGCAGCGCGGCTTCGAGCCGGTGCTGGTCGGCAGCGTCGCCGAGGCCCTGACCGCGGTGCGCAGCGCCGCCCCCGCCTACGCCGTGCTCGACATGCGGCTGGAGGACGGCTCGGGCCTGAAGGTGGTCGAGGCGGTGCGCGAGGCCCGGCCCGACGCCAAGATCATCATGCTGACCGGCTACGGCAACATCGCCACGGCGGTGCAGGCGGTGAAGGCCGGCGCCGTCGACTATCTCTCCAAGCCGGCCGACGCCGACGACGTGGTCCGCGCCCTGCTGGCCAAGGGCGACGCCCCGGCCCCGCCGGAGAACCCGATGAGCGCCGACCGGGTGCGCTGGGAGCACATCCAGCGGGTCTACGAGCTGTGCAACCACAACGTCTCGGAGACCGCCCGCCGGCTCAACATGCACCGCCGCACCCTGCAGCGGATCCTCGCCAAGCGCGCTCCGCGGTAAGCTCTCTCCTCTCCCATTCGCGGGAGAGGCTAAAGCTCCGCCTGCTGAACGCCCGCCGCACGCAGGGCCGCGAGCCGGCCGAAGGCGATGGTGAGCGCCTTGCGGCGGGCGCCGGCGAGCGGGGCTATGGGCGCCTCGCGCAGCACCGCCCCGCCGAAGGCGTCGGCGACGATGAGGCCAGGCTCTTCCGGCAGGATGTCGCGCGGGAATTCCGGCGCCACGGCGAAGGCGAAGGCGTCGCAGTAGGGGCCGTACTCGTGCCACTTCTGGTCCGTGCGGAAGTCCTCCAGGCTCGACTTCACCTCGACGATGAAGAGCTCGCCCTTCGGGCCCAGCGCCATCAGGTCGGCGCGCCGGCCGTTGGGCAGGGTCACCTCGGCGAGCGGCGCGTAGCCGAGCGCGGTCAGCAGCCGCGCCGCCCCGCGGGTGACGGCGGCGGTGGTCTCGGGCCGCGAGACCGATACGACGGTGACGGAGACGTCCATGTCCGAAACCATGTTCCGGCTACGTTCCGGATGCAAGCTTGGGCGCGGTCGGGTCGGGAGCGCATCAGCGCGACGATCGCGCGCCACCAAAGAGTCCCGCGCGACGCGCCTAGCTCCGCGCGGGAAGCGGGAACTCGAGGCGGCCGACGTCGAAGCCGAGCTGCTTGATGCGGGCCAGGGCCTGGGCGCGGACGGCGGCGGTCAGGGTCGGCTTCTGGCTCATCAGCCAGAGGTACTTGCCGTCGTCAGTGGAGAGGATCAGCCAGCCCTGTTCGGGGCGATGGTCGAGGACGCGGTACTCGCGGGTCACGAGGCCGCCGAAGAAGCTCATCTTGAAGATCGAGTTGGTCGCCGGGTCCATGCTGCGGGCCCGGGCCTTCCACTCGGTGACCGGACCGTCGGGCGCGCCCTTGTGACAGCTCTGCACCACCGCGAAGCCGTCGCCGGCGCGGGTCCAGTCGGAGGCGCCGGCCTGGCAGCCCTTCTGCAGCTGGTTGGGGATGCGGGCGACCTCGTACCAGCGCCCCATCATCTGGGTGAGCTCGATCCGCGGCCCGGCGGGCGCGGCCGCGGCCGGGGTGGCGAGCGCCGGGGAGAGGGCCGCGCCGGCGAGCGCGGCGGCGGAGAGGATGAATCGCTTCAGCATCGCGCCCCAATATCCGTGCGACGGCCTTGTGGAAACCGCCCGGCGCGTCGCGCCCGGCGCTTCATATGGCCGCAATATAGGGCCTCGACCTTAACCGTTTAATGGCGGCGATCGGGTCATTCCGCCGCACTGGTTACCGGCCAGGCGCCGTTTCTCGCCGGCTGCGCACCAAGGGCGCGGACAGCGAAGCGCCCGCCGAGGGGTCCCGGCGGGCGCTGGCTGTCGGTTCGTGGAAGGCGGCCTATTCGGCAGCGATCAGGATCTGCTTGGCGCGATCCTTGAAGTTGATCTCCTGGAGGTATTTGATGCCCTCCTCGGCGAT
This sequence comes from Phenylobacterium soli, assembly GCF_003254475.1. NCBI lineage: Bacteria > Pseudomonadati > Pseudomonadota > Alphaproteobacteria > Caulobacterales > Caulobacteraceae > Phenylobacterium > Phenylobacterium soli. The sequence goes on from NZ_QFYQ01000001.1 coordinate 352,283, forward strand.
GTCGTCGCCGACCATCTTGTCGCCCTCGCTCTTCAGCTCCTCCATGTCGACGTAGGTCGCATAGAAGGCCTTGGTGCGGTCGGTGATGATGCCGGCGTTGAGCAGGGTCTTCACCAGGACGCGGAAGATGTTGGACTGCTCCTTCATGTTCTCGCGACGGGTCTCGTCGGTGACCATCGCCGCCATCTCCTGGATGACGCGCTCCGGATCGAGGCCGAACTCCTCGTAGAGGTCGCGCTGCTGGGTCGGCGCCACGAGGTTGAAGAGCAGGGTCTGGAAGCAGTGCGCGGCCCAGTTCTCGATGATCTCGTGCTCGGCCGCCGACAGGTGCGGGATGGTGCGGTCGGCCCAGATCTTCCCGAACTTGTGGTGGAAGGCCTCGTCGGTCATGACGAGCTGGGTCAGCTTCTTGGCCAGCGGATCCTTGGTCTGGCTGAAGATCGTGGCGAAGGCGCCCATGGCCAGGCCTTCGACCAGCATCTGCATGCCGATGATCTTCTTGTAGACCTCCGGCGCGTGGATGATCTCCACCAGCAGCGCCTTCAGGGTCGGGCCGCATTCCACCGGGCGACCCCAGCGGGCCTTGATGTACTTGGCGAAGGCGGTGACGTGGCGGGCCTCTTCGCGCGTCTGGTTGGCCGCGTACTCCTGCGCGCCCTGGTCCTTCAGCACGTGGCAGAGGCTGGCCGACAGGTTCAGCGCGCCCTGCTCGCCGTGCAGGATCGAGGAGAAGGTCCGCAGGGTGGAGGCGTTGGCGAAGGCCACCCGCTCCTTCTCGGTCTTCAGGTGGTTCCGCACATAGTCGGTCTGCAGCGCCCCGATCATGGTCTCGGGGAGGATCATCTCGTTCTCCATGTCGAAGGGCTCGGAGAAGTCGATGTATTTGGCGTCGAGCGGATCCCAAAAGTGGTCGTGGGTCGCGGAGATGATCTTGTCGAAGGCCGTCGAGCGCGCGTTGTAGCGGTCGAGCTCCAGCATCGACTCGAAGTCGTCCGGCGCCACGGCGTCGTAGATGATGTCCTTGGTGATGTTGCCGTCGGCGGCCATGAGCGGATCTCCTCGAGGGGCGCGCATTCGCCCACTGTCGTTCTGTCGAGCCGCGAAAGATACGCGCGCCACGTGAAGCGTCAAGGAAGGTGACGGAGGCGTCATCTTTTGTTGGAACAGCTTCCCTCTCCCGCACCGGCGGGAGAGGGCAGGGTGAGGGCCGGCTGGGCCGGCTCCGGATTGCGCGTCGAGGGCCCTCGACCTGTCATCCGGCGCGGAACCTTCTGCACGAGCCGGCCCTCACCCTGCCCTCTCCCAAGTCTTCGCTTGGGAGAGGCGATTGCTCACTCGGCTTCGATGGCGGCGATCTGGGCGTCGGAGAGGCCGAAGTGGTGGCCGATCTCGTGGACCAGGACGTGGGCCACGAGCTCCTGGAGGGTGATCTCGCCGTGGGCGGCCCACTCGTCGAGGATCGGACGGCGGTAGAGGAACACCATCGAGGGCTGGGGCGAGGGATCGAACAGCGAGCGGCGGCTGAGGTCGAGGCCCTGGTAGAGGCCGGTGAGCTCGAAAGGGTCCTCGATGCCGAGACTCTCCAGCACCTCCTCGTCGGGGAAGTCGTCGACCCGGAAGATCACCTCGCCGGTCATCCGGCGAAACTGCGGCGGCAGGGCCTGGAACGCCGCCTCGGCCAGGGCGGCTAGGTCGTCGAGCGACGGAGCGCGGCCGAAGGCGGACGCCTCACTCATCGGGCACGACGATGTGGGGCGCCTCGGGCAGGCGGGTCTCGAAGAGGCCGATGTCGAGCGGCTGCTGCGGCTTGACCGGCTTCAGGGGCTGGCGGGCGATGGCCTTCAGCGTCTCGGGCGCGACCTCCGAACCGGCCTTGCGGGCGACGCGCGCCTGGGGCGCCTCGGCGGTGGGGGCGCTGGCGGGCCGCCAGTAGCTGATCAGAAGGCGCCAGACGGTGCGCGGCGGCTCAGTCGGCGGCGCGGGCCAGCGGCGGCCGTTCTCGAAGGTCGGGCTGACCGGCGCGAGCCGCGCCAGGCGTCCCGGCTCGGTGACGATGCGCTCGACGAGCTGGCAATAGCGGTCCTCGGCGTTCAGCGCCTCGATGCGCTCGCGATAGGCCTCCAGCGCCGCCTCGCGGCTCGGGAAGGCGGGGCCGACCGGCTCGGTCGCGAAGACCACGCCCTCGCGCGCCAGGGCCCTGGCCTCGCGCTCGCGGGCGGCGCGGCCGAGGGGCCGCGAGAGGGCCTGCTCCGGGTTGACGGCGACGGGATAGAGGATGGCGTTCACGGCCCCGATCATGACGCCAAACTCTTAAGCGGAAAATGCGCCGCGGATGCGGCGATGTGGATGTGGGCGTAGGCTCCGAGGGAGTGATTCGCCGGAGCAGGGATGGGCGCGTACGATCTGATCCTGGCGGCGGCGGCCGGCGCGGTGTCGCTGGCGATCTGCGCCGTGCTCTGGGCCCTGGCCCAGCGGCGCCAGGCCGCCCTGCAAGTGCAAGGCCTGACCCGCCGGCTGGCGGTGATCGAGAACCGCGCCGACGCCGCCCAGGCCTCCGCCGAGGCCTTCGATTCCACCCTGCTCGCCGTCGAGGACGGCCAGGCGCTGCTGGCCTCGGGCGAGGAGAGCCTGGGGGTCTGCGCCCGGGTGCTGGGCGTCGAGCCGGCCGAACCGCAGGCGCTGGTCAACGCCCTGATGCGCGCCGACCCGGACCACGCCCGCCGGCTGCGCGCCCTGTTCGAGCGCGGCGAGCCTTGCGCCTTCGAAGTCCGCGGCGAGGCCGGCGCGGTCTCTGTGGAGGGCCGGGCGGCCGGGGCGATCGCCTGGCTGCGGGTCTCGGCGGCGGTGGGCGAGGACGCCGCCCTGCCGACCGCGCCCCGGTTCGCCGCCTTCCTCGACGCCCGCGCCTGCCCGGCGTGGATCGCCGCCGCCGACGGCTCGCCGGTGTGGGTGAACGCTGCCTGGCTGCGGGCGGTGGACGCCCAGGATCTCGACGACGCGGCCGCGCGGGGCCTCGCCTTCGACCGCGGCGCCGACGCCATCGCCAGCGAGGCGGCCAACCTCGGCCAGAAGCGGGACGCGGTCCGCTGGTCGACGGTGGAGGGCCGCCGCCGCGCCTTCCGCGTCACCGCCCAGCCGCTAGAGGGCGGCGGGGTCGGCGTCTGGACCGACGACGTCACCGAGGTGGAGGAGATCCGCGAGGCGCTGAAGCGCAACGTCGAGGCGCACGACGAGACGCTGAACCACATCGCCGAGGCGGTGGCGATCTTCGGCGAGGGCAAGCGGCTGATGTTCCACAACGCCGCCTTCGCCGAGCTGTGGGGGCTGGAGCCGGCCTGGCTGGCGGACCGGCCGACGCACGGCGAGGTGCTCGACCGCCTGCGCCAGCGCCGCCGCCTGCCCGAGACCGCCGACTACGCCAAGTGGAAGACCGCCGAGCTCGCCCGCTACGAGCAGCTCGGCCCCGCCGCCGACGACCTCTGGAGCCTGCCCGATGGGCGCACCTTGAAGGTGGTTCGCCAGCCGCACCCGATGGGCGGCCTGCTGCTGCTGTTCTCCGACATCACCGGCGAGCTGAAGCTGAAGGCCCAGTACAACGCCCTCATCGAGGTGCAGCAGGCGACCCTCGACAAGCTCTCCGATGCGGTGGCCGTGTTCGGCTCGGACGGACGCCTCAGGCTCTCGAACGACGCCTTCGCCAAGTTCTGGCAGATCGCCCCGGCCCAGCTCGAGGCGGCGGGGGATTTCGAGGGCGTGGTCGAGCTGTGCGTGCCCAAGCTGCACGACCGGGCGTTCTGGCGCGAGCTGAAGGGCCGCGTGGCCGATCCGGACCCCAACGCCCGCGCGCCGATGACGGGCGAGGTGAAGACCTCGGACTCGCGCATCGTGGCCTACCAGTCGCGGCCGCTGCCGGACGGGGCGACCCTGATCGCGTTCACCGACGTCACCGACGCCAAGAAGCTGGAAAGCGCGCTCGCCGACCGCGAGGCGGCCCTGGCCGACGCCGAGCGGCTGAAGCGCGACTTCGTGGGCAACGTCTCCTACGAGCTGCGCACGCCGCTGACGACCATCATCGGCTACTCCGAGCTGCTGGAGCACTCCGGCGACATCCTCTCCGAGCGCGGCAAGCAGCATGCGGCCGCGGTCAAGTCCGCGGCGACCCAACTGGCCCGCTCGATCGACGACGTGCTCGACATGGCCCAGATCGACGCCGGCGAGATGGCGCTCGACCTTGAGGACGTGCGGGTGTCGGACATGCTGATCGGGGTGGCGGCGCGCTGGAACGAGCGGGCGGCGGGGGCCGGCGTCAGCATCGCCACCGAGACCAGCGAGGACGTCGGCCTGATCCGCGGCGACGCCAAGCGGCTGGCCCAGATCCTCGATCACCTGGTGGAGAACGCGCTGACCCAGACCACCGGCGGCGGGACGATCACGCTTGGCGCCCGCAAGGCCCTGGGCGAGGTTCAGCTCACCGTCGCGGACACCGGGCGGGGCATTCCCTTCCATGTCCAGGCGCACATCTTCGACCGCTTCATCGGCCGCGAGCGCGGCGGCCCGGGCCTTGGCCTGGCGCTGGTCAAGGCGCTCACCGAGCTGCACGGCGGATGGGTGGCGCTGGAGAGCGAGCCGGGGGCCGGCGCGACCTTCACCTGCCACCTGCCGGAAGAAGCCCAGGCGGCGGCGGCCCAGCCGGAGCTGGGCCTCAGCGCCTGAGCCGCCTCAGCGGCGGCGGAACTGCGGTCGTGCGGGCCCGGGGCCGACGCGCGCGCCTTCGGGCTTGTGGCGGTAGGTGATGCGGCCGCGGTCCATGTCGTAGGGCGTCATCTCCACCGTGACGCGGTCGCCGACCATGGAGCGGATACGGTTCTTCTTCATGCGGCCGGCCGTGTAGGCCAGGATCTCGTGGTCGTTCTCGAGACGCACGCGGAAGCGGCCCTCGGGCAAGAGTTCGATGATCTGGCCGTCGAATTCGACGAGGTCTTCCTTCGCCATGTGAGGCTCCTTGCCGGGACGGGGTTACTTGCGGGCTTTGCGGGCGGCGTAGCGGGCGTCTCGCTTGGCCTTGGCCTCGGCCTTGGTCAGAGCCTTGCGCTCCTTGCGCTCGCCCCGCTTGGCCTCGAGCGCCGCAGCCTCGATCGCCGCCGCAGCCTCGCGTTCGGCCTCGAGCGCCTGGGCCGCAGCCTCGATGCGCGCGCTCTTGGCGGCGGCGCGCGTCTGGCGCACCTGAGCGAGCTCGGCCGCCTTGCGCGCGGCGCGGTCGATGGGTTCGGCGGCCGTCACAGCGGCCCTCGGTTGGAACTTGGCGAGGAGCGCCTTGCGCGCCTCGGCGGCGGTCTTCAGGCGTTCGGCGTAGCCGCTTCTCTGGGTCTCGTTCATTTCGCACCCTCCGCCAGGCGGGCGCGGCGGGTGACCAGGCGCGCGTCCTCGGCGTCGGCCAGCTCCGCCCAGCTCGCGGCGGCCGCCTGGCGTTGCTCGCGGACACGGTCCAGGGTGGCGGCCTCGGCGGCGGCGAACGCCTCACGCGCCCGGGCGCGGTACTCGTCGGCCTTGATCTGGTGCTTGTGCAGCACGGCGTCGGCGGAAACGTCCATCGGCGGGGCTCCGGTTATTTGAGGGAACGGGCGGCGCGACCGTCGAGAAGGCGGCCGACCCGCAGGCCCAGTTGATCGAGCGACAGGCGCCGAAGGCTGGGATGGGCGTGGCGGATGTCGTGCAGGCTCGCCTGCGGATCGCGGGCGAGGATGTCACTCAGGACCGCCTCGGGGGCGGTCCGGTATCGGTAATTCACAGCTTTACTCGGACTGGCCGGGCGAGCGCCCCGCCGTCAGGCGGGCCGCCGCCCGAGCAGGATGGCCTCAGACCGCCTGCAGCTGGCCCGCGGACATCTTGCCGCTGCGCTGGTCGCGCTCGACCTCGAAGCCGATCTTCTGGCCTTCGTTGAGCGTGCCGAGGCCGGCGCGCTCGACGGCCGAGATATGCACGAAGACGTCGTTGCCGCCGGCGTCCGGCTGGATGAAGCCGAAGCCCTTTTGGCCGTTGAACCACTTTACGGTGCCGGTTTGCATAGATTGTCCCTTTCCGGACATGAGTTCTCCCGCCCGGGATGGACGTGGAGATCAAATTTTCGGAGAGGGTCGAAAACTAGTGCGGGCCGAAATTCTGGATTTCGGCGAAGGCGCCAGGCGAGCCAAAGCGATATTTGATTTGTCGAAGATGGGCCTTCCGACCCGATTTCGCAAGTATTTTCACCAGAAATCCTCACGGGCGCCTCCAGACATGCTAGTAAGCGTCTGGAAAATCTCATGAGATCCCCGGTCCGATGAAAGCCGCACCCGCACGCCGCGCCTCCGCCGCCGTCCATTTCCGGACCGAGATCGAGAAGGCCGAGGCCGACGGGTTCGCTCGCGACGGAATGACCCTGCGGCTGACGCTCGGCGACGTGAACCAGCTCCAGCGCGACGCCAGCATCCCCCTCGCCGACATCAGCTTCAGCGACGGCGTCATGCGCTACCTCGGCGTCCGGATCGAAAAGGGCGGCGTGGCCGAGAGCGTCCTGGAGCGCGGGGCCTAGGGCCGAGCGGACCTGGCCAGGCCCGTCGTCGCCATCGCCTGCCGCTGAGCGCGCCCGATGCTATACCTCCTGCGACGCCCGCGCGTTGAGGAGACCACCATGACCCCGAAGACCTTTGCCGCCGCCCTGGCGGGCCTCGCCGCCACGGCCCTCGCCGGATCGGCCGCCGCCGCCAGCCTGGTGGTGCCGATGGCGCTTGCCACCCCGCAGGGGCCGGGGGCCTCGGTGGGCCAGGTGACGCTGAGCGACAGCCCGAAGGGCGTCTCGATCGCCCTCGACCTCAAGGGCCTGCCGCCGGGCCAGCACGGCTTCCACCTGCACGGCAACCCGTCGTGCGCCCCGGCCGCCGCGGCCGATGGCACGGTGACGCCGGCCGGCGGCGCCGGCGCGCACCTCGATCCAGGCGAGACCAAGACGCACATGGGGCCTGAGGGGGCCGGCCACCTGGGCGACCTGCCACGCATCGAGGTGGCGGCGGACGGCACGGCGCGCCAGACGCTGGCCGCGCCGCGGTTCAAGTCCGTGGCCGAGCTGCAGGGCCACGCCCTGATGATCCACGCCGGCGGCGACACCTATGCGGACACGCCGCCGCTCGGCGGGGGCGGCGCGCGCCTCGCCTGCGGCGTGGTCCGCTAGACAGGGATGGCGGCGGGCGGGCGCCTCGCGCCGCCCGTTCGCAAGCCTCTTAGTGCTGGCTTTCCGGCATGCGGACGACGAGGCCGTCCAGGTCGTCGGAGACCTTGATCTGGCACGACAGGCGGCTATTCGGCTCGACGCCCTCGGCGAAGTCGAGCATCGACTCCTCCATGGCCGACTTGTCGCCGGTCTTGGCGAGCCAGGTCTCGTCCACATAGACGTGGCAGGTGGCGCAGGCGCAGGCCCCGCCGCAGTCGGCGTCGATGCCCGGGATGTTGTTCTTCACCGCGCCTTCCATGACCGAGAGGCCGTTCTTGACGTCGATGACGTGCTCGGTCCCGTCGTGTTCGATGTAGGTGATCTTGGCCATGGTCCTGCCCTAACGCGCGCCGTCTAAGCGGCGACCTCTTTCATGGAGATGGATGGATCGGCAAGCTTGATCTTGTCGACCGGCTTGCGGTTACCGATGAGCTGCTTGCCCATCATGAACTCCGGCGGGGCGTTGATCGCCTCGACCGACTGGAGTTGCTTTCCCTTCAGGTGGAAGACCGCGAACTTGGCGGTCTTGGGATCGCCGCGGATGACGATCTCGTCCACGTCGAAGGCGTAGCCCGCGATCTGGAGCTTCAGGTCGTACTGATCCGACCACTGCCAGGGCACCTCGCCGGCCGGCGCCGCACGGCCGGTGATGGCGCAGGCGGCCTGCTTGGCCTGTTCAAGGGCGTTGGGGACGCTCTCCATGCGGAACATGCGCCCTTCGTAGATCGGCATCGGCCGGTGGGTCACGTCGCCGATGGCGAACACCGCCGGATCGGAGGTGCGGGCCTCGAGGTCGACCACCACGCCGCGCGCGCATTCCAGGCCTGCGTCCTTGGCGATCTCGTCGTTGGGGGTCGCGCCGACGCCGACGACGACGGCGTCGCAGGCGAGTGTGCGGCCGTCGGCGAGCCTGACCCCGCTGACCTTCCCCTGGCCCTCGAAGCCGACGACGCTGGCGCCGAGCTCGAACTTGACGCCGTGCTGCTGGTGATAGGCGGTGAAGAAGTCGGAGAGCGCCTGGCAGGCGACGCGGGCGAGCACCCGCTCCTCGCGCTCCAGGACCACCACCTCGGCCCCGAGGGCCCGTCCGGAGGCGGCCACTTCCAAGCCGATGTAGCCGCCGCCGACGACGGCGAGGGTCTTGCCCGGACCGACGGCGGCCTTGAGCTGCTCGGCGTCGGCGGCGGTGCGCAGGAACATGACGCCGCCAAGCTCCGCGCCGGGGATCGGCAGGGCGATGGCCCGCGCGCCGGTTGCGATGACCAGGATGTCGTAGCTGAGGGTCGAACCGTCGGCGAGGTGCACGCGCCTGGCGCTGCGCTCCAGCTTCACGGCCCGGGTGCTGGGGCGGAAGTCGATGCGGTTCTCGGCGTAGAACTCGAGCGGCTTGAGCGCCAGGCTCTCGGCGTCGGCCTCGCCCTTCAGCCAGGCCTTCGACAGCGGCGGGCGCTGGTAGGGCGGGATCGGCTCGTCGCCCACCAGGGTGATGGGGCCTTCGTGGCCGTACTGGCGCAGCAGGGCCGCCAGCGTGCCGCCGGCGTGGCCCGCGCCAAGGATCACCACGTGCGCCGAAAGTTCGGTCATGCTTTGCCGATGCCCAAAAATGACACCGGCGTCAACTTAGGTAATTGCCCGTAGCCGGCCGAACGGGCGTTTCCTCTGCCGAATCCTCTGGCGAATTGACGCGAGGTCAGGGCCAGGACCGGGCTTAGACCACGCGCTCCATCATCATCTTCTTGACCTCGGCGATCGCCTTGGCCGGGTTCAGGCCCTTCGGGCAGACCTGGGCGCAGTTCATGATTGTGTGGCAGCGGTAGAGCTTGAAGGGATCCTCCAGCGCGTCCAGGCGCTCGCCGGTGGCCTCGTCGCGCGAGTCGATCAGCCAGCGGTAGGCGTGCAGCAGGGCGGCCGGGCCGAGGTACTTCTCCTGGTTCCACCAGTAGCTCGGGCACGAGGTCGAGCAGCAGGCGCAGAGGATGCACTCGTAGAGGCCGTCGAGCTTCTCGCGGTCCTCGGGGCTCTGGATCCACTCCTTCTGGGGCTCCGGCGTGTCGGTGTGCAGCCAGGGCTCGATGGAGGCGTACTGGGCGTAGAACAGGGTCAGATCCGGGACCAGGTCCTTGACCACCGGCATGTGCGGCAGCGGGCTGATCTGCACGTCCTTGCCGGGCACTTCCTCCCAGCCGTGGGTGCAGGCCAGGGTGTTGCGGCCGCCGATGTTCATGGCGCAGGAGCCGCAGACGCCTTCCCGGCACGACCGCCGGAACGCCAGTGTCGAGTCCATGGTGTTCTTGATGTGGATGAGGACGTCCAGGACCATCGGGCCGCAGGCGTCGACATCCACCTCGTAGGTGTCCCACCGCGGATTGGACGCATCGTCCGGATCGTAGCGGTAGATGCGGAAGGTCTTGGTCCGCCCCGAGCCGGCCGGCGCGGGGTGGTGGCGGCCCTTCTTGACCACCGAGTTCTTCGGAAGCGTGAGCTGAACCATCTGCCGTCTCTTCCTTCCGCGCTCAGTACACCCGCGCCTTCGGCGGGATGTAGGCGATGTCGTTGGTCATGGTGAACGAGTGCACCGGGCGGTAGTCGATCTTCACCTTGCCCGACGTGTCGTCGAACCAGGCGAGGGTGTGCTTCATCCAGGTGGCGTCGTCGCGGTCCGGGAAGTCCTCGCGGGCGTGGGCGCCGCGGCTCTCGGTGCGGTTGGCCGCGCCGTTCACCGTCACGGCCGCCTGGCCGATCAGGTTGTCGAGCTCGAGGGTCTCCATCAGGTCGGTGTTCCAGATGAGCCCGCGGTCGGAGACCTTGAGGTCGCCGCGCTGGGCGTGCACCGCGGCCAGGCGCTTGACGCCCGACTTCAGGCTCTCGCCGGTGCGGAACACCGCGGCGTCCTCCTGCATGGCGCGCTGCATCTCGAGGCGCAGGGCCGCCGTCGTGGTCGAGCCGTTGGCGTTGCGCAGGCGGTCGAAGCGGGCCAGGTGGCTCTCGGTCATCGACGGCTTCAGCTCCGGCTGCTTCTCGCCGGCCTTGACGGTGTCCGCCGCCCGCAGGGCCGCGGAGCGTCCGAACACCACGAGGTCGATGAGCGAGTTGGAGCCCAGGCGGTTGGCGCCGTGCACCGAGACGCAGGCCGCCTCGCCCACCGCCATCAGGCCCGGCACCACCTGGTCGGGGTTCTTGCCGTTCTTGGTGACCACTTCCGAATAGAAGTTCGTCGGGATGCCGCCCATGTTGTAGTGCACGGTCGGCAGGACCGGGATCGGCTCCTTGGTCACGTCGACGCCGGCGAACACCTTGGCGCTCTCGGAGATGCCGGGCAGGCGCTCGGCCAGGATCTTCGGATCCAGGTGATCGAGGTGCAGGAAGATGTGGTCCTTCTTCGGACCAACGCCCCGGCCTTCACGGATCTCGATGGTCATGGCGCGACTGACCATGTCGCGCGGCGCGAGGTCCTTCACGGACGGCGCATAGCGCTCCATGAAGCGCTCGCCCTCGGAGTTGGTCAGATAGCCGCCTTCGCCGCGGGCGCCTTCGGTGATCAGGCAGCCGGCGCCGTAGATGCCGGTCGGGTGGAACTGCACGAACTCCATGTCCTGCAGCGGCAGGCCGGCGCGCAGCGCCATGGCGTTGCCGTCGCCCGTGCAGGTGTGGGCGCTGGTGCAGGAGAAGTAGGCCCGGCCGTAGCCGCCGGTGGCCAGGATGACCAACTGGGCCTGGAAGCGGTGCAGGGTGCCGTCGTCCAGCTTCCAGGCCGTGACGCCCCGGCAGGTCCCCTCGTCCATGATCAGGTCGAGGGCGAAGTACTCGATGAAGAACTCGGTCTCGTGCGCCAGGCTCTGACCATACATGGTGTGGAGCATGGCGTGGCCAGTCCGGTCGGCCGCCGCGCAGGTGCGCTGGATCGGCGCCTCGCCGTAGTTGCGGGTCATGCCGCCGAAGGCGCGCTGATAGATCTTGCCTTCCGGGGTGCGCGAGAACGGCACGCCCCAGTGCTCCAGCTCATAGACCGCGGCCGGCGCGTTGCGGCAGAGGTATTCGATGGCGTCCTGGTCGCCCAGCCAGTCCGACCCCTTGACGGTGTCGTACATGTGCCAGCGCCAGTCGTCCTCGCTCATGTTGCCGAGCGAAGCGGAGATGCCGCCCTGGGCCGCCACGGTGTGCGAGCGGGTCGGGAACACCTTGGAGATGCACGCCGTCTTCAGCCCCGCCTGGGCGCAGCCGAGCGCCGCGCGCAGGCCCGAGCCGCCGGCGCCGACGACGACGACGTCGAACTTGTGGTCGATGAAATCGTAAGTCGCCATGGGGTCCTCAAGCGCCTCCCAGCGCGACCTTCAGGATGGAGAAGACGGCCAGCGCCCCCGCCAGCCCGCAGACGAAAAGGTTCAGGATGAGCAGGGCGCTCTTATTGAGCGTGATGTGGATGTAGTCCTCGATCACCACGCGCAGGCCGCCGTGCATGTGCCAGAAGGCGATGGCGAGGGTCAGGACCATCAGCACCGCGTTGAGCGGCTGGCTGATCCAGGCGACCGCCGCGCCGTAGTCGCCGGCGGCGATGCGCAGGACGCCGAACACGCCCCACAGCGTCAGCGGCACGAGGGCGACGGCCCCCACCCGCTCGGATATCCAGTGGCCCACCCCGTGGTGGGCGGCGCCCAGGCCGCGGGCCCGGGAGAGCGGCGTGCGATAGCTGGCCATCAGATGGCTCCCGTCATCATGGCGATCGCCCAGACGGCGATGGTCGCGGCGGCGGTGAAGGCGAAGACCAGGACGGCGGTGGCGTTGGCGGTCTTCACGTCGAGGCCTTTGCCCATATCCCAGACGAGGTGCCGGACGCCGTTCGCCAGGTGGTAGAAGAAGCTGAGCGTCAGGCCGAACATCACGACCTTGCCGAGCGGCGAGCCCATCAGCCCCTTGAACTGGGCGTAGGCCTCCGGCCCCTTGGCCAGGGAGACGGCCCAGGCCGCCGCGATCAGGGCGCCGACATAGAGCGCCACGCCGGTAGCGCGATGCAGGATCGAGGTGGCCATGGTGATGTGCCAGCGCCAGACCTGCAGGTGGGGCGAGAGCGGCCGCTCCCGCATTGCCTTCGAGGCGTCGCTCATGTCTTCGGGCCTCCCGCACCCTTGCTCGGACCCGGCGTTTCTAGTCCCGCGCCGGGGCCTGTCAACGAAGCCGGGCCCGATCGCGCGAACGCACGCGGGCCACCTTCGCGAACGCCGAAACTTGGATCGTTTGCCACTACCTGCGCAATGCGTGTTTGCTGTAGGCTTCCTTCGCGAAAGGCGAAGGATGCGCTACGACCTCACCGACCTGCGATTGTTCTGCGAGACGGTCGACGCGGGCTCAATCACCGGCGGCGCTGAGAAATGCGCCCTGGCGCTGGCCGCCGCCTCGACCCGCATCCGGCGGATGGAGGAGGCGCTGGGCGCGCCCCTGTTCACCCGCTCGCGCCACGGGGTGAGCCCCACCGAGGCCGGCCGCACCCTGCTCAAGCACGCCCGCGCCATGCTCGCCCAGAGCGCCCGCCTGAAGGAGGACCTCGGCGCGTTCGCCGGCGGTCTCTCCGGCGAGGTCCGCCTCCTGGCCAACACCAACGCCCTCACCGAATTCCTGCCCGAGGCGCTGTCGTCCTTCCTGGCGGCACACCCGCAGGTCAGCGTCGACCTCGAGGAGAAGCTGTCCGACGAAATCGTCGGCCTCGTGGCCGAGGGCGTCGCCGACGTCGGCATCGTCGCCGGCACCGTCGATGTCGGAGCGCTGGCGACCTACCCCTTCCGGTCGGACCGGTTCGTGGTGGTGACGGCGGCGGGCCATCCCCTGGCCGGCCGCGAGGCGGTCACCTTCGCCGAGGTGCTGGACTGCGAGTTCGTCGGCCTCGAGCGCTCGAGTTCGCTGCAGCGGTTCCTGGCCGCCCGCGCCGCGCGCGAGGGCCGGCCCCTGCGCCTGCGCGTCCAGCTCCGCTCCTTCGACGCGGTCTGCCGGCTGGTGGAGTGCGGCGTCGGCGTCGGCATCGTGCCCCAGTCCACCGCGGCCCGGGCCGCGCGCACCATGTCGCTCGGTGTCGTCGAGCTGGCCGACGACTGGGCGCTGCGCGAGCTGAAGATCGTCGTGCGCGCCGAGGCGCAGCTGCGCCCCTTCGCCCGCGAGCTGGTGGAAAGCCTCAGAGCCGCCTAGGCCTCAGCGAGCCAGTCGGCGGAACGCATCTCCTGCAGGCGCGAGGCGGTCCGCTCGAACTCGAAGGCGCCGTCGCCGGCCGGGTAGAGCTGGATCGGCTCGGCCTCGGCGAGGACGATGAGCTTGGTGCGGGCCTCATAGAGGGCGTCGACCAGGATGACGAGGCGCCGCGCCTCCTCCCGCCGGTTGGCCGACAGCTTCGGCACGTCCTCGAGGAACAGGGTGTGGAAGTTGGCGGCGATGGCCAGGTAGTCGTTAGGCCCCAGCGCCACCGAGCAGAGGCTCGAGAAGGTCGCCCGCAAGAGGCCGCCAGAGGCGTGCGGCAGGTGGATCTTGCGGCCCAGCACCTCCAGGGTCGCGCCGCTCTCCTCCTCCGTGCCGAGCATGTCCTGCCAGAGGGCGTCGTAGGTGCGCTGGTTGTCCGGATCGTTCGGCGAGAACCAGGTGCCGGCGGCGCGCAGCCGGTCCAGCCGGTAGTCGTGCGGCCCGTCCACCTCGACCACCTCCACATGCCGCTTCAGGAGGTCGATGAAGGGCAGGAAGAGCTGGCGGTTGAGGCCGTTCTTGTAGAGCTCGTCCGGCAGCCGGTTGGAGGTGGTCACGAGGGTCACGCCGCGGGCGAACAGCGCTTCGAACAACCGGCCGAGGATCATGGCGTCGGCGATGTCGGTCACCTGGAACTCGTCGAAGCAGAGCAGCTTCGCCTCGGCCGCCACCACGTCGGCGATCGGCGGGATGGGATCATCGCCCTTGGCCTGACCGAAGCGCGCCTTGCGCGCCGCCGCATCGCCCTTGCGCCAGGCGTCGATCAGCCGGTGGATCTCACCCAAAAAGACGTGGAAATGGGTGCGCCGCTTCAGGGCCACCGGCGCGGTCTCGTAGAACAGGTCCATCAGCATGGACTTGCCGCGGCCGACCGGACCGAACAGGTAGACCCCGCGCTGGCTGGCCGGGGCCTTCTTGAACAGCTTCTTCAGCCCGCCCGGCTCGGCGGATTGCAGGTCGCCCTCGAGGCGCACGAGCGCGCGCAACGCCGCCGCCTGGGCAGGGTCGGGCCGGATATCGCCTGCGGCCAGGCGCGTGTCGTAGGCGTCGTGGAGCGCGGACGGCATGGGCCCCTTCCGCCTAGCCGGGCGCGCGGCCGGGCGCAAGGAACGGGCTCGGCGGCGACGGGTTAGGAGGTCGTCGAAAGGAGACCTCCCATGGCCGAAGACGACCGCACCTTCCGCACCTCCACGCCTCAGGCGAACCGCGCCGAGATGCAGGGACTGGGCGTCGGACAGAAGGAGATGAACGCCCAGCAGGCCCCGAACCGCGACCAGCACGCGACCGATCCGCAGCGGCTCGAGCCCTTCGAGAACGATCCCGCCGGCGCGGGCGACGATCGCGGCCGGGGCTCCAGCGACATGGGCGCCGCGGCGGCCAGCGCCGGGCAGCGCGGCGAGTCCCGCAGCTTCGACGAACGCAACGCCGCCGGCATCGACGACGCGGGCGATCTCGGCGCCGGAACACCGCCGGGGGTCGACATCCACGATATCGGCCAGGACGACAATCCCGAGCAGGCCTGGGGCCACGAGGCCGAGGAAGGCGTCACCTACTCCGCCACCGGCAGCCGCAAGGGCGTCAAGACCGAGGCCGAGCGCGGCCAGGGGCGCCTGACCCGCCAGCGGACGAAGGACATCATCAGCCGACGCGGATAAGGGCAATGTCCCGCCCCGGAGCGGTGCTCCGGGGCGAGGATCGCTACTGCATCGTCGGGATGACGAAGGCCGAGTCCTCGACCGCGCCTTCGGGCCAGCGGGCGGTGACGGTCTTCACCTTGGTGTAGAACTTTACGCCTTCCATGCCGTGCTGGTTGGTGTCGCCGAACGCCGAGCGCTTCCAGCCGCCGAAGGTGTGATAGGCGACCGGCACCGGGATCGGCACATTGATGCCGACCATGCCGACGTTCACCCGCTGGGCGAACTCGCGCGCCGCGCGGCCGTTGCGGGTGAAGATGGCGACGCCGTTGCCGTACTGGTGCTCGGACGGCAGGGCGAGCGCCTCCTCGAAGGTCTCGGCGCGGACGATTTGCAGAACCGGCCCGAAGATCTCCTCCTGATAGGTGCGCATCGACGGCTTCACCTGGTCGAACAGGCTCGGGCCGATGAAGAAGCCCTTCTCGTAGCCCTGCAGGCTGAACCCGCGGCCGTCGACGACCAGTTCGGCGCCCTCGTCCTTGCCCATCTGGATGTAGTCCTCGACGCGCTGCCTGTGCGCGGCTGAGACCACCGGCCCGTACTGGGCCGCTGGATCGGTGGAGAGGCCGACCTTGAGGGTGTCGATCTCGGCGAGCACGCGCTCGCGCAGCTCGTCGGCGGTCTTCTTGCCGACCGGCACCACCACCGGCAGCGCCATGCAGCGCTCGCCGGCCGAGCCGTACGCCGCGCCGATCAGGTCCTTGGTGGCCTGCTCCATGTCGGCGTCGGGCAGGATGATGCCGTGGTTCTTGGCGCCGCCCATCGCCTGGACGCGTTTCCCGTGCGCCGTGCCGCGGGAATAGACGTAACTGGCGATGTCGGAGGAGCCGACGAAGCTGACGGCCTTGATGTCGGGGTGGTCGAGGATCGCGTCGACCGCGGTCTTGTCGCCGTGCACCACGTTGAGCACGCCGGCGGGGGCGCCGGCTTCCATCATCAGCTCGCCCAGGCGCACCGGCAGCGAGGGATCCTTCTCCGACGGCTTCAGGATGAAGGTGTTGCCGGTCGCGATGGCGATGCCGAACATCCACATCGGGATCATCGCCGGGAAATTGAACGGGGTGATGCCGGCCACGACACCGAGCGGCTGGCGCATGGAATAGACGTCGATGCCCGGGCCCGCGCCTTCGGTGTACTCGCCCTTCAGCACATGGGGGATGCCGCAGGCGAACTCGATGACCTCGAGCCCGCGCTGCACGTCGCCCCGGCTGTCGGCGATGACCTTGCCGTGCTCGGAGGAGAGCAGCTCGGCCAGTTCGTCCATGCGCGCTTCGACGAGCCGCTTGAACTCGAACATGACCCGGGCGCGCCGCTGCGGGTTGACCAGGGCCCAGTTCTGCTGAGCCCGCAGGGCCGACTGGACCGCCTTGTCGAGCTCGGCCTCGGTGGCCAGGGCCACCCGGGCCTGGACCTCGCCGGTGTTGGGGTTGAACACGTCGCCGAAGCGACCGCTGGTTCCGGCGACAGAGGCGCCGTCGATGAAGTGGGTGATGTCACGCATGGCCGGCGTTTTAGGCCTTCGCCGGCCCGGCCGCTAGGCGTCGGCTGGCGCGCCTCGCGATCGGCTGACGCAGGGGCGCCTTCGAGGGCGGTCAGGCGCCGAAGATCCAGCCGCTGGGCAGGTCGGCCAGGGTCACGCCCTGCAGGGTCAGCGAGGCGCCGCCGCCCAGGGTGATGACGGTGTCGGCGCCCACCTGGGCCGTCGTGTAGGTCGTGCCGGGATCGAGCTGGACGCGGTCGCCCTCGCTGGCCGTGAAGTCGGTGATCACGTCGGCCCCCTCGCCATTGAAGGCCCGGAAGGTGTCGGCGCCCGCGCCGCCGGTCATGGTGTCGTTGCCGAGGTCCCCGGTGATGTAGTCCGCGCCGTCGCCGCCGTAGAGCACGTCATCGCCCTGGCCGCCGCGGACCGTGTCGTTTCCGAGCCCGCCCGATTCGGTGTCATTGCCGAGATTACCGTTCAGGATGTCGTTTCCGGCGTCACCGAACAGGGCGTCGTTGTCCTTGCCGCCCGTGACCCAGTCGTCGCCGGCGTTGCCGTGGACGGTGTCGTTGCCGGCATTGCCGTTGGTGCGGTCGAAACCCGAGCCGCCATTGATGATGTCATTGCCGTCGCCGCCGAACAGGCTGTCGCCGCCCGACCATCCGGAAATGGTGTCATCTCCCGCCCCGCCGTCGATCTGGGTCTGGCTGGCGCTGGCGGTCAGCGCGTCGGGCCCGGCGGTGGGCTGGTCGGACGACGCGCCGCTGACGCTCAGCCGGTAGGAGCCGGCGTAGCCGTCCACGAAGGCGCCCGCCTCCACGTAGTAGGTCCCGCTGGTCGGGGCGGTGAAGGTGATCAGGGCGTCCGGGTTGGTCCCGCTGATCACGTCATCGTTGAACGCGACCTCGGCGCCGCTCGAGTCATGGAGCCGCAGGTAGGGGTCGGCGAGGGTTCCGGCCCCGGCCTTCCAGCCCTGTTCGCTGATGGTGTAGGTCGCGCCCGCCTGGAACTGGACGGCGAACCAGTCCCGATCGCCGGCCTGCTGCAGGCTGGCCGAGATCGCCGCGCCCCCGGGGAACAACTGGCCGATGGCATGGGCCGCGTCGGCCTGGCTGTTGGCGTAATCGTCCGCCGCCGGGGTGAAGGGGGTCGAGTTCCAGCCGATGACGTCGAGCACCCGAAGGTCGGTGGCCGAGATGCTGCCGGGGGCGTTGGGGCCGCCGGAGCCGAAGGCGTCGCCCCGCACCGGGGTCGCTCCGTTGAGGAACTTGTGCTCCCAGTCGCCGAGGTCGGCGCCGTCGTCCGTGCCGCTGGCGAAGGCCGAGTGGTACGGCAGGGCCGTGAAGACGTGGCTGGCGTCGATCCCGAAATAGGTCGCCTGGCCATCGGAGCCGCCCGTGTAGTCGCGCACCCCGGCGGCGGTGAAGCGGAAGAGATCGAGCGCCTGCCAATGGCTTCCCTGCAGCCCCAGGCTCGCCACCCGGCCGAAGCCGCCCTCGGTAATCTCGTGTTCGATCGCGCCGATCGCGTCCTGGCCGAAGCTCCAGGTGAGGTTGCTGTTGAGGGTGACGTCCACGTCGTCGGAGTTGGCCTGCGCCGCGAGGCCCAGAATCCGCGCTTGCGTCACCGGAATGGCGAAGCCTGCACCGCCCGACGGATCCACGCTCGGCAGACCGTTCACCGCCAGGGCGTCGTCGCTGCTCGCCGCGTGGGTGCGGAGCGCCGCGGCGAGGTTGGCGTAGCTGAAGGTCAGCGTGTTGAAGCCGTTCGTCGCCGCCGAATTGGCGGACAGCGGCGCGAGCGCGAAATTGACCCCGATGGTCACCTGGTTGGTGAAGTGGCTCTGCAGCTCGTGCTCGGCGGCGATGATCGCCGAGCGATAGGCCGCCGTGACGCTCGCGTCGTAGTAGTTGATGAAGGTCAGGCCGCTGCCCGACAGGGTGACCGCTTCCGTCTCGAATGACATGCCGCGCGGCCCCCTGGTAGCGACGTCCCTCAACCGACAGTGGTCGTGACGGCCTTATGCATTGTCAACGCGGCCCGGCGGGACCAGATGTCGCGCGGGGGAACCGGGGCTCGTCGCCGCGGTTCGCTCGGCGGGTGGGCAGAGGAGTTCGAGGGCCATGGACGACCGCACCGCGCCCGAGCGCGACCAATCCGCAGACCGGGAGGCCGGCGCCGCCCCTCGCCTGATCGCGGTCGATCCCGCGACCGATCGGCCCGGACAAAGCTACAGGGGGCACACCAGCGAAGAGGCGAAGGGCTTCGCGCGCGAGGCCCATGCCGCTTGGCTGGGCTGGCGGCGCACGAGCTTCGCCGAGCGGGCCGAGCGGATGCGGGCGGCGGCCGCCGTGCTGCGCCGCCGCCAGGCAGAGTTCGCCGCCCTGATGACCGCCGAGATGGGCAAGACCCGGACCGAGGGCCTGGCGGAGATCGAGAAATGCGCGGTGAACTGCGACTGGTTCGCCGAGCACGCCGAGGGCTTCCTGGCGCGCCGGCCGGTCGACATGGGGCCGGGCTCGAAGGCCTTCGTCACCTTCAACCCCCTGGGCGTGGTGCTGGCGGTGATGCCGTGGAATTTCCCGTTCTGGCAGGTCTTCCGTTTCGCCGCCCCGACCCTGATGGCCGGCAACGCCGCGGTGCTCAAGCACGCCTCCAACGTGCCGGGCTGCGCGCTCGCCATCGAGGCCGTGTTCCGCGAGGCGGGCTTCCCCGAGGGGCTGTTCCGCACCGCCCTGATCCCCGGCAAGGCGGTCCGCGAGCTGATCGAGGATGACCATCTCGCCGCCGTCACCCTGACCGGCAGCGTCGAGGCAGGCCGCCAGGTGGCCGCCGCGGCCGGCGGAGTGCTCAAGAAGTGCGTGCTCGAACTCGGCGGCTCCGACGCCTATCTCGTGCTGTCCGACGCGGACGCGCAGAAGGCGGCCGAGGTCGCCGCGGCGGCGCGGATGGTCAACGCCGGTCAGAGCTGCATCGCCGGCAAGCGGTTCATCGTCACATCCCCGGTGCGCGAGGCCTTCGAGGCGGCCCTGGTCGAGAAGATGCAGGCCTACCGCATGGGCGACCCGAACGATGCGGCCACTCGGCTCGGTCCGCTGCAGAGCGTCAAGGCGCGCGACGACATCCAC
This sequence comes from Phenylobacterium soli, assembly GCF_003254475.1. NCBI lineage: Bacteria > Pseudomonadati > Pseudomonadota > Alphaproteobacteria > Caulobacterales > Caulobacteraceae > Phenylobacterium > Phenylobacterium soli. The sequence goes on from NZ_QFYQ01000001.1 coordinate 372,050, forward strand.
GATCAGGTGCGCCGCAGCGTGGCGGCCGGCGCGCGCCTGCTGACCGGCGGCGAGATCCCCGACCGGCCCGGCGCCTGGTACCCGCCCACCGTGCTGAGCGAGGTGAAGCCCGGCATGCCGGCCTATGACGAGGAGGTGTTCGGTCCCGTGGCGGCGGTCATCGAAGCGGCCGGCGAGGCCGAGGCGATCGCCATCGCCAACGCCTCGCGCTTCGGCCTCGGCTCAGGGGTGCTGACCTCCGACCTCGCGCGCGGCGAGCGCATCGCCGCCGAGGAACTCGAGGCGGGGATGAGCTTCGTGAACGCCAACGTCCGCTCCGACCCGCGCCTGCCGTTCGGCGGGGTGAAGGAGAGCGGCTATGGCCGCGAATGCTCGGAGTTCGGCATCCACGAGTTCGTCAACATCAAGAGCGTGCTCGTGGCGGGCTGAGCCTACCAGCGGCGGCCTTCGGCCATGACCACCAGGCGCCCCTCGGCGGCGGGTGGCGCGGCGCCCTGGACAAGGCGAAGTCGGGCCGCCGCCACGCCTCGGCTGCGCAGGCCCGCGGCCACCGCCTCGGCGCGCGCCTGGGCGAGCGTCTTCTGCTCCGCATCCGTTCCATGGCCGTCCGCCTGGCCAACGATCACCGCGCTCACCTGCGGGTGGCAGGCGAGAAGCTGGGCGACGCGCTCCAGCTCGGGCTGCGCGACCTCACCGATGGTCGCCGCGCCGAAGCCGAAGCCGACACTCGCGGTGTCGCCGAGGACCGGACAGGCCGGGGCCGGCGCTGCGGTGCGATGGGCCCGGGCATCGGCCACGGCCTTGCTGGGCGTCGGCTTGACCCGCTGGGTCAGGCAGCCGGAGAGGGCGACGGCGGCTCCGAGGGCCAGGAGCGTCGCGAGGCGATGGGCGCGCAATGCGTTCGTCATCATGGGAACCTGCTCAAATCTCGCGGCCGGCGAATGTCAATGTTCGATGGTGCAAATGAGGCCGCTGCGGCGCCGCTGAAACCGCCGCCGCCCCGCGCCGGTTCGCCATGGCGAGACGCTGCACGGAGTTTGCGCCATGGCGAAGGACGACGAAGCCCGCAAAGCCGACCTGAAGGCCCGCGAATACCGCGACGAGAAGGGCGAGCTGCACCACCACACCCATCCCTACATGGAGCGCCACGGCCTCGATGGCGGCGCCCGCAAGCCGGCGACGAAGGCTTCCGGGTCCCGGCCCGGTGAAAGCCGGTCGGACGGCCACGATCGCAGCGGCGGCGCGCGGACCACCACCAATCACGACGAGATCCGCGAATGGGCCGAAACCCACGGCGGCCAGCCGGCGGCGGTCAAACGCACCCACAGGGGCGGCGACGTGGGGATCATCCGCATCATGTTTCCCGAGGCGCCGAACTCGGAGCACGACGCCCTCGAGGCGATCTCCTGGGAAGAGTTCTTCGAGGAGTTCGAGGCCCGCGACCTCGCCCTGCTCTACGACGAGGACAGCCTGTTCTCGAAGATCATCGGCCGCGACACGGCCGCCAAGCGCAAGGGCGGGGACAACCACGCCCACCGCTGAGGCGGCTCACCCCGCCGGGACGATCTCGCCGAGCGCCGGCCCAATCTCGTCGTGCAGGACCAGGTCGGCGATCTCGTCCATCTCGGTGGCCTCGCGATTGACGATGGCGAGCCGTGCGCCGTTGCGCTTGGCGAGGATCGGGAACCCTGCCGCCGGATAGACGACCAGCGAGGAGCCCAGCACCAGGAAGAGGTCGCAGTCCAGGGTCTCGGCCTCGGCGCGGCGCATCTCGAGCTCCGGCATGGCCTGGCCGAAGGAGATGACTGCGGTCTTCACCAGGCCGCCGCAGACCCGGCAGTAAGGGATTTCGCCCGCCTTCTCGAAGCCGACCTTCAGCTCGGCCAGCTCATGCCGCTCGCCGCACTCCAGGCACTTGGCGTAGCTGGCGTTGCCGTGCAGCTCGATCACCTTGTCCGCGGGCACGCCGGAATCCTGGTGCAGGTTGTCTACGTTCTGGGTGATCACCGCGCCCGCCTTGCCGCGCGCCACCAGCCGCGCCACCGCGTGATGACCCTGGTTCGGCGCCCGCCCGGTCCAGCCGGCCCGCCCGGAGAAGGCGCGGGACCAGGCCTCCCGCCGCTTGTCAGGGTCGGAGACGAACTCCTGGAAATAGATCGGCTTCATCCGGCTCCACACACCGCCCGGGGAGCGGAAGTCCGGGATGCCGGACTCGGTGGAGATCCCGGCGCCGGTGAACACCACCACGCGGCGGGCTTCGTCGATCAGGCGGGCGAGGTCTGAGCGCGACTGGGAACGGGGCATGGGTCGATCGTGGCCGAGAACAGCCGTCCGCGCCAGACCGGCTCAGTAGTACCGCGGCTCCATCGGGATGCCGAAGGCGTTCAGCACCATCGGCGGCGGCGGCTCGGGCGGGCCGGGACGGATGACGAGTTCCGCCCGGACGGCCTTCACCCCGGCGACCTCGGAGGCCAGCAGCTTGGCGAGCGAGGGATCGGACGAATGGCGGGCCTCGCCGCTCAGGGTGACGACGCCCTCCTCCACCTCCACGCTCATGCCGCGGGCGTCGAGCAGCGGGTCGCGCAGCAGCCGCTCGCAGACGGCCTCGTAGACCTGCTGATCTTCGCGGTTCCAGTCCTTGGGTCCACGGCCGCGATGGTGGCTGCGGCCGGCGGCCTCGTCGTCGGCGCAGATGTCCATCCAGCTGCGGTCGTCGGCCCCGAAGGTCTCGCCGCGGCCGCCGAAGCTGCGGTCATAGTCGCCGGCGCTCATGCCGCCGCCGTAGGCCTCGCCGCCGAAACCTTCACGGTAGTCGCTCGGCGCGACGCTGCCGCCGTAGCCTGCGCCCCAGCTGCCGTCGAAGCCCTGGTTGCGCCCGGCCCCGCCGAAATCCCGGCCGTAGCCGCGGCCGTAGCCCGGGTCGCCGCCTTCGTACCCGCCGGCGTGCGACTGGCCCGCCGTCGACTGTTCAGTTCCTGGATCGCTGGCCTTTGGATCGTTGTCGCGAGCCGCAGGCTCGCCGCGCCGGTCCGGCATCTTGGCCTCCTTCTCTCGAACGCTTCCAAGAAAACAGGCGAGACCTGACGACGTTCCCGTCCACGGCCGAGCTTCGCGCGGGTGTGATTGAGTTGAGGAGAGAAGTGGCCCCGCTGCGAGGGGCCGACCGACCCGGCGAGGTCGGGGGGATGCCAGGGTGTTCCGCCGGGTCGGTCGGGAGCCGCTCGTGTCCGACAGGCAAGTCGTTGAGAGGCTGGGTGGAGAACCCCCTGTCAAATGACAAGTTCCGAACCGGTCGAAGAAATATCCCGGACCCCTCCCCCGGCGGCGCCCGCGAACTGCACAGGTGCCTAATTTTTAGCCATTTGCCTCCGACGAACTTTGCGGATATTCCGCCCAGGCGCTGCCTGATATGGAGGCAGTTCGGCGACTGCGGGGGAGGCAGATGACGACGATCGACGCCGCCAATACGGCCTGGGTGCTGACCGCCACGGCCCTCGTGCTGTTCATGACCCTGCCCGGGCTGGCCCTGTTCTACGCCGGCCTGGTGCGGATGAAGAACGTGCTGTCGGTGATGATGCACTGCGTCAGCATCGCGTGCCTCGCCTCGGTGATCTGGCTGTTCGGCGGCTACACCTTGTCGTTCTCCGGCGGCGGCGGCTGGATCGGCGACCTGGCCAAGTTCGGCCTCGTCGGGGTGCGGCGCGACAGCGTCGCCAACGGCCTGCCGGAGCTCGCCTTCTTCGCCTTCCAGATGACCTTCGCGGTCATCACTCCTGCCCTCATCGTGGGCGCCTTCGTGGAGCGCATCCGCTTCGGGGCGGTGCTGGTTTTCTCGGCGCTCTGGCTGCTGATCGTCTATGCGCCGGTGACCCACTGGGTGTGGGGCGGCGGCTGGCTGATGAGCCGCCACGTGATGGACTACGCCGGCGGCCTGGTGGTGCACGCCACCGCCGGGACCTCGGCCATCCTCCTGGCCTGGCGGCTCGGGCCGCGCGACGGCTACCCCCGCGACCTCTCGCCGCCGCACAATCCCGGCATGACCATGATGGGCGCCGGCATGCTGTGGGTCGGCTGGTACGGCTTCAACGCCGGCTCCGCGCTGGCCGCCAACGGCGACGCCGCCGCGGCCCTGGTCGCCACCCACCTGTCGGCCGCGACCGCCGGCCTCGTGTGGGCGCTGATCGAGTGGATTCGCTTCAAGCGCGCCAGCATGGTCGGCCTTGTCACCGGCGTGGTGGCGGGCTTGGCCACCGTGACGCCGGCTTCGGGCTATGTGGGCCCGGTGGGCGGGGTGGTCCTGGGCGCCGCGGCCTCCTTCGTCTGCTACAACGCCGTCGAGTTCGTCCGGCATCGTCTCAAGATCGACGACAGCCTGGACGTCTTCGCCGTGCACGGCGTCGGCGGCATCCTCGGAACCCTGCTGGTCTCGGTCCTGGCCGCCAAGGGGCTCGGCGGCGCCGGCTACGCGCGGGGCGTCAGCATGGCCGGACAGGCCCTGACCCAGGTGATCGGCGTCGTCGTCACCGTGGCCTGGTCGGCCGTGGCCACCCTGGCGCTCGCCTTCCTCTGCGAGAAGACCGTCGGGCTGCGGGCCCGCGACGAGGCGATCGAGGAGGGGCTCGACCTCTCCGCCCACGGCGAGCGGGCCTGGAACCCCTAGGCTGGCGGTAGGCCGAAGGCGGCCTGCAGCTCCGCCTCGCCGACCGGCGCCTCGAAGCGCTTCAGCCGCGAGGTCTGGCCGGCGACCAGGGTCAGGGCCGATTTCGGGATCTTCAGCGCCTTGGCGAGGAGCACGATGACCGCCGCATTGGCAGCGCCGTCGGACGCGGCCGCTGAGACCCGCACCTTGAGCACCGGCCGGCCGGCCTCGTCGCGGATCCAGCCGTCGATGGCGTCGCGCCCGCCCTTGGGCGTCACGCGCACCGCGAACTGCATGGGATCAGCCCAGGGCCGCCTGGATGGGCCCGAAGATCATCGGCAGCAGGTAGCGGCGCACGCCCTGGATGATCAGCAGCGCGATGATCGGGGTGATGTCGACGCCGCCCAGAGGCGGGATGAGGCGCTGGAACGGCGCCAGCACCGGCCGGGTCACCGCCTCGAGGAAGTGAGCGATCGAATAGACGATCCGATTCCTCAGGTTGATGACGTCGAAGGCCACCAGCCACGACAGGATGGCGCTGATGATGATCGCCCAGACCAGAAGGCCCAGCAGCGCGTCGACGATGAAATAGAGGAAGCTGCCCATGTCCCGCTTCTAACCAGCTTTTCGGCTGCGGCAAAGGCGAGCGGCGCGAAGGGCGCTTGACAGGGCCGGGCGCAATCGCCTTATTCCGCGCCTTCCTGGGGCCGTAGCTCAGTTGGTAGAGCGCCTCGTTCGCAATGAGGAGGTCAGGGGTTCGACTCCCCTCGGCTCCACCATCCCTTCGGGATGGCTCCCCAGGATCTTCCAATGCCTTCGGACCGACCGCCCTCAGCCCAGGGCGTAGAGGTGCTCGCCTGCGTGGCGCACTTCGACGACCCGCGCGCCGGGTTCGCGGCGCAGGCGCTGAGCTTCGATCATGACCTCCGCGGGCGTGCAGACGAGTTCGTGGCTGCGCCAGGCGCCCGCCCGCTTCAGAACCCTCAGCTCGTAGACCCGCGGCGTGTTCAAGACCCGTCCCCTTTCCCGGCGGCGTTCTTAGGCAGGCGGCGCGTCACGGTCTCTTCCGGTCGACTACTTAGATCCTCCCGGTGGAGTGGGCGGCGCACGCCAACCTGGCGTAGCGGAGGGCCGCCCGCATACCCCAATTTCGACAATCTTAATGAGAGTAATCCGCAGTCTCACGCGCCGGTCGATTGTGGTTTGCCAAAGCGCCGCCCAGGCTCGGACGGCGCGGTCGGTCCACGCGCGATCACGTCCACCGACCTTTGGGGAGGGACTTTGTTTCTGACCGGAGAGGCCCTGCGCGCCGCGCGGGCCATGGCGCGCCTGGACCAGGCGGGTCTGGCGTCGACCAGTGGCATCAGCCTGGAGACCGTGAAGCGGCTGGAGGCGATCCGCGGACGCGTGAACGCCAACGCGCGCACGCTCGACGCCCTGCTGGAGGCGCTCGCCCGTGCGGGCGTCACCGTCGAGGTGTCGCGCGAGGGCGTCTGCGTGCGCCAGACGACGGCGCCCGCCTCCCCGTCCGCCCGCATGCTGGACCGCATGATGGAGCTGCCCCGGAGCCCCGCGCGGCAGCCTGCGGGCCTCTACCGGCTGATGTATTTCTCGACCGCCCAGCCGGCGGCCTGCGGCGACCTCGCCGAAAGCCTCGGGGCCATCCTGGCGGCCTCGACCCGTCGCAACGGCGCGCTCAACCTCACCGGCGCCCTGCTGGCCTGCAACGGCCGCTTCCTGCAGGCGCTGGAGGGGGAGCGCAGCGCCGTCCAGCAGGTGTTCGGCGCCATCGCCGCCGACCCGCGCCACCGGGACGTCACGGTGATCGAGAGCCGCGAGGTCTCCTCGCGCAGCTTCCCCGGCTGGCTGATGTGCGCGCGGGCCGCCGCCCCGCAGGAGCTCGCGAGCGGGGACGGCTTCGCCCCGGAGCGACTGTCGCCGGCCGGGGCGCTCGGCGCCCTGATGCTGCTCTCGGACATGGAGCACCAGGAGCTGGACGGCCCCACGGGCCGTTGATCCCGGTCAAGGACGGATCGCGCCGCCGGTCCAGGGTGCGGCTCCCGCTCACAGGAGCCCGTCCCGTGCGAACACCCGTGTCCCTGGTGCTGGCCACCGTCGCCAGCCTGATCGCCGCCGACCTGGCCGCCGCCCAGCCCGGCTATCCGCCGCCCCCTCCTCCGGGCGGTCATGTCGGCCGGCCGCCGCCGCCGGCCCCCTATCAGGCGAACCCGCAGCGCTACTACTATAACGGCCGCTGGGTCGGCCCGGACGAATGGGGCCGCCGCAGCTATGAGCGCGAGCGCTGGGCCCGCAACTACGAGCGCCGTCACCGCGATCGCGATCGCGACCATGACGACAGCTCGGCCCTGATCGCCGGCATCGTCGGCTTCGCGCTCGGCGCGGCGATCGTCGGCTCCATGGAGCAGGCCGACCACGCCCGCACCGCCGGCGGCGACTGGGATTCCTACTGCGCCCGCAAGTACCGCAGCTACGATCGGCGCAGCCGGACCTATCTCGGCGGCGACGGCCTGCGCCACTATTGCCAGTAGCGCCAAAGCAAACGGGCCGCCGGACGTCCCCGCCCGGCGGCCCGCCGTCGATCGTTGACGCCCTGGCCTAGAAGGACTGGCCGAAGCGGATACCGATCAGGCGCGGCTTGATCGGCACGACATAGGTCTGCGGCCCGCACACCTGGGTGGCGCACTCGGCGTAGCGGCTGTCCTGGCCGCGCTCGTCGAAGGCGTTCTTGATGTAGGCCTCGAGACGCCAGTTGGACCGCTCCACGCCCGCCGTGAAGTCGGCGGTGGTGTAGGACGGCATCCGGCCGATGATGCCGCGCTCGAGCACCCGCAGGTCGGTCCAGCGCGCGCCTTCGTAGACCAGGGCGCCCTGGACGTGGGCCTTCAGGTCATAGGCCGTATTCCACTCGTAGCGGGCGGTCACGTTGCCCTTCCACTTGGGCGTGATCGGCAGCTCCGTGCCGTTCGGCGCCGCCGGGTTCGAGCAGTTCGGCTGGGTGATGTCGGCGCAGTACTGCTTGGTCAGCTTGGCGTTGGTGTAGGCGCCGCCGCCCGACAGCGTCAGGCCTTCGGCCGGGACCCAGTTCACCTCGGTCTCGAGGCCCTTCATCTCCGCCTGCGGGGCGTTGCGGATCTCGGTCAGGCCGTTGGCGCCGAGGAACGAGAACTGGAACTTCTCCCACTTCTCGAGGAACACCGCGCCGTTCCAGCGCAGGGAGTTGTCCGCCCAGGTCGTCTTCCAGCCCACCTCGTAGTTCTTCAGGTAGTCGGACTGGTAGGGCGGAACCGTGCCGCGGCGGTTGATGCCGCCGGGCCGGTAACCGGTGGAGTAGGTGGCGTAGACCATCTTGTCGTCGGTCAGATGGTAGGTGGCGTTCACCTTGTAGGTGTGACCGTCTTCCTTGGTGGTCTTGTTGAGGTTGGTGCACGGCGCGCCGGAGACCACGGGCGGCCCGAAGCACTTGGCTTCGCCGGTGCCGCTGGAGAAGCCGGAGCCGAAGCCGAAGAAGCCCTTCAGCGAATTGTCCGCCCGGAAGAAACGGATGCCGCCGGTAACCGACAGCTTGGAGGTGACGTCGTAGGTCGCCTCGCCGAACACCGCCTCGTCGATGTCCGTGCGCAGCTGCTTGGTGAGCCAGAGCGTGTTCGGGTGGCCGGTCGGGGACAGGGCCGGGTCGAGCCCCTGGACCAGGTAGTTCTGCTCGATGTTGTGCTGCTGCTTCTCGTAGAACACGCCGGCCACGAAGCGGAACCGGTCAGAGGCCGGCGAGGCCACGCGGAACTCGTGGCTTTCCTTGGTGTACCGGTCGTGGCCGACCACGAACTGCGACGGGTCGATCAGGTTGCCCGCGGCGTCGGTGATGTAGTTGCCGTAGTAGTACGGCGCCTGATCGTAGAAGTAGGAATAGTCCGAATAGTCGGACTGGGTGTCCACGTGGCGCTTCATGTAGGCGCCGGCGTAGGTGGCGTCGAGGTTGGCGATCTTGCCCTGGACGGTGAGCGAGGCCATTACCCACTTGTCGGTGGCGGTGTCGGGCAGGAAGTGGCCGACATTGAGGTCGCCGAGGTGCGGATCGTAGGCGTTGAGGCCGTTCTGCTCGGCCTTCTGGGCCATGACGCCGGGCGTCACCGTCCAGTTTTCGTTGAGATCGAGCTTCAGGGCCGCGCGGGCGCCGACGATGTCGATGTCGTTGTAGCTGTTCTCGGCGCGGGCCTTGTTGTCGAGGGTGATGCCCGACACCGGATAGGTGCGCGTGGTGTGGACGTTGTCGATGTAGCCGCCGTCATGCTCGTACCAGCCGACGAGGCGGATGGCGGCGCGGTCGGACAGCGGCTGGTTGACGTAGCCCTCGGCCGTGTAGCCGAGGTCCCCGTGCGGGGCGACCGAGTTGACGTCGAGGTCGTAGCCCGCCGCGAAGCCGGTGGTGCTCGGCTTGTTGGTGATGATGCGGATCGTGCCGGCCTGGGAGCTGGCGCCATAGAGTGTGCCCTGCGGTCCAGCCAGCACCTCGACGCGGGCGATGTCGTAGATCACCGGCTCGACGGGACCGGTGATCGTCGTCACCGGCATTTCGTCGAGATAGACGCCGACGCTCGGGCGCGGGCCCGAGTGATTGCCGTTCTCGCCCGAGGCGACGCCGCGCATGTAGACGCTGGTGAAGCCCGGGCCGGCCGTCTTGAACGACACGCTGGGCAGGAACTTCACATAGTCCTCGAGCCCCTTCACCACGCGCTGGTCGAGCGCCTGGGTCGAGAGGGCCTGGATCGAGGCCGGCACGCTCTGCAGGTTCTCCTCGCGCTTCTGCGCCGTGACGACCAGCTCCTCGAGCTGGGCGCCGCCGCCGCTTGACGCGGCTCCCTGGGCGAAGGCCGGCGCGGCGGCCGCGGTCAGCATGGTGGTGGCGAGCAGGCCTGCGGCGAGCGACGTCGCCTTGGCCGCGAGCGGCCGCTTGGTTTCGATGGTCATGATATCCCCCGGGTAGCCCTTACGCCGGATACGCTGGCGCTTCGGGATAGTGATCGAGCACTGGTCCCAGGCTGGCCTTCAGTGGGTCCAGCCACGGTTCAAATCGCCGCCAATGGTCGGCAGCATCCCTAAAGATCGGTTGACGGACCTGCTCGGAGCTTGCGGTCCGCACGGCCCGGTCGTTCTCGTAGAAGCGAAGGCAGCCCTCTTCGAAGGGCAGACCGCAGTGGTCGAGCAGGCGGCGCGTCTCCGCCTCCGGATCGGCCACCATCTGCTCATAAATCACGCGGTGGACGCGGCCCGGCAGGACGGCGTCGAAGTGGGCCATCAGCTCCACGTAGTCGGCGTAGTAGCGGCCAATATCGGTCAGGTTGTAGGTGAAGCCCTGGCCCTGGGCGAAGTGCTGCTTGAAGCCGGAGAAGCAGCAGCCCAGCGGATGGCGGCGCGCGTCGACGATCTTCGCGTTCGGCAGGATCAGGCAGATCAGGCCGAGGTGGGCGAAGTTGTTCGGCATCTTGTCGATGAAGAAGGCCCGGCCGAGCTTGCGATGCACCGCGGCGCGCGCGAGGTACTCCTCCCCGAGTTCGCGCAACGCCTTCGGCGACAGCTCCGCCAGCACCTCCGGATAGGCGCTCTCCCGCCCCTCTGCCCGGCCGAGCCGGCGGGCGATGGAGATGATGTCCGGCAGTTCCTGGGTGCCTTCCACCTGGCTGTGGCTGGAGAGGATCTGCTCGATCAGGGTCGAGCCGGACCGCGGCAGGCCGATGACGAAGATCGGGTCCGCAGCCGGCGCGCCCGTCCCCGCCCGCTCGGCGAAGAAGCCGGGGGTGAACAGCGCCTTGGAGCGGCGCATGTGGCGGGTGTTGTCGTCCCGATCGTAGCGCAGCTGCTCGCGGCGGATGGCGGCGCCGGCCGCGTAGTGGCCGAAGGCGGCCTCGTCCTCGGCGCGGTCTTCCAGCGCCTTGCCGAGCGCATACTCGAGGTGAAGCCGGTCCTCGGCCTCGAGGTCCCCGCGCCCCGCCTCGCGGCGCATGATCCCCAGGTCCTCGTCGCTGAACTGCACGGTCTTGAGGTTCGCCAGACTCCACCAGGCTTCGCCGAAGGCGGGCTGCAGGGCCACGCAGCGCCGGTAGGCGGCCACCGCCTCGGCCTGGCGGCCCACCGTCTTCAGCGCATGGCCGTAGCTCATCCAGATCTTGGGCTGGGTCGGGTAGCCGGCGAGCACCGCCTCGTAGAGGGCGATGGCGCCCTGGTACTCGCCGACGCGGCCGAGGATCGCGGCCTTGAGGAGCTGGTAGCTGGCGCTGCCGGGATCGGCCGCGAGCAGCCGGTCCACCTCGGCCAGGGCCTCCATGGGCTTGTTGTGGCGGTGCAGGACGGCGGCGAGGTTGTGCCGCGCGGCGGTGAAGCCGGGCGCCAGCTCCAGGCAGCGGCCCAGCAGCATCTCCGCATCCTCGTAGCGGCCGAGCCGGGCGGCGACTTCGGCCAGCATGCGGATCGCCGCGACGTCGGTCGGACGCCGCTTAAGGATATCGCGCAACAGGCGCTCGGCCACCGCGAGCTGCTGGTCGACCAGCGCAGTCGCCGCCGCCACCAGCTCCGGATCGCGCGCCGAGGCCTGGATGTGGCGGTCGTAGGCCAGGTCCGCCCCGGCGGCATCGCCCGCCAGCCGCCGCTGGTCGGCCAGCGCCAGCCAGGCCGGCGGGTAGTTCGGGGCCACGGCCACCGCCCGCTCCAGCGCCTTCAGGGCGGCGGGGCCGTCGCTGAGCCGCGAGGCGGCGAGGCCCTGGATCAGCAGGGCCTGGGGATGGTCCGGGACAACCCTGAGTATCTCCTGCGCCTGGGCCCGCGCCATGGACGGCTCGGCCGCCAGCAGCCGGCCCGCATGGGCCAGGGCGGTCTCAAGGGTTCCGACGGGATCTGCGCTGGTGGCGACGGTCACGGCCTGCCCGTAGCAAACTTGAGGCGCGATCTGGCGGATGATGCGCTGAAACTGTCAACAACCCGACACAGGCCGCCTCATCTTCGCCCTCAGGGTGCAGCATTGGCGCAATAGTTCATGCTCAAGCTTGGCGCGAGCGACGGCGCCGGGCGACTTGCGCGTTAAGGTGGAACGGGCGTCCCGTCGCCGAGGAGGCTGCTACCCATGTCGAATTCCCCCAACGACGTCTCGCGGCGCGCGGCTTTCGCGAGCCTTGGCCTGGTCGGCGCCGCGGCCGCGCTCACCCTGCCGGGGTGCGCCAAGTCCAAGGAGGACAAGGAAAAGACGCCCGAAGTCTCGGCCACCGAGGACCTGATGCGCGAGCACGGCGTCCTGCGCCGCCTGCTGATCGTCTATCGCGAGACCGCCGCGGTGATCCGGCGCGAGCCCAAGACCTTCGATCTGGCGGCCCTGGCGTCGGCCGCAGACCTGTTCCGCACCTTCGGCGAGAGCTACCATGAGAAGGGCCTGGAGGAGGCGCACGTCTTCCCGATGGTGCTCAAGGCCGGCGGGCCGGCGGCCGGTCTGATCGACACCCTGATCGCCCAGCACGGCCGCGGACGGCAGATCAACGACTACGTCATTGCCCGGACCAAGGCGCCCTCGCTCGGCGACGGCGAGCCCGTGGCTGCCGCCCTGGAGAGCTTCGCACGGATGTACGAGGCGCATGCCGCCCTGGAGGACACCGTCGTGTTCCAGGCCTGGAAGGCCGCCATCGGCGACAAGGGCCTGGCCGAATGGTCGGAGAAGTTCGAGGACATCGAGCACGACACCTTCAAGGGCGACGGCTTCGACCTGGCCCTGCAGCAGGTGGGCGCCATCGAACAGAGGCTCGGCCTGGCCGATCTTTCCCGCTACACCGCCCCGCCGCCTGCGGCCTAATCGCGCCTTCGTTGAAGCGCGCGGCGGCGCGCCGTATCCTGGCGGTTACTGAAGGGGGAAGTGGCTCAAGGTGTTCGCCCGTCTTTTCGGCCGCAGTCGCGAGCGCGACCTCGCGCCGTCCACCCAAGGCCGGCTGATCTACGCCGTGGGCGACGTCCACGGCCGGCTCGACGTGCTCGGGCCCCTGCTGCACGACATCGCCAAGGACGCGGTCGCCGCCCAGTCGAGCGCCGCCGGCGCCGATGCGCGCCCGATGCTGGTCTTCCTGGGCGACTATGTGGACCGCGGGCCGGACTCCCGGGGCGTCGTCGACCTCATCCTGCAGATGAAGAGCTGGCCCAAGTTCGAAGTGCGGGTGCTGAAGGGCAACCACGAGGAGGCCCTGCTGCAGTTCCTCGACGAGCCGGCGTTCGGGGCCACCTGGCTGGAGCACGGCGGGGCCGCGACCCTCGCCTCTTACGGCGTCCAGCCGCCCGCCCAGCGCACCGACCCGCAGGCCTGGCGGCCGGTGCGGGACGCCTTCGCCGAGGCCCTGCCGATCGACCACCTGGCCTTCTACCGCTCGCTGGAGCTGATGGTCACCGAGGGCGACTACGCCTTCGTCCACGCCGGCGTGCGGCCCGGCGTACCGCTCGCCCAGCAGACCGAGCGCGACCTCCTGTGGATCCGCCAGGAGTTCCTCCAGGAGCGCGGCCGCTTCGAGAAGATGATCGTCCACGGCCACACGCCGATGGAGGAGCCGCAGCTCACCGCCAACCGGCTCGGCGTCGACACCGGCGCCTACGCCACCGGGGTGCTGACCGCCGTGCGCCTGCACCACGACGAGCAGGAAGTGCTGCAGGTACGCGCCCACCGCCGCGCCGCCCAGCCCGCGGCCTGACCGGCGCGCATCCGCTCGGGAGCGCAGCAGCGCAACGATTGCGCGCCCGCTAGATCAGTGCGCGTCGTCCCAGTTGGTCGCGGCGCGCGCCTCGACCTCCAGCGGCACGGACAGGGCGATGGCCGGCTCGGCCGCCTTTTCCATGATCCGCTTGGCCACGGCGATCACCTTGTCGGCCTCCGCCTCTGGCGCCTCGAAGACCAGTTCGTCGTGCACCTGCAGCAGCATCCTGGCCGTCAGCCCGGCCTCGCGCAGCGCATCGGGCATGCGGATCATCGCCCGGCGGATGATGTCGGCGGCCGCGCCTTGGATCGGCGCGTTGATCGCCGCGCGGTCGGCGAAGGATCGCTCGGCCTGGCTCTTCCCGCGCGCCGCCGGCACGTGGACCTTGCGCCCGAAGATAGTGGTGACGAACGCCTGGCTGCGAACCTGCTGGATCATGCGGTCCATGTAGGTGCGGATCCCCGGGAAGCGCTCGAAATAGGTCTTGATGTAAGCGCCTGCCTCCTCCCGGCTGATGCCGAGCTGGTTGGACAGGCCGAAGGCCGAGATGCCGTAGACGATGCCGAAGTTGATCGCCTTGGCTCGCCGGCGGGTTTCGGCGGGCATGCCCTCGATCGGCACGCCGAACATCTCCGAGGCCGTCATGGCGTGGATGTCGAGGCCGTCGGCGAACGCCTTCTTCAGCTGCGGAATGTCGCCGATGTGGGCGAGGAGCCGCAGCTCGATCTGGCTGTAGTCGGCGCTGATCAGCACATGGCCGGGCTCGGCGATGAAGGCACGGCGGATCTTGCGCCCCTCCTCCGTCCGGACCGGGATGTTCTGCAGGTTCGGATCCGACGAGGCAAGGCGGCCGGTGGTCGCCGCCGCCAGCGAGTAGGAGGTGTGAACGCGGCCGGTCTTCGGGTCGATCGCCGCCACGAGGTTGTCAGTGTAGGTGCCCTTCAGCTTCGAGAGCTGACGCCAGTCGAGCAGCACGCGCGGCAGCTCGTGGCCCTGGGCGGCGAGATCCTCCAGCATCGAGGCGTCGGTAGACATGGCGCCGGTGGCGGTCGTCTTGCCGGACGCCAGCCCCATCTCCTTGAACAGCACCTCGCCGATCTGCTTTGGGCTGCCGAGGTTGAACGGCCGTCCAGCCAGACGGTGCGCCTCGATCTCCAGCTCGCCCATGCGGACCGAGAAGTCGTTGGAGAGCTGGCGCAGCCGGTCCGGATCGACCTTCACGCCGGCCAGCTCCATGTCCACCAGGACCCTGGGCATCGGCCGCTCGAGCGTCTCGTAGACCGTCAGCAGGTGCTCGTGCGCCAGGCGCGGCCGCAGGTGCTCGTAGAGCCGCAAGGTGACGTCGGCGTCCTCGGCCGCGTAGCAGGTCGCCTGGGAGAGCTCGACGTGCTTGAAGCTCTTCTGCGCCTTGCCCGTGCCAGCCACGGTCTTGAAGCTGATCGGCTCGTGCTCCAGCCACTGCTTGGAGAGCTCGTCCATGCCGTGGCTCTTCCGAAGACCGCCCTCCAGCACGAAGCTGATCAGCATGGTGTCCTCGATGGGCCCCACCTCGATCCCGTAGCGCTTCAGGACGGCGAGGTCGTACTTGCCGTTCTGCGCGACCTTCAGCACCGCCGGGTCTTCCAGCAACGGCTTCAGCCGGGCGATCACCTCCTCGCAGGGGATCTGCTCGACGGCGCTCTTGGCCTCGAAGTCGAGCCCGCCGGTGGCCTCGTGCTCGTGCTCGTGGCCGACGGGGATGTAGCAGGCCTCGCCCGGCTGCACGGCCAGGGAGACGCCGCAGAGATTGGCGCTGGAGGCCGAAAGGGCGTCGGTCTCGGTGTCGAAGGCGACGATCCCCACCTCGTGGGCGCGGGCGATCCAGCGGTCCAGGGTCTCGATGTCGCGCACGCAGGCATAGGCGTTGACATCGATCGCCGCGTGCTTGGGCGCGGCCAGCGGCCTGGCCTCCGGCTTCGGCGTCTCGATCCCGTGCTCGCCCTTCAGGTGCGCCTCGACGCGGCGGGCGATGGTGCGGAACTCCATGCGCTCGAGGAACTCGGCGAGCTCGGTGCTCTCCGGATCCTTCACCGACAGGTCGTCGATGGGGCTCGGCAGGGGCGTGTCGCAGTCGAGCTTCACCAGCTCGCGCGAAAGCCGGATCTGGTCGGCGAAGTCGATGAGGGTCTGGCGGCGCTTCTCCTGCTTGATCTCCGAGGCGCGGGACAGAAGCGTGTCGAGGTCGCCGTACTCGTTGATCAGGGCCGAGGCGGTCTTGATGCCGATGCCGGGGGCGCCAGGCACGTTGTCCACGGAGTCACCGCAGAGGGCCTGCACGTCGACCACCTTGTCCGGCAGCACGCCGAACTTCTCGATTACCTGATCGGGGCCGATGCGGACGTTCTTCATGGTGTCGAGCATCGACACCCGATCGCCGACCAGCTGCATCAGGTCCTTGTCGGACGAGACGATGACCACCTCGCCGCCCATGTCGCGGACCTTGCAGGCGTAGGCGGCGATCAGGTCGTCGGCCTCGTAGCCGGGCAGCTCCAGGCAGGGGACACCGAAGGCCTTGGTCGCCTCGCGCACCAGCGGGAACTGCGGGACGAGGTCCTCGGGCGGCGGCGGCCGGTGCGCCTTGTACTGGTCGTAGAGCTTGTTGCGGAACGTCTTCTCGGAGTGGTCGAACACCACCGCCAGGTGGGTCGGCGCGTCGGCCTGGGCCTTCATGTCGACCAGCAGCTTCCACAGCATGTTGCAGAAGCCCGACACCGCGCCCACGGGCAGGCCGTCGGTCTTGCGGGTCAGGGGCGGCAGGGCGTGGAAGGCCCGGAAGATGAAGCCCGACCCGTCCACCAGATAGAGCCGGACCTTGGGCCCGTCCTGTGTCGGCTCGCGCGGGGTCTCGGCCAAGGTCTGGGGCGGCGCTTGGGTCGGGGAGTCGAGAGTGTCGCTCATCGTCCCAAGATAGGCGCGCCGGGCCACAAGGTCATCTGCGACGCGGCGCGTTGCGGGCCGCGGGTCAGCCGAACCGCTGGTTGAGGTTCGCCAGGCCCTCCGCCCCCGCCGCCCAGGCGCTGGCCTCGCCGGTGGCGATGAAGGCGGCGGCCGCCTTGGCGAGCGGCGCGTAGGCGGCCCGGAACGGCGCGGTGGCCGAGCTGAGACGCCGCACGCCCAGCGCCTGCAGGCGCTCCGCGTTCGCCATCCCCGGCAGCAGCATGATGTTCATCGGCAGGGCGATGGCGTCGGCCAGGCGGCCGATCAGATCCTCGTCCTTGGGTCCCGGGACGAAGAAGCCGTCGGCCCCGGCGTCCTTGTAGCGCTCGGCCCGCTGCACGACTTCCGTATAGGCCGCGTGACCCTCGGCGAGGCCCTTCAGATACACATCAGTGCGGGCGTTGATGAACAGCGGCAGGCCGGCGGCGTCGGCCGCCTTGCGGGCGGCGGTGATCTTCCTGGCGTGCAGCGCCGGATCGCGCCTGCCGTCCTCGAGGTTTATCCCGACCGCGCCGGCCCCGATCACTGCGGCGATCACCTCGGCCAGTTCACCGAGGTCGTCGGTGTAGCCGCCCTCGATGTCGGCGGTCAGCGGCTTGTCGCCCACCGCTCGCGCGGCGGCCTCGATGGTCGCCAGCAGGCGTTCGCGCGGCAGGGCGTCGCCGTCCGGATATCCATGGGCCCAGGCCACGGCCGCCGAGGAGGTGGCCACCGCCTTGGCTCCCGCGTCCGCCAGGATGGCCGCGCTGGCGCCGTCCCAGGCGTTGGGCAGCACCAGGATCTCGGCCCCGGTGTGCAGCTTGCGGAACGCCTCCGCCTTGTCCTTCTGGCTCATGATCCCTCCGAACCTTCCAAGCTTCGCCTGAAGACGGAGATATAGGGGCTCGTGTGACATCCGCTCGCCGGATGCGGACATCGACGTGCGAAACCCTGTAAGACCCATCCCGTGCGAACGGCCCTCACCCGCCTGACCCTGACCAACTTCCGGTCCTACGAGGCGGCAGAGCTCGCGATGACGGGCGCGCCGGTGTTCCTGGTGGGGCCGAACGGGGCCGGCAAGACCAATCTCCTGGAGGCCGTGAGCCTGCTGACGCCCGGCCGCGGCCTGCGTGGATCGAGCCTCGCCGAGGTGGGCCGCCGGCTTCCCGGCGAGACGCGTGGCCGGGCCTGGGCGGTGGCCGCCACCGTCGCCGCCGACGGCGAGGAGACGCGCATCGGCACCGGAGTCGCCGAAGCCGGCGCGAGCCGGCGCACCGTCCGGCTGGAGGGCGAGAGCGTGCCGCCCGGGCGGCTGGCCGAGCACATCCGCCAGGTCTGGCTCACCCCGGCGCAGGACCGGCTGTTCCTCGAGGGGGCCGGCGACCGGCGGCGGTTCTTCGACCGGCTGGTGTTCGCCGGCCTGCCGCGGCACGCCGCGCACGCCCAGGCCTATGAGAAGGCGATGCGCGAGCGGATGCGCCTGCTGACGGAGGGCCCGGCCGACGCGGCGTGGCTGGACGCGCTCGAGGCGCGGCTCGCCGAGGCCGGCGCCCTGATGGCCGAGGCCCGCGCACGCACCCTCTCGGCCCTGCAGTCCGAGATCGAGAGCCGCGGCGAGCGGCCCTTTCCCCAGGCCCGCCTGTCGCTCACCGGCGAGTGGGAGCAGATGGCCGGCGCCGGGGCCGACCTGGCCGAGATCGAGGCGCGTCTGGCGACAGCCCTGAGGACCGCCCGTGACCGCGACGCCGCGGCCGGCCGGGCGCTGACCGGCCCGCACCGCGGGGATCTCGCCGTCACCCACCTGGAGAAGGATCGCCCGGCCGCGGAGTGCTCCACCGGCGAGCAGAAGGCGCTGATCCTCAACCTCGTCCTCGCCCAGGCCGCGCGCCTGGCGCGC
This sequence comes from Phenylobacterium soli, assembly GCF_003254475.1. Taxonomy (NCBI): domain Bacteria; kingdom Pseudomonadati; phylum Pseudomonadota; class Alphaproteobacteria; order Caulobacterales; family Caulobacteraceae; genus Phenylobacterium; species Phenylobacterium soli. Next base: position 390,273 of record NZ_QFYQ01000001.1, read on the forward strand.
ACGCCGGCCGATCCCGGCCCGATCCTCCTGCTCGACGAGGTCGCGGCCCACCTCGACGCCCGCCGCCGCGGCGCCCTCTTCGACGAGATCGAAGCCCTCGGCCTTCAGGCCTTCCTCACCGGCGCCGACGAGCACCTCTTCGAGGGCATCGCCGGCCGGGCCCAGGGCGTGAAGGTGGAAGGCGCCGAGCTGACGCCGATCTGAGCGGCTACGCCCTGGCGAGCTGAGGCGCATCGGCCCGCGCTCACCCTAGGTTATCAACGTCAACTTGCCGCAGTTAACCAGCGCGTCAACGACCTTGACGTAAACGGCAAGCAGGGCTTTAGGTTGACGCCGTAAGAATAACCCGCATCACCGGGAGGAAGCCCATGATCGCCGACCTGCGCCGGCCCCATCGTTCCTATACGATCCGCCAGCTCTGCCTTGAGTTCAAATGCACCCCGCGCGCCCTGCGCTTCTATGAGGACAAGGGGCTGCTGGCTCCAGCGCGCGAGGGGCTCAACCGCGTCTACAACTACAAGGACCGCGCCCGGCTGCAGCTGATCCTGCAGGGCAAGCGCGTGGGCCTTTCGCTGGCCGAGATCGGCGAGATCCTCGACCTCTACGAAGCCGACGAGAACGGCGCCCAGCAGGCCGCCAAGTCGCTGCGCAAGTTCCGCGAGCGGATCGTCGCCCTGGAACGCCAGAAGGTCGACATCGACGAACAGATCGCCCAGCTGCAGCGCGGCGTCGAGGCGATGGAAAAGCGCCTGGAGACCAGCCGCCCGGACCTCATGCCGCGCGCCGAGGCCTACGACCAGGCGATGCGGCGCCAGCTGGACGGCGTCGAACACTGAGCCCGGACCAAGCGGGGCACTAGGCCGCAGGCCGCTTCGGCTGGTATTCGTCCGACGCACTGACCCAAGGGGATGGCCGCCGCGCGCGGCCACCCCGAGGGCTCGCCACCGGAGCGTCCATGACCTACCAGCCCCCCGTTCGCGACCACCTGTTCGTCCTCAAGGACCTGCTGAAGCTCGACCGCTACGCCAACCTGCCGGCTTTCGCGGACGCGTCGATGGACACCGTCGAGCAGATCCTGGACGAGGCGGCGAAGTTCACCGCCGAGGTGCTGGCCCCGCTCAATCCGGTCGGCGACAAGCAGGGCTGCACCTGGAACCCCGACTTCACGGTCACCACGCCGAAAGGCTTCAAGGACGCCTACAAGGCCCTGGTGGAAGGCGGCTGGCCGGGCCTCGGCTCCGAGCCCGCCTATGGCGGCCAGGGCCTGCCGCACGTGGTCAACCTCGCCTTCTCGGAGATGAGCTCCTCGGCGAACATGGCCTTTTCCATGTACCCGGGTCTGACCCACGGCGCCTATTCGGCGATCCTGGCGGGCGGCTCCGACGAGCAGAAGAACCTCTACCTGCCGAAGCTCGCCTCGTTCGAGTGGGGCGGCACCATGAATCTCACCGAGCCGCATTGCGGCACCGACCTCGGGCTCCTGCGCACCAAGGCGGTCCCGCAGGCTGACGGGACCTACCGGATCTCAGGGCAAAAGATCTGGATCTCCGGCGGCGAGCAGGACCTGACCGAGAACATCGTCCACCTGGTGCTGGCCCGGATCGAGGGGGCGCCGGCCGGCACCCGCGGCATCAGCCTTTTCATCGTGCCGAAGTTCATCCCCGACGCCGACGGCAAGCCCGGCCTGCGCAATTCGGTGAAGTGCCTGGGCCTCGAAGAGAAGATGGGCATCCACGGCAACGCCACCTGCGTGATCAGCCACGAGGAGGCGACCGGCTGGCTGATCGGCGAGGAGAACCGCGGCCTCGCCCTGATGTTCGTGATGATGAACGAGGCGCGCCTCGGGGTCGGACTCCAGGGCCTCGCCCAGGCCGAGGCGGCCTACCAGGCCGCCGCCCAGTTCGCCAGGGAGCGCCTGCAGGGCCGCTCGCTGACCGGCCCGAAGAACCCCGACGGCCCGGCCGATCCGATCATCGTCCACCCGGATGTGCGGCGGATGCTGCTGGACAGCCGGGCGATCATCGAGGGCGGCCGCGCCTTCCTGTTCTGGACCGCCCTGCACGGCGATCTCGCCCAGGCCAGCCCCGACGAGGCGGTGCGCCAGAAGGGCCACGACTACATGGCCCTGATGACGCCGGTGCTGAAGGCCTTCCTGACCGACCGCGGCTTCAGGGTCTGTTCCGACGCCATGCAGGTGCACGGCGGCTCGGGCTTCACCGAGCACTTCCCCGCCAGCCAGTACCTGCGCGACGTGCGCATCGCCCTGATCTACGAGGGGGCCAACGGCGTCCAGGCGCTGGACCTCGTGGGCCGCAAGCTGGCGGCCGACGGCGGCCGGGCGGTGATGACCTTCTTCGCCGAGATCGACGCCTTCGTCGAAGCCCACGCCGGCGACGACAAGCTCGCGCCCTACGCCGGGCCGCTGGCAACGGCCAAGGCCCAGCTGCAGGAGGCCACCATGTGGCTGATGCAGAACGGCCTCGCCAATCCCGACAACGCCGGCGCCGCCTCTACCGACTACCTGCACCTCTTCGGCCTGACGGCGCTGGCCTACATGTGGGCGCTGACCGCCGAGACCGCCCAGGCGGCGATCGCCGGCGGCGCGAGCGATCCGATCTACGCCGAGAAGCTGACGGTCGGACGCTACTACATGGAGCGGGTCCTGCCCGACACCGCCGCCCACCTCGCCAAGCTGAAGACCGGCGCCGAGCTCCTGATGGCCCTCCCAGCGGAGGCGTTCTGATGGCGAGCTATCGCGCCACCACCGACTGGACGCTGCAGGCGAGCCCCGAGGACTTCCTGAAGGGCCGCTACGGTCGCGGCCATACGCTCAGCTTCGGCTCGGGCGTCGAGGTGCCGGGCACCGCCTCGCACCACGTGGTCGGCAACAAGTGGGCCGCGCCCAACGCCGTCGACCCGGAGGAGATGCTCGTCGGCTCGCTCTCCACCTGCCACATGCTGACCTTCCTGCATAAGGCGCGCGAGGCCGGCTTCGTGGTCGAACGCTACGTGGACGAAGCGGTGGGGGTGATGGAAAAGACGCCGGAGGGCCGCATGGCGGTCACGCGGGTGACCCTGCGCCCCGCCATCTCCTATGCCGGCCGCGCCCCGAGCGCCGAGGAAAGCGAGCACCTGCACCACTTGGCCCACGAGGAATGCTTCATCGCCAATTCGGTGAAGACGGAGGTGGTGGTGGAAGAGCGCGAGCCGGCCTGAGACGGGTGGCGCCTGTTCGGACGCGGCTAGGTCGTCCGCAGAATACCGCGCAGCCTGGCCTCGAGCGCTGCGGCGTCCTTGAGCTCGCATTCCCAGAGGGTCTCGACCCGCCAGCCAGCCGCTTGCAGCGCCTCGCGGCTGCGAGCGTCGCGGGCGCGGTTACGCTCGACCTTGGCCACCCAATAATCGCGGTTGGCCTTGGGCACCCGGGCCCCCCGGGCGCAGTCGTGGCCGTGCCAGAAGCAGCCGTGGACGAACAGCGTCAGCCGTCGCCCCGGCATGACGATGTCCGGATGGCCCGGCAGGTCCTTGCGATGCAGGCGGTAGCGCGCCCCGAGCCGCGTCAGCGCCCGCCGCACGGCGAGCTCGGGCGAGGTGTCCTTGCCCTTCACCCGGCGCATCACCGCCGAGCGCTTCTCCGGCGGATAGACGTCGCTCACCGCCCCCCTCCCCCGACCTCTCCCTTCTCGCCGCGCGAGGGGAGAGGACGCAGGATCACAGCCCCTCGAACAGCGCCGTCGAGATGTAGCGCTCGGCGAAGCTCGGGATGATGGTGACGATGAGCTTGCCCTCCATGTCGTCGCGCGAGGCGACGTCGAAGGCCGCCGTCAGGGCCGCCCCGGAGGAGATGCCGACCGGGATACCTTCCTCCCGGGCGATCCGCCGGGCCATGACGAAGCTGTCGTCGTTGGTCACCTGCACCACCTCGTCGATGATCCCGCGGTCGAGGATCGAGGGGACGAAGCCGGCGCCGATGCCCTGGATCTTGTGCGGCCCAGGCTGGCCGCCGGAGAGTACGGCCGAGGTGGTCGGTTCGACGGCGATCATCTTCACCGACGGCTTGCGCGCCTTCAGCACCTGGCCGACGCCGGTGATGGTGCCGCCGGTGCCGACCCCGGAGACCACGGCGTCCACGCGCCCGTCCGTGTCGCGCCAGATCTCCTCGGCGGTGGAGACCCGGTGGATCAGCGGATTGGCGGCGTTGTCGAACTGCTGCGGGATAACCGCGCCGGGGGTGGCCTCGACGATCTCCTTGGCGCGCGCGACCGCGCCGGCCATGCCCTTCTCAGGCGGCGTCAGCTCGAGCTTGGCGCCGAGCAGCAGCAGCATCTTGCGCCGCTCCAGCGACATGCTCTCGGGCATCACGAGGATGATCTTGTAGCCCTTGGCGGCGGCGACGAAGGCGAGCGCGATGCCGGTGTTGCCGCTGGTGGGCTCGACGATGGTGCCGCCGGGCTTAAGAACGCCCTTGGCCTCCAGGTACTCGACCATGGCCACGCCGATCCGGTCCTTCACCGAGGCGATCGGATTGAAGAACTCGAGCTTGGCGACCACCTCGCCCTTCGGCTTCAGCGCGGCCATCAGGCGCGGCAGGCGCACGATGGGGGTGTCGCCCACGAGGTCGAGAACGGAGTCGTAGATCCTGCCCCGGCCCTCGCGATGATAGCGCGCGGCGTCGTAGACCTTGTCGGGGGTGGCGTCCATGGAACGGGACCTCTGGAAAACCTGCTGGGAAACCTGCTGGGAAAACAGCCCTTCGTGTCCGGCGAACCTAAGACTTCCTGAGGCGAATGGAAGGGCGCGTACGTGGCGCCGCCCCCAGCTTTTCTAAACGCCTATTCGGCGGCGATGGCGGCAGGCGCGGCGAGCAGCGGCTCGAGGATGGTTTCGGCCAGCCAGCGGACCACCGGCGCCGCCACCCCGTCGCCGGCGACGTGCAACCCGGCCGTGGCCGACTTCGGCAGCACATAGGCGTCGGGCAGGCCCATCAGTCGGGCCGCCTCGCGCGGGGTGAGGAGGCGGGTGCGGACCTGACCCTGGTCGACGACGACGATGACCTGGCGCGAGGAGCCGCCGCGGGGCGTGCGCAGGCAGCCCGCCAGGCCGTCGAGGCGAACCTCGGCCCGTTGCACCTTGGCCCCGTTCTCGATGCGCATCCGCCGGAAGACCCCGCCCACCGTCCGTTCGCCCCGGGCGCGGGCGGCCTCCAGGCGGGCGCGGTGGAGGGGCGACATCAGCGCCAGCCAGCGGTCCGTGCGGTCCGGCGGGTGCCAGGCGACGGCGGCGTCGTCCTCCAGGATGGCCGCGAGGTCGGCGTTCCGGGCCGGCGGCGCCGGGCACGCCCAGTCGATCCAGCGCCCGGCGAGGTGGGGCGGCAGGCGCCCGGCCGCGGCGCGTACCGCGCGGGTGCGCCAGGGGCTGTCGCCGACGAGGGCGGCGGGGATCGGATCGCGCGTCGCGATGATGAAGACCCTGGGGCGCGACTGCGGGGTGAAGGCGGCGGCGTCGATCTCCAGCGCGCCGAAGCGATAGCCCTGGGAGGCGAGCGCCTCGCCTACCGCCGCGAAATCGGCGCCGCCGTGCGAGGTGAGCAGGCCCGAGACGTTCTCGATGACGATGGTCCGCGGCCCGCGCCCTTCGGCGCCCAGCGCCTCCATCAGCCGCCAGAAGCCGTAGAAGGCGGAGGAGCGGCCGCCCGCGAGGCCCGCGCGCGCGCCGGCGAGGCTGAAGTCCTGGCAGGGGCTCGACGCCCAGGCGACGTCGGCCTGGCCCGGCAGGTCGGCCACGCCCAGCCGCCAGACGTCGCCTTCCCGCAGATGGTCGGCGGCGTCGGTGAAGTTGGCGCGGTAGGTCGCCGCCTTCACCGGATCGAAGTCGTTGGCGAACAGGCACGACCAGCGCGGCCCGAGGCCCACGCGGGCCATGCCGCCGCCGGCGAAGAATTCGTAGAAGGTGAAGGGCCCGCGACTCACGGGCTCAGCGTACGCGAGCGATCAGCCCTTGCCGATCTCCAGCGTCGGAATCTGTTCACGCGCGCTGGCGCTGTCGCCATGCGCCGTCGGCAATGCACACCCCACGGCTATCGCGAGCGCCGCGATAGCCGCCACCAGCAGTTTGGGCGTCATAACGGGTCCCTCTTCCGTTCGCGCTTTCGCCCAGTTTCCGCCACGGGCCTTAACGGGCCGGAATCAAACAGGCTGAACGGTTCGTAAGCGCCTCCGAAGGACGAACCCGGGGCCGCCATACCGACTCCTCGCTTGACCGGCCCCACCGTCAGGGCGGCAAATTGGGAGAAAGAACAAAGCGACAGCGCCTGAAGGGAGGCGATCCATGGAACGAGCCTATGACTTGGTGGTCCGCGGCGGGACCGTCGTCGATGGCACGGGACAGCCGGGCTTCGAAGCCGACGTCGGTGTCAAGGACGGGCGCGTGGCGGCCGTCGGCAGGATCGCCGGCGCGGGCGCCGAGGAGATTGACGCCAAGGGCATGGTGGTCGCGCCGGGCTTCGTTGACGTCCACACCCACTACGACGGCCAGGCCACCTGGGACGAGCGCATGCAGCCCTCGTCCTGGCACGGCGTCACGACGGTGATCATGGGCAACTGCGGCGTCGGCTTCGCGCCCTGCCGCCCCGAGGACCACGACCGGCTCGTCCGGCTGATGGAAGGCGTCGAGGACATCCCCTTCCCTGTGCTGAGCGCCGGCCTGCCGTGGAACTGGGAGAGCTATCCCGACTATCTCGACAGCCTCGCGCGCCGCAACTTCGACGTGGACATCGGCAGCCAGCTGCCGCACGCGGCGCTGCGCGTCTATGTGATGGGCGAGCGCGGCGCGAACCGCGAGCCGGCCACCGAGGCCGACATCCACGCCATGGCGGCGATCGCCAAGCGGGCGATGGAGGCCGGCGCGCTCGGCTTCTCCACCTCCCGCACCCTGAACCACAAGACCTCCGACGGCCAGCCGACGCCGACCCTGACCGCCAGCGAGGACGAACTCACCGGCATCGCCATGGGCCTGGCCGCCGCCGGCCGCGGCGTGCTGCAGTTCGTCTCCGACTTCGCCGATCCGGAGGCGGAGTTCGACATGCTGCAGCGGATCGTCGAGCGCTCGGGGCGGCCGCTGTCGTTCTCGATGGTGCAGAGCCCGCGCGACCCGGAGCAGTTCCGCTATCTTCTGGATCGCCTGGCCAAGGCCCACGCCAAGGGCCTGCCGATGAAGGCGCAGGCCGCCAGCCGGCCGGTGGGCGTGCTGTTCGGCTTCGAGCTGACGCTGAACCCGTTCAGCCAGCACCCGAGCTACCAGGCGATCAAGGACCTGCCGCTCGATCAGCGCGTGGCGCGCCTCTCCGACCCCGCCTACCGCGCCCGGCTGATGGCCGAGGAGGTGGAGCACGTGCGCGGCTTCGCCGGAACCCAGCCGCGGGCCTGGGACAAGATGTTCCTCCTGGGATCGGAGCCGAACTACGAGCCGACGCCGGACCGGACGGTGGCCAACATCGCCGCCCAGCGGGGCCTGACGCCGGAGGAGGTCGCCCTCGACCACATGCTCTCCAACGGCGGGCGCGGCATGCTCTACTTGCCGTTCCTGAACTACGCCTGGTGCAATCTCGACCCGGCCTACGAAATGTTGAACCATCCGCAGGTGGTGCCCGGCCTCTCGGACGGCGGGGCGCACGTCGGCATGATCTGCGACGGCTCCTTCCCGACCACCAACCTCGTCCACTGGACGCGCGACCGCACGCGCGGACCGAAGGTGAGCCTGGAGAAGATGATCAAGGCCCAGGCGCGAGACACGGCCGAACTGGTCGGGCTCTACGACCGCGGGATCCTGGCGCCCGGCTACCGCGCCGACCTCAACGTCATCGACTACGGACGGCTGAAGCTGAAGGCGCCGGAGGTGGCCTATGACCTGCCGACCGGCGGCCGCCGGCTGATCCAGCGGGTGGAGGGCTATGCGGCGACCATCGTCGCCGGCCAGGTGACCTATCGCGACGGCGAGCCCACCGGCGCCCTGCCCGGCCGGCTGCTACGCGGCGCCCAGACGACGCCCGCGGCGATGGCGGCGGAATAGGGAGAGGCCCATGGCGGACGATCGCCCCGAGATCGCGCCGGCACAGGTCGTGCCGGTCGAGCTCGAACCGCAGTGCGAGTGGACGGCAGAGCAGGTCTCCGACCCCGCCGCCTGGACCGAACACCTCAGCGAGGCGGACATCCTCGAGCTCGGCGCCGCCGTCGCTCACGCACGCAAGGTCTCGGACGACTTCCTGCAGATCGGGAAGGCGGACTTCCCCTTGCCGACGCTCGGCCCGCGGCTGAAGCGCATCGAAGCCGAGCTGATCAACGGCCGAGGCTTTGTGCTGATCCGGGGCCTGCCGCGCCAGCGGTGGTCCAACGACGAGATGTGCCTCGCGTACTGGGGTATTGGCGCGCACCTCGGGCGTCCGTGGCCGCAGAACGCCAAGGGCCACGTGCTGGGCGATGTCACCGATCAGGGAAAGCAGCCGGGCGATCCGACCGCCCGCGGCAACGAGCTCGGCCAGATCGGGCTCGATTTCCACTGCGACGGCTCGGATCTCGTCGGCCTGCTCTGCCTGCAGAGCGGCGTCTCCGGCGGGCTCTCGGCGGTCTGCAACTCGGTGGCCCTGCACAACCGGCTGGTGCGCGAACGGCCGGACCTCGCCGCAGAGCTCTACAAGCCACAGCCGTACGACTACCGCGGGGAGCAGCCGCCCGGCGGGCGCGGCTGGTATCCGATGCCGGTGTTCACGCGCCACGGCGAGCGGCTGTTCATGCGCCTGATCCGGCCCTACATCCTGGCCTCGCAACGCCATGCGGACGCGCCGCGCCTCACCGCCAAGGCGGAGGAGGCGCTGACCTGGATGCAGGAGATGTCCGAGAGCGGCGCCTATTCGGTGCTGATGGACTTCCAGCCCGGGGACATGCAGTTCATCAACAACTACCACGTGCTGCACGGGCGCACTGCCTATGTGGACGACCGGGAGAGCGGCCGCGTCCGCCACCTGAAGCGTCTATGGCTGGAGACCGAGGTCCTGGAGGATCGGCCCTCGTTCTTCCAGAACCGGATGGGCTCGCACTGGGCGCAGAAGATCTCCATCAGCCGGCTCGACGCTGCGGGCTGAACACCACAAGGACGCATCGCCTCGGCGCTGATTCGCGCCCATAAAGGACGAATGTCCCTCGCCGTCGCCGAACCTGAAGCTGCGCCCCTCGAGGTCGCGCGCGACATCCTGCGCCGCACCTTCGGCCACGCCGATTTCCGCGGTCTGCAGGCGCAGGTGATCGAGGAGGTGCTGGCCGGGCGCAGCGCCATGGCCGTGTTACCGACCGGCGGCGGCAAGAGCCTCTGCTACCAGATCCCCAGCCTGGTGCGGCCGGGCCTCGGCCTGGTGGTCTCGCCGCTGATCGCCCTGATGACCGACCAGGTGGCGGCGCTGCAGCAGTCCGGCGTGGCCGCCGCGCGGCTGGATTCCAACATCGGGCTGGACGAGCGCAGCGAGACCTGGCGGCGCATCGAGCGCGGCGAGCTCGACCTGCTCTACGTCTCGCCCGAGGGGCTGATGCAGCCCTGGATGCTGGACCGGCTCAAGCGCACGCCGCTGGCCCTCATCGCCATCGACGAGGCCCACTGCGTCAGCCAATGGGGCCACGACTTCCGGCCTGAGTACCGGATGCTGGGCCGGGTGGCCGAGCTGTTCCCGACCGTGCCGCGCCTGGCGGTGACGGCGACGGCCGACGCCCGGACCCGCGAGGACATCCGCGCCGAGCTGCGGCTCGAGGGCTGCGCCGAGTTCGTGGCGAGCTTCGCCCGGCCCGAGCTGATCCTCTCGGCCGAGCGCAAGAAGGGCGCGAAGGAGAAGCGGGTGATCGAGCTGGTCACCGCGCGGCCGAACCGCTCGGGCGTGGTCTATGCCGGCAGCCGCGAAGGCACCGAGAAGTTGGCCGAGGCGCTGCGCGGCGCAGGCGTGCCGGCGCTCGCCTATCACGCCGGCCTCGACCGCCGCCTGCGCGAGGAGCGGCTGGAGGAATTTCTGGAAGCCGACGCCGCGGTGATGGTGGCGACGATCGCCTTCGGCATGGGGGTCGACAAGCCGGACGTCCGCTTCGTCATCCACGCCGATCCGCCGGCCTCGATCGAGGCCTACTGGCAGGAGATCGGCCGCGCCGGGCGCGACGGCGACCCGGCCGAGGGCATCACCCTCTACGGCGCCTCGGACATGGCCTGGGCGCTGCGGCGCATCGGGGACCGCGACGTCGACGCTGAGGTCAAGCAGGTGCAGACCCGCAAGGTCCGCCAGCTCTACGCCCTGCTCGACGGCGCCGGCTGCCGGGCGGCGGCGGTGCGCCGCTATTTCGGCGAGGAGGGCGTCGAGGCCTGCGGCCAGTGTGACCTGTGCGCCGGGACGGTCGAGACCATCGACGTCACCGAGCCGGCCCAGAAGGCGCTGTCGGCGGCCCATCGGCTGGGCGGCCGGTTCGGTCGCGGCCGCCTCGTCGACCACCTGCTCGGCAAGACCAAGGACGTCACCGACTTCGAGGCCGGGCTGTCGACCTGGGGCATCGGCACGGAGCTGTCGGCCGTGCAGTGGCGCGACCTCGCCGAGCAGCTGCTGTTCGAGGCCCTCCTCAAGGAGGATCCCAACGACGGCCGCCCGCTGGTCGGGATCGGCGACGCCGAGGCGGTGAAGCAGGTCTTCCGCGGCGAGCGCCGGGTGACCATGCGCAAGCCGGCCGAGGGCGAGCCCAGGGTGCGGCGCAAGAAGCGCGGCGACAGCCACCCCATCGCGCCGCACGACCAGGGCCTGTTCGAGGCCCTGCGCGCCTGGCGGGCGCGCGAGGCCAAGGCCCAGCACGTGCCGCCCTATGTCATCTTCCACGATGCAACCCTGGCCGAGATCGCCGGGGCGCGGCCCGGCACGCGCGCGGCGCTGGTGCGGCTGAACGGCGTCGGCGAGGGCAAGCTCGCCCGCTACGGCGACGCCGTGCTCGAGGTGGTGCGCGGCTTCGAGGGCTGAAGCCCCTCCCGCGAGCGGGAGAGGCGCCGGCTCCTAGACGTCGACCTCGGCGTCGAGGGCGTTTTCCTGGATGAACTCGCGGCGCGGCTCGACGAGGTCGCCCATCAGGCGGCTGAACATGTCGTCGGCGTCGTCCACGTGGTTGACCTTCACCTGCAGCAAGGTGCGGGCGTCGGCGTCGAGCGTGGTCTCCCAGAGCTGGTCGGCGTTCATCTCGCCCAGGCCCTTGTAGCGCTGGATGGAAAGGCCGCGCCGACCGTTGTCCATGACCGCGTTCACGAGGTCGATCGGGCCGCGCACGGTGGTCGCCCGGTCGCGCCGGGTGAAGGTGGCCGCGCCCTCGAAGATCTTGGCGAGCTCGCGGGAGCGCTCGGCCAGGCGCCGGGCGTCGGCCGCGTGCAGCAGGAGCTCGTCGAGGACGATGCGCTCGGAGACCCCGCGTTTGACGCGGCTGAACACATAGCCGCCGCCAGCGGCCGACTCGGCCTGCCAGGGGCCGTCGCCTTCCTCGGCGTAGAGGTCGAGCCGCTTGGCCGCCTTCTCCGCATCGCCGCCCTCGGCGAGGAGGCCGGCGAGGGCCGCCTGCTCGATGGCGAAGGCGGGGGCGCGCGCCGCGAGGCGCTCGACATTGGCCTTGGCGCCGCGGGCCGTGGTGACCAGGGCCAGCAGGTCCTGGCCAGCCAGGCGCTCGCCGCTGGAGAGGTCGAGGGTGGCCCCGTCGACGCCCTCGTCGATCAGGTAGATCTCGAGCTCGGCGTCGTCCTTGAGGTAGCGGACCGACTTGCCCTTGGACGCCTTATAGAGCGGCGGCTGGGCGATATAGAGGTAGCCGCGTTCGATCACCTCCGGCATCTGCCGGTAGAAGAAGGTGAGCAGCAGGGTCCGGATGTGGGCGCCGTCGACGTCGGCGTCGGTCATCAGGATGATCTTGTGGTAGCGGACCTTCTCGATGTCGAAGTCGTCGCGGCCGATGCCGGCGCCGAGCGCAGTGATCAGGGTGCCGACCTGCTCGCTCGACAGCATCTTGTCAAAGCGGGCGCGCTCGACGTTCAGGATCTTGCCCCGCAGCGGCAGGATCGCCTGGTTCTCGCGGTTGCGCGCCTGCTTGGCCGAGCCGCCGGCGGAATCGCCTTCCACCAGGAAGATCTCGGACTTGGCCGGATCCTTCTCCGAGCAATCGGCGAGCTTGCCGGGCAGGGAGGTGATGTCGAGCGCCGACTTGCGGCGGGTGAGCTCGCGGGCCTTGCGGGCCGCCTCGCGGGCGGCGGCGGCCTCGGCGATCTTGGTGACAATCATCCGGGCGTCGTTGGGGTGCTCCTCGAACCAGGTCCCGAGGCCCTCGCTGACCAGGCCCTCCACGGCCGGACGGACTTCGGAGGAGACCAGCTTGTCCTTGGTCTGGGAGGAGAACTTCGGATCGGGGATTTTCACCGACAGCACGCAGGTCAGGCCCTCGCGGGCGTCCTCGCCGCTGACCGAGACCTTCTCACGCTTCGCCGCGCCGGAGCTCTCCGCATAGCCGGTGATGATCCGGGTGAGCGCCGAGCGGAAGGCGGCGAGGTGCGTGCCGCCGTCGCGCTGGGGGATGTTGTTGGTGAAGCAGAGGACGTTCTCGTGGTAGCTGTCGTTCCACCACAGGGCGAGGTCGACCTCGACGTTCTCGCGGCGGCCGCGGATGACGATCGGGTCCTTGACCAGCGGGGTCTTGGCCTTGTCGATGTGACGCACGAAGGCCTCGATGCCGCCCTCGTAGTGCATGACCTCCTCGAAGGGCTCGGCCTCGCGGAGGTCCTTCAGCCAGATGGTCACGCCGGAGTTCAGGAAGGCGAGTTCGCGCAGGCGGTGCTCGAGCGTCTTCCGGTCGAACTCGATGAACGAGAAGGTCTCGATCGACGGCAGGAAGGTGACTTCGGTGCCGGTCAGGAACTCGCCGTTCTCGCGCAGCGGCGACTTGCCGACGATGGCCAGGGGCGCGACCGGATCGCCGCGGCGGAACTCCATCTCGTGGGTCATGCCGCCGCGGTGGATGCGCAGCCGCAGCCAGTCGGAGAGCGCGTTGACCACCGAGACGCCAACGCCGTGCAGGCCGCCGGAGACCTTGTAGGAGTTCTGGTCGAACTTACCGCCGGCGTGCAGCTGGGTCATGATGACCTCGGCCGCCGAGACGCCCTCGCCCTCGTGGATGTCGGTAGGGATGCCGCGTCCGTCGTCGGTGACCGTGCAGGAGCCGTCGGCGTTGAGGATCACCTCGACGCGGGTGGCGTAGTCGGCGAGGGCCTCGTCGATGGCGTTGTCGACCACCTCGTAGACCATGTGGTGCAGGCCCGAGCCGTCGTCGGTGTCGCCGATGTACATGCCCGGGCGCTTGCGCACCGCGTCGAGGCCCTTGAGGACCTTGATCGACTCCGCGCCGTACTCGGCGCCGCCGTTGGAATCCGAAGGGATCTCGTTGTCTTCGCTCATGCGTCGTCCAGCTGGGGCGGCCGGGCCTCGTCTTCCTCGCGCACGCGCGCGTGAGGCCCTGACGGAATGTCAGCCCTCTATATAGGGTTTCGGCGCTGATTCTGCACGAAATCGGGTACGCCGCGGGCTGGGGGCGTAGACGGGCTGAGCTACGCGGCGGTCAGCTCGCCGGCCAGGGCGCGGTCGATGAGGGCCGTGGTGCGGGCAAGGCCGAAGATGGCGGCGAAGGAGCCGAACCGGGGGCCGGTGGGCTGGCCCAGCAGCACCTCGTAGAGGGCGCCGAACCAGGCGCGCAGCGGCTCGAAGCCGGCGGTCTTGCCGACCTCGAACACCTCGTTCTGGATCACCTCGGCGTCGGCGTCGGCGGGCAGGGCCTTCAGCCGCTTCGAGAGCTCCTCCATCGCCGCGCGCTCCTTGGCGTCGGGGGCGCGGAACTTCTTCGAGGGCTTCACGAAGTCCTCGTAGTAGTTGAGCGCGTAGCCCACGAGCTTGTCGAGCAGGGGCTCGGACTGCGGGGTCGCGCCCGGCAGGTAGCGCTCCAGGAAGCCCCAGAGGATGTCCCCCGTCGAGGCGTCGGCCGCCGAGACGAGGTTGAGCAGCAGGGAGAAGCTGACCGGCGAGCCCTTTTGCGGCGGCGCGCCGCGGTGGACGTGCCAGGCCGGGTTGTCGATCGCCGGCCGGTCGCTCTCGCCCCGCGCCTTGTTGAACGCGTCCAGGTGGGAGAGGTATTCGTCCGTCGCCTTGGGGATCACGTCGAAGTAAAGGCGCTTGGCCGACTTCGGCGACTGGTACATGTAGTAGGCTAGGCTCTCGGGCGTGCCGTAGCGCAGCCACTCCTCCATGGTCAGGCCGTTGCCCTTGGACTTGGAGATCTTCTGGTTGTTCTCGTCCATGAAGAGCTCGAAGTGGAAGGCTTCCGGCGGCTCGCCGCCGAGCACCTTCACCAGCCGGTTCGAGACCCGGACGCTGTCCACCAGGTCCTTGCCCGAGGCCTCGAAATCGACGCCGAGGGCCGTCCAGCGGGCGGCCCAGTCGGGGCGCCACTGCAGCTTCACGTGGCCGCCGGTCACCGGGACTTCGGTGAGGGTCCCGTCCTCGTCCGGGAAGACGATGGTGCCTCGGTCGAGGTGGCGCTCCAGCGTCGGCGCCTGGAGGACGCGGCCGGTCTTGGGGCTGATCGGCAGGAAGGGCGAATAGGTCGCGCGGCGCTCCTCGCCGAGCGTCGGCAGCATCACCGCCTGGATCGCGTCGAAGCGCTCGAGGATGCGCAGCAGCACCTCGTCGAAGCGGCCGGACTTGTAGGTCTCCGTGGACGACATGAAGGTGTAGTCGAAGCCGAAGCCGTCGAGGAAGGCGCGCAGGCGGGCGTTGTTGTGGGCCCCGAAGCTCTCGTGCTCGCCGAAGGGATCGCGCACCGAGGTCACCGGCTTGTCGCGATCCTCCTCCAGCATGGCGCGGTTGGGCACGTTGTCGGGGATCTTCCGGAGGCCGTCCATGTCGTCGGAGAAGACGATGAGCTGGGTCGGGATGGCGTCTTCGGTGAGCGCGCGGAAGGCGCCGCGCACCATGGTCGGGCGGGCGGCCTCGCCGAAGGTGCCCATGTGCGGCAGGCCCGAGGCGCCGTAGCCGCACTGGAAGACGACGGGCCGGGCGAAGGCCTCGGGCAGGGTGCGGACGAGCTCGTCGAACTTGCCCTGGGCGATCAGGGCCGAGGCGAGGTCGCGCTCGGCGTCGGAGAGGCGCAGGCGCAGGATGCGGTCCAGGAGGATGCGCGCCTGTTCGAACGGCCAGCTCTTCGCTTCGCGGGCCTGGTGGGAGAGACCTTGCAACATGGGCCGTGCCGGTACGCCCCTGAGCGCGCGGGCTCAAGTCTTGATCTGACCGCCGGGGGGAATGTCGGCGGTTTTGACGGGGCGTCACAAAGCTGGGCTATGGTGGACGGATGATCCGACGCCTCCTCGCGCTGAGCGCGCTCCTCGTCCTGACGGCCTGCGGCAAGGGCGAGGCGCCCGCCGCGGCCGAAAAGCCGCAGGGCCTGACCTTCTCCATCGTCTCGACGGAGAACCCGCAGACCCAGATGCAGGAATGGGGGCCGTTCCTGACCGACATGGAGCGCAGCATCGGCGTGCCGGTGAAGCCGTTCTTCGGCACCACCTACACCGCCGCCATCGAGGCCATGCGCTTCAAGCAGTCGGACCTCGGCTGGTTCACCAACGCCTCGGGCCTGGAGGCCGTGCGGCGGGGCGGCGGCGAGGTGTTCGCGCGGACCACGAACCCCGAAGGCCACGACGGCTACCAGGGAGTGATCGTCGTGCCCAAGGGCCACGGCCTGACGCTGGAGAAGCTCCTGAAGTGCGACCGGACGGTCAACTTCGGGATGGGCGACGCCAAGTCGACCTCGGGCACCCTGGCGCCCATGGCCTATCTATTCTCGCCGCGCGGCATCGAGCCGGCCAAGTGCTTCAAGACCGTGCGCTCGGCCAACGCCGAGGCCAACCTGTTCGCGGTGGGCTCGGGCCTGCTGGACGCGGCCACCGACAACACCCGCTCGATGGACCGCATGGCCGTGCTGGACACGCCCATGGCGCGCAAGACCCTGGCCAACCTGGAGGTGATCTGGCGCTCGCCGACCATCCCGGAGGACCCGATGGTCTGGCGCGCCGACCTCGATCCCGCCATGAAGGCCAAGATCGCCAAGTTCATCTTCAGCTACGGCGTCGGCGACACGCCCGAGGCGGTGCGCCAGCGGGCCGTGCTGGAGCGCATCCAGACCGGGCCCTTCAAGCACGCCGACAACTCGCACCTCTTGCCGGTGCGCGAGATCGAGGCCATCGGCCAGCTCACCGAGGCCAAGGCCAAGGGCGATGCGGCGGGCATGGCCAAGGCGCAGGCCTCGCTCGACCAGATCAGGACCGAGAAGGCGGCGGCTCCGAAATAGGCGCCTATTCGCCGGCCAGGAGGAAGTGGCCGCGCAGGAAGGCGATGGGGTGGCTGCGGGCCTCCTGCCAGGCTTCCACGTGGACGTTGGCGATGCGCCGTCCGACCTTGCGCAGATCGGCGCGGGCGTAGGTGGTCAGCGGCCGGCCGGGGCGCAGATATTCGATGGTGACGTCGATGGTCTTGGCGATCTTCTGGCCGCCGGGCGAGGCGGCCTGGGCCACCGAGAGCTGGGCGAGCGCGGTGGTCTCCAGGAAGGCGCCGATCACCCCGCCGTGCAGGGCGGGCAGCATGACGTTGCCGATCAGGTGCTGGGAGAACGGCAGGATGGCGGTCATCTCGTCGCCGGCCAGCTCGGCGCGCATGCCGAGGAAGCGGACGTAGGGGACGCGCTGGAGGAAGTCCTCGAGCTGGCGGGCCGGATCGCTCATGGCTTGGACGGCGCCTCGGCGACGGCCGCTTCCGGCGGGCGGTTCAGGATGAAGGCGGCCTGGGCTGTGGCGATCGGGTCGGCGCGGTCGACGTCCCAGGCCTCGGCCCGGACGAAGGCGATGGAGCGGGTGAGCTTGTAGCAGTGCGCCTCGCAGGTGACCCCGGAGCGCGGGGCCGCGGCGCGCATGTAGTCTATCCGCAGGTCGAGGGTGGCGGTGCCGAACATCCGACCGCCGGTGCCCGAGGTGATCGCCAGCCCGCAGGTGTGATCGAGGAGGCTGGTGACGACGCCGCCGGCGATCACGCCGGTGTCGGGATCGCCGACGAGCTCTTCCCGCCAGGGGACCGTGAGGCAGCCACGGCCGTCCCCGGCGGAGATGAACTGGAAGCCAAGGGCGGCCGCCTGGGGGACGGTGGTCGCCATGTGCTGGCCAAGCTGGCTGAGCGTTTCTGGATCGAGGCTCATCCCTTCGGGGTTAGGGGCGAACCGGTCGGGGGTCAATCTTGCCCGAGGGGAAGCTTCGGAGGCGGGTCAGCTCAGCGGATGACCGGAACCACATAGGCCACGAACAGGGCCAGCAGCGGCGTGGCGGCCATCACGAGGTTGGCGAAGCCGAGGAACGGGGACGAAGCGTGGGTCATGGTCTCTCTCCTGGGTTGGGGCCCCTTGCGGGGCGGGGGCGGCGGACTTCGTCGTCCCGATGAGAGCGTTCTACGCAACGTCCGGTCCGAATACTCGTTAAGTGTTAGTCATGACGCCGAATTCACAAGATGAATACTTGGTAAGGTTGCGCCGCCCCACGGGGCCCCTAGGTTCAGAGGCATGATCCGGCCGCAGGACCTGCTCTGCCCGAAGCCCGAGGGGCTCTATTGCGCGCCCGGCGACTTCTACATCGACCCGGTGCGGCCGGTGGCCCGGGCGGTGATCACCCATGGCCACTCCGACCATGCCCGGGCCGGCCACGGGGCTGTGCTGGCGACCGCGGCGACCCTGGACATCATGGCCGAGCGCTATGGCCTGGCTTTCGCCGAGGCCAGGCAGGCGGCGGCCTACGGCGAGCGGGTGGACCGCGATGGCGTGGAGGTCAGTCTGGTCCCGGCCGGCCACGTGCTGGGCTCGGCCCAGGCGGTGGTCCGCTGGCGGGGCCTGACCATGGTGGTGAGCGGCGACTACAAGCGCCGGCGCGACCCGACCTGCCCGCCGTTCGAGCCCGTGCCGGCGGACGTGTTCATCACCGAGGCGACCTTCGCCCTGCCGGTGTTCCGCCATCCCGACGCCGGCCACGAGGTCGGCCGGCTGCTGCGCTCGGTGGCGCAGTTCCCCGATCGGGCGCACCTGGTGGGCGCCTATGCGCTCGGCAAGGCGCAGCGGATCATCGCCCTCCTGCGCGAGGCCGGCTGGGACGCGCCGATCTATGTGCACGGCGCCCTGGAACGGCTGAACGCGCTCTACGTCCGGCACGGGGTGGACCTCGGCGACCTGCGGGCGGCGACCACGGCGGCAAAGACCGATTTCGCCGGCCAGATCATCGTCGCCCCGCCCTCGGCCCTGCAGGACCGCTGGAGCCGGCGCTTCCCCGATCCGGTGAGCGCCTTCGCCTCCGGCTGGATGCGGGTCCGGGCGCGGGCGCGCCAGCGCGGGGTCGAGCTGCCGCTGATCATCTCCGACCACGCCGACTGGGACGAGCTGACCGCCACGGTGGACGAGTTGCGCCCTGGCGAGCTGTGGATCACCCACGGCCGCGAGGAGGCGCTGGCGAGGTGGGCGAGCCTGCACGGCGTGCCGGCGCGCGCCCTCGCTCTGGTGGGCTACGAGGAAGAGGACGAGGACTAGGTGCGCGCCTTCGCCGAACTCCTCGACCGGCTGAGCCTGACGTCCTCGCGCAACGCCAAGCTGCGGCTCGTCCGCGACTACCTGCGCGACACGCCGGACCCGGACCGCGGCTGGGCCCTCGCCGCCCTGACCGGCGACCTCGCGTTCGATGCGGCCAAGCCGGCCTTCATCCGGAAGGCGGTGGAAGAGCGGATGGACCCGCAGCTCTTCTGGTGGTCCTACGACTATGTGGGCGACCTCGCCGAGACGGTGGCCCTGGTCTGGCCGAGGCGCCCCGGCGCGAACCGCGAGCCGCAGCTTTCCGAGGTGGTGGAGGCCCTGCGCACGACCAGCCGCGCCGAGGTTCAGCGGCTGATCGAGGGCTGGCTCGACGCCATGGAGGACCCGCGCGAGCGCTGGGCCCTGCTGAAGCTGATGACCCGCGAGCTGCGGGTCGGGCTGACCGCCAGGCTCGCCAAGCGGGCGGCGGCGGAGATGGCCCAGGGCTTCACGGTCGACCCGGCCGAAATCGAGGAGCTGTGGCACGCCCTCCACCCGCCGTACGAGGACCTGTTCGCCTGGCTGGAGGGACGCAGCGAGAAGCCGTCCGCCGAGAACCCGGGACGGTTCCGGCCGGCGATGCTGGCCCAGGCCATCGACGAGGCGGTGGACTTCGCGAAGCTCGATCCGGCCGACTATGCGGCGGAGTGGAAGTGGGACGGGATCCGGGTCCAGCTCGTCCACGAGGGCGGGGTCCGGCGGCTCTACACGCGCACGGGCGACGACATCTCGCGCACCTTCCCGGACGTGGTGGACGCCCTCCTCGAAGAGGGGGTGATCGACGGCGAGCTCTTGGTGCTGCGCGAGGGTAAGGTCGCGAGCTTCGCCGAGCTGCAGCAGCGGCTGAACCGCAAGAGCGTCGATGCGAAGCTGGTGGCCAGATACCCGGCCGGCATCCGCGCCTACGACCTTATGGCGGAGGGGGCGCAGGACCTGCGCACCCTGCCCTTCGCCGAGCGGCGCAAGCGGCTGGAGGCCTTCGTGGCGCGCCAGGCGAGCCCGCGCATCGACCTCTCGCCCCTGCAGCCGTTCGAGACCTGGGCGACGCTCGCGGCGCTGCGCGCCGAGCCGCCGGCCGGCGACCCGCAGGTGGCCGAGGGGGTCATGCTGAAGCGCTGGGACTCGATCTACGAGGCCGGGCGGCCGAAGGGTCCGTGGTTCAAGTGGAAGCGCGACCCGTACCTGATCGACGCGGTGCTGATGTACGCCCAGCGCGGGCACGGCAAGCGCTCGAGCTTCTACTCCGACTACACCTTCGGCGTCTGGACGGAAGGCGAGGACGGCGGCCGCGTGCTGACGCCGGTCGGCAAGGCCTATTTCGGCTTCACCGACGAGGAGCTGAAGCAGATCGACAAGTTCGTCCGCGACCACACCACCGAGCGCTTCGGGCCGGTGCGGGCGGTGATCGCCGAGCCGCACCGCGGGCTGGTGTTCGAGGTGGCTTTCGAAGGACTGCAGCGCTCCACGCGGCACCGCTCGGGGGTGGCCATGCGCTTCCCGCGCATCAGCCGCACCCGCTGGGACAAGCCGCCCGGCGAGGCCGACGAACTGGCGACGCTGGACCGGATGCTGGCCCAGATGGAGGGCGGCTAGGCGAGCAGCAGGGCCTCGTCGATCAGGAAGCGCTTGAGGTCGCCGCCGCCGAACAGCAGGCCGCGGATTCCGGCGCGGGCCGCCGCTTCCATGTCGGAGGGCTTGTCGCCGACCAGCACCGAGCGTTCGCGGTCGATCGGCCAATCGGCGAGCGCGCGCAGGATCATGCCGGGGTTCGGCTTGCGGTCCGGCGGGTCGGGATGGCGGTAGTGCTCGATCGGCGATTCCGGATGGTGCGGGGCGAAGTAGAAGGCGTCGATGTGGCCGCCGACCGCCGCCAGTTCCTCGCCCATCCGCCCGTGCAGGGCGTGCATGTCGTCCTCGGTGTAGTAGCCGCGGCCGACCCCCGACTGGTTGGTGACGACGACGACGATCCAGCCGGCGGCGTTGAAGGCGGCCACCGCCTCGCGGGCGCCGGGGATCCAGGCGAAATCCTCCCAGCGGGAGACATAGCCGCGGTCCTCGTTCAGGACCCCGTCGCGGTCGAGGAACAGGGCCGGGCGCGGATGGCTATCAAGCGGACTGTCGGACACGGGGCCAGTCTATAGCGGGCCCGGCGGCGGAGGCGATTTCAAATTGCCTGAATCCGTGTCTAGCTCGACCGCGAATGGCCGACCCCGTCCTCGAGCTCAAAGACCTGCGCGTCCGGTTCGCGACCCCCGACGGGGCGGTGGAGGCGGTGCGCGGCGTCTCGCTGCAAGTCGGGCGCGGCGAGACGCTCGGCGTGGTCGGCGAGAGCGGCTCGGGCAAGAGCCAGACCTTCATGGCCGCCATGGGCCTCCTGGCCGGCAACGGCCGGGCGAGCGGGTCTGTGCGGTTCCAGGGGCAAGAGTTGCTGGGGCTGAGGCCGCGGGCCCTGAACCGCATCCGCGGTTCGAAGATGACCATGATCTTCCAGGACCCGCTGACCGCCCTGACCCCGCACGTGCGGATCGGCGAGCAGATCGCCGAGCCGCTGCGCCAGCACCTGGGGCTGTCGGGGGCCGAGGCGCAGGCGCGCGCCCGCGAGTGGCTGGAGAAGGTGCGCATCCCGGAGGCGGCGCGGCGGGCCCGACAGTATCCGCACGAGCTCTCCGGCGGCATGCGCCAGCGGGTGATGATCGCCGCGGCCATGGCGACGGGCCCGCAGCTCCTCATCGCCGACGAGCCGACCACGGCGCTGGACGTGACCGTGCAGGCCGAGATCCTCGACCTGATGGCCGAGCTGACGGGCGAGAGCGGCGCGGCCCTGGTGCTGATCACCCACGACATGGGCGTGATCGCGCGCCTCGCCGACCGGGTCTGCGTGATGAAGGACGGCGCCTATGTGGAGGAAGGCGCGGTCGAACATATCTTCTCCAGCCCGAAGACCGCCTACACCCGCCAACTGCTGGACGCGATTCCGCGCCTCGACCGAACCGGCCGCGGCGGGCGGCCGGTGGTGGCGCCGGTGGCGGCCGACGCGCCGGTGGTGGCGGCCGGCGAGGACGTGCGGGTCTGGTTCCCGATGTCCGAAGGTCTGCTGGGCGCAAAGCGGGTGCTGAAGGCGGTGGATGGGGTCTCGTTCCAGGTGCGCCAGGGCGAGACCCTGGCCGTGGTCGGCGAGAGCGGCTCGGGCAAGTCGACCCTGGCCCGGGCGGCGCTGAACCTGATCCCGGCGACCGCCGGCACGGTGACGGTGATGGGGCGCGACATCACCCACGCCGAACGCGAGACCCTGCGCAAGGCGCGGCGCGACCTGCAGATCGTCTTCCAGGACCCGCTCGCCAGCCTCGACCCGCGGGCCACGATCGGAACCTCCATCGCCGAGCCGCTGACGGTGTTCCGGCCGGAGCTCGGCCGCGCGGCGCGCGAGGACGCGGCGCGGGCGATGATGGCGAAGGTCGGGCTCGATCCGGCGCTGATCAACCGCTACCCGCACGAGCTGTCCGGCGGCCAGAACCAGCGGGTGGGCATCGCCCGGGCGATGATCCTGAAGCCGAAGCTCGTCATCTGCGACGAGGCGGTGTCGGCCCTCGACGTCTCGATCCGGGCCCAGATCATCGATCTGCTGATCGCCCTGCAGGCGGAGCTCGGCCTCTCGATGATCTTCATCAGCCACGACCTGGCGGTGGTGCGCGAGATCAGCCACCGGGTGCTGGTGCTCTACCGCGGGCGCGTGGTCGAGGAGGCGGACGCCGAGCGTCTCTATTCCGATGCGCGCCACCCCTACACGCGCGCCCTGCTGTCCGCCGCGCCGGTTCCGGACCCCGGGGTCGAGCGCACGCGCGTGCGGCTGAAACGGCCGGAGGGCCTCGCGGAGATCGCGTCCGAGCTGACGGAGATCGCGCCCGGCCATCGGGTCGCCGAATTCGACGCAAGCCCCGACAGGCCCTAAAGCTCGACCATGGCGAAGATCACCCCTGTCATCATGTCCGGCGGCGCCGGCACGCGGCTCTGGCCGGTGAGCCGCGTCGGCGCCCCCAAGCAATTCCATGCGCTGGGCGGCCAGCGGACGATGATCCAGGAGACGGCGCTGAGGGCCAGCGGCGAGGGCTTCGAGCCGCCGATCGTCATCTGCAACGAGAGCCATGCGGCCATCGCAGGCCGCCAGCTCGCCGAGGCGGGGCTCGACCCGCTGATCGTGCTGGAGCCGGTGGCGCGCAACACGGCCGCCTGCGCCGTGGCCGCGGCGGCCCTGGTGGCCGAGCGCGACCCCGATGGCCTGGTGCTGCTCGCGCCCGCCGACCACGTGATCAAGGACCTCGAGGCGTATCGCGCCGCCATCGAGACCGGCCGGCCGGCCGCCGAGGCCGGCAAGCTGGTGGTCTTCGGCCTGAGGCCCGACCGGCCCGAGACCGGCTACGGCTACATCCGGGCGGCGTCCTCGCAGGGCGCGGTGCGACCGGTGGCGGCCTTCGTCGAGAAGCCGGACCTGGCGACCGCCCGGGCCTATGTGGCCGATCCCGACTACACCTGGAACGCCGGCTTCTTCCTGTTCGGCGCGAAGGCGTTCCTCGACGAGGCGCGGCGGCTCGCTCCCGAGGTCGCGGCGGCGGCCGAGGCGGCGGTGGCGACGGCGGCGCGGCGCGGGCGCGAGGTGCGGCTGGGCGAAGCCTTCGGCCAGGCGCCCGCGATCTCGGTGGACTACGCGGTCTTCGAGAAGACCGACAAGGCGGTGGTGGCGCCCTGCGAGCTGGGCTGGAGTGACGTCGGCGCCTGGCGGGCGCTCTGGGAGCTCGCCGACCAGGCCGACGACCAGAACGCCCTGCACGGCGACGTGGTCAGCGTCGCGAGCGCCGGCTGTCTGGTGCGCACCGACGGGCCGACGGTGGCCCTGGCCGGCGTGCAGGACCTGGTGGTGATCGTGGAAAACGGCGTGGTGCTGGTGGCGGCCAAGGACGACCCGGCCGCGGTCAAGGCCCTGGTCGAGCAGCTCAAGGCCAAGGGCCGGGCGGACCTGCTGTAGACGGGCCGTCAGCGGGCGGCCATTTCGCACCTGCGAAGCGGGGAACATTGCCCCGGGGGGCCTCGGCCGTTAGGTTGCCGGCCTTTCGCCGTCTGCGGCGTACCAACCGGCTTACCCATGACCCTTTCCTTCGACGACATCCTCGCAGCCCGAGACCGGCTGCAGGGGCACATTGAGCGCACGCCTTGCCGGCATTCGCGGACGCTGTCGGAGATTACCGGGGCCGACGTGTGGGTGAAGTTCGAGAACCTGCAGTTCACCGCCGCCTACAAGGAGCGCGGGGCGCTGAACGCCCTGCTGCAGCTCGGCGAGAACGCCCGCAAGCGCGGGGTGATCGCCGCTAGCGCCGGCAACCACAGCCAGGGCCTGGCCTACCACGCCGCGCGCCTCGGCATTCCGGTGACCATCGTCATGCCGCGCGGCACCCCGTTCGTGAAGGTGCAGCAGACGCGCGCCCACGGCGCCGAGGTGGTGCTGGACGGCGACGGCTACGACGAGGCCTCGGGCACCGCCCGCAAGCTCTGCGACGAGCGCGAGCTGACCTTCGTCCACCCCTTCAACGACGTGAAGGTGATGGCCGGCCAGGGCACGGTGGCGCTGGAGATGCTGGAGGAGGTGCCCGACCTCGAGGTGCTGCCGATCCCGATCGGCGGCGGCGGCCTGATCGCCGGCATGGCGACGGTCGCCAAGCACATCAAGAGCGACATCTCCATCGTGGGCGTCGAGCCGGCCATGTACCCCTCGTTCACGGCCAAGATGCGCGGCATGAACACCGCCGCCTCGCCGCACGCCTCGACCATCGCCGAGGGCATCGCGGTGAAGGAGGTCGGCGACGAGACCTACGCCATCGCCCGGCCGCTGATCGACGAGGTGCTGCTGATCGAGGAGCCCTATTTCGAGCGCGCCATCGCCCTTTACGCCAACGTCGAGAAGACCGTGGCCGAAGGCGCGGGCTCGGCCGCCCTGGCGGCGCTGCTGGCGCACCCGAAGAAGTTCAAGGGCAAGAAGTGCGGCCTGGTCATCACCGGCGGCAACATCGACACCCGCCTGCTGGCCTCGGTGTTGACCCGCGAGCTGGTCCGCGACCAGCGGCTGGTCTCCCTGCGGATCATCGGCGACGATCGCCCGGGCCTGCTGGCCACCGTCTCGGCGGTGATCGGGCAGATGGGCGCCAACATCATCGAGGTGGCGCACAACCGCCTGGCCCTCGACGTGCCGGCCAAGGGCGCGGAGTTCGACATCATGATCGAGACCCGCGACGCCCAGCACGCCCAGGAGGTCATGGACGCCCTGCGCGAGCACGGCTACCCGCCGAGGGCCGTCTGATGCGCCGTGCGATCCTCGCCCTCGCCGGCGTCTTCGCCCTCGCCGGGGCCCTCGCCGCCTGCCACGGCCCGGCCAAGCCGGACCCGGCCAAGCTCAGCCAGGCCAACGCCGAGGCCCAGGCCTTCATGGCCAAGACCGCAGCCGAGCCCGGCGTGCAGAAGCTGCCGTCGGGTCTGATGTTCAAGGTCGTCCGCTCGGGCGAGCCCACCGGCATGCGGCCGCAGCTCGGCGACGAGGTGAAAGTCAACTACGAGGGCAAGCTGGCGAACGGCAAGGTGTTCGACAGCTCCTACGAGCGCGGCCAGCCGGCGGCCATGCCGCTCAAGGGCCTGATCCCGGCCTGGCAGGAAGCCCTGCCGCTGATGCGGCCGGGCGACGAGTGGATTCTCTACGTGCCGCCGAACCTCGGCTACGGCGCCGAGGGCGCCGGCGGCGGCGAGATCCCGCCCAACGCCGTGCTGATCTTCAAGATCGAGCTCCTCGGCGTGCTGCCGGGCCCCGGGCGCGTGGCGAACGGGTAGAGGAGCAGGTGCTCCCCCACAGGGGGAGCTGTCGCGAAGCGACTGAGGGGGTTGCGCGGCAGGGCGTTGGAGGTCTGTGGGCTTCAACCCCCTCCGGCCCTTTGGGCCACCTCCCCCTCCGGGGGAGGATCTTGATCGCGAACGTCGAGAGTTTGATCTAGCCTCCGGCCCATGCCCACCTATGAACAGGCCGCCGAGATCCTGCAGACGCTGGTCGGGTTCGACACCACCTCGCGCGGATCGAACCTCGCCCTCATCGAGTGGGTGGAGCACTATCTCGACGATCTCTCGATCCCGCACCGGCGGGTGCCCAATGCGGACGGCACGAAGTCGAACCTGATCGCCACCATCGGGCCGGCGGTCGAGGGCGGGGTGGTGCTGTCGGGCCATACCGACGTGGTGCCGGTGGACGGCCAGCCGTGGAGCTCCGATCCCTTCACCCTGACCGCCCGCGACGGGCGGCTCTATGGGCGTGGGACCTGCGACATGAAGGGGTTCCTGGCGCTGGCCCTGGCCGCGGCGCCGGAGATCACGAAGGCGGATGCGAAGAAGCCCGTGCACCTGGCCTTCTCCTACGACGAGGAGATCGGCTGCCTGGGGGCGCCGGCGATGATCGAGACGATCCGGCGCGAACTGCCCCTGCCCTCGCTGGTGGTGGTGGGCGAGCCCACCGACATGGAGGCGGTCAGCGGCCACAAGGGCATCGCCACCTTCCACGTGACGGTAACCGGCCGCGAGGCCCATTCGAGCCAGACCCAGCAGGGTGTCTCGGCCAACATGGCGGCGATCCGGCTGATGGCCGCCCTGGTGGAGATCTCCGAGCGGCTGGAGCGGGAGGCAGATCCTGCCTCGCCCTTCACCCCCAAGGGGGCGACCCTGACCATCGGCGTGATCCACGGCGGCACGGCGCACAACATCCTAGCGCGGGAGTGCCACTTCCACTTCGACCTGCGCTGCCCGCCGGGGTTTGACACCGAGACGGTGCTGAAGGGCTTCTTCGAAGAGGCGGCGGCGCTCGACGGCGAGATCAAGGCGCGCGCGCCGGAAGGCGGGGTGCGGATCGAGCAGTTCTCCGACGTGCCGCCGTTCGCGCCCGAGACGGACGGGGCGGCCGAAGCCTTCGCGCGGAGGCTGGCCGGCGACAACGGGCCGGCCCGGGTGGTCAGCTATGCGGCCGAGGCCGGGCAGTTCCAGCGGGCGGGCTTCTCCACCGTGCTCTGCGGACCCGGCTCCATCGCCCAGGCCCACCAGCCGGACGAATATGTCGAGATCAGCCAGATGGAACGCGGCGCGGCCTTCATGCGCCGGCTGACCGAGTGGGCCGCCGCGGGAGCCTGATCAGCGGGTCCTGATCGGCCGGACGACGACGCGCCGCATGAAGAGGTCGAGCGGGTTCCAGGTCATGGCGCGGGCGATGGCCAGCGAGCCCACCTTGCGGGCCGCCTGAGCCTCCCTGCGCATGGCGAGCGCCAGCGGCAGGCCGGCGAGGCCCGCCATCAGCCCGCGCCAGGGAGCGGCGAGTTCGCCCCGCGTGGCGTGGCGCGCGAACAGCAGGGCCGTGGTCGCCAGGTGCAGCGGCAAGGTCAGCCAGAACAGCACCGGCGGGGTGTCCTTGACGAACACCCAGAGCCGGTTGCGGGTGCCGTGGAAGACCGCGAAGTCGGACCGCGGGCCGCCGCTCGAGGCCGAGCCCTCGTGGCGGACGACGGCGTCGGGAACCACCAGGGTGCGCATCCCGGCAAGGCGCAGCCGGTAGCCGAGGTCGACGTCCTCGCAATAGCAGAACAGCCGCTCGTCGAAGCCGCCGAGGTCGAGGAACAGGCCGCGATCGATGAGCATGGCGCCGCCGCAGGCGGAGAACACCTCGCCCATGGCTGAGAGGCCGGGGTCGGGCTGGCGGTAGCCGCCGCGGAACGGGAAGCCGGCCGAGGCCATCACGTCGCCGAGTCCGTCGAGGCGCGCCGGATCGTCGGCCATGAGCTGGCGCGAGGCGAAGGCGCGCACGTCCGGATGGGCGGCGGCGGCGGACATCAGCCGCGCCAGCCAGTCGGGCTCGGCGTAGGCGTCGGGGTTGAGGAAGGCGAGCCAGCGGCCGCGGGCGGCGCGGGCGCCGTCGTTGCAGCCGCCGGAGAAGCCGCGGTTCTCGCGGTTGGCGATCAGGCGGATGGCGGGATCGACGGCGGCGGCCGCCTGCGCGGCGCCATCGGCCGAGGCGTTGTCGACGAGGATCAGCTCGAAGTCGGTGAAGGTCTGCGCCTTCAGGGCCGCCAGGCAGCGGGCGAGGGTCGGGCCGCTCTGGAAGGTGACCACGACGACGCTGACGGCCGGCGACGGAGGCTTGTCTTTCTGGTTGTCTTTCTGGGCCTGTCGGGCCATCCGAGGGCGTCTTTCCCCTGCCTCAAGCCGACATGACCGAGATCACGCCGCTCGCGCTGCACGAAGTCCTGCTTATCACGCCCAAGCGCCATGGCGATGCGCGTGGATGGTTCGCCGAGACCTGGAGCGAGAAGGTCATGGCCAAGGCCGGCCTGACCGACCCCTTCGTGCAGGACAACCAGGCCTTCAACGCCAAGAAGGGCACCATCCGCGGCCTGCATTTCCAGAAGGCGCCGCACGCCCAGGGCAAGCTGGTGCGGGTGCTGAAGGGCGCGATATACGACGTGGCGGTGGACGTGCGTCCGGGCTCGCCCTCGTTCGGCCTGTGGGTCGGCGCGGAGCTGACGGCGGACGGCGGCGAGCAGCTCTTCGTGCCGCGCGGCTTCGCCCACGGGTACTGCACCCTCACCGACGATTGCGAGCTCTTCTACAAGGTCGACGGCCAGTATGCGCCGGAACTGGAGGGTGGGGTGATCTGGAGCGATCCGGACCTCTCCATCCCCTGGCCGATCGACCACGAGCCGGTGCTGTCGGAGAAGGACCAGAAGCTCCCCAGGCTCAAGGACTTGGGCGCGATCGCCTTCTGACCCGGCCCGGAACCACGGCCGCGTTTCGTCGCTTTGCTGCGCGGAACGCGGAGGTCCGAAGATGATGACGCGAGCTTGCGTGGCCCTTCTGGCGATGGGCGCGCTGGCGGCCTGCCAGAAGAGTCCGCAGGACAAACAGGCCGACGCCCTCAAGAACGCCGCCGACCGGCAGGCGAGCCAGATCGAGGCGCAGGCCAAGTCGCAGGCCGCCGCGCTCGAACAGCAGGCGGAGGGGCTGCACGCCCAGGCCAAGCAGGCCGGCGGCTACACCGGCCAGCGCCTGCAGGTGCGCGGCGACGCCCTGGCGCGCGAGGCGGACATCGTGAAGCGCCAGGCCCAGGCCCGCGCCGACGCCACGCGCGAAACCGCCGACGCCCAGGCCAAGGTCATCGCCAGCCGCTGATCAGCTCCATTCCGACCGCACCTCGGGATCGGTCTCCAGCGGCATCCGCTCGGCCCTGAGCGCGTCGAATGCGCCCTCGTCCATCAGTCGGCCGAGCGCCCAGGCGGCCGCACCGCGGACCAGGGGCGAAGGATCGTCCAGCAGGCGCAGCGCCTCCTGGCAAAGGGCGGCGTCGCCGGAATTGCCGATGGCGTAGAGCACGTTGCGTACGAAGCGATCGCGGCCGAGGCGCTTGACCGGGCTCTTGGAGAACACGGCGCGGAAGGCGGCGTCGTCGAGGCGCGAGAGCTCGGCCAGGGTCGGTGCACGCAGGGCCTCGCGGGCCTGGAGCTTCTGCTCGGCGGCGGTCGCGGCGAACTTGTTCCAGGGGCAGACCGCCAGGCAGTCGTCGCAGCCGTAGATCCGGTTGCCGAGGGCGGGGCGCAGCTCGCGCGGGATCGGCCCCTTCAGCTCGATGGTCAGGTAGGAGATGCAGCGCCGCGCATCGAGCTGGAACGGCGCCGGGAAGGCCTTGGTCGGGCAAATGTCGAGGCAGGCGCGGCAGGAGCCGCAGGTCTCGCGCTCGGGCGCGTCGGGCGGGATCTCCAGGGCGGTGAGGATCGAGCCGAGGAACAGCCAGGAGCCGAACTGGCGCGAGACGAGGTTGGTGTGCTTGCCCTGCCAGCCGAGGCCGGCGCGCTCGGCGAGCGGCTTCTCCATCAGCGGGGCGGTGTCGACGAACACCTTCAGCTCGCCGCCGAAGCGGGCCTGCAGCCAGCGGGCCAGGGCCTTCAGGCGCGACTTGACGAGGTCGTGGTAGTCGTCGCCCTGGGCGTAGACGCTGATCGCCCCGCGGTCCGGGTGCTTCAGGATCTCCAGCGGGTCGTGGTCGGGCCCGTAGTTGACCCCGAGCACGAGGGCCGAGCGGGCGCCGTCCCACATGGCGCGCGGATGGCGGCGGCGCTCCAGGGTCTCTGCCATCCAGCCCATGTCGCCGTGGCGGCCCTTGGCCACATAGTCGGCGAGGCGCGCGGCGGCGGGCCAGGCGTCGTCGCCCAGATGCTCGACATCGGTGAAGCGGCAGGTGTCGAAGCCCAGCGCCTTGGCCTCGGCGCGGATCACGTCCTTGTCGGCTTCAGAAATCGAGATCGTCATAGTGCCTGGCCGGATTGAGGCCCGGCCAGCGGTCGTTGAGGAGCGGCCGGAAGGCGGGCCGGGACTTCAGCTTCATGTACCAGGTCTTCACGCCCGGGAAGTCGGCCCAGGGCACGTCGCCGAAGTAGTCGATGACCGACAGATGGGCGGCGGCGGCGAAATCCGCCAGGGACAGGCGCCGGCCGGCCAGCCATTCGCGGGCCTGCAGCAGGCCGTCGATGTAGAACAGGTGGTTCTTCAGCCCCTCGCGCCCCTGGCGCAGGTTGGCGAGCTCGGGGGCGCCGAGGCCCAGGAGCCGCTTCTCCATCTTCTCGTGCAGGATGAAGCCGCCGGCCTCGTACTCGAACTTGCGGTCGAACCACTGGATCAGCCGCCGCGCCTCGGCGCGCTCGGCGGCCTCGCGGCCGAGCAGGGCCGGCTCGGCATGGGCCTCCTCCAGCCAGCCGAGGATGGCGCGCGCCTCGCAGAGCACCAGCCGGTCGTCGCCGTCGCCGGCGACCAGCACCGGCGTCATGCCCGAGGGGTTCAGCTTGGCGAACTCGCGCGGCCGCTCCCAGTAGCGGACCTGGACTTCGGTGAACGGCAGCCGCTTCTCGCCCAGCGCCAGCCGCACCTGGCGCGAGGCCGGGTCGAGCGGGAAGTGGTGCAGGGTGAGGTCCATGGCGGGGGGCTTAAGCCGTCCTGACGGAGAATCAACGGCCTGAACTGAGGCCGCACCCCTTAAGCACCCGTTTACTGTAACGGGTTGCGGTCACGCTTCGGCGTGATGGGCCTCGGAGAAGGCGCCGCCGTGCGGCTCGGCGCGGCCCTTGGGGTCGGCGTGGACGATGATGTCGGCCGACGGGAAGACGGCGAGCACGCGCTTCTCGGCGGCGACGATGGCCTCGTGCGCGGCCTCCAGCGTCAGGTCCGGGTCGAGGTCGACGTGCATCTGGATATGGACGTACGGGCCCGAGGCGCGGGTGCGCAGCTGGTGCACGTCCGAAAGGCGCGGGTCCTCGGTCATCAGGGCGACGATCTTGGCGCGCGCCTCGTCGGACAGTTCGCGGTCCATGAGCTGGGCCGAGGCTTCGCGGAACACGCCGACCGCGCCCCACAGCAGCAGGGCCGCGACGAGGATCGCCGCCATGGCGTCGAGATTGTTGTAGCCGAGCCAGGCCGAGGCCCCGATGCCGATCAGGGCGATGATGTTGGAGGCGAGGTCCGAGGCGTAGTGCGCCCGGTCGCCGGAGACCGCCACGGAGGAGGTCTTCTTCAGGACCTGGGTCTGGGCGGTGATCAGGAAGAAGGTCAGGGCGGTGGAGACGACCATCACCGCGATCGCCCAGCCGGTGTCCTTCAAGGGGTGCGCGCCGAACAGGTCGCCGATCGCCTCGCGGGCGATGAGGGCGGCGGAGGCGAAGACCAGGCCGGCCTGCATGAGGCTGGCGAAGGCCTCGGCCTTGCCGTGGCCGAAGCGGTGCTCGGTGTCCGGCGGGGCGACGGCGTAGCGCACGGCGAAGAAGGTGCCGAGCGAGGCGATCAGGTCGAGGCCGGAGTCGGCCATGGACGCCAGGAGGGCGACCGAGCCCGAGGCCAGCCAGGCGACGAGCTTGATGGTCACCAGCACCGCGGCGGTGGTCACCGACAGGAGGGTGACCCGCCGGGTGAGGGCGGCGCTTTCGGCGGGGCTCAGGCCATGGACCGTGTTCATCGGCCCGGGAAGTTAGCGCCGCCGCCGCCGGAGGCCAGCGCTAACGACTCGCAGCTCAGGCCGCGACCTTCGGCATCGGCCCGACGTAGAGCGACTGGGGGCGGATCAGGCGTCCGCCGGCCAGCTGCTCGCGGGCGTGGGCGACCCAGCCGCCGACCCGGCCCATGGCGAAGACGCAGGTGAAGGCGGTGGGCGGGAAGGCCAGGGCCTCGAGCAGCAGGGCGGTGTAGAACTCGACGTTGGTGTCGAGGGTGCGGTTCGGCTTCTTCTCCCTGAGGATGGCGAGCGCCGCCTGCTCGACGGCTTCGGCGAATTCCAGGCGGCCGGGCAGGACGTTGGAGCCCTCGCCCATCCGCCGCACGGCCTTCTTCAGCGCGTCGGCGCGCGGATCGCGGACCCGGTAGACCCGGTGGCCGAAACCCATCAGCCGGTCGCCGCGGGCGAGCGCGTCCTCCAGCCAGGCGCGGGCGTTCTCGGGCGCGCCGATGCCGTCCAGCATGTCGATGATCGGGCCGGGCGCGCCGCCGTGCAGCGGGCCCTTCAGCGCCGAAATCCCGCCGAGCACGGCCGAGGCGAGGCCGGCACGGGTCGAGGCGATCACCCGGGCGGCGAAGGTCGAGGCGTTGAGGCCGTGGTCGCTGACGGTGACGAGGTAGGTGTCGAGGGCGTCGGCCTCCCCCTTCGACGGCGCCTTGCCCTTGATCATCCGCAGGATGTCGGCGGCGTGGCTGAGGGTGGGGTCGGGGCGCACCGGCGCTTCGCCCGCCTGCCCGCGGACCACCGCGGCGGTGAACACCGCGGGGGCGGCCACGAGGCGCAGCGCGACCTCCAGCTCGTCGCCGTCGGCGAGCCGCGCGGTGAGCGCGCGCATGGCCTCGATCGGGGTGCGGTCGAGAAGGCCGGTGTCGAGAGCCGTCACCTCGGCGAACACCGCCGCGCGGGCGGCGCCCAGGGCGGGCCCGAGGTCCTTCGGCAGGTCGGCGAAGAAGCCGTCCCACAGCAGGTGCAGGACGTCCTCGTAGGCGGCGCGGCCGGCCAGGTCGTCGAGCGAGCGGCCGCGGATGATCAGCCGGCCGGCCTGGCCGTCGACCTCGGAGAGGACGGTCTCGGCGGCGACGACGTCTTCGAGCCCATCGGACACGTGAACGGCGGATGCGGACATGTGCGATCTCCAATCTTGCTGCACTGCAGAAAAGACGTCAGACTGGCCCCGTCAATCTTGATCAACATAATCAACATATGCCTGGACTGGACTGGATCGTCGCCGAGGAGGCCCGCGAGCGGCTTGGGGTGAGGCCCCAGACGCTCTACGCCTATGTGAGCCGCGGCCGGGTGGCTGTGCGGCCGGACCCGCACGACCCGCGCCGCAGCCTCTACCGGGCGGCCGACATCGCCGCCCTGACGCAGCAGAAATCGCGCAGCCGCAAGGTGTCGGACGTGGCGGCCGGCGCCATCGCCTGGGGCGAGCCGGTGCTGGAGAGCCAGATCACCACGGTGAGCGGCGGGCGGCTGTTCTACCGCGGCCGCGACGCCATCCGGCTGGCCGACACCGAGACCCTGGAATCGGTGGCCCGCCTGCTGCGCGGCGGCCACGGTGCGGCGCTGAAACGCACGGAGCGGCCGGAGCCGCCTGCGGCGCCCGACATGCGCACCCGCGGCTTCCTGGCAATGGCCCGCCGTGCGGCGACCGACCCGCCGGCCCGCGGCAAGGCGGCGCTGGCCCTGGCGGTGGAGGCGGCGACCCTGCTCGACGTGCTGACCGACGCCATCGCCGGCGAGGTCGGCGGCGGGGCGATCCACAACCGCCTGGCGCTGGCCTGGGGCGTGGGGCCCGGCGGCGCCGGCGCGGACCTCATCCGCCGCTGCCTGGTGCTGGTCGCCGACCATGAGCTGAACGCCTCGGCCTTCGCGGCGCGGGTGGCGGCCTCGACGGGCGCGTCCCTGGCGGCCTCGGCCCTCGCCGGCCTCGCGACCCTGACCGGGCCACGTCACGGCATGGCGACGGCGGCGGTGCGCACCTTCGCCGCCGAAGCCGAGAGCCTCGGACCCGCCAGGGCGATCGAGAACCGGCTCAGCGAGGACCGCGCCCTGCCCGGCTTCGGCCACCCGCTTTATCCGGACGGCGACCCGCGCGCCGCCGCCCTCCTGGGGCGGTTCGCGGCGCCGCCGGCGCTGGCGGCGCTGAGCGAGGCGGTGATGCGCACGAGCGGCATGGCGCCCAACATCGACTTCGCCCTGGTCGCCGCCTGCGAGTCGCTGAAGCTCGCCGAGGACGCCCCCTTCGCCCTCTTCGCCGTGGCCCGCTGCGCCGGCTGGATCGCCCACGCCATCGAGCAGGGTCAGACCGACGCCCTGATCCGCCCCCGCGCGCGCTATGTGGGCCCGGAGCCGGAGCTGGCTTAGGCCGCCGCGACTTCGACCGGGTGCTCGAGGCGGGAGAGCATCTCCTTCGGGCAGACCTGCCAGAACTGGGCGTTCGCGCGGCTCCAGTCGCGGAGCAGCTCGTGGGCGAGGTGCGAGCCGGTCTCGCGGGCGTGGGTCTCGACGAGCGCCCTCAGCACCTCGGCCCAGTGACCGTCGGCGACCCGGGCGACGACGACGCTCTCGCCGTTCACGCAGGCGGCGAAGCGGTTCTCGGGATCGTGGACGAAGGCCATGCCGCCGGTCATTCCGGCCGCGAAGTTGAAGCCCACGGGCCCCAGCACCGCCACCGTGCCGCCGGTCATGTACTCGCAGCCGTTGGCGCCGCAGCCTTCGACCACCGCCGTGGCGCCGGAGTTGCGCACCGCGAAGCGCTCGCCGGCGAGGCCGGCGGCGAACAGGGCGCCGGAGGTTGCGCCATAGAGCACGGTGTTGCCGATCAGGGCGTTGCGGCCGGCGGCCAGGTGCGGCGAGGGCCGGATGACGACCGTCGCCCCCGACAGGCCCTTGCCGACGTAGTCGTTGGCCTCGCCGGTGAGCTCCAGCCGCAGGCCCTGGACCGCGAAGGCCCCGAGGCTCTGGCCCGCCGAGCCCTTGAGCTGAACGGTCAGGTGGCCGGGCGCCAGGGCGTCCATGCCGAACCTGCGGACGATGTGCGAGGAGACGCGCGTGCCGATCGCCCGCTGGGTATTGGCCACCGTGTAGGTGAGCTGCATCTTCTCGCCCCGCTCGAGGAACGGGGCCGCGTCGCGGACGATCTGGGCGTCGAGGGTGTCGGGCACCTCGTTGCGGCCCGCGACCGTGCAGAACGGCTTGTTCTGGCCAGGGTCGGCCTTGACCAGCAGGGGGTTCAGGTCGAGGTCGTCGAGGTGCTCGCCGCCGCGGGAGACCTGCACCAGCAGGTCGGTGCGGCCGACGATCTCCTGCAGCGACTTCACCCCCAGGCCGCTGAGGATCTCGCGGACCTCCTCGGCGATGAAGGTGAAGAGGTTGATCACCTTCTCAGGGCTGCCGGCGAACTTGGAGCGCAGGGCCTCGTCCTGGGTGCAGACCCCCACCGGGCAGGTGTTGGAATGACACTGGCGGACCATGATGCAGCCCATGGCGATGAGGCTGGCGGTGCCGATGCCGAACTCCTCCGCGCCCAGCATGGCGGCGATGACCACGTCGCGGCCCGTGCGGATGCCGCCGTCGGTGCGCAGGCGCACGAACTGGCGCAGGTTGTTGAGCGTCAGGACCTGGTTGGCCTCGGAGAGGCCCATCTCCCACGGCGAGCCGGCATACTTGATCGAGGTCTGCGGCGAGGCGCCGGTGCCGCCGACGTTGCCGGAGATCAGGATGACGTCGGCCTTGGCCTTGGCCACGCCTGCCGCGATCGCGCCGATGCCGGTCATGGCGACGAGCTTCACCGTCACCCGGGCCTCGGGGTTGATCTGCTTCAGGTCGTAGATGAGCTGGGCCAGATCCTCGATCGAGTAGATGTCGTGGTGGGGCGGCGGCGAGATCAGCATCACGCCGGGGGTCGCATGGCGCAGCCGGGCGATCAGCTCGGTGACCTTGAAGCCGGGAAGCTGGCCGCCCTCGCCGGGCTTGGCGCCCTGGCTGACCTTGATCTCGATCTCGCGGCACTCGTTGAGGTACTCGGCGGTGACTCCGAACCGGCCCGAGGCGATCTGCTTGACGGCGGAGTTGGGGTTGTCGCCGTTCGGCAGCGGCCGATAGCGCGCGCGGTCCTCGCCGCCCTCGCCCGACACCGACTTCGCGCCGATCCGGTTCATGGCGATGTTGAGCACGCCGTGCGCCTCCGGGCTGAGGGCGCCGAGGCTCATGCCCGGGGTCAGGAAGCGCTTCCTGATCTCGTTGACGCTCTCGACCTCGTCGAGCGGCACGGGCTTGCCGTCCGGGCGCACGTCCAGGAGGTCGCGGAGCTGGATCGGCGGCTGGGCGGAGAGCCCTTCGGACCAGCGCTTGTAGAGCCCGTAGTCGCCGCGGTCGCAGGCCGACTGCAGGGTGTGGATCATCCGCGCCTCGAAGGCGTGGGCCTCGCCCGCGCGGCGCGCCTTGTAGAAGCCGCCGACCGGCAGGGTGACCGCGGCCGGGTTCCAGGCCTTGCGGTGCAGCTCGACCGTCCGCTCCTCGATGCCGGCGAGGCCGATGCCGGAGATGCGCGAAGGCATGCCGGGGAAGAACTCGGCGACGAGGGCGCGCGACAGGCCCACCGCCTCGAAGTTGCGGCCGCCGCGGTAGGAGGAGACCACCGAGATGCCCATCTTGGCGATGATCTTGAGAAGGCCGGTCTCGATCGCTCTCTTGTAGTTCAGGCACAGCTCGCGGAGCGACAGCTCGCCGGTCAGGCCGCGCTCCATGCGGTCGATGAAGCTCTCCTGGGCGAGGTAGGCGTTCACCGCGGTTGCGCCGACGCCGACCAGGACGGCGAAGCTGTGGGTGTCGAGGCACTCGGCGGCGCGGACGACCAGCGAGACGTAGGAGCGCAGCCCCTTCTCGACCAGCCAGGTGTGGACCCCGCCGGTGGCCAGGACCATCGGCAGGGCGACCCGCTCGGGTCCGGCCGCGAGGTCGGACAGCACGATGGTCGAACAGCCGCGCAGGGCCGCGTCCTCGGCCTCCGCGCGGACGCGGTCGAGGTTGGCGCGCAGGGCGTCGCCCGGCCGGCTCTCGTCGACTGGCAGCGGCATGGTGCAGTCGATCACTGCGATGTGCTTCTCGCCGATCGCCTCGACCAGGCGCTCGTACATGCCGGTGGTCAGCACCGGACTTTCCATCACGAAGACGTCGGTCTGGGCCTCGTCCTCGGCGAGGATGTTGCCGAGGTTCTTGAAGCGCGTCTTGAGGCTCATCACCGCCGTCTCGCGCAGCGAGTCGATCGGCGGGTTGGTCACCTGGCTGAAGTTCTGGCGGAAGAAGTGGCTAAGCGGACGGTGGTGGTCCGACAGCACGGCCAGCGGGGTGTCGTCGCCCATGGAGCCGACGGCTTCCTTGGCCTCCTCGACCATGGGCGAGAGGATCAGCTCGAGGTCCTCGAGGCTGAGGCCGGCCGCCATCTGCCGGCGCATCAGGGCCTCGCGTTCGAACAGGCGCGGCTCGGCGCCGGGCCCGATGCGCTCCTCCAGGTCGACCATGTTGCCGAGCCAGCGGTCGTAGGGGTGCTGGGTCGCCAGCCGGTCGATGATCTCGGCCTCGGCGTAGAGGCGGCCCTCGGCCAGGTCGACCGCCAGCATGCGGCCGGGCTCGATATGGGCCTTGCGGACGATGCGGGTCTCCTCGACCCGGCACATGCCGGCCTCCGAGCCGACCATGATCAGGCCGTCGGCGGTCTCCGCCACGCGCAGCGGCCGCAAGCCGTTA
Source organism: Phenylobacterium soli (assembly GCF_003254475.1). Lineage (NCBI taxonomy): Bacteria > Pseudomonadati > Pseudomonadota > Alphaproteobacteria > Caulobacterales > Caulobacteraceae > Phenylobacterium > Phenylobacterium soli. The sequence continues at coordinate 427,854 of NZ_QFYQ01000001.1, forward strand.
CGGTCCTTGCCGGCGATCACCCAGCGGCCGTCGGTGGCGCAGATCGCGGCCGGGCCGTCCCACGGCTCCATCACCGCGTTGCAGTAGGCGTAGAGCGCCCGGTGCGCCGGCTTGATCTGCTCGGCGGTCTTGGCGTTCCAGGCCTCGGGGATCAGCAGGGTCTTGGCCATGGGCGCATCGCGCCCGGCGCGGACCAGCACCTCGAAGGTGTTGTCGAGGGCGGCGCTGTCGGAGCCGCCCGGCTGGATCACGGGCTTGATGTCGTCCTGGAGGTCTCCGAAGGCCGAGGCCGCCATGCGGATCTCGTGCGACTTCATCCAGTTGACGTTGCCCTTGAGCGTATTGATCTCGCCGTTGTGGGCCAACATCCGGAACGGCTGGGCCAGCCGCCACTCGGGGAAGGTGTTGGTCGAATAGCGCTGGTGGAAGATCGCCACCGCCGCGGTGAACCGCGGGTCCTTCAGATCCGGATAGAACTCGTCGATGTGCTGGGCGAGGAACATGCCCTTGTAGATCAGCGAGCGGGCCGACAGGGAGCAGATGTAGAAGTGCTGGATGTTGGCCGCCGCGACGCGCTTCTCGATCCGCTTGCGGCAGAGGAAGAGGGCGCGGTCCAGCGCCTCGCCGTCCATGCCCGGCGGCGGCGAGAGCATGATCTGCTCGATCTCGGGACGGGTGGCGTTGGCCTTCTCGCCGATCACCGAGGTGTCCACCGGCACCTGGCGCCAGCCGTAGATGTAGAAGCCGAAGCGCAGGGCCTCGGCCTCGACGATGGTCCGGGCCGCCTCCTGGGCGGTGAGGTCGGTGCGCGGCAGGAAGACCTGTCCGACGGCGATCGGCCCCGGCCGCAGAACGTGGCCGATGCGGGTCACCTGGTCGGCGAAGAAGTCCTGAGGCACGGAGACCAGCACGCCGGCCCCGTCCCCGGTCTTGCCGTCGGCGTCGATGGCGCCCCGGTGCCAGACGGACTTCAGGGCGCGGATGGCGAGCTCGACCACCTCGCGGCGGGGCTGGCCGTCGATGGCGGCGACGAGGCCGACGCCGCAGGCATCGCGCTCCATGGCGGGATCATAGGCGTGGGCCTCGATCAGCCGCTGGCGTTCGGCGAGGTAGTGCTGGATCTCATCCATCGGCATCACTCCGCGGCGATCCGCGCGGCGGCGCCGGCGGCTTGCGATTCGAGATAGCGGCGCATGGCCTCGGCAGCGTCGCGGCCGTCGCGGACGGCCCAGACGACCAGCGAGGCGCCGCGCACGATGTCGCCGGCGGCGAACACGCCGGGGACGGTCGTGGCGAGGGTGCGGAAGTCGGTCTTCAGCGTGCCCCAGCGGGTGACGCCGAGGTCCGGCGCGGCGAAGGCATCGGGCAGGTCCTCCGGATCGAAACCCAGGGCCTTGATGACCAGGTCGGCCTTCACCTCGAAATCGCCGCCCGGGATCTCCTCCGGCGCCTGGCGGCCGGTGGCGTCGGGCGCGGCCAGCCGCATGCGCGCGGCGTGGACGCCGGCGGCCATGAGCGCGTCGCCGGTGATCGCCTTGGGCGCGGCGAGCCATTCGAAGAGCACGCCCTCCTCCTCGGCGTTGGCCACCTCGCGCACCGAGCCGGGCATGTTGGCCCTGTCGCGACGATAGAGGCAGGTGACCGAGGCGGCGCCCTGGCGGATGGCGGTGCGCACGCAGTCCATGGCGGTGTCGCCGCCGCCGACCACCACCACGTGGCGGCCGCGGGCGTCGAGGTCGGCCGGCACGGCCTCGCCGAACTCGGCGCGGTTGGAGGCGATGAGGTAGGCCAGCGCCGGGGCGACCCCGGCCGAGCCCGAGCCGGGCAGCTCGAGGTCGCGGGCCTTGTAGACGCCGGTGGCGATCAGCACCGCGTCGTGACGTTGGCGCAGGTCGGCCAGGCTGGCGTCGCGGCCGACCTCGAAGCCCAGGCGGAATTCGACGCCGCCCTCGGAGAGGCGGCGGGTGCGGCGCTCGACGACGTCTTTCTCGAGCTTGAAGCCGGGGATGCCATAGACCATGAGGCCGCCGGCCCGGTCGTGGCGGTCGTAGACCGTGACGGCGTAGCCGAACTCGCGCAGGCGCTCGGCGGCCGCGAGACCGGCGGGACCCGCGCCGACGACGCCGACGCTCTGGCCGCGCGCCTCGCCGGCGACGAGCGGCGCCACCCAACCCTGCTCCCAGGCCTTGTCGGTGAGGTACTTCTCCACCGCGCCGATGGTGACGGTGCCGTGGCCGGACTGCTCGATGACGCAGGACCCCTCGCAGAGGCGGTCCTGCGGGCAGATGCGGCCACAGATCTCCGGCATGGGATTGGTCGCCTGCGACAGGCGGTAGGCCTCCTCCAGCCGGCCCTCGGCGGTCATCCGCAGCCAGTCGGGGATGTTGTTATGGAGCGGGCAATGGGTCTGGCAGAACGGCACGCCGCACTGGGAGCAACGTGAGGCCTGCTCGCGGGCCTTGGCGTCGATGAAGTCGGCATAGATCTCGTGGAAGTCGCCGGCGCGCGCTTCCGCCGCGCGCTTCTCGGGCATCGCCCGCGGCGTGGTGACGAACTTCAGCATCCGCTCGGCCATGAGACGCCCTCCTGCGAGCCGCCATCTAAGACGCGCGCGGACGCAACGGAAGGCTTTCGTCCCGATTATGGACGATGATTCCGCGGCAAGGTGACGCTCCGGCCAGCACAGCGCGGCCGGCGAACTCATTTAGTCCAATTTTGAGATGAACCCGATGTTCACCATATTGGCGCCCTCTGCCGCGCAGCGGATTTGGGGGAGCGCCACGTGCCGGACTGGATCAACGCCGTCATCCTGGGGGTCGTGGAGGGGCTGACCGAGTTCATCCCGGTGTCGTCGACGGGGATGTTGCTGCTCACCAAGCGGCTGCTCGGCCTGCCGGACGGCTTCTGGGACACCTTCGCCGTGCTCATCCAGCTCGGCGCCATCCTGGCGGTGGTGGTCCTCTACTTCGGCCGGTTCTGGAACGTGCTGGTCCGGCTGCCGAGCGACCCGCAGGCGCGGAAGTTCGTCCTGTCGCTGCTGATCGCCTTCCTGCCGGCGGCGACCATCGGGGTGCTGGCGCACGACTTCATCAAGAAGGTGCTGTTCGACAGCCCCACGACGCAATGCATTTCGCTGATCCTCGGCGGGATCATCCTCCTGTTCATCGACCGCCTGGCGCCGCCGCCGCGCCGCACCGACTCCATGAGGCTGCCGCTCGGCACGGCGCTCGGCATCGGCCTCTTCCAGTGCTTCGCCCTGATCCCGGGAGCCTCGCGCTCGGGCTCGACCATCGTCGGCTCGATGCTGCTGGGGGTGGAGAAGAAGGCCGCGGCCGAGTTCTCCTTCTTCCTGGCCATCCCCATCATGGCCGGCGCCTTCGTGGTCGACGCCTACAAGAACCGCCACGAGCTGATGGCGGTGAAGGGCGAGATCCCGCTGATCGCCATCGGCTTCGGCGTGTCGTTCGTGGTCGCCCTCGTGGTGATCCGGGCCATGCTGGCGCTGCTCACCCGCCGCGGCATGGCGCCGTTCGGCTGGTTCCGCATCCTGGTCGGCGGCGCCGGCCTGGCGGCGCTCTACCTGCTCTAGGCGGCCTCAGGCGCGGCCGGCGGCGAGCTCGCGCTCGTCCTGGTCGGCGTACTGGCCGCCCTTGCGGTAGCGGTAGAGGTAGGTCGGCAGCACCGCCTCGAGGGTGGTGGGCGTGATGCCGAGATCGGCGAGGCCGGGGTACCGGCCGCTCACCACATTGTCGGCGCGCAGCAGCTTGGCCTGGTCGGCGGTGATCGGCGGCGCGACGAGGACCTTGCCGAGCTCGGCCAGGGAGCCGATCGCCTCCGCCGCGGCGAAGGGCAGCGGCAGCAGGACGCGGCGGCGGTCGATCTCCGCCAGGATCATTTCCATCAGCTCGCGGAAGGTGAAGACGGCCGGGCCGCCCAGCTCGTAGGTCTGGCCCGCGGCTTCCGAAGAGGTGACCGCGATCGTCAGGGCGCGGGCCACGTCGCCGACGAACACCGGCTGGAAGCGCGTCTTGCCGCCGCCGACCAACGGCAGGAACGGGCTGGTGGTCGCCATGGAGGCGAACTTGTTGAAGAAGTCGTCCTCGGGACCGAACACGATCGAGGGGCGCACGACGACGGCGTCGGGATAGATCTCGCGCACCGCCACCTCGCCCTCGGCCTTGGTGTGGGCGTACTTGGACTCGGACTCGAGGTCGGCGCCGAGGGCCGACATCTGGACCACGCGCGAGACGCCCTCGGCCCGTGCCGCGGCGGCCACGTTGCGGGCCCCCATGACGTTCAGCGACTGGAAGCCCTGGCGGCCCTGCTCGTAGAGCACCGAGACGAGGTTGAGGCTCGCGGTCGCGCCTTCGAGAGCACGGCGGATCGAGGCCTCGTTGCGGATGTTGGCCTGGACCACGTCGATCTGGCCGACGTCGCCGTGCAGGCGCATGGCGTAGGCGAGGTTGGGCTGGCGCACGGCCACCCGGATCCGCCAGCCGGCCTTGGCGAGCTGACGAACGGCCTGGCTGCCGATGAAGCCCGAACCGCCGAAGACCGTGACGAGATTCTGCATTTGCGCTGGCCGTCTGGAAAGCTGGTGTCCGCGGAGGATGCCGATAGACGATGCGGCCCCGCGCCGCAATGCGACGTCTGAATTAGCTGTGACGGTCCCCGTTGACCGACCGAATTCCGACCTTTATGGAAGCCGGCTCGCGCGATCCGGTGGGTCGGGCCCAGGTGGCGGAATTGGTAGACGCGCTGGCTTCAGGTGCCAGTGGCTTAACGGCCGTGAAGGTTCGAGTCCTTTCCTGGGCACCATCGGTTGGAAGAGGGTTTCGCCCGGCGGTGCTTTCCGGAGCGCCGTCCCTCCCTCTATATTGGGAGTCGGCGCCAGATCGCCGAGGAGCGAGCGAGACGCTGTGACGACTTTCCTGCACGATGGCGACCTTCCTGCCGACGCTCTGGCGAGCGCCTCGGCGGTGGCCATCGATTCGGAGACCATGGGCCTGCGGCTCGGCCGCGACCCGCTCTGCGTCGTCCAGCTCTCCGACGGCCAGGGCGACGCCCATGTGGTCCAGCTGCGCCGGCCCGACTACGACTGCCCGAACCTGAAGCGCCTGCTGACCGACCCGGCGGTGACCAAGATCTTCCACTTCGGCCGCTTCGACATCGCCATGTTCTTCCTGCACCTCGGCGTGGTCACGGCTCCGGTCTACTGCACCAAGATCGCCTCCAAGCTGGCCCGCACCTACACCGACCGCCACGGCCTGAAGGACGTGACCAAGGAGCTCATCGGCGTCGACCTGTCCAAGGCGCAGCAGAGCTCGGACTGGGGCGCGGCCAAGCTGTCCGACGACCAGGTGGCCTATGCCGCCTCCGACGTGCTGCACCTGCATGCGCTGCGCGCGCGCCTCGACGACATGCTGGCGCGGGAAGGCCGCGACGCCCTCGCCAAGGCCTGTTTCGAATTCCTGCCCCACCGCGCCCTGCTGGACGTGGCCGGCTGGGAAGACACCGACATCTTCGCCCATAGCTGAGGCCGTCGCTCATGGTGACCGAGCGCCTCAACACCCCGCCGAACGAAGCGACGCTGCGCGAGCGCAACATCGAGCGCTGGCGCCGGCGCAGCCGGGCCGTGCGCGTCCTGCGCGTGGCGGCGCCGGGGCTGATCGCGGTGATCGTCCTGAGCCTGGCGGGCCTGGTGGCCTTCAACGCCCTGAAGCCCGGCGCCGAGCCGACGCAGGAGACCAACCAGCCGATCCGGCTGATGAATCCGCGCTTCGTCGGCCGCGACGACAAGGGCCGGGCCTTCGTGGTCACCGCCGCCAGCGCCACCCGCGACGCCCAGGACTACCAGAAGGTCTATCTCGACCATCCGGCCCTGGTGCTCGACGAGCAGGGGCCCGACCCGACCCGCCTGGTCGCCAAGCAGGGCGTCTTCCACGAGAACTCCGGCAAGCTGGAAGTCAGCGGCGGGGTGCGGATGTCGTCGTCCCAGGGGGCATTTGAGACCGCAGCGTCACAGTTCGACACGAAGACGGGCGAGCTGGTCGGTTCAGGGCCGGTTCAGGGCTCCGGTGCTCTTGGACAAATCGATGCGAAGTCCTATGGCGTCTATGACAAGGGCGAACGGATGGTCTTCCAGGGCGGCGTGCACACCCGCCTGAACCCGAAGAAGTAGGCTGGTGGAAACGCACGCTATGAAGAGCCTTCCCACGATCGCGGCGCCAATCGCCGCTGTGGTCGCTGTCCTCCTCGCCGGTCCGGCGGCCGCCCAGCTGTCGCAGGGCAAGGGCCCGGTGGACATCGCCTCCGACCAACTGGAGACGGCGAACAACGAGTGCGTCTCGACCTGGCGCGGCAATGTCGAGGCGCTGCAGGACAACGCCCGTCTGCGCACCGATCTGCTGAAGATGTACTTCCAGAAGGGCGCGCGCCCCGGCTCCGCCGGCGGCGGCAACTGCGGCGACCTCATCCGCATGGAAGCGCAAGGGGCGGTCTACTATGTGACGCCGCAGCAGCGGGTGCACGGGGACAACGCCCTCTATGAGGCGACCACCGACACCCTCACCGTGACCGGCGACGTGGTGGCGGCCCAGGGCCAGAACGTGCTGCGCGGAGAGCGCATGGTGATCAACACCAAGACCGGCGAGGGCCACATGGTCGGCTCCGCCCAGGGCCGCAACAAGCCCAACCGCGTGCGCGGCGTCTTCTATCCGCAGCAGTCCAGCAAGCCCCAGCAGCCGGCTCAGGCCGGCCAGCGCAGGTAGCCCCTTTGAAGCAGGACCGGTCCGCCAGCCTGCCCGGCCTCGCGGGCGAAGGCCTCGTCGTCGACAACATCGGCAAGTCGTTCCGCGGCCGGCCGGTGGTGAAGGGCGTGTCGCTGCGCCTGCGCCGCGGCGAGGTGGCGGGCCTGCTCGGCCCCAACGGCGCGGGCAAGACCACCTGCTTCTACATGATCACCGGCCTGATCCCGGCCGACTACGGCGCCATCTACCTCGACGGCGAGAACATCACCGCCCTGCCGATGTACCAGCGCGCCCGGATGGGCGTCGGCTACCTACCGCAGGAGACCTCGATCTTCCGCGGCATGAGCGTCGGCGAGAACGTCATGGCCGTGGTCGAACTGCGCGAGCGCGACAAGAAGAAGGCGCGCGACATGGTCACCGAGCTCCTCGAGGAGCTGCACATCGAGCACCTGCGCAACGCGCCGGCGGTGTCGCTGTCCGGCGGCGAGCGGCGGCGGGTGGAGATCGCCCGGGCGCTGGCCTCGGAGCCGGCCTTCATGCTGCTGGACGAGCCGTTCGCCGGCATCGACCCCCTGGCCATCGCCGACATCCGCGAGGTGATCAGCTACCTCAAGCAGCGCGGCATCGGCATCCTGATCACCGACCACAACGTGCGCGAGACGCTGGACATCATCGACCGCGCCTCGATCATCCATGCCGGCGAGGTGCTGTTCGAGGGCCGTCCCGACGAGATCGTCGACGACCCCGAGGTCCGCCGCGTCTACCTGGGCGACCGGTTCAACTGACCGCCTCGGGCCGGCGCTCCTGTTCGCCGGGCCGCAACACCCGCCCCGACCGCACGCCCGTCAGCTCGTCGTTCTCCAGGCTCACCTCGCCGTTGACCAGCACGGCGCGATAGCCGCGGCCGCGCTGGATGTAGCGCGGGGCGCCGCCCGGGAAGTCGTGGGCCGTGGTCGGCTGCAGCTCCGAGACCTGGTCGAAGTCGAACACCGCCACGTCGGCCCGCTTGCCCGGCGCCAGCACGCCGCGGTCGGCAAGGCCGAGCACCCGGGCCGGGCCCGAGGTCATCCGGCGCACGCCCTCGGCCAGGCTGAACAGCCGCCGCTCGCGCACCCAGTAGGCGAGGATGAAGCTCGGCCAGTCGCCGTCCATCACCTGGGCCACGTGGGCGCCGGCGTCGCCGAGGCCCGGGAAGCAATGGTCGCCGCGGATCACCTCGCTGAGCTCGTCCACGCTCGGGGAGAACATGCGGTAGTTGAAGAAGGCGCGGCCGTCGGTCTCGCGCCAGCGGCGGACCATCAGCTCGGCCACGGTCTCGCCCGCCGCCGCGGCCTGCGCCTCGACGCTGAGCTCGTCAGCCGCCGCATAAACCGGCGTCGTCCCGTCGCCGAGGTCGAAGACCTGGCTGAACTGCACCCGCGAGCGGGCCTCGGCGACGAGCCGCCCGGCGAAGGCCCCGTCACGGACCGCCGCCATCCGGCCCGCGGAATCGCGGGCGCGCAGTTCCTCCCAGGCCGGTCCGCGGAAGGGCAGCATGCCCATCAGGTTGTAGAGGTACCCGGTGCCGCGCACGTGGGTGATGGCGGTGATGTCGCGGCCCTCGCACAGGCCGTCGAGCAGGCCCGCCGCGCGGCGGCCGTCGCCGGCGTTCGGCCCCACGCCATAGCTGAACAGGATCCGCACGCCGGTCGCATCGGCCAGCTCGCGCAGCACATCGGGGTGGGCGCCCACCGCCTGGACGAGGCCGCCGCGCGCCGCGACGACCCTGGCGATGGCGATCAGTTCGGAAACGTCGGCGAAGGTGCCCGGGATCGAGCGGCCGTCCGGCGCCTTGTGCGGCTCGAAGCGGTTGGTGGAGAAGCCGAGCGCCCCGCGGGCCATGGCGCGGTCCATCACGGCGCACATGGCGCCGAGCTCGGTCGGCGTGGCCTGGTCGTCGAAGGACCGCTCGCCCATCACGTAGTAGCGCAGGGCGCTGTGGCCCACGAGACCGACGACGTTGAGGCCCGGGCCGATGGAATCGAGGGTGTCGAGGTATTCCTCGTAGGCCTCCCAGCTCCACGGCAGGCCCGAGAGGATCGCCTCGCGCGGAATGTCCTCCACCGTCTCCATCATGCCGGCGAGGATCGCCCGGTCGGACGGCTTGCAGGGGGCGAAGGTCAGGCCGCAGTTGCCGATCAGGGCGGTGGTCACGCCGTGCCAGGCGATCGGCGTCATCGCCGGATCCCAGCCGACCTGGGCGTCCAGGTGAGTGTGCAGGTCGATGAAGCCGGGCGCCACGATACAGCCGGCGGCGTCGATCTCGCGCCGCCCCTGGCCCTCCACGCGCCCGACCGCCGAGATCAGGCCGCCGTCGATGGCCAGGTCGCCGGTCACCGGCGCCGCGCCCGTCCCGTCGACGATGGTCCCGCCGCGGATCACGATGTCATGCACGCCACACCTCCCACACACGCTGCCGGACTCTGCGGGCCGGGCTTTGCGGCATCAGCGTCCGGCGCGGCGGAGCGGTCAACGCTGACGCGGGGTGAGGATCGCGCTACTCCGCCGCCTCGCTGCGAGCCGCCTGGCGCTCGCGCCACTCGTCCATCTGGATCTTGCGCCAGCGGGCGCGCAACGCGGCCGGGCGGTCAGGGTAGCGCTCGTCCAGGAACTCGGCGACGGACACCCGGTCGGTGCGGAAGCTGCGGAAATCCCGGCGCAGCTCGCACCAGGTCATCAGGAGACGCACGGCCTCGTGGTAGCCGAGGGCGAAGGGCCAGACGACGCGCTCGGTCTCGCGCTCCTGCTCGTCGCGATAGACGAGGCGGATCTTGCGCCCTTCGTGGATGGCGCGGCGGGCGGCCGCCATGTCGAGGCGGTCCGGCAGGGCGCGGTGGTTCGGCGCGGCGCGGGTGGCGGGCTCCAGCACCATGGGCCTCAGGCGCTCGGGCACCGTGGCCCCGATCTTGGCGATCAGGTCGAGGGCGGCGCGGGCGAGTTCGGGATCGCCGCGGCTGGCCACCCACTGCGCGCCGAGCACGGCGGCCTCCACCTCGTCGGGCGTCAGCATCAGCGGCGGCAGGTCGAAGCCGTTCTCCAGCACATAGCCGATGCCGGCCTCGCCGCGGATCGGCACCCGCTGGGCCGAGAGGTCGGCGATGTCGCGATAGACCGTGCGCTTGGATGTCTCGAGCTCGGCGGCGATGACGTCGGCGGTCACCGGCCCGCGGTGGCGGCGCAGGATCTGGATGATCTGGAAGAGGCGGTCCGCGCGCCGCATGGCTACACCCGGCTCCCCTTGCCAAGCTGCTGACAGAAGGCTGGCAACAGACCCCGCGTAACCCTGTCGTGTCAACGATGGAGAGCGCGCGATGATCACCCTTTACGGCGTGGGCGAAGGCTTCGGCCTGCCGGAGATCAGTCCCTATGTGACCAAGACCGAGGTGCAGCTGAAGATGGCCGCCCTGCCCTATCGCAAGCTGAAGGGCGATCGTGCGGACTCGCCCAAGGGCCAGTTGCCGTTCATCGACGCCGGCGACCAGCGGATCGCCGACTCCACCTTTATCCGAGGGTTCCTCGAGCGCACCTATGGCCTGGATTTCGACGAGGGGCTGGACTGCGCCCAGCGCGGCCAGGCCTGGGCCATCGAGCGGATGTGCGAGAACCACCTCGCCTGGACCGGCGTCCACGCCCGCTGGCTGATCGCCGACAACTTCCGCAAAGGCCCCGCCCATTTCTTCGACGACGTGCCCGAGGCCGTCCGCGAGGCGGTGCGGCGCGACGTGCAGGAAGCGGTGCGCGGCAACGTCTTCGCCGTCGGCATCGGCCGCCATTCCGAGGCCGAGATCGTCGCCCTGGGCATGCGCTCGCTGGCGGCCCTGTCGGCCGTGCTCGGCGCCAAGCCCTACCTGATGGGCGAGCGGCCCTGCGGGGCGGACGCCACGGTGTTCGCGGTCCTCGCCTTCATCCTGACGCCTTACTTCGAAAGCGAGCTGCGCCGGCAGGCCGAGCAGTTCGAGAACCTCACCGCCTATGTCGATCGCATGATGGCCGAGTTCTACCCGGAGTTCGCCTGGCGGGCGCAGGGCGCCGAGGCGGTCGCCGCCTGACGAGATCCGGCAAGCTGCGCGGTTAACCAATCGGTGGGGAACGCACTCTAGCCTCCCTCAGCAAGAAACAGGCCAGTGGCCTGCGGCATCGGCCAACAGTGACGGCCAGAGTTACGGCCAGAGTTACGGCCAGAGGGGGCTTCCTTGGCGCTCAGTGCGCGGCTCGAGATTCGGCAGGGACAGGGGCTGGTCATCACGCCCCAGCTGCAGCAGGCCATTAAGCTGCTGCAGCTGTCGAACCTCGAGCTCGAGGCGTTCGTCGAGGCCGAGCTGGAGCGCAACCCGCTGTTGCAGCGCGAGGACGGCGAACCGGAAGGGGTCGAATCCCTCGACGCGCAGCGCGACGAAGCGGCGGCCGAGGCCGGGGACGCCGGCCACGACGCAGGCGATGCGGGTCACGACCTCGACGTCACCCCCGACGAATCCAGCCCCGGCGAGCGGGCCACGGGCGATGCCGCCGACGCGTCGGCGGCGGCCGACGCCGGCGGTTCGGTGGACTGGTCCAAGGCCGGCAAGGGCGGCTTCGACGGCGACCTCGAGGGGCTGGGCGACAGCCTGACCCGCGAGAAGACCCTGCACGAGCACCTGCACGACCAGCTGGCGGTCTCCGGCCTCACGCCGGCCGAGTGCGCCGTGGCCACCGTGCTGATCGATGCGGTGGACGAGGGCGGCTACCTGCGCCTGGACCTCGAGGAGACCGCCGAGCGCCTCGGCTGCGAGCTGGCGCTGGTCGAACAGGTGCTGGGCGTCATCCACGGCTTTGAGCCGACCGGGGTGGGCGCGCGCGACCTCGGCGAATGCCTGATGCTGCAGCTGAAGGACCGCAACCGCTACGATCCGGCCATGGCGGCCCTGCTCGACAACCTGCAGCTCCTGGCGCGGCGCGACATGGCGGCGCTGAAGCGGGCCTGCGGCGTCGATGACGAGGACCTGCGCGAGATGGTCGCCGAGCTGAAGGGCCTGACGCCCCGGCCGGGGGCGGCCTTCGGCGGCGAGGCGGCCCAGCCGGTGGCGCCGGACGTCTTCGTCAAGGAAGGCCCCGGCGGGCTGTGGCACGTGGAGCTCAACTCCGACACCCTGCCCAAGCTGCTGGTCGACCAGCGCTACCACGCCCAGGTCTCCAAGGCGGCGCGCTCGGACCAGGAGAAGGCCTTCGTGGCCGACTGCATGGCCCAGGCCAACTGGCTGGTGAAGAGCCTCGACCAGCGAGCCCGCACGATCCTGAAGGTCGCCTCCGAGATCGTCCGCCAGCAGGACGCCTTCCTGGCGTTCGGGGTGGAGCACCTGCGGCCGCTGAACCTGAAGACCGTGGCCGAGGCGATCGGCATGCACGAGTCGACGGTCAGCCGCGTCACCTCGAACAAGTACATCGCCACCCCGCGGGGCCTGTTCGAACTGAAGTTCTTCTTCACCTCGGCGATCCAGGCGACCGAAGGCGGCGAGGCCCACTCGGCCGAGAGCGTGCGCCACAAGATCCGCCAGCTGATCGAGGCCGAGGCGAAGGAAGAGGACGTCCACTCCGACGACCGGATCGTCGAGATCCTCAAGGAAGCCGGCGTCGACATCGCCCGGCGCACCGTGGCCAAGTACCGCGAGGCCATGCGCATCCCCTCGTCGGTGGAGCGCCGGCGCATGCTGAAGGCGGCGGTCTGACGCAGCAAAATCTGCGGCCTGCAACCTCCAGGGTCTTGGTTCCAACACGCGGCGTGGCCAGATGATGGGGCGAATGCCCAAAGCCCCTGACCATCGACCGTTGTCCGAGGTCCTCCGCGAGGTGGCCGACGAAGAGCGCGTCTCCGTCGGCGAGCTGATCGACCGGTTCGGCGGCCGCGCCCTGGGCGCCCTTCTGCTGATCTTCGGCCTGGCCTGCACCCTGCCCCTGCCGCCCGGCGGCACCACCGTGTTCGGCCTGCCGCTGGTGCTGCTGGGGCCGCAACTGCTGTTCGGCGCGCGCGCGCCGTGGATCCCGCAGGGCCTGCGCGGCCGCGACGTGCCCACCGCCGACCTGAAGAAGGGCCTGCCGCGGGTGCTGCCCTGGTTGGAACGGGCCGAGGCAGTGTCGAAGCCGCGGCTGCACTTCCTGTTCGGGTCCTGGGGCCAGCGGCTGATCGGCCTCATCTGTTCGGTGCTGGCGATCGTGCTGATCCTGCCGATCCCGCTCGGCAACCTGCTGCCCGGGGCGGCGGTCAGCGTCCTCGCCCTGGCGCTCGTCCAGCGCGACGGCGCCCTGGCCCTGGTGGGCTACGCCCTGACGGCGGCCAGCGCCGGCGTCCTGGTGCTGGCGGCGGGCCTGATCGCCCGCGGGCTGGGCCAGGTTCTCGGAGCCATCACCGCCGCCTGAACGCGGCGATCCGGGGCGTCTCGCACGCGATCGTCATGGCCTTGACACCTTCCGGGGCCGGGCGCGTTGATCGCATATGCAAGTCCAAGTCACCGGCAAGCACGTCGACGTCGGCGAGGCCCTGCGTGCGCGGGTCTCCGACGAACTCGCCAATCGCATCGAGAAGTACTTCGACCGCGGAGGCGGCGCGGACGTCGTGGTCACCCGAGAAGGCGCCGCCTTCAAGGTGGACTGCGCCGTCACCCTGGCCTCGGGCGCCCAGATGACCACTCACGGCGTCGGCGGCGACGCCCACATGGCCTTCGACGCCGCCCTGGAGAAGATGGAGAAGCGGGTCCGCCGCTACAGCCGGCGCCTCAAGGATCATCACCTCCAGGCCCAGGCCAAACAGGCCGAGACCGCCGCCTATTTCGTGCTCCAGCCCACCGAGGAGGAGGACGAGGCCTTCGAGGAGGAGGCGGAGCTGAGCTTCCCCGAGCCGGTGGTCATCGCCGAGACGGAGCGCCCGGTCCGCACCATGACCGTGGCCATGGCGGTGATGGAACTGGACCTGACCGAATCTCAAACAATCGTGTTCAGGAACGCCGCTCACGGCGGATTGTCCGTGGTATATCGCCGCGCGGACGGGAATATCGGCTGGATAGACCCCGATCGCAGCCCAGGCGCCAACGACAGCGCGAACGGCGGCGGCCAACGGGGAGTCAAAGGGGATGGGGCGGACGGAACTCCTTCGGCGCACTAGACGCTAGTGAGGGTCCGTTCTAAAGGAGCCGCCCCGCAGGGGCGGGCCTGTGACTTTGTGAGCGTTCAGAGACAGATGAACATCGGCGACCTCCTCGATCGCAGCGCGATCGCCTTGCGCGTGAGCGCCGCCAACAAGCGCCAAGCCCTAGCCGTCATCTCGGAAATCGCCGCCCGCAGCTTCGGGCTGGACGGCGGCGAGGTGCTGGACGCCCTGGCCGAGCGCGAGACCGCCGGCTCCACCGGCGTCGGCCACGGCGTCGCCGTGCCGCACGCCCGGCTGGAAGGCCTGGAGCGGATGCGCGGCGTCTTCGTGCGCCTGGAGCAGCCGGTGACGTTCGACGCGGTGGACGACCAGCCGGTCGACCTGCTGTTCGCCCTCTTCGCCCCGAAGGACGCCGGGGCCGAGCACCTGCGGGCGCTGGCCCGGGTGTCGCGCCTGCTGCGTCAGGGCGAGGTGCGCGAGCGCCTGCGACAAGCCCGCGGCGCCGACGCCATCCACGCCATCCTGGTGCAGGACGGCGACACGGTCCGCACCAGCGCGGCCTGACACCTCAATCGAAAACCACGGACCGCACGGATGGCGCGGACGGTGTCGTCCGTAGGGTCCGTGAAATCCGTGGTTGGAAGTTCGTGCCTCCACGCCGCCCTCCCCCTGAGGCGGGAGAAGGAGGGCGGCGCTTGGCGATGCTCAGTGCACCGAGACCGGGGCCAGCTCGTGGGCGAGGGCGGCCGCGACCGCGGAGTCGCGGTCGGTGAGGACGGCGAGGCGCTCGCCGTCGGCGCGGTGCACCGCGTAAAGGGTCTGGTCGGGATCTAGCTCGATCCCCTGGATCTGGGCCGATGGCACGCTGGCGATGATTTCCGCGGCTTTCACGGGCCTCACATAGACCAGCTGCGGCGCGCCCAGCGCGGCAAAGGCTTCAGTCGACAGTACAGGTGTCATCATGACCACCTCCGAGAACTCAACGCGTCGGACGGTCGCCGGTTCAGCCAACCATCCTATGCACTCGACGCCGGACCATCCGGCCGTCACTACTTACCTTTCGGCCTCGCTCAACTGATCGGCTCAACCGGCGCTGCGGATCGGAACCTTGACGATCCGCTTTTCCGGCTCCGGCCGGGCGAGGTCGATGTGGAGTAGGCCGTGCTCCAGGGTCGCGCCTTCCACCACCATGCCGTCGGCCAGGACGAAGGTCCGAAGGAACCCCCGCGAGGCGATACCACGATGCAGGTAGGCCTCTTCCGGTTTGGCGCCCGCCTCCCGCCGGCCGGCGACCACCAGCTGGCGGTCCTCGACGGTCACCTCGAGCTGGTCGGGCGAGAAGCCCGCCACGGCCAGGGTGATGCGGATCCCGTCGTCGCCGCGGTCTTCCACATTGTAGGGCGGATAGCTTTCGGCGGCGGCCTTGGCGGCGCGTTCGGCCAGGGCGCGGGTGTGTTCGAAGCCCAGCAGAAATGGGCTGTCGAAGAGGATCGAGCGATTCATTCCCATCAGAGTCCTTGCCTGAAGCGACTCTCCGGACGGGCCGCCCGGTAGCGGCGCGGCTCATCCGGACAAGCTCTATGTGGGACGTCGGAAGGGCCTTTTCAACGCAAGGGGCCAGGACCCGCCGCGCCCGCCTCTTGACGCCGGGACCTTAACGCAGGTTGGTTGGCCGCGCGCCCAGGGTGTGGGCGCAAGTCCAGGATGTTTCACGTGCGCTCCCTGCTTCGCCTGTTCGACAGGCCCCGCCCCGCCCGATCCGCGCAGGAGCCGGCCGTCGGCCTGACCGCCGGGTCCTCGGCCGAAAGCCAGCCGACTTCGGGCCTGCTGACGGTGGAGCTGGCCGCCAAGGCGGCCGCGCCGACCACGGCGACGCTGCGGGTCTTCGTGGGCGCGGCGGCGACGCCCGCCTTCGAGAAGCCGCTGAGCTTCGGGCCGCAGGAGCTGCGCACCTGGGTGGCGATCCACGGCCACCTGGTCGCCAACGGACCGCTGGCGGTGCGGCTGGAGCTGGCCGACGCCGCCGGCGCGGTGCTGGCCCAGACCCGGCTGACCCTGAAGGTGCGCAACGAGGGCGAGCTCGCCGAGATCACCCGCCGGAGCCTGACGTCGCGCGGCGTCGCCCTGGTGGTGGATGAGCTGGACGCGCGGCTCTACGACTACGCCGACGACAGCCTCGCCGCCTGGTACGACCGCTCGCCCGAGGCGATCGAGGCGCACCTGAAGATGCTCGGCGACACGGGCCAGGCGAGCCCCGAGGAGGTCGAGGCCCTGCGCCAGTTCACGCGCGACGGCTTCATGGTCGTCCCCGGCGTCGTGGACGAGGACCTGCTGAGCCGGCTCAACGCGGCGCTCGACGACGCGGTGGCCAAGAAGGTCGAGGGCTACGAGTGGGGGGTCAGCCAGCGGCTGCACAACCTGCACCTCCAGTACCCGGCGATCCGCGAGCTCTGGCTGCACGCCAAGGTCATCAGGATGCTGCGCCTGATCTTCGGCGCGGCGGGCCGGCCCTGCCAGTCGCTCACCTATGTGTTCGGCTCCCAGCAGGAGCACCATCAGGACACCATCCACCTGACCTCGTTCCCGGCCGGCCGGATGTGCGGGGTATGGACGGCGCTGGAAGACGTGCAGCCGGACTCCGGCGAGCTGGTGGTCTTCCCCGGCAGCCATCGCCTGCCGCGCGTCTATATGAAGGACGCCGGCATCCCCAAGGTCGGCGAGGACTGGAGCCAGTTCGGCGAGACCGTGACGCCGCTCTGGACTCGCCTGCTCGACAACAAGTTCCGCCGCGAGGTCTACCGGCCCAAGGCCGGCACGGTGCTGATCTGGCACGAGAACCTGATGCACGCCGGCTCGATGCGGCTCGACATGTCGAAGTCGCGGCGCTCGATCGTCGGCCACTATTTCGCGGAAGGCGCGGTGGTCTACTACGACTCGAGCGGCATGCCGGGCGTGCTGTACGAGGGCGAGCTGCCGGCCTGAGACGGGCCAAAGACGGGCCAAAGACGGGCCAGAGACCGGCCTGGGCTAAGCGCGCCGCTCGGCGAAGGCCCAGAGTTTGGAGGCCGTGAACGACAGCGCCGGGATCACCACCACGACGACCCCAAGGGCGGCGACGAAGGGCCACTTCAGCACCTCGGCGAAGAGGTGGGTGACGCCGAGGTTGGCGGCGAAACCGATCAGCGACACCACGAGGAAGCGGACGAACTGGGCCCCGTCGAGCGCCGGCCGTCCGAAGGTGAAGCGCGCGTTGCCGAGGTAGGAGATCCCCACCGAGCACAGGTAGCCGACGGTGGTTGCGGCGGTGGGCGCCAGGTGCCCGAGCTCGCGAGCGGCCAGGGAGGCGGCGGCGTGGACCGCCGTGGCGGCGAGGCCGACCACGAGGAAGGTCCCGCCCTGGCGGACGGTGGCGGCGTCGGCCCGCAGGCTCATTCGGCGGGACGCTGCAGCGGGCGCTGGGCGATCAGCAGGATGGAGACGCCGAACGGCAGGTCGGCGGCGGCCAGCAGGCCGCGCTCGGCGCCGAACACGGTCTTCAGGAGGGCGTTCACCGGCGCGCCCGGCATGCCCTCGTCGCCGCCGGTGCGGCCCATGGCGTTCTTGGCCAGCCGCACCGCGGCGATCGGCGGGAACAGCAGGGTGTTGAAGTGGCTGGCGCGCAGCACTTTCAGCCCCGCCTGCTCGAACAGGCGGCGGTAGGCGGGCAGCTTGTAGCGGCGCTGGTGGTGGTGGGCGGCGTCGTGGTCGCTCCACATCCAGGGGCAGGCCGGGACGGTGGTGACCATGTAGCCGCCCGGCTTGAGGTATTCGCCGAGCCGGGCGACCGCGCCGGCGTCGTCGGGCACGTGCTCGATGACGTCGAAGCAGGCGACGAGGTCGAAGGCCTTGCCGAAATCAGGCGCCGACTGGGGCAGGAAGCCGCCGCGGACGTCGACCCCGAAGGTCTCGGCGGCATAGGCGCGGCTCTCGTCGTCCGGCTCGATGGCCACCACCTCGCCGAACCGCTTGAGCATCTCGAGGTTGCCGCCCGGGCCGCAGCCGGCCTCGAGGATCTGCGCCGGACGGGGCAGCGGCAGGCGGCCGATCTGGCCGGCGAGGATCTCGCGGCGGGCGGCGAACCACCAGTGGTCCCGCTGCAGGACCCGCATCTGATCGTAGACGGCGCGTTCCATCAGGAGTCGAAGCCGATGCGGTCCTTGACCAGGTAGGTGGGGCGGCCCTTCACCTCCTGGTACATGCGGCCGAGGTACTCGCCCATGACGCCGAGCGCGATCATCTGCAGGGCGAAGCCGAACAACAGGACGACCATCAGCGAGGCGTAGCCGGGCACGTCGCGCCCGACCACCAGCACGCGGACGATGAGGCCGAGGCCGGTGATCACCGCCAGCACGGCCGAACCGATGCCGACCAGGGTCCAGATGCGCAGCGGCAGGGTGGTGAAGGCGGTCAGGCCGTCGACGGCGAAACGCATCAGCTTGCGATAGCCCCAGGCCGTCTCGCCGGCCATGCGCGCCGGGCGCACGTAGGGCACGCCGACCTGGCGGAAGCCGACCCAGGCGAACAGGCCCTTCATGAAGCGATTGCGCTCGGGCAGGCGCATCAGCGCCTCGACCACCCGTCGGTCCATCAGCCGGAAGTCGCCGGTGGAGGCCGGGATCGGATAGTCCGAGAGCATGTTGAACACACGGTAGAACAGGTTGGCGGTGGTCCGCTTCAGCACTGTGTCGCTGGTCCGGTCGCTGCGCACGCCATAGACCACGTCGTAGCCCTGCTCCCACAGCGCCACGAACTCGGCGATCAGCTCCGGCGGGTCCTGCAGGTCGGCGTCGAGCGGCACGACCATGTCGCCGGTCGCGGCCTCGAGGCCCGCCGTGAGGGCCGCCTCCTTGCCGAAGTTGCGGCTGAGGGCGACGGCGCGGATGCGCTTGTCGGCCTTGGCCTTGGCGCGGAGGAGGTCGAGCGTGTTGTCGCGGCTGCCGTCGTCGACGCAGACGATCTCGAGATCGATCCTGAGCTTGCCCACGGTGGCCTCGAGCCGCTCGAACAGAGCGTCGAACACCGGCGCCTCGTTGTGCATCGGCACCACCAGCGACAGCCGCTTGCCACGGCTGGAGCGCACGGCGACCGGCGCCGCGGCGGGTGCGGCTTGGGCGGCGGCCTTGGTGGTGGTGGCGGTCATGAGGTCCGGCAGGATGGGGGCGAAGTCTTAGGGATTGCTATAGCCGCTCGGAAGCGCGGCCGTCAGAGGGTCAAGTGGCCGAGCGGGCAGAGGGTCTTGCCGTCCGGCATCAGGGCCCAGCCATCCACCTCGCCGCGGGTCTTGGCGGTGTAGCCCAGCCAGCCGGTCAGGTGCGAGGTGACATCCTTGCGCACCGCGGTGACGTCGGTGCGCTCCGCCCCCGTCTCCCCGGCCCCGACGATGGTCCCGCGCTCGTCGGAGAGCAGCATGTGCTGGAGCGGCTTCCTGGCCGCCGGATCCCAGGCCCAGCCGAGGACCCGCACGCCGGGCGCCTCGCCACCGTAGCGCTGGGTCACGAGGTCGGTGTTGCCGACGCAGGCGCCGTCGCGCTTGGGAAACAGCCGGTCGAGCTTCTCGCCGACATAGGGCTTGGCCCAGGCGACGGTGTCGGGAAGGGATTCCTTGCTGAGGCTGGCCTCGGCCTCGGCGCGCTTGGCGGCGGCCGCGGCGTCGCGCGGCCCCGGCGGCGGCTGGCCTTCGGCCGGGACCGGCGGGCGCGGCTTGGCCTCGTCGCACGCGGCGAGCGCAAGGCCGGCCAGACTCAGGAGCAGCAGGGTTCCGGAGAGGGCGCCGGACGACACCACGCCGGACAAGGCGAAGGCCCGCCGGGGTGTCCGGCGGGCCTCCATGGTGGAGCTAAGCGGAGTCGAACCGCTGACCTCTTGAATGCCATTCAAGCGCTCTACCAACTGAGCTATAGCCCCGAGGTCATCTCTCGGCAGGGGTTGGTCCCGCGAGAGGCGCGGAACCTATTCAGACAGATCGACAAGATCAAGAGCGGCCGGAGACGATTTTTGTCGCGGCCCCGGCCAGCCCCTGATTTTCGACCCTATTCCTCGTCGCCGTCGGGCAGGCCCTCGATCTCGGAATCGTCGAAATCGTCGTCGTCTTCCTCGAGGAACGGCACGTCGTCGGCGTCTTCCACGTCCTCGTCGTCAGCGAATTCGCCGAGGTCCTCGGAGACCGCCGGCGCAGGCTCGGCGTCGTCCTCGTCGTCGTCGCCGCCCAGCGGCGGCTCGTCGACGACTTCGTCGAGCTCGGGCGCGCCGACGTCCTCTTCTTCGTCCTCGTCGCTTTCGGCGCCGCCCTTGACCTGATCGTCACGATCCTCGTCGGGCTCGGGCTCGGGCGTCGCCACGCGGGCGCGGACCCGCCGATTGCGGATCGCCTCGTCAGGGTCGAACTCGTTGCCGCACTTGGGGCAATGGGCCGGCCGCTTGTTGAGGTCGTAGAACTTAGCTTGGCAGTTGGGGCAGATCTGTTTGGCGCCCAGCTCGGGAGTGGCCAATGTCGCGTGCCTCTGAGGTCTCGGATGTCGCGGAAGCCGGCTCCCTTGCCATGAGGGAGGGCGGCTGTCAAAAGCAATCCCCCTCGTGAAATCCCAAGGCCTCGGGAGGCTCGTTTTCAACCGATGACGGCGGCGCAATTGACCGCCAGGCGCGGCGGACCGCTCAAGGGGCGCGTCCGGGCTCCGGGGGACAAGTCCATCTCCCATCGCGCCCTGATCCTGGGTGCGCTGGCCACTGGCGAGACCAAGATCGAAGGCCTTCTGGAAGGCGAGGACGTGAAGCGCACGGCCGCGGCCATGGCCGCCTTCGGCGCCGAGGTCGAGCGCCTGGGCGAAGGCGCCTGGCGCGTGCGAGGCCACGGCGGCCTGGCCGAGCCGAAGGACGTGGTCGACTGCGGCAACTCGGGCACCGGGGTGCGCCTGATCATGGGCGCGGCGGCGGGCTACGACCTGGCGGCCACCTTCACGGGCGACGAGTCGCTGCGCGGCCGGCCCATGCGCCGGGTGCTCAAGCCGCTCGGCGAGATGGGCGCGAGCTGGACGGCCCGCTCCAACGAACGCCTGCCCCTGACGCTGAAGGGCGGCGGGCTGAAGCGCATCGCCTACCGCCTGCCCGAACCGTCCGCGCAGGTGAAGTCGGCGGTGCTGCTGGCCGGATTGAACGCCGCCGGCGGAGCCGAGGTGATCGAACCCGAGGCCACGCGCGACCACACCGAGCGCATGCTCCGGGCCTTCGGCGTGAACGTCGAGGTGAAGGACGCCGACGACGAGCGCCGCATCGTCGTGCCGGGCGGCCAGGCCCTGACCGGGACATTCGTGCGCGTGCCGGGAGATCCCTCCTCGGCCGCCTTCCCGCTGGTGGCGGCCCTGATCACCCCGGGCTCGGAGGTGACGGTGGAAGGCGTCCTGCTCAATCCGCTGCGCACCGGCCTCTTCGAGACCCTGCGCGAGATGGGCGCCGACCTGACTTATTCAAACGTGCGCGAGGAGAGCGGCGAGCAGGTGGGCGACATCACCGCCCGCCACTCGGCCCTGACCGGCGTCGTGGTGCCGCCCGGGCGGGCGCCCTCGATGATCGACGAATATCCGATCCTCGGCGTCGCGGCGGCCTTCGCCGAGGGGCCGACGGTGATGCGGGGCCTCGCCGAGCTGCGCGTCAAGGAGAGCGACCGCATCGCCCTGATGGCCCGCGGCCTGGAAGCCTGCGGCGTCGCCGTCGAGGAGGAGCCGGAGGGGCTGACGGTGGTCGGGGCGGTGCGCGCCAACCATGGCGTCGCCGGCGGGGCGGCGGTGACCACCCACGGCGATCACCGGATCGCCATGAGCCACCTGGTGCTGGGCCTCGCCAGCGGGGAGGCCGTCAGCGTCGACCAGCCGGGCATGATCGCCACCAGCTTCCCGGGGTTCGTCGAGCTGATGCGCAGCCTGGGCGGCGAGATCGCCGCGGTATGACCGGCGCCTTCGTCATCGCGGTGGACGGGCCGGCGGCGTCGGGCAAGGGGACGATCGCGACGCGGCTGGGCGAGGCCTACGGCCTGCCGGTGCTGGACACCGGCCTGCTCTATCGGGCGGTCGGGGTGCTGGCGAAGCGGGCGGGCGAGGACCTCGACGACGAGACGGCCTGCGCGGCCGCGGCGGTGACGCTGACGGCCGATCAGCTCGGCGACCCGGCGCTGCGGACCCGCGAGGCCGGCGAGCTGGCCAGCCGCGTGGCGGTGCATCCGCGGGTGCGCGACGCCCTGCTGGACTTCCAGCGGACCTTCGCAGGCCAGGAGGCCGGCGCGATCCTGGACGGACGCGACATCGGCACGGTGATCTGGCCGCAGGCGCCGGCCAAGCTCTATGTCACCGCGACGCCGGAGGTGCGCGCCGAGCGCCGCTGGAAGCAGCTCCAGGGCCAGGGCGAGGCCGTGACCTACGAGGACATCCTGGCCGACATCCGCCGGCGCGACGCCCGCGACGGCGGCCGCGGCGCCGCCCCGATGCGCCCGGCCGAGGACGCGGTGTTGCTCGACACCTCCGAAATGACTATAGAGCAGGCCGCCGATGCGGCCCGCCGCATCGTCGAGGCGGCGCGCGCCCGTTGGGACGCTTCCTGAAGGAAGCCTTCCCGACCGAGCAAATCCAACCGCGCCTAGCCTCTGGACGGCCGCGGGCGATCAAATCTCTCAACCCGGCGCCTGGACTCCGACTGCGATCGCAGCGGGGCCATACGCCATTCGAAGACGAAAGTGACTCATGGCTGACGATCTAAGCCTCAACCCCACGCGCGACGACTTCTCCGCGCTGCTCGACGAGTCCCTCGGCGGGCGTGATCTGATGGAAGGCCAAGTGGTCCACGGCAAGGTCGTGGCCATCGAGAAGGACTTCGCCATCGTCGACGTCGGTCTGAAGACCGAAGGCCGCGTGCCGCTGAAGGAATTCGGCCCGGGCGAGGACGGCAAGGCCCCGCTGAAGCCCGGCGACACCGTCGAGGTGTTCCTGGAGCGCGTCGAGAACGCCATGGGCGAAGCGGTGATCAGCCGCGAAAAGGCGCGCCGCGAGGAAGCCTGGACGCGTCTGGAGGCCGTCTACGAGCAGAACCAACCGGTGAACGGCGTGATCGTCGGCCGCGTGAAGGGCGGCTTCACCGTCGACCTGGGCGGCGCCTCGGCGTTCCTGCCCGGCTCGCAGGTGGACATCCGTCCGGTGCGCGACGTCGGCCCGCTGATGGGCCGCGAGCAGCCGTTCGCGATCCTGAAGATGGACCGCCCGCGCGGCAACATCGTGGTCTCGCGCCGCGCCATCCTCGAGGAAGCCCGCGCCGAGCAGCGCACCGAGCTGGTCAGCCAGCTGCAGGAAGGCGAAGTCCGCGAAGGCGTGGTCAAGAACATCACCGACTACGGTGCGTTCGTTGACCTGGGCGGCATCGACGGCCTGCTGCACGTCACCGACATGAGCTGGAAGCGCGTCTCGCACCCGAGCCAGGTCCTGGCGGTGGGCGACACGGTCAAGGTGCAGATCGTCAAGATCAACCCCGAGACCCAGCGCATCTCGCTCGGCATGAAGCAGCTGCAGTCGGACCCGTGGGACGGCGTCGAGGCCAAGTACCCGGTGGGCGCCAAGTTCAAGGGCCGCATCACCAACATCACCGACTACGGCGCCTTCGTGGAGCTGGAAGCCGGCGTGGAGGGCCTGGTGCACGTCTCGGAAATGTCCTGGACGAAGAAGAACGTGCACCCTGGCAAGATCGTCTCCACCTCGCAGGAAGTGGAAGTCGTCGTGCTGGACGTGGACGCCTCCAAGCGCCGCATCTCGCTGGGCCTGAAGCAGGCCATGGCCAACCCGTGGGAGGCCTTCCTGGAGGCTCACCCGATCGGTTCGACCGTGGAAGGCGAGGTCAAGAACGCCACCGAGTTCGGCCTGTTCATCGGCCTCGACAGCGACATCGACGGCATGGTGCACCTGTCGGACCTCGACTGGACCGTGTCCGGCGAGGAAGCCATCGCCCGCTACAACAAGGGTGACATGGTGAAGGCCCGCGTTCTCGACGTCGACGTCGAGAAGGAGCGGATCTCGCTCGGCATCAAGCAACTGGCCGGCGACCCGATGCAGGGCGACAGCTACCGCAAGGGCCAGACCGTCACCTGCACCGTCACCGAGATCACCTCGGGCGGCATCGAGGTGAAGTTCGGCGAGGACGACGCGCCGATGACGGCCTTCATCCGCAAGTCGGACCTGTCGCGCGACCGCGCCGACCAGCGCCCCGAGCGCTTCGCCGTGGGCGACCGCGTCGACGCTCAGATCACCAACGTGGACAAGGCCGCGCGCCGCGTCTCGCTGTCGATCAAGTCGCTGGAAATGGCCGAGGAGAAGGAAGCCATCGAGCAGTTCGGCTCGTCGGACTCCGGCGCCTCGCTGGGCGACATCCTGGGCGCGGCTCTCCGCGAGAAGGCCCAGAAGGAATAGGTTTCAGCTCCAAGCTGACGCCGAAGCGGCGGATCGGGCGACCGGTCCGCCGTTTTCTTTTGTGAATCCCGCCAGGATCAGCCAGGATTCGCCTCGGTTGAGCCGATCGCGGCCGGCGTGCGCCCCAGGGTTGCAATGCCACAGTTTCGAAAAGCTTGGCCGTAGCGGCGCATAACCCCGATTTGCGCCTTGAATACAAAGGCGGACTCTTCCATGGTCGCGCCGTTCAAGGGGTCCCGATGATCAAGTCCGAGCTGATCGCCAAGCTTGCCGAGGAAAACCCGCACCTGACCCAGCGCGACATCGAGCGCGTGGTTGGCGTGGTGCTGGAGCGCATGATCCAGGCCCTCGAGCAGGGCGGCCGGGTCGAGCTGCGCGGCTTCGGCGCGCTGTCGGTGCGCTCGCGCGACGCCCGGGCCGGGCGCAACCCCCGCACCGGCGAGCCGGTGTCGGTCCGCGCCAAGCACGTCCCCTTCTTCAAGAGCGGCAAGGAGCTGCGTGAGCGGCTCAACGCAACGGACGAGTAAGAGCCCATGGCCGTCACCCTGCCGGATCCCCTCAAAGCAGCGGAGAAGCGGGTGCCCATCCTGGGCGAGTTCCGCGAGTTCATCGCCCGCGGCAACGTCATCGACCTGGCCGTCGGTGTGATCATCGGCGCGGCCTTCAACGACATCGTCAAGGCGCTGGTGGATCAGGTGGTGATGCCGCCGATCGGCCTCCTGATGTCCGGCATCGACTTCTCCCACATGCAGTGGGTGCTGAAGCCAGACAATCCTCTGACCAAGGCGAACGAAGAGGTGGCGATCCAGTACGGCGCCTTCTTCAATACCCTGATCAAGTTCATGGTCGTCGCCTGGGTGGTCTTCCTGCTGGTCAAGCTGGTCAACACCATCCGCCGCCGCGAGGCCGCCAAGCCGGACTCCGAGAAGGCGCCGCCCACCCCGCAGGAAGCCCTGCTGATGGAGATCCGCGACCTCCTCAAGGCGCAGGCGCCCGAGACTCCGACCCGGCATTGACCCCTTCGATCCCGGCTCGCGCTCCGTGCGTCCGGGATGGCCTGGCCTGCGTCAGGCGACCTTCAGGCCTTCCCAGTTCATCATCGCCGTGAGCTTGCCGTTCTCCTCGGCCGGCAGGCTGTCGCGGAAGGCCGGGAAGACCTCCTGTTCCTCCTCGCGGGCATGGGCGAGAACGGCGTCGAAGAACTCGCGCGCCTTGATGATCCACTGGGCGTCCGTCGAGGGGATTCGCCGCAGGTCGTAGATGAAGGTCTTCATCTGCAGGTGCTCTTCGGCGAGATGCCGCGACTGGTCGGCGTAGGCGTTCTCCGAGAGCGCCGGATAGATGACGTTCTCCTCCTGGATCGCATGCTTGTTGAGGGCGTAGGCGATCTTGCTCAGCAGCATCTCGCGCTTTGCCATCTCGTCCTCGGTGGTGGTCATCAGCTGTTCGAACATCTTCTCGACCATCCGGTGCTCGGCGGTCAGCGCCTCCACCCAGTTGCCGGCGGCCATGGTCGGCCCCTGCATGGCGAGCTTGCGGGCGTGGGGCAGGACGAGGCCGGCGGCGAGACCGAGGGCGGCGCCGGCGGCAAGGCGGCCGAACGAGCCGTTTTGGGCGTGAGGCATGGAGGTTCTCCTGAGGGTCGCCCCATGAACAGCCTACCCACTGGCGCTGTTCCGGACTTGCGGGCGGGCCGTTCAGCCCCCTAATGCCTCGCCATGAGCGTAGGCGCGAAGATCTGTGGGCTGAGGACGCCGGAGGCGGTCACGGCCGCCGTCGAGGGCGGCGCCGGCTTCCTGGGCTTCGTCTTTTTCGAGAAGAGTCCCCGCAACATCGCGCCCGAGGCCGCCCGGCGGCTGGCCGAGCCGGCGCGGGCCAGGGGGGTCAAGATCGTCGCCCTCACCGTCGATCCCAGCGACGCCGAGGTCGACCGCATCGTGGCGGGGCTTTCCCCCGACCTCGTCCAGCTGCACGGCAAGGAAAGCCCGAGCCGCGCCCGCGAGATCGCCGCCCGCAGCGGGCGCGGGGTCATCAAGGTGCTGCCCGTCTCCGCGGCCGCCGACGTGGACGCCGCCCGCGACTACGAGGGGGTCGCCGAGCACCTGATGTTCGACGCGAAGCCGCCGAAGGACGCCGAGCGGCCCGGCGGCCTTGGCGAGCCGTTCGACTGGACCCTGCTCGCAGGCCGCCGCTTCCAACGCCCGTGGCTGCTGGCCGGCGGGCTCGACCCGTGGAACGTGGGCGAGGCGATCGCCCGCTCGGGCGCGCCTATCGTGGACGTTTCCTCTGGCGTGGAGCGCGGACCCGGCTTAAAGGACCCCGCCTTGATCACGGCGTTCCTGGACGCCGTCCGCAAGGCCTGATTGAAGGCCCCGAAATTCTCGTGAACGCGCCCGCCAGACCCAACGACTATTCGGCCTACCCCGACGCCAAGGGCCGCTTCGGCGACTACGGCGGCCAGTATGTGCCCGAGACGCTGATGCCGCTGGTCCACGAGCTGGACCAGGCCTATGCGGCGGCCAAGGCCGACCCCGCCTTCCAGGCCGAGCTGAAGAGCTTCCTGACCCACTATGTGGGCCGCCCCTCGCCGCTCTATTTCGCCGAGCGGCTGACCGACCACTTCGGCGGGGCGAAGATCTACCTGAAGCGCGAGGAGCTGAACCACACCGGCTCCCACAAGATCAACAACTGCATGGGCCAGATCCTCCTGGCCCGGCGGATGGGCAAGACCCGCATCATCGCCGAGACCGGCGCCGGCCAGCACGGCGTCGCCACCGCCACCGTCTGTGCCCGCTTCGGCCTGCCGTGCGTCGTCTACATGGGCGCGGTGGACGTGGAGCGGCAGAAGCCCAACGTCTTCCGGATGAACCTCCTCGGCGCCGAGGTGCGGGCGGTGACCTCCGGCTCGGCCAC
Source organism: Phenylobacterium soli (assembly GCF_003254475.1). NCBI lineage: Bacteria > Pseudomonadati > Pseudomonadota > Alphaproteobacteria > Caulobacterales > Caulobacteraceae > Phenylobacterium > Phenylobacterium soli. The sequence goes on from NZ_QFYQ01000001.1 coordinate 455,147, forward strand.
CCTCAAGGACGCCATGAACGAGGCGCTCCGCGACTGGGTGACCAACGTCCACGACACCTACTACCTGATCGGCACGGCGGCGGGCATGCACCCCTACCCGGCCATGGTCCGCGACTTCCAGGCGGTCATCGGCCAGGAAGTGCGCGAGCAGATCTTGGAGCAGGAAGGCCGGCTGCCGGACGCCATCGTCGCCTGCGTCGGCGGCGGCTCCAACGCCATCGGCCTGTTCCACCCGTTCCTCAACGACGCCGAGGTGAAGATCTTTGGCGTCGAGGCAGCCGGCGAGGGCATGGAGAGCGGCCGGCATGCGGCGGCGATCAACGGCGGCGAGCCGGGCGTGCTGCACGGCAACCTGACCTATCTCCTGCAGGACCGCGAAGGCCAGATCGAGGAGGCCCACTCTATCTCCGCCGGCCTCGACTATCCCGGCATCGGTCCCGAGCACGCCTGGCTGCACGACGTCGGCCGGGCCACCTACCTGACCGCCACCGACCAGGAATCCCTGGCCGCCTTCCAGCTCTGCGCCGAACTGGAGGGCATCCTGCCGGCGATCGAGAGCGCCCACGCCATCGCCCGCGTCGGGGACATCGCCCGCGAGGTGGGCAAGGGCGGCGTCGTGGTGCTGAACCTCTCCGGCCGCGGCGACAAGGACGTCGCCACCGTGGCCGCCCACCTGGGACGTCAGATTTGACCAAGGCCCGTATCGAAGCGCGTTTCGCCGAGCTGAAGCGCGAAGGCCGCGCGGCCTTCATCTCCTACGTCATGGCCGGCGATCCCGACGCCGAGACCTCGCTGAAGATCCTCAAGGGCCTGCCCGCGGCCGGCGCCGACCTGATCGAGCTGGGCTTTCCCTTCTCAGACCCGATGGCCGAGGGCCCGCCGATCCAGCGCGCCGCCCAGCGGGCGCTGAAGAAGGGCATGACCCTGGCCGGCACGCTCGAGCTGGCGCGGCGGTTCCGCGAGGGCGACCAGACCACGCCGATCATCATGATGGGCTACACCAACCCGCTGTTCCACCAGGGCTACGAGGCCTTCGCCCAGGCGGCGGCGGCGGCCGGGATCGACGGGCTGATCGTCGTCGACCTGCCGCCGGAAGAGGCCGATCCCCTGCTCGTCGCCCTCGACGCGGTGCAGATCGCCCTGATCCGGCTGGCGACCCCGACCAGCGACGACGAACGGCTGAAAGTGATCGTCAGGAACACCTCCGGCTTCGTCTATTACGTTTCGGTCGCGGGCGTGACCGGCGTGAAGGAAGCCGACGAGAAGGCTGTCGCGCCGGCCGTCGAGCGGGTGCGCAAGGCCTCGGGCCTGCCGGTGGCGGTCGGTTTCGGGATCAAGACTCCGGAAAGGGCTGCCGCGATAGCCCGGGTGGCGGACGCGGCCGTGGTCGGCTCCGCGCTTGTGGATGAAGTGGCCGAAGCGGTGGAGATGAACGAAGACGTGAGCGCGCGGGTTCTTCTCAAAGCCGAATCATTGGCTAAGGCTGTGCGCTCCGCCCGTATCGGCCAACTGACGGTCTAAGACCCCATGGCGATGGCTGACCAGAAGAACGACAAGCCGGCCCGCCCGGCAGCCCCGCGAGAGCGGTCCGGATGGCTGTCGCGCATCGCGCCCGGCGTCCGCAAGGCGTTCCAGAAGCGCGCCGACACGCCCGAGAACCTCTGGGTGAAGTGCCCCGAGACGGGCGAGATGATCTACCGCCCCGATCTGGAGGCGGCGCTGTGGGTGACGCCCTCGGGCCACCACATGCGGATCGGCGCCACCCAGCGCCTGAAGGTCACCTTCGACGACGGCCAGTTCGAGCGCATCGCTGCGCCGGCGACGGTCGACGATCCGCTGAAATTCCCCGACATCAAGCCCTATGGCGAGAAGCTGGCCGCCACGCGCAAGGCGCTCGGCGAGCAGGACGCCCTGGCGATCGGCTACGGAACCATCGACGGCCAGCCCGCCGTCGCCGCGGTGCAGGACTTCGCCTTCATGGGCGGCTCGCTCGGCATCGCCGTGGGCGAGGCGTTCATCGCCGCCGCCAAGGAAGCGGTGAAGCGCCAGGTCCCGTTCGTGATCTTCACCGCCGCCGGCGGCGCACGGATGCAGGAAGGCACGCTGTCGCTGATGCAGATGGCGCGCACCACCCTGGCGCTGAACGAGGTCAAGGCCGCGGGCCTGCCCTACATCGTGGTGATGACCGACCCGACCACCGGCGGGGTGCTGGCCTCCTACGCCATGCTGGGCGACGTCCACCTGGCCGAGCCGAACGCCCTGGTGGGCTTCGCCGGCCGCCGGGTGATCGAGCAGACCATCCGCGAGACCCTGCCGGCCGGCTTCCAGCGGGCCGAGTTCCTGGTCGAGCGCGGCATGATCGACCGGGTGGTGACCCGCGCCGAGCTGCCGGCGGTCCTGGGCTCGATCCTGAAGACTCTGACCATGGGGCGCGCGCCTTCGAAAGCGGCGTGATCCGGACCCGCCTCCCCGGACAGGGGAGGACCTGAGAGATGTACGATCCGATCCGCGCGTCGGACGCCGTGATCCAGCGGCTGCGCGCCAACCATCCGAGCCTGATCGACCTGACCACCGGGCGCGTGGAGCGCCTGCTGGCCGCGCTCGGCCATCCCGAAACCAGGCTGCCGCCCGTGATCCATGTGGCCGGCACCAACGGCAAGGGCTCGACGGTTGCCTACATGCGCGCCATCGCCGAGGCGGCGGGGCTCAAGGTCCACGCCATCACCTCGCCGCACCTGGTGCGCTTCGCCGAGCGCATCCGCCTGGCCGGCGAGCTGATCAGCGACGACGCCCTGGAGGCGCTGATCGCCCGGGTCGAGTACGCCAACGCCGGCCAGCCGATCAGCTTCTTCGAGATCACCACCGTCCTCGCCCTGCTGGCCTTCGCCGAGACGCCGGCCGACCTCTGCATCGTCGAGGTGGGGCTGGGCGGACGCTTCGACGCGACCAACGTCTTCGAAGCCCCGGCGGTGAGCGTCATCACGCCCATCGACTACGACCACCTCGAGATGCTCGGGCCGGAGCTCTGGAAGATCGCCTGGGAGAAGGCCGGCATCATCAAGCCCAGGCGGCCCGTGGTGGTCGCCCGGCAGATGGAGGAGGCGCTGGAGGTCATCGAGCGCGAGGCCGACGACCGCATGGCGCCGCTGTTCCTCATGGGCCGCGACTTCGACGCCTGGGAGGAGCGCGGCCGGCTGATGGTGCAGATGCCCGACCGCCTGCTCGACCTGCCGGCGCCCTCGCTGTTCGGCGGCCATCAGTTCGAGAACGCCGGCCTCGCCGTGGCGGCGGCCCTGACCTTCGACCATTCGGTGAGCGAGGAGGCGATCGCCGGCGGCGTCTCGGGCGCCTTCTGGCCGGCGCGTTTCCAGCGCCTGACCAAGGGCCCGCTGGCCGAGCTCGCCCGGGCGCGCGGCGCGGACCTGTGGCTCGACGGCGGGCACAATCCGCACGCCGGCCGGGCGCTGGCCGAGGCCGCCTCGCGACTCGTCGACCGCGATCCGCGGCCGCTGGTGCTGGTCGCCGGCATGTTCGCGAGGAAGGACGCCGAGGGCTTCTTCCGGCCCTTCGCCGAGATGCACCCGAAGGTCTATGCGACGACCTTCGACAGCCCCAACGCCGCGCCGGCCGAGGACATCGCCGCCGCCGCCCTGGCCGCAGGCCTGGAGACCGAGATCGTCGCCGATGTGGAAGCCGGCGTGCGCAAGGCGCTCTCGGGCAAGGGCCCCGCGCCGCACCTGCTGGTCTGCGGCGGCCTGCATTTCGCCGGCGAGGTGCTGGCCATGAGCCCGGAGACGTGGCCGACCTAGGGCCGACTCAGAGCCGACCCAGGGCCCACCCACGACTCAGCCGAAGCTGAAGCCGCTGGCTGCGAGCGCCGCCTGGACCTCGCCGAGGACGCGGCCGACCGGCGGATGCTGGCTGACCCGGCCGAAGTAGGCGGCCACGCGCGGGTGGTCCTCCAGCAGGGTCGGCCGACCGACCAGCGGCCCCATGACCGGCACGCCCTGCAGCGCCGGGCCGAGCACGCAGTCGGCCAGGGTGAAGTCCGCCCCGGCGACGAAGCCGTCCTCGGACATGCTGGTCTCCAAAAGGCCGAGCGCGCGTTCCATCTTCTCTCGCGCCCTCGCCTTGGCCGCCTCGCCGCCGCCCTCCTGCAGGTCGTGGAACAGGCCGACGACGGCCGCGGTCAGGTCCTGGGCGAAGGCCCGCAGCAGGCGCACCCGGGCGCGGGCCTCGGGGCCCTGCGGCAGCAGCGCCGGCTCCGGGAAGCGGTCCTCGAGATAGTCGATGATGACCGCGCTCTCGGGCAGGGGCGAGCCGTCGTCGAGCACTAGGCACGGGATGGTGCCGGTCAGCGAGGCGCGGGCGTATTCCTCGCTCTTCAACCCGCCAGGTGGCGGTTCGATCGAAAGATCCAGACCCTTGGCGTAGATCGCCGCGCGCACTGGGGCGCAGAACGGCGACTGGTCGTCGGAATAGAGCTTCATCTCACCCCCCACATGCAAACGGCGGCGTTTCCGCCGCCGTCCGCCAGTCGTTTGTCAGGCCGGCCGCCTCAGGCGGCGACGCCGGCCTCGGTCAGCCATTCGACGATCTTCGCCTTCGGCATCGCGCCGACCTTCATGGAGGCCATCTGGCCGCCCTTGAAGAGCATCATGGTCGGGATGCCGCGCACGCCGTAGCGCGAGGGGGTGGTCGGGCTCTCTTCGATGTTGAGCTTGGCCACGGTCACCTTGCCGGCGAGCTCCTCGGCGATCTGCTCCAGGGCGGGGGCGATCTGCTTGCAGGGACCACACCATTCGGCCCAGAAATCGACCAGCACCGGCTTGTCGGCCTGCAGGACGTCCTGCTCGAAGGACTCGTCGGTGACCTTCACGCTGCTCATGTGGAAGCTCCTAAAACCTTCGGATCGACCAGCGAACGCGGGTTCGCGGTCCTCCGATCCGCCGATGTAGGCGGCGCTATAGCTCGTATCAACCGCTTGCGCTGAGTCCCGCAAGGCTTGCCGTTATCAAGTTTTCTGGCACGGGCATCAGCTTGGGGCCGTCGGTCCACACAAGCGCGGCCTCGATGCGACGGCCCGGGAACACCTCCGACAGCACCGCCCAGTAGATCGCCATCTGGCGCAGATAGGCCGGGTCGGCGTCCGCGATGGCCGAGGGCGAGGGCCGGTTGGTCTTGAAGTCGGCGACCAGCACCCGGTCGGGCAGGACGACGAGGCGGTCGATCCGCCCGGAGATCTTCAGGCCCGGCGGCAGGGCCGCCGCGGAGCCGGCGATCGCCACCTCGGCCCGCGAGCCGGGGCCGAACACCTCGGCGAAGCGAGGATCGTCCAGCACCGAGAGGGCGGCGGCGGTCATCTCGGCGCGCTGGGCCGCGTCCAGGTCCCGCTCACGGCCCAGCAGGGCGGCGGCCCCGGCCGCGCGGCCCTCGGCCGGCAGGTCGGGCAGGAGCTGCAGCAGCTTGTGGATCAGGTCGCCGCGCCGGAAGCGGCCGAGGCCGCCGGTCTCCGCCAGCGGCGAAGGGGCGGCGACCCGGGCGCCTTCGCCAAGGTCGGAGGGCGAGGCGTATCGGCCGAAGGCCTCGGGCGGGGCGAGCGCACCCGCCCAGGCCGGCAGGGTGGCGGCGGCGGTCACGGCGACGCCGGCGGCGCCGAGGGCGCGCGGGTCGGGGCCATAGCGGCGCACCTGCATCTCGCCGCAGGCGACGGTGCGGACCTTGGGGGCCACCTCGTCTTGGTCGAGGGCGGCGGAGACCGCGCCCCACCAGCCCTTCAGCTTCGCCTCGTCGCCCCGCTTGGGCGCGCGGCCGCAGAGCACCAGGCGGTCGCGGGCGCGGGTCAGGGCCACGTAGAGCAGGCGGTAGGCCTCGTCCGCCTCACGCCCGGCGCGGCGCTCGCGGGCCGCGGCCGAGGCCCCGCAGTCGCGGGCCGACGAGGCGCACCACAGGAACCCGGATCCCAGGCCTTCTCTGGCTTCCGTCTCCATCAGCGGCGAGCCGCGCTGGGTCTGGGTGAGCGTGGTCTCCGGCAGGAAGACGATCGGCGCCTCCAGCCCCTTGGCCCCGTGGGCGGTCATCACCCGCACCTCGTCGCGGGCGGCCTCCATCTCGCGCTTGACGGTGATCGAGAGGCTTTCGAAGTCGAAGGCCAGACGCTCCAGCTCGTGCACGCCGCGGCCCTCGGCCGCCATCACCTGGGCCAGGAACTCGTCGAGCGCGTCCTCGGCCTCGCCGCCGAGCCGGCGCAGGAGCCGCCGGCGCATGGACCGCCCCTGGCCGTCCGTCAGGCCGAGCACTCCGGCGTAGAATTCGAACGGCCGCGCGGTGCGGCCGCGGGCCAGCACCTCGGAGAGGAAGGCCGCCGCCTCGCTCCATTCCGGCCGCTCGCCGGCCCGGCGCTGCAGGCGCTCCCACAGCGGCTCTCGTTCGCGGCCGAAGGCGAGGTCGTAGAGGCTGTCGTCGGAGACCTCGCAGAACGGGCTGCGCAGCAGGGCCGCCACAGTCAGCTCGTCGCCGGGGAACAGGGCGAAGCGGGCGAGCCCCAGCAGGTCGTCGAAGACGATATGCTCGGAGAGCGCCAGCCGGTCGGCGCCGGCGACCGGGATTCCCTCCTGCTTGAGGGCCCGCAGGATCTCCTCGAAGAGGGCCCGCCGGCGGCGCACGAGGATCAGCACATCGCCCGCCTTGGCCGGCCGCCACTCGCGCCGCTCCTTGTCGAACACCGCATCCCCGCGGGCGATCAGGTCGCGGATCTCGCAGGCGATCTTGCGGGCAAGGGAGCGGTTGGCGCTGTCCTCGGGCGTCGCGTCGAGCGGCGCGTCCCAGGCCTGGCGCTCCGGGCTCTCCGGCTCCTTCTCCAGCGGCCAGACGTCGACGCAGCCGTCGTGATCGGCGCGCATCGGCTGGTGCAGGATGGGCTCCAGGTCGGGCCGCGGCTGGATCGCGCCGGCGAGCTCGGCCGGGGCGAAGACGGCGTCGACGAAGGACAGCACCTGCGGCGTCGAGCGCCAGGAGGCCAGGAGGTCCACCCGCTCGAAGCGGAATCCGGCGCCGGTCGCCCGGTCGCGATGGAACTCGAACTCGTGGATCAGGAGCTCGGGCTGGGCGCCCTGGAAGGAATAGATCGACTGCTTCTCGTCGCCGACGACGAACAGGTTGCGGGTGCGGCCGGCCTCAGGGTCGACACCGTCGCCGGAGAAGAACTCCTCGGTCAGGGCGCGGACGATGCGCCACTGGTCGGGGGCGGTGTCCTGGGCCTCGTCCACCAGGATGTGGTCGACGCCGCCATCGAGCTTGTAGAGCACCCAGGCCGCCGCCGGCGCGCTGCGCAGGAGGTGGCGCGTCTTCTCGATCAGGTCGGTGAAGTCGAGGGCGCCGGCGAGGTCCTTCTCCAGCCGGTAGGCGGTGAGGTAGGCGTCGGCCAGGGTCAAGGCGTAGACCGTGTCCCAGGCGACCTGGGCGGCGCGCACGCGGTCGCGGGCGGCCTCCAACCGGGCCTGCTCGGAGAGCAGCTTCAGCCGCAGCTCCTCGCGGGCCTTCAGGCCCGAGGTCTTGGCGACCCAGGTCGCGGCTGTGCCCTCGCCGCCCTGGGTGAAGAAGACGCCGAGCGCCGCCGAAAGCTCCGCCTGCGGGTCGGCCGCGACGAGGCCCATCTGGCGGGCGCATTTCTGGTCGGTGGCCGTGCCGGCCGACAGCACCGCCACCGCCTGGCGCCACAGATCGCGATCGAGGGTGGCCATGGCGGCGCGGGCGATCGCCTCGGGGTCGTCCGGCGTCGCGAAGCCGCAGGCGCTCCAAACCCAGTCCATGGCCCCGGCGAGCCCGCCCTCCCGCTGCAGGAACGCGGCGAGCGCCCCGCGGCGGGTCTCGAAGTCGGCGAACATCGCCTCGAAGCTCATGAAGTCGAGCGCGACGGAGAACCGCGCATAGGCTTCGGCCACCGCCCCCTCGCCCTTCATGGCGTGGCGGGCGACCGCCCGGCGCGCGGCCTGGGCGACGGCGGCCGAGGCGGCGTCGTCCATCACCCGGAAGCCGGGCGAGACGCCGGCTTCGAGCGGGAAACGGCGCAGTAGCTTCTCGCAGAAGGCGTGGATCGTCTGGATCTTCAGGCCGCCGGGGGTTTCCAGGGCGCGGGCGAAGAGGGCGCGCGCCTCGGACAGGCGGCGGTCATCGTAGGCGGCGGGGTCGCGGCCCTCGAGCTTCGCCAGCGCCTCGCGCAGGCTGTCGTCGGCGCGCACCGACCAGCCGCCGAGCAGCTCGTAGAGCCGCCGCTGCATCTCGGCGGCCGCGGCCTTGGTGTAGGTCACGCAGAGGATGGTCTCGGGCTCGGCGCCGGCCAGCAGCAGGCGCGCGACCCGGTCGATCAGGGTCTTGGTCTTGCCCGAGCCGGCGTTGGCGGTGACGAAGGCCGACAGCCGCGGATCGGCGGCCAGGCCTTGCGGATCGACGGCGGGGCGGGCGGCGTCGATGAGGCTCACTCCTCGCCCTCCTCGCCGCTGGTGGACCATTCGAAGACGCGGGCCAGATGGTCGTAGTCCGAGACGCGCGCCTTCACGAACTGGGGCGCGGTGCGCGAGGGATAGGGCTGGGAGGGCCCGTCATAGCGCTCGATCAGGGCCTTCAGCCCCTCCAGCGCGCGGGCCGCGGCCTCGGCGCTCTCCTCGCCCGCCGCGGCGCGGGTCTCCACCTTGCCGGCGGGCTTGCGGCCGGTGACCTCGAGATAGGTCAGGTCGCCAGGCTCCAGCTTGCCCAGTTCGGCGAAGCCGCCGGCCGCCAGGATCGCCGCGGTCAGGGTGAGCTGGGGCGAGAAGCCCGTGGACACTTCCTTCTTGGACGGCGCCTTGCCGGTCTTGAAGTCGAGGATGTGCCCGAAGCCCTCGGGCGTGGCCTCGATGCGGTCCGCCCGGGCGGTGACCTTGAAGGGTCCGGCCGGGGCGGCGAAGGTGAGCTCGCCCTTCAGCTCCACGTGCACCGCGCGCCCGTCGGCGCGGCGCTCGGCCTCCAGCTCGGCGACCCATTGCGCCGCCTCGCGCGCCAGGGCCTGTTCGCGGGCCAGGGCCTCGTGCGGCAGGCCGGCCTTCTCCAGCTCCTCGAGGTAGTAGGACTCGAACCGCTCGGCGGCGGTGTCTTCCGCATAGGCCTCGGCCAGGCGCTCGAACGCCGCGTGGATCGCGGTGCCGCGGGCGCGCACGTCGGCGGCCACGTCCGGCCGGTCCAGCGGGAAGAGCTTGAGGATGTCGCGCGCCCAGACGGCGTAGGGGTCGCGGGTCAGGGTCTCCACGCGGGTGACGGCCATCTCCCGCGGCCGGGCGGCCAGCGGCGGGACCGGCGCGGGGCGGGCTGCGGGGCGGTACTCGCCCGGCGCGTCGAGGGCGCGGGCCCAGGCGAGCGCCTCGGGTCGGCCGGGGATCTCCACCTCGGCGCCGGCGGCCAGCGTCTCCAGCCGCCACAGCCAGCGGGACTTCACCGAGGGCGCGCCCTCGCGCCGCTCGGTGTGGAGCAGGATGACCTCGGGCGCGCAGGCGGCCTGGGCGAAGTCGTGGGCGGCGAGGCCGATGCGGCGCTCGGGTGAGGGCAGGCCGAGCTCGCGGCGCATCGGGCGCGACAGGAACGGATCGAGCGGCGCGGCGCGCGGCCACACGCCCTCCTCCAGGCCGGCGACGATCAGCCGGTCGGCGCGCACGAGCCGCGCCTCGATGGCGCCGAGAATGCGCAGGCGCGGGTGGGTGGCTCCGCCCGAGCGGATGGTCTCGCCCGAGGTCAGCCGCTCCAGGAGATCGGCGAAGCCGCGCGGATCGACGCTCGGCAACCCTTTGTCGGCGATCAGCGCGGCGATCAGCCGGGCCATGGCCTCGCCGCCGTGGCCGGCCCAGAGGTCGCCCGTCGAACCCGACGCGTCCGCCGCGACCGCCTCCATGGCGGCGGCGAGGCGGCGCGCGGCGGCGGCCGGGGCGTCGTGGCCGGCCGTCCAGGCGAGGGTTTCGACGATCCTGCGCAGGTCCGCCGCCAGAGGCTGGGCCTCGCCCCCGCGCCCGGCCAGGCGGGCGGCGAGTTCGTCCCAGCTGCGCGGGCGCGGGCCGCGGAGGGCGCAGCGCTCCAGGATCTCGGAGAGGCGCGCCAGGTCCTCCGGCGCGCGGCCGAGCCGGGCGTAGGGGTGCTTGACGAGCCCGAGCAGGACCACCGGATCCAGCGGATCGACCGCGGCGCGCGCCAGCAGGGCGGCGAGAGCCCCGCACGGGGAGCCGGCCAGGCTCTCGCCTGCCGAGGAGTCCGGGACCACGCCCCAGCGGGCGAGCTTGGCGGTCACGCGGCGGGCCAGCGCCTGGTCGGGAGTGACGAGGGCGGCGGTGCGCTCGGGGGTCTCCAGCGCCTCGCGCAGCAGCAGGGCCGCGGCGCTGGCGGCCTCCTCTTCGGTGCGCGCGCTGACCAGGGAGAGGCCCTCCAGCCCCTCGGCGATGGGATCGGCCGGCGCGCCGGCCTCGGCCTGACGCAGCCGGGCGATGACGCCCAGCCAGTCGGCCGTCTCCTCGGCCGGCCGAAGCGCCTCGTTGACGATCCGCCGCCGCCAGCGGCCTTGGGCGTCGGCGCCGCCGGAGGCGGGCCAGATGGCCACTTGATCCTTGGCCACCCCGGCGTGGTCGAGCAGGCGCTTGAGCGCGCCCTGCGGATGCTGGACGTCGACCTTGGCCCAGGCCCGGTCGGCAAGGCCTTCGTCGAGGCCGGGGAGGACGACGCAGCCCTGCGGCGCGGCGGCGATGGCGACCAGCAGGTCGCGGGTGGCCGGCGCGGTGCCGGTGGAGCCGGCCGCGACCAGCACCCCCTGGGGCGGGCGGGCTGTCCAGGTGTCGGCCAGCCGCCGCAGCAGGGTGACGCGCCGCTCGCTGACATCGGCGAGGCCGAGCTCGGCCAGCCGCCTGGGCCAGGCCTCGATGGCCGCCTCGAGGAAGCCGCGGGAGACCTGCCAGTGCTCGGCGAGGTCCTGGGCCACGAGGCCCTCCAGCTTGCCGGCCAGCTCGACCTCCTCGATCTGGGCGGAGTCGAAGAAGCCGCCGAGCGCGTCGGCGAGCTCCAGGGCCGAGGCGGCCGTGAGCTCGCGGCCCGGCAGCAGGCCGGCGTGGCCGGCCACAAGGCGGGTCAGCTCGAAGCGGCGGGTGAGCGGATCGATGGCGGCCGGCAGATCGAGGGCCAGGTCGCCCGGCTCGAAGGGCGGCTCGCCCTCGTCGAGGTCGCCGAGCGGGCGCATCTGCGGCGGCAGGACCGCCCGCCCGCACGCAGCGGCGACGAAGGCGTCGGCCAGGGCCCGGGCGCCGCGGCGGGTGGGGGTGAGGATGGTCGCCTGCGAGAGCGCCTCGGGGCCGAGCGGCGCCAGGGCGTCCATCAGTCCCAGGGCGAGGTCCTGCACGAACGGCCGGTGTGCCGGGATGTTGAACCAGCGCGGCGCCGGCCGATCCAGGAAAACCGCGGTCCCTGGGGCTGGCCTCACGTGAGCTCCTTGAGCCTCGCCTCCGCGGCGTCGCGCGCGGCGGGGTCGCCCACGTGCATCCAGAAGGCCTGCATCTCGACGCCGAAGAACCGTCCCTCGGCCTGCAGCCGGCGCCAGACCGGCTGGATCGGGAACGGGCCGGCCTTCGGCTGGTCGTCGAGCACCTGCGGCTTGAGGATGCCGAAGCCGATGTTGGCGAAGGGCGTCACGACGTCCGGCGAGGTGGAGTGGGTCAGGCGGCCGGCCTCGTCCATGAAGAAGCCCTGCGGCCCCTCGAAGCCGATGCCGTGGCCGCGGCGGACCAGCAGCATCAGGATGTCCATGTCCTGCGGCCGCCAGGCGCGCTTGAGGCTCTCCAGCGGCGGCAGGCCCTCGTCGAGCCACAGGGAGTCGATGTTGGCGACGAAGATCGGCGCCTCGCCCAGCAATGGCCGGGCGTGCTGGATGCCGCCGCCGGAATCCAGCAGCTCCCCGCGCTCGTCGGAGATCAGCACCTCGAGGTCGCTGCGCCGGGAAAGATGGGCCTCCATCTGGTCGGCGAAATGATGGACGTTGACCACCGCGCGCTCGACCCCGGCGTCCGCCAGGCGGTCGAGCACATGGTCGATGAGCGGCCGGCCCGCGACCTCGATCAGCGCCTTGGGGGTGTGGTCGGTGAGCGGCCGCATGCGGGTGCCGAGGCCCGCCGCCAGCACCATCGCGGTCTTGGGGCCGGCCCCGTTCACGCGCGGAACTCCGCGGGGACGTGGCGGTCGAACCAGACCTTGAGCCCGGCGAGCGCCGGGTCGGTCAGGTTGCGTTCGAGATAGCGCCAGGTGCGGGGCATGAAGGCCTTGTACTGCGTCCGGCCGAGGAGCGCCTGCCTGGCGAACACGCGGCCGAGGATGCGCGCGGCGTTGGAGACGGCGAGTTCGCGGTATTCGGCCAGGAACGACGCGCGGTCGAGACCTGGGCGCGCGGCGAGGTAGCGGTCGAGCATGGCGGCCTCCAGCTCCGGCGAGACGTCGCGGCGGGCGTCCTGCAGCAGGTGCAGGAGGTCCCAGGCGGGGTGACCGCGCAGGGCGTCCTGGAAATCGAGCAGGCCGACGCGGGCTGCGCCGGCGCGCTGCGGCAGCCAGAGCAGGTTCTGGGCATGGTAGTCGCGGTGGGTGAAGACGCTCGCCCCGGCCGCGCCGCGGGCGAAGATTGGCGTCCAGAGCGCCTCCCACTCGGCGGCCGCCTCGGCACCGAACGCGGGCATGCCGGCGAACTGCGGCCACCATTCGAGGAAGGTGTCGGTCCCGACCTTGAGGGCCAGGGCGTCGTAGGTGAGGAGCGGCCAGGCCGCGTCGCCTTCCCGCAGCACGTCCGGCGGCGGCTGCGCGTGCAGCGCGACCTGCACGTCCACTGCGGCCTCGTAGAGCGGGCGCTCGCCCAGGCCCTCGGCGATCAGGGTGGCGTAGAGCCCGTCCCCCAGATCCTCCAGCACGGCGAGGCCCTGGTCGATGTCGTGGGCCGGGACCTGCGGCGCCGAAAGGCCGAGGGAACGAAGGTAGGCGGCGATGGTCACGAAGGCCGCCACCGAGCCGGCGGCGAGGCGCGAGGCGGCGTTGTAGCCCAGGGCCATGCGTTCGGCCTCGGTCGCGCCGGGCGGGCAGACCGCGCTCTCCAGGGCCGGCGGCTGGTCCATGAAGATGAAGCTCTGGCCCGACGGCATGCGCAGGCGCTCGTAGAGCCGGGTGGAGGCGTCGCCGCCCATGGCGATCCGCTCCGCCGCGCCGAAGCCCGCGGACTCCAGGAACGCCCGCTTCAGCGCCTCGCGATCACTGCCCTTCGCCAAATCCAAGCTCACGCCCTTCCCACGCGCCATGAGGGGTGAGCCGCACGCGCCGCCCCTCGCCTTCACCGTCGTCGTCGGGGGCGATCTCTACATCGAGTCGATCACCGGGAAGCTGGCCCTCCAGCCGCTCCGGCCACTCGATGACCGCCGCGCCCTCGTCCAGCGCCTCGTCGAGACCGATCTCATAGGCCTCGTCCGGATTCGACAGGCGATAGAGGTCGAAGTGGGCGACCTTCAGTCGCGGCCCTTCGTAGAACTGCACGAGGGTGAAGGTCGGCGACGGCACGTCCTCCTCGGGAGTCGTCAGCGCGCGGACCAGTGCGCGGGCCAGGGTCGACTTGCCGGCCCCGAGCGGGCCGGAAAGGCAGACCGCCTCGCCGGGTCGCAGCGCGGCGGCGATCGCCTGCCCGAGCCTCGCGGTGGCCGCTTCGTCGGCCAGTCTCACGCGGCGGGCCTCATGCGAACGGAAGCTCGGGACTGCCGGGCAGGACGCGCTCCACGTGGCGCTGCAGGCGCTCGGTGACCTCGGCCGCCTCGCCGGCCAGGGCCGCGGGCGCGATCGCCGGCCCCGCCGTGAGGCTGAACACCTGACCCTTCTTGTTGAGCAGCTCGTGGAAGAGGGTGATGTCGCGCAGCTCGCGCGAGAACCGGTCGAACAGGTGGAACAGGGTCGCCCAGGGCCCGGCCACGTGGATCGGAACCACCGGCGCCTCGTGGCGCCGGGCCAGCGACACCGCGCTCGGCGCCCAGGCGGGATCGGTGAGCAGGCCGTCGGGCCCGCGCCGCGAGAGCTTGCCGGCCGGGAAGATCACCAGGCAGCGCTCGGCCTCCATGGCCTCCCTGGTGAGCTGCAGCGTCAGGCGTGTGCGCTCGCGGGTGCGCTTGGCCTCCACCCACTCCACGGGGATCAGCACCTCGTCGAAGCGCGGCGAGACCCGGTGGGCGTCGGAGTTGGCGTAGAAGCAGAGGTCGGGACGGATGGCCTTGAGCGCGTCATAGACCGCCACCCCGTCGGCGATGCCGGTGGGATGGTTGCAGACCACCACCACGCGTCCCTGGCGGGGGATCCGCTCCAGCCCCGAGGCGGCGACCTCGAGGGCGAGGAGGCGCGAGACGTGCTCCAGCGCCTCGCGGCCGGCCATGCCGGCGATGGCGTCGGCCATGCGGCGCGCCTTGGCATAGTCGAGCATGGCGTAGAGGGCGGGCCGCAGCACCGGCCAGAGCGGCGTGGCGGCGAGCCGCGGCGCCCGCTCCAGGATCAGGGTGTCGATGATGTGCTCGCGCTGCGCAGACCTGTCCGCGGCTCCATCCGGGCCCGACTCCGGCGCAGAGCGCCGGGTGGAGTTCCGGGTGGAGTTCAGGGCGGAGGCGTGCGGGACAGCCGTCATCGCGCGTCAGAATCGCAGGCGCCGGGACGCACGGCAAGGGTCGGCGCGGCGGCGCCTAACCGGCGTCGAGCAGTCGCGCCGCGAGCTGGGAGAGCCGGTTGACCCCGGCTTTCTGATAGATGGTCTTGAGCTGGGTGCGCACGGTGAGCACCGAGACGCCGCGGGCCGCGGCGATCTCGCTGGGAGAGCGGCCGACGGTGACGGCCGCGCCGATCTCGCATTCGGCGGCGGTGAAGCCGAACCGCGCGCGCCAGGCGGCGAGGTCGAGGTCGGCGCCGCCGCCGAAGCTGACCAACAGGATCGGCCCGGCGCGCGAGAAGACCGCCAGCCGGGTGACGCGCGGGTCGCCGTGCGTCTGAGCCTCCTCCTCCGCGTCGGAGCCGTCGGCGGCGCGGGCGAGAAGGTCGTGCAGGCGTTCGCGGTCGCCCGAGGCGGCGGCGTCGAGCCGGCCTTCGGTCACGCGCCACGGCCAGCTCTCCGACGTCAGGCGCGCGGCCCGGCCGGTGAGGCCGAGGACGTGACCGTCGCAGCGGCAGAGGGCGGCGCTGACACCGGAAGCCTGCAGGGCGGCGAGCGCGAGGGCGACGCCTTCGCCGGCGTCGTCGCCCGCATAGGCCGGCGCGCGCCGGACCGGCCGCCGCGCTCGCGCGCCGGGCCCGTCCGCAGCGAAGACCGCCGCCCAGTCGGTGACCACCGTCCCCATGGCCGCATTTCGCCAAGGCCTGGCCCGGCCGAACATCCCCGATTGAGGGGCGCCCGCGGTCGTAAGATGAGGATCTCGGGAGAAGGATGGTGCCGCCAGGGTGACTCGAACACCCGACCTACGCATTACGAATGCGCCGCTCTACCGGCTGAGCTATGGCGGCCCAAGGGGCGTTCCAGAGCGCGAACCGGAGGACCCGGCCGCTCGGGAGGCGCCTATTTAGCGGCTCTACGGCCGCTCGCCAAGCGGCGACGGACAGCGCCGCGGCGACGGGGCGCGGGGCCCATGGATTCCACCGGTTCCTCCTCGTCGAAGCCGTGGTCCTCGGCCGGGTGCAGGACCGGCTCGCGGCCGTCCGGGCCGAGGAAGGGCGCGGAGTCGGCGTAGGAGATCGGCAGCTCCGGCAGCTCGCTCATCGGCCGCTCGTGGCGCTCGAAGCGCGGGTGGATCAGCTCGCCGGTCTCGGCGAAGGTCGCCACCAGCCGCGCCCAGTCCGAGGCGTGGTAGGCGAAGGCGCGGCCCTCGGGATCGAGGTCGGACCAGTCCGGCTCGTGCGGGGCCGACATGCCGCGGGCCATCCAGACCCGCGCCTCGTCCGGCTGGCCGGAGGCGTAGGCGACGCGGGCCAGGAGCCCGGCGGTGCGGGCGGTGACCGGCTCGCCCTCGAGGGCGCGGGCAGCGTCGCGGGCGGCGGCGGCGTCACCGGTGACCAGGGCCTGCTCGACATGCAGGATGCGGCTTTCGCGGTGGGTCGGGTTCTCGCCGGCCAGCTCGCGCAGGCGCTTGGCGCGCTGCTGCGGGGTCTCGGTGGTGCGCAGGTCGCGGTAGGCGAGCCACAGCGCCGGGTGCGGCGCGGTCTTCCAGGCCTGTTCGATGACCCCCTCGGCCTTGGCCAGCTTGCCGTCCTGGGCCAGCAGGCGGGCGGCCATGACCACGCCTGGCGCGAAGCCGGGCTGCAGCTTGGCGGCCTCGACGGCGTTGTCGAGCGCCTGGGCGCGGGCCTTCGGCTCGGGCGAATGCTCGAGCTGGGCGGCGAGCGCGGCCAGCAGCGCCGCGCGGGCCCGCTCGGCGGTGATCGGCGGCACGATCTTGCGGTCGAGGGCGCCTTTGACGAGGTCCAGCGCCGCCTGCCAGTCGGCGGCGTCGAGGCGGGCTTCCAGCAGGGCGCGCCAGGCCCAGCGGGCGGCGCGGGTCTGGCCATAGGCCTGCTCGGCGTACTTCAGCGCCGTGTCCCGGTCGCCCTGTTCGAAGGCGAGGTCCATCAGCCCCTTGAGGCCCGCGAGCCGCATCTCGGGGAAGCCGAGCATGGCCGTGTAGGCCGCCTCGGCGGCGGCGAGGTCGCCGGCGGCTTCGGCCGCCTGGGCGGCAAGCACACGGACCAGGCCGGGCGTCTCCTCGGCGAGGTCGGCGGCCTTGAGGGCGAGGCGGCGCGCCTCGAGCCCGTCGCCAGCCGCCGCGGCCAGGAAGCCGCGGGTCAGGGCCTCGCCCGCCTGGCGGCGGCGGTTGTCCTCGCGGGCGCGGGCCGCGCGCTGCGGCGCGGCGAGGATCCACAAGAGGGTGCGCCAGCCGACGGTGGCGACCAGGGAGGTGAAGAAGACGATCAGCACGAGGGTGGCGGCGGTCATGTCCGCGCGCCAGCCGAGCCAGGCGACGCTGGCGCGGCCGGGATCGCCGGTCAGGGCCAGGATCGCCACGGCCACCGCCGCGACGATGAAGATGACGATGCCGCCGCGAATCATGTGCGCCCCATCATGCGCCGCTCCGGCTGACGGCCGCGAGCTCGGCGAGCGCCCGGGCCCGCAGGCTGGCCGCCAGGCGGTCGACCTCGGCCCGGCGCTCGGCGCGGGTGCGCCAGGGGGCCATGGCGTCGCGGGCGGCCGGCGGCAGCTTGTCGAGGGCGGCGAAGGCGCGGTCGAAGTCCCCGTCCTCCACGGAGCGCTCGGCGCGGGCGAGCTGGGCGTCCGGGCCCTCGCCCGCCACGTCCCCCACCCGGCGGACCATCACCACCTGCGACAGGTAGTAGGCGATGCGGTCGGAGAGGGGGGCGCCTTCGCCCGGCTTGCGCGCGGCGCTGGCGGCGCGGGCCGCGTAGTCGGGAAAGCTGGCCGTCAGTGACTCGCGGCTGGGCGCGCCGGCGGCGGCCAGGCGAGTGAGCTGTCCGAGCTCGGGCGAGTCGGGCGAGACGGCGCGCAGGGCGGCGGCCTCCTCGGGGAACGGGCGCGACCCCTGGCTCGCCTCGACGAGGGCGGCGGCGGCGAGGGCCGCAGCCGCGGCGTGGTTGGCGCGGTTGGCCTGGGCCTCGAGGCTGGTGACGCGGCCTTCGAGACGTTCGAGCTGCGGCGCCTGGACGAGGGCCGGGACCGTCGTCTGCGGGGTGATCGCCTCCGGCGCGGCCGGAACGGTGAGCGTGTGCAGCGGCTCGGGCGCGGGCGGCGCCTCCGGCTGGCGAGCGGCCGGCCGGGTGGCAAAATACTTGGGCGCGAAGGTCGCCACCGCCATGCCGGCGGCCAGGCAGGCGAGGCTCAGGACCAGGACGGCCCATGGGCTGACGCCCCCCTTGAGGGCGCGCGGACGGTATTCCGCAGGATCCTTCGGCGCAGAGACGTCGGCGTGCTGACGCGGGCTCATGGCCCCCGGTCTATCAGATTCAGCAGCGCAGCTTCGAGCGGAAAGGGCGGACAGGCCTTCACGGCGATCGGCGTGCGGGCCAGGGGCTTGATGACCGCCTTGGAGAGGCCGAGGGCCCGCAGGTTCGGGGCCGGGTGGGATTTCAGCACCTGCGCCAGGACCTTGGCGGCGCGGGGCGAGTGCAGGAGGGCGGCGTCGGCGCGCACCAGCGCCTCGGCCTCGGCGTCCGAGAGCTTCACCGGCCCGGTCTCGTAGAGGATCAGGCGGCGCGCCTCGACCCCATGCTTCTCCAGGGCGCCGGCGAGGTCTCCGGCCGGCTCGACGGCCCCGGGATGCAGCACCGCGCCGCGCAGCTGGGTGCGCCGCGAGGCGATGCCCTCGGCCAAGGCCTCGACGTCGCCGTCGGCCGACAGCACGGTCTTGAACCCGGCGCTGCGGGCAGCCTGGGCGGTGGCGGCGCCGACCGCGAACACCCGCAGGTCCCGCTCGCCGCACTGTTCGGCGAAGGCGCGCACGCCGTTGGCGCTGGTGAAGGCGAGGGCGGCGACGCCCCTGAGGTCGATGACCGGATCCTCGACCGCGCGGACGGCGAGCAGCGGCGCGACCACCGCCTCATGTCCCATGGCCCGCACGCGCTCGGCGGTGGCGTCCGCCCCCGGCTGGGTGCGGGTGATCCAGATCTTCTGTCGGCGCGGGGCCATTCCGCGTTCCTAAACGAACTGGATTATCCTTTGGCGCCTGCAACCCTGAGGACGCAAGAGGCGAGTCGGATTCTCGCGGCTGGCGTGTGTCGCCTCAGAGCGAAATCGCGTCTCCCGCTTCCGCCTTGACCGCCTCGCCGAGCGACACCCCGAGCGCCCGGGCCGAGGCCTCGGCGTCCGCGAGTTCGCCGAGGTCGACGTCGCCGGCGTGGCGGAAGCGCCGTGCGCCGTCGGGCGACAGCGCCTCGACGATCAGCTTCAGGCTGGAGCCTTCGAACCAGGCGTGGGCGCCGATGGCCGTCTTGCACGAGCCTTCGAGGGCCTGCAGGGCGCCGCGCTCGGCGGCGACGGCGACGGTGGTCGGATGGTCGCGCAGCGCCGCCACCCATGGCAGGTCGCGGTCGCTGATGCGGGTCTCGATGGCCAGCGCGCCCTGGCCGGGGGCCGGCGGGCACTCGGCCGGATCGATCAGGGCGCTGGCGCGGTCGCCGAGGCCCAGCCGGCGCAGGCCCGCATAGGCCAGCAGGATGGCGTCGGCCTCGCCGGCCGCCAGCTTGGCGAGCCGCGTGTCGACGTTGCCGCGCAGCATCTGGACGTCGAGGTCGGGGCGCCGGTGCAGCGACTGCGCCTGGCGCCGCAGACTGGCGGTGCCGAGGCGCGCGCCCTTGGGCAGGTCCTCCAGCCGCTCGGCGGTCAGGCTGACGAAGGCGTCGCGCGGATCCTCGCGCTCGGGGATGGCGGCGATGCACAGGCCCTCGGGCAGGTCGGCCGGCATGTCCTTCATGGAGTGCACCGCGCAGTCGATGCGGCCGTCGAGCAGGGCTTCCTCGATCTCCTTGGTGAAGAGGCCCTTGCCGCCGATCTCCAGCAGGCGGCGGTCCTGGACGCGGTCGCCGGTGGTGGTGATGACGATCAGCGGGGCGACCTTCTCGGCGTCCTCGGGGGCGGCGCCGAGGGCGGCGGCGATGCGGCGCTGCATGTGGCCGGCCTGGGCCAGGGACAGCTTCGAGCCGCGGGCGCCGATACGGACGACTGGTTGCGTGGGCACGGGCCTCGGTCTACCTGCAAGCGTTCATGAAGATGCGCCTCGCTACAGGAGCCGGGCGCGAGCGGCAACCGGATGAACCCCAGCCAGACCGTCTTGGGACTTGAGACCAGCTGCGACGAGACCGCCGCGGCCGTGGTCCGCCGCGCCCCGGACGGCACGGTCGAGGTGCTGTCCTCGGTGGTGGCGAGCCAGATCGCCGAACACGCGCCATTCGGGGGGGTGGTGCCGGAGATCGCCGCCCGGGCGCACGTGGAATCCATCGACGCTATCGCCGAGCGGGCGCTCGCCGAAGCCGGCCTCGGCTATGGCGAGCTGACGGGCGTCGCCGCGACCGCCGGGCCCGGCCTCGTCGGCGGGGTGATGGTCGGCCTCTCCTTCGGCAAGGCGGTGGCCCTGGCGCGCGGCCTGCCGCTGGTGGCGGTGAACCATCTGGAGGGCCACGCGGTCTCGGCCCGGCTGGCGGCCGACATCCCCTATCCCTTCCTGCTGCTGCTGGTCTCCGGCGGCCATTGCCAGTTGCTCAGCGTCGAGGGCGTCGGCGCCTGCCGGCGGCTCGGCTCGACCATCGACGATGCGGCCGGCGAGGCCTTCGACAAGATCGCCAAGACCATGGGCCTGCCCTATCCCGGCGGGCCGGCGCTGGAGCGGCTGGCCGAGGGCGGCGATGCGGAGCGCTTCGCCCTGCCGCGCATGCTGCTGGGCCGCAAGGACTGCGACTTCTCCTTCTCCGGCCTCAAGACCGCCGCGGCGCGGCTCGCCGAGGGGCTGAGCACGGACGACGAGCGTCGCGACCTGGCGGCCAGCGTCCAGGCGGCGATCGCGCGCCAGCTCGCCGAGCGCTCGGACCGCGCCATGCAGCTCTATGCCCGCGAGCAGGAGGGCCGGAACCTGCGCTTCGTGGTGGCGGGCGGGGTCGCCGCCAACGGCGCGGTGCGCCAGCGGCTGATGGAGGTGGCGGCCGAGCGCGGCTTCAGCTTCAGCGCTCCGCCGCTCCGCTACTGCACGGACAACGCCGCCATGATCGCGCTGTCCGGCGCCGAACGGCTGGCGCTCGGCATGGCCGACCCGCTGAATGCGCCCGCCCGGCCGCGCTGGCCGCTGGACGCGGCGGCGGCCGCAGCCCATCCCACCCATGTCGCAGGACGCAAGGGAGCCAAGGCGTGAAGCGTGTCGGCGTGATCGGCGGCGGGGCCTGGGGCACCGCCCTCGCCCAGGTAAGCGCCCGGGCCGGGCTGGAGCCCGTGCTCTGGGCGCGTGAGCCCGAGGTGGTGGCCGACGTCAACGCCGTCCACGAGAACAAGCTGTTCCTGCCGGGCGTGGCCCTCGACGCCTCGATCCACGCGACCCACGACTTCGTCGACCTGGCGCGCAGCGACTTCATCCTCGCCGTGGCGCCGGCTCAGCACCTGCGTTCCACGCTTGCCGCCTTCGCGCCCATGGTCGAGCCGGGTCTGCCCATCGTGCTCTGCGCCAAGGGCGTCGAGCAGGCCTCGCTGAAGCTGATGACCGAGGTGCTGGCCGAGACCGTGCCCCAGGCCGCGCCGGCGGTGCTGTCGGGCCCGTCCTTCGCCCGCGAGGTAGCGATGGGCCTGCCGACCGCCATCACCCTCGCCTGCCCGGACGAGGACCTCGGCAGGCGACTGGCCGAGGCGATCGCGACGCCGGCCTTCCGGCCCTACCGCGTCACCGACATGATCGGCGCCGAGGCCGGCGGGGCGGTGAAGAACGTGCTCGCCATCGCCACCGGCATCGTCGAGGGCAAGGACCTCGGCCGCTCGGCCCATGCGGCCCTGATCACCCGCGGCTTCGCCGAACTGACCCGTTTCGCCGTGGCCCTGGGCGCGCGGGCCGAGACCCTGGCCGGGCTCTGCGGCCTGGGCGACCTGGTGCTCACCTGCTCCTCGGCCCAGTCGCGCAACAACTCCGTCGGCCTGGCGCTGGGCCGCGGCCAGACGCTGGAGGAGGCCCTCGCCGGCAAGCTCTCGGTGGCCGAGGGCGTGGCCTCCGCCCCGGCGGTGCGCCAGCTCGCCGCCAGGCTCGGCGTCGAGGTGCCGATCTGCAACGCCGTCGCCGCCATCCTGGCTGGCGAGACCGGCGTCGACGAAGCCATCGTGGGCCTCCTGGCCCGGCCGCTGAAGGAAGAAGCCTGACCATGCCGCTGTTCGCCCTCTCCTGCATCGACAAGCCCAATTCGCTCGAGGTGCGCATGGGCGCGCGCCAGGATCACCTGGCCTGGGTCGGCGGCACCGGCATGCTGAAGCTCGGCGGCCCCTATCTCGACGAGAAGGGCGACATGGCCGGCTCGCTGATGATCATCGAGGCCGAGGACCTGGCGGCGGCCAAGGCGTTCAACGCCAACGACCCCTACACCAAGGCCGGGCTCTGGCAGTCGGTCGACATCCGGCCGTTCCGGACGACCTTTGGACAGATCTGACAATCCGGCGAAGCCCGCGGCCGGCGTGCGGCTCTGCGACGTGGCGGAGCTGGCCGACCCGGGCTCCAAGGGCTTCCGTTTTCGCGCCGAGCGCTGGCTGTTCGCCGGCTTCCTGGTGCGCCAGGGCGAGCACGTGGCGGGCTTCGTGGACTCCTGCCCGCACGCCGGCTGGCCCCTGGCCGGCATCGACGACCGCTACCTGACGCGCGACGCGCGCCACATCCTCTGCGCCGGCCACGGGGCGCTATTCGACCTCGGCGGCGCCTGCGTCGCCGGGCCCTGCACAGGCCAGCGCCTGACCGACTGGCAGGTGGTGGTGAGGGACGGGGCGGTGTTCACCGCCTGAGCGAAATCGGCATTCCGCGCGGCCTCGTGGCGGCCCGGTTAGTGCATTGAATTTGCGCATGTCTCGGAATGAGACGGTTAACCACGCGTAAATTTTCGACTCGCCTCCGCCGCGTCCCCGGCCTATGGGGTCGCGCGTTGCGAGCGGGGCCGTAGGGCCGAACTCCGGGGGACGCTTTGCTTCATCGCCTGCGCCAGCTGAAAGATCTCGACCACGCCATCCACCTGGCGGGGGCGCAGCTCGCGCTCGTCGTGGCGATGAGCGCAGGCCTGGCGATCGCGGCCGCGCCGTCGCGCCACGAGGCGCGGCTGATGAGCGCCCGCCTCGGCCCGGTGGCCGTCGCCACGGCCCAGGCTCAGCCCGCGGTCGACGCGCCGGACGAGGTCATCCGGCTGCAGGACCTCGACCCCGACCAGGCGCGCAAGTGGAACGCCGCCAACCCGATCGCCAAGGGGCCGAACCCGGCCGCCAAGCCGTTCAAGCTGGTCACCGAGGGCGTGCTCGACGAGGCCCGCGCGGTCGACTGCATGACCGCCGCCATCTACTACGAGGCCGGCTACGAGAGCACGGACGGCCAGCGCGCCGTCGCCCAGGTGGTGCTGAACCGCATGCGCCACCCGGCCTTCCCCAAGAGCGTCTGCGGCGTCGTCTTCCAGGGCGCCGACCACAAGACCGGCTGCCAGTTCACCTTCACCTGCGACGGCGCGCTGGCGCGCAAGCCCGACGAGGCCGCCTGGGCCCGCGCCCGCAAGGTCGCCGAGGCGGCGCTCAATGGCTATGTGATGAAGAAGGTGGGCGAGGCGACGCACTATCACGCCGAATACGTGGCCCCCTACTGGAGCCCGACTCTCGTCAAGGTCGCCGTGGTCGGCCAGCACATCTTCTACCGCTGGACCGGCGGAGCCGGCCTGCCGCCCGCCTTCGGCGGCCGCTACGCCGGCGGCGAAAGCGCCGGCATCCGCGTCGCCACCCTCGACAACCTCGGCAAGGCCGCCACCCAGCGCGCGCTGGTCTCGGCGACCACCGACGGGCCGGTCATGGCCGCCGCCCAGGCCCCCATCGCCACCCCCGCCCCGGCCGCGGCCCCGGCGACCCTGGGCGAAAAGGTCCCGGAGCTGGTCACCCCCAACGCGGTGGCCAAGGACGCCTCGGCGATCGTCAAGCCGGAGGACCTCGACTGGCAGGGCCGGCCCAAGCAGCAGACCCGCCGCCTGGCCATGCCCGGCAAGAGTTTCTGATCAGATCACGGTGCTGATGTCCGGCCACCGATAGGCGACCTCGTGCAGGAGGGCGCCGCCGGGCCCGCGCTCGGGCCGCGGCGGCTCGGCCGCGCCGCCGAGGTGCTCGTAGAAGCCGCGGGCGCGCAGGTTGTCGCGCAGCACCGAGATCATCAGCGACCGCGCGCCCTGGGCCGCCAGCGCCCGCGCGGCCCCGACCAGCAGCCGCCGCCCCAGACCCAGGCCCTGGACCTCGGGCAGGAGGTAGAGGGTGGCGATCTCCGCCTCGCCCTCGATGCGGGCCCGGGATGGACCGCCTTGCGCATAGCCGACCAGGCCCTCGCGCGCGACGGCGGCGAGCGTCACCTCGTGCGGTCCGGGATGGGTCAGGGCGCGGCGGAAGCGGCGGGCGTAGTCGGCTTCGCTCATCCGCGCCAGATAGGCGTCCGGCAGCATGCCCCGGTAGGTCTCGCGCCAGGCCCGCACATGGACGTGGGCCAAGGCCTCGGCGTCGGCGGGACCGGCCGGCAGGACGAGGTGAGAGACCGACGCGCCACGAGATTGCGACATCCTTCCACAGCTTGGCGCTGCCGGGCCGAGGTTCAAGGGGGTTCGGGGGCTGACGCGGGGCGGGGCGACCTTTAGCCTCGGCGAATCTGCGATCCTCCCGAATCCATGAACGCCCAGGCCCCCACCATTCCTGAGAGAGATCCCGCCGCCGGCGCCTCGCCGGTGATGGCGCAGTTCTTCGAGGCCAAGGCCCGCCAGCCCGACGCGCTGGTGTTCTTCCGCATGGGCGACTTCTACGAGCTGTTCTTCGAGGACGCCCAGAAGGCCTCCGCGGCGCTCGGCATCACCCTCACCGCCCGCGGCGAGCACGGCGGCCAGCCGATCCCGATGTGCGGCGTGCCGGTGCACGCGGCCGAGGCCTATCTCGCCAAGCTGATCCGCGCGGGCTTCAAGGTCGCCGTCTGCGAGCAGATGGAGAGCCCGGCCGAGGCCAAGAAGCGCGGCTCGAAGTCCGTCGTCCGCCGCGATCTGGTGCGCGTGGTGACCCCCGGCACCCTGACCGAGGAAGGCCTGCTCGACGCCCGCGGGGCCAATCGCCTCGCGGCGATCTCGGTGCGGGCCGGCGCGGCGGCCGTGGCGGCGGTCGAGCTCTCCACCGGCGAGGTGGAATGCCTGGCGGTGCAGGTTCCCGGCCTGGCCTCGGCCCTCGCCGCGCTCAGCCCCTCCGAGATCCTGGTCCCTGACCGGCTGTTCGCCGACGAGGCGGTGTCCGCGGCGCTGAAGGCGGCCGGCGGCTTCGTCCAGCCCCTGCCCCAGGCGCTCGCCGAGCCGGCCGCCTCCGAGGCACGGCTGAAGCGGCTCTACGGCGTCGACACCCTGGACGGCTTCGGCCAGCTCTCGGGCGCGGAAGTCTCGGCCCTCGGCCTGATCGCCGCCCACCTCGAGACCACCCAGGCCGGCAAGGCGCCGGCGCTCTCGGCCCCGCGCCGGGCCGGCGAAGCCGACGTCATGGTCATCGACCCGGCGACACGGTCGAGCCTGGAGATCGAGAAGGCCACCTCCGGGTCTCGGGACGGCTCGCTGCTGGCGGCCATCGACCGGACGATCACCGCGCCGGGCGCGCGCCTCCTGGCGGCCCGTCTGGCGCGGCCGCTGCTCGACCCCGCCGCCATCGACGCCCGCCTGGACGCCATCGCCTGGTTCATCGAGCACCGCGCCCAGCGCCAGCGCCTTCGCGAGCTGTTGCGCAGCATGGGCGACATGGCCCGCGCCCTCTCGCGCCTGGCGCTCGGCCGCGGCGGGCCGCGCGACCTCGGCGCCCTGCGCGACGGCCTCGGCATGGCCGAGCAGATCACCGCCCTCTTCGCCTCCATGCGCGACCCGCTGGTCCAGCCGCCGGAGGAGATCGCCGCCGCCCTGCGGGCGCTCAATCCCGCCCTGCACGCCGACCTCGCCGACTTCCGCGCCATGCTGAAGGACGGCCTGGGCGGCGAACTGCCGGCGCTCGCCCGCGACGGCGGCTTCGTGGCCGAGGGCGTGCGGCCCGAGCTCGACCAGGCGCGCGCCCTGCGCGACGACAGCCGCCGGGTGATCCTCGGCCTCGAGGCGCGGCTGGCCGCCGACAGCGGCGTCGCCCTGAAGATCCGCCACAACGCGGTGCTGGGCTATTTCGTCGAGACCACCGCCAAGGCGGCCGAGCCGCTGATGGCGCCGCCGCTGAACGCAACCTTCATCCATCGCCAGACCCTGGCCAACCAGGTGCGCTTCACCACGGTCGAGCTGGCCGAGCTGGACGCGAAGATCGCCCAGGCGGGCGAGCGCGCCCTCGCCATTGAGGCGGAGACCTTCGAGGCCTGGCGCGAGGCGGCCATCCGCGTCGCCCACGGGATCCAGGCCGCCGCCGAGGCCGCCGCCCGGCTCGATGTCGCCGCGGGGCTGGCCGAATGGGCCGAGGACGCGGGCGCCAGCCGCCCGACGGTCGACCGCTCCACTGCCTTCGAGGCCGAGGCCGCCCGCCATCCAGTGGTCGAGGCCGCGGTGAAGCGGGCCGGCGAGGCCTTCACCCCTAACGACTGCCGGCTCGACGGCGTCGGCGCGGCCGGCGCCCGGCTCTCCATCGTCACCGGCCCGAACATGGCCGGTAAGTCGACCTTCCTGCGCCAGAACGCCCTCCTGGCGGTGCTCGCCCAGGCCGGCTGCTACGTGCCGGCCAAGCGGCTGCGGATCGGGGTGGTGGACAAGCTGTTCAGCCGCGTCGGCGCCGGCGACGACCTGGCGCGCGGCCGCTCGACCTTCATGGCCGAGATGGTCGAGACCGCGGCCATCCTCACCCAGGCGACGCCGCGCAGCCTGGTCATCCTCGACGAGATCGGCCGCGGCACCGCCACCTACGACGGCCTGGCCATCGCCTGGGCCTGCGCCGAGGCGCTGCACGAGGTGAACCGCTGCCGGGCCCTCTTCGCCACGCACTATCATGAGCTCGCCACCCTCGAGGGCCGGCTCGCCTACGTCGCCAACCTCAGCCTCAGGGCCAAGGAGTGGAACGGCGACCTGATCTTCCTGCACGAAGCGGGTCCCGGCCCCGCGGACCGTTCCTACGGCGTGCAGGTGGCCAAGCTCGCCGGCGTGCCGCCGGCGGTGGTGTCGCGGGCGCGCGACGTGCTGGAGCGGCTCGAGCGCGAGGCGGGCGCACCGGCGCACCTTGAGGACCTGCCCCTCTTCGCCGCCGTAGCCGAGCCCGAGGCGAAGTACGGTCCCAGCGTGGTGGAGGAGGCGCTCAAGGCCCTCGACCCCGACGGCATGAGCCCGCGCGAGGCTATGGACGCGCTCTACAAGCTCAAGGGCCTTCTGGCCTGACGCCCCTTTCTCCAGAGTCAGCCGAGCCGGCCCTCACCCTACCTCTCCCGCTGGCGCGGAAGAGGGGACAGGCCCCGGGTCTTCGCCCGCCGGCGCTTCAGCTTCACCACGATGGGCGCCGTGGTGCGGCTCTTCTTGCGAAGGTTCTGCTTGGCCTCGACCTTGGCTTCGTCCTTGGCGCGCAGATCGGGCTTTCGCGGCATCAGGCCGTGGCGCTTGCGGACCAGTTCGTCCTTGAGCGCGCTCTCCGCCTTGGACTGAGCCGTGCGGCCGCGGGCCTTCAGCTTGCGCGAGGCCGGCACATAGCCGTTGGCGTTCCATCCCGTGAGGGTGGAGCCGCCCCGGTAGGAGCCCTTGCTCATCTGCAGACCGTCGCCATGGGGCCGCGCAACATAGGGATCGCGGCGGCTTTAGGAAGCGCCCGCTAGAGCATTTTGAGGAAGGCGGCCGCGGCGCGGCTGCGACGCCGCTCGCGATGGGCGAGGAGGGCGAAATCGCGGGGCGGCAACTCACAGGCGAGGCGGCTCACGCGGCCGACCCCGACCAGGGCCGCGGCGGCGAGATCGGAGACCGCCGTGACCAGTCCGCCAGCCTCCACGGCCCCCAGCGCCGCCTCGTTGGACGGGGTCTCGAGGCGAACGTAGAGCGCCTGGATCGGAACGTCGCGGGCGGCCAGTGCCTGCTCGAAGTGGGAGCGGGTGCCCGAGCCGGTCTCCCGCAGCACCCAACTCGCCGCCTTGAGCTGGGAGGGCCCGATCGGGCGCCCCACCAGCGGGTGGTCCGGCGCGGCGTAGAGGCCGAGGGTGTCGCCGCCGACCGGTGCGCGCGCGAGCTCGGCCGTCTCGATCTGGCCCTCCACGAACGCCAGGTCGGCCGAGCCGCTCTTCACCCATTCGGCGGCCTGGGCCGTGTTGCCGGCCATCAGCTTCAGGCCGATCGCGGGATGGGCGCGGGCGAAGCGGGCGAGGCGCGGCGGCAGCCAGTAGCTGGCCACGGTCTGGCTGGCCGCGAGCGTCAGCCGCCCGCGTCGCAGGCCGGCGAGGTCGTCCAGGGCCCGGGCCGCGGCTTCGGCGCGTTCGAGCACCGCGCGCGCCTCGGGCAGGAAGGCCGCGCCCTCGGCGGACAGCTCGACCCCCCGGCCGACGCGCTCGAACAGGCGCGCGCCGTAACGGCCTTCCAGGGCGGCGATGGCCGCGCTGACCGCCGACTGGGTGAGGTTCAGCGCCTCGGCCGCCCGGGTCATATGCTGGCGTTCGGCGACGGCGGCGAAGATGCGGAGCTGCTCGAGGGTCACGGTCCATACATAAGCAAAATCGATCAGTTCTGTCTTTTTAATGCGTTGGAGTTGTTTCGACCCTGGCGCGACTCTGCCGCCATGGCCCCGCTTCGCCTCCTTCCCGGTCTTGCCCTGAGCCTTGCCGTCGCCGGCGCGGCGCTGGGCGCGGCTGCGCTGGAGCAACACCTGTTCGGGCGCCCGCCGCTCGAAGCGCTGGTGCTGGCGATCCTGATCGGGACCGCGGTGCGCACCGCCTGGCGGCCGGGGGAGCGCTTCGCCCCGGGCGTCCAGTTCTCCGCCAAGACCCTGCTCGAAGTGGCCGTCGCCCTGCTGGGCGCGACGGTGAGCGCCCAGGCGATCCTGTCGATGGGGCCGGGCCTGCTCGGCGGGACGCTCGCGCTGGTCGCCGCCGCGGTGGCCGGCAGCTACCTCGTGGGCCGCGCCTTCGGGCTCGCGCCGCGGATGGCGACCCTGGTGGCCTGCGGCAACTCGATCTGCGGCAACTCGGCGATCGCCGCCGTGGCCCCCGTGATCGAGGCCGAGGGCGAGGAGGTCGCCGCCTCCATCGCCTTCACCGCCGTCCTCGGCGTCGCCGTGGTGCTGGCCCTGCCGCTGCTGGCCCAGGCGCTGCACCTGCCGCCGAAGGCCTTCGGGGTGCTGGCGGGCCTGACCGTCTATGCCGTGCCGCAGGTGCTGGCCGCCACCGCGCCGGCCGGCGCCCTCGCCACCCAGGTCGGAGCCCTTGTCAAACTGGTGCGGGTGCTGACGCTCGGGCCGATCCTCCTGGTGCTGGCCTGGCTCTACGGCCGCGGCGAGCGCGCCGCCCGCCACGGGCCGAAGATCGGCCAGGTCGCGCCGTGGTTCGTGCTGAGCTTCCTGGCCCTGGCGGCCGCCCGCTCGGCCGACCTGATCCCGCACGCCGCCCTCCGGCCCACCGCCGAGGCGGCCGGCCAGCTGACCGTCGTGGCCATGGCGGGCCTCGGCCTGGGCGTCGACCTCAAGGACGTCGCCCGGGCCGGGCCGAGCGTCACGGGCGTGGTGCTGCTGTCCTTGGCGCTGATCACCCTCCTGGCGCTCGGATTGATCAAGTTCCTGGCGATCGCCTGATCCGCGGCGTCGGCTCTTGCGCCAAACCCATGCGCTTGGGCCGAAACTCCCCTATATCTCGGGACGAGCCATGCCGCCCCGCCTGCGCCCCACCCGCCTGGAATACGTCGTCGACGGCGTGCGCCTGCGCGCCCAGCTGTCGGCCGCCGCGCTCGAGCACCTTGGCGACGAGACCGGCCAGCGCAAGGCCGCGCTGAAGATCCTCAAGGACGCCCTGTTCCGCGGGCGGATGATCGCCAAGGAGCGTCTGGAGAATGGGGCCGGCGGCATCGAGACCGCGCGCCTCTTGTCCGGCGTCACCGACGAGGTGGTCTCGGCGCTCTACGATTTCACCACCGTCCACGTGTTCCGGGCCCGCAACCCGACCGAGGGCGAGCGCCTGGCCCTCATGGCGGTGGGCGGCTACGGCCGCGGCACCCTCGCGCCGTTCAGCGACATCGACCTGCTCTTCCTGCGCCCCTACAAGCAGACGGCCCACGTCGAGAGCGTGATCGAGTACATGCTCTACGCCCTGTGGGACCTGGGCTTCAAAGTCGGCCACGCCTCGCGCACGGTCGAGGAGTGCATCAAGCTCTCCCGCGAGGACTTCACGA
Source organism: Phenylobacterium soli (assembly GCF_003254475.1). NCBI lineage: Bacteria > Pseudomonadati > Pseudomonadota > Alphaproteobacteria > Caulobacterales > Caulobacteraceae > Phenylobacterium > Phenylobacterium soli. Next base: position 485,258 of record NZ_QFYQ01000001.1, read on the forward strand.
TCCGCACCTCGATCCTCGAGGCCCGGCGCCTGACCGGCGACGAGGCCCTCGCCGACGAGCTGATCAAGCGCTTCCAGGCCGAGGTGGTGAAGGGCACGGGCGCCGAGTTCGTCGCCGCCAAGCTGAAGGAGCGGGACGAGCGCCACAACCGCGCCGGCGCCAGCCGCTACATGGTCGAGCCCAACGTCAAGGAGGGCAAGGGCGGCCTGCGCGACCTCAACACCCTGTTCTGGATCGCGCAGTACCTGCATCCGGGGCAGCCGATCGAGAAGGTCATGCAGCTGGAGATGTTCACCGGCCGCGAAGTACGGGCGTTCATCCGGGCGTTCGACTTCCTGTGGGCGGTGCGCTGCCATCTGCACTTCACCACCGGCCGGCCCGAGGAGCGGCTGACCTTCGATCTGCAGCCGGAGATCGCCCGGCGGATGGGCTATGGCGACCGCGGCGACAATCCCGCCGTCGAGCGGTTCATGCGGCGCTACTTCCTGTTCGCCAAGGAGGTCGGGGCGCTGACCCGCGTGTTCGCCGCCAAGCTCGAGGCCGAGCGGGTGAAGAGCGAGCCGCGCGGCCTCTCGCGGCTGATCAACAACCGCAAGCACAGGCGCAAGCCGCTGGACGTGCCCGGCTTCCACGAGGTCGGCGGGCGCCTCGACGTGGACGGGGTCGAGGTCTTCGAGCGCGATCCGGTCAACCTGCTGCGGCTGTTCAAGATCGCCGACGAGCGCAATCTCGACCTGCACCCGGACGCCTTCACCGCCGCGACCCGGGCGGCCGGCCTGATCACCTCGCCAGTGCGCCGCGACCATCACGCGGCCAAGGTCTTCCTCGATATCCTGGCGCGCGGGCGCGACCCGCAGCGGACCCTGACCCTGATGACCGAAGCCGGCGTGCTCGGCCGGTTCATCCCGGAGTTCGGCCGCATCGTCGCGCAGATGCAGTTCAACATGTACCACTCGTACACGGTGGACGAGCACACGCTGCGCGCCGTCGGGGTGATCGCCGACATCGCGGCCGGGCGCTTCGCCGAGGACCACCCGCTGGCGACCTCGATCCTGCCGCTGATCGCCGACAAGGAAGCCCTCTTCCTGGCCATGCTGCTGCACGACACCGGCAAGGGCGGGGCCGGCGGCCAGGAGAAGGCCGGCGCGCGGGCAGCGCGCCAGGCCTGCGAGCGGCTGGGACTGGACCGCTCGAAGATCGAGCTCGTCGCCTGGCTGGTGGAGCACCACCTGGTCATGAGCGACTTCGCCCAGAAGCGGGACGTCTCCGACCCACGCACCGTCGCCGACTTCGCCCGGATCGTGGAGACGCCCGAGCGCCTGCGCCTCCTGGAAGTGCTGACCGTGGCCGACATCCGGGCGGTGGGACCGGGCGTCTGGAACGGCTGGAAGGGCCAGCTGATGCGCGAGCTCTACCACGCCACAGAGGCGGTGTTCCGCGGCGGGCGCGGCTCGGAAGGCGCGGCCCAGGCCCTGCGGCGCTATCTCGAGAACGCCGCCTACGACGCCCGCGTGGCCCTCGCCAAGATCGACCCGGCGGCCGAGGCCTGGGCCGACGCCATGGAGGACGCCTACTTCACCGCCTTCACCGAGGCCGAGGTGCTGTCGCACGGCCGTCTGGCGCGCAAGGCGCAGGCCGGTGGCGGGGCGGCCGCCGAAGGGCGGGTCCGGCCCGAGCGGAATGCGGCGGAGGTGGCGGTCGCGGCCGCCGACCGCCCGCGCCTGTTCGTCGACCTGTCCGCGGCGATCACCGGCTTCGGCGGCAACGTGGTGGGGGCGCGGGTCTTCACCTCGCGCACCGGCCAGGCGCTCGACGTCTTCAATGTGCAGGACGCGGCGGGTGAGCCCTATGGCGTGCACGATCCGCGCGCCCTGGAGCGGCTGATCCAGGCGCTGGAGGCCGCCGCCCGCGGCGAGCCCACTGCGCGCGAGACGCGGCGGCCCGGCGATCTCGGCCGCAGCGCCGCCTTCGACATCACCCCCACCGTCACCTTCGACAACGACGCCTCGGAGACCGCGACCGTGGTCGAGGCCTCGGGACGCGACCGACCGGGCCTGCTGGCGGCCCTCGCCAAGACCCTGTCCGACGCCGGGCTCTCCATCGTCTCGGCGCACATCGACGGCTATGGCGAGCGGGCGGTGGACGCCTTCTATGTGGTCGACGCCGCAGGGCAGAAGCTCGGGGACGCGCGCAAGCGCAACGCGGTCAAGGCCGCGGTCCTGGCGGCCCTGGCCGAGCCGGAGGATGAGCAGGCGCAGGGCCGCCGCGCCAACCTGCAACGGGCGCGCGCCAGCGTCGCGCGCTGAGCCGAAGGGCCGCGCGCCCTCATCTCGGAGCTTGCATTCGGCGCGCCGCTCCGATCCAAGGCGCGACCGTCCGCGTTTTTCCTGACGGGCGAAGGATTTTCGATGCCGTTTCCGCAGACCCACCCGGCGCTGGCCCGCGCGCTCGCCGCGCAGGGCTACTCCGAGCCCACGCCCGTGCAGGCCGCCGTCCTCGCCGCCGAGGCCGACCGCGACCTGCTGGTCAGCGCCCAGACCGGCTCGGGCAAGACCGTCGCCTTCGGCCTCGCCGCCGCCGGCCCGCTGCTCGGCGGGGCCGAGCGCTTCGGCGCGCCCGGGGCGCCGCTGGGCCTCGTCATCGCGCCCACCCGCGAACTCGCCATGCAGGTGAGCCGCGAGCTGGCGTGGCTGTACGCCGAGGCGGGGGTGCGGGTGGAGACCTGCGTCGGCGGCACCGATGCGCGGCGCGAGCAGCGCGGCCTGCAGGCCGGCTGCCACGTCGTGGTCGGCACGCCCGGGCGCCTGCGCGACCACCTGGAGCGGGGGAACCTCGACCTGTCGGCCCTGCGCGTCGTGGTCCTCGACGAGGCCGACGAGATGCTCGACCTCGGCTTCCGGGAAGACCTGGAGGAAATCCTCGATTCCACGCCCGCCGAGCGGCGGACCCTGCTGTTCTCGGCGACCATCGCCAAGGATATCGCCGCCCTGGCGCGCCGCTATCAGCGCGACGCCGAGCGCATCGACACCACGCGTCGCGACGAAGCCCACGGCGATATCGAGTACCGGGTCGTGCGGGTCGCGCCCAACGACGTCGAGCACGCCGTCGTCAACCTGCTGCGCTACTTCGAATCCCCCGGCGCCCTGGTGTTCTGCGCCACGCGCGAGCGGGTGCGCCAGCTCTACGGGGCGCTGCGCGAGCGCGGCTTCCCGGTCGTGGCCCTGTCGGGCGAGCTCTCCCAGAAGGAGCGCAGCGACGCGCTCCAGGCCCTGCGCGACGGCCATGCGCGCGCCTGCGTCGCCACGGACGTGGCCGCCCGGGGCCTCGACCTGCCCGACCTCGGCCTCGTGATCCACGCCGACCTGCCGGCCAACAAGGCGACCCTTCTCCACCGCAGCGGCCGCACCGGCCGGGCCGGCCGCAAGGGCGTCTCGGTGATCCTCGCGCCCTACCAGAAGCAGCGCCTGGTCCAGCGTCTGCTCGACACCGCCGCCATCGAGGCCCAGTGGTCCGGGCCGCCCCTGGCCGAGGAGATCCGCGCCAAGGACGAGGAGCGGCTGCTGGCAGATCCGGCCCTGACCGAGCCCGCCTCGCCCGAGGACCAGGCCCTGGCCGAGCGCATCCTGGCCGGCAGCACGCCCCAGGCGGTGGCCGCGGCCCTGGTGCGCCTCTACCGCGCCCGCCTGCCCGAACCGGAGGAGCTGTTCGACGAGGGTGGCGGCGCGCCGCCGCCGCCGCGCGGCGAGCGTCCGCGGGCCGAACGCTCCGAACGGCCCGAGCGCCGCGCCTCCGCCGACCACGCCGTGGGCGGCGGCGCCTGGTTCCGCATGGCGGTCGGCCGCAGCAACAACGCCGATCCCAAGTGGCTCGTGCCGCTGATCTGCCGGGTCGGCCACGTGACCAAGAAGGACATCGGCGAGATCCGCATCTTCGACCGCGAGACCAAGTTCGAGATCTCGCCCGAGGCCGAGCCGCGCTTCCGCGAGGCGATCAAGGCCGCGCGCGAGGCCGGCGACATGCGGGTCGAGCCGGCGGGCGCCCCGGGCCCGAAGGCGCCGCGCGGCGCAGCGCCGCAGACGCGATCCGGCCCGCCCCGCAATGCGCGGCCCGGCCCCCGCAAGGGCCCGCCGCCCGGCGATGGTCCGCCGCTGCGCAAGAAGCCCAAGCGGCGCAAGGCCAACGGCTGACCCGCGCTAATTTGCAGCGCGCGCGCCCCCGCGGCGCACGCTAGCCTGCGCCCGTGACCGAGACGCCGATTCCCGTGAACCAGCCCGCCGCCAAGCGCGCCGCCGCCAAGCCAGCTCCGGCCAAGCCGGGCGGACTGATCCGCTCGTCGATGGTCTATTCCGGCTTCACCCTGATCAGCCGGTTCATGGGCTTCTTCCGCGACCTGGCGGTCACCTACGCCATGGGCGCGAGCGCCACCTTCGCGGCCGACGCCTTCAACACCGCCGCGGCGTTCCCGAACCTGTTCCGGCGGATCTTCGCCGAGGGCGCCTTCGCCGCGGCTTTCGTGCCCGCCTATTCGCGCAGCCTGGAGAAGGACGGCGAAGAAGTGGCCGACGTGCTGGCCGCCGACGCCATGGCCGTCCTGGCCGCCGCGACCATCGCGATCACCGTGCTGGCCGAGCTGACCATGCCCTGGCTGATGTACCTGATCGCGCCGGGCTTCGCGGCCAACCCGCAGAAGTTCCACCTGGCGGTGATCCTGACCATGATCACCATGCCCTACCTGCCGTGCATGGCGATCTACGCCCACCTGTCCGGCGTGCTGAACGCGCGCAACCGTTTCATCCTGTCGGCCTCGGCGCCGATCCTGCTGAACCTCTGGACCCTGGTCGCCGTGCTGCCGACCAAGACGCCGGTCCAGGCGGCGGAGTGGGCCTCGGTGGGGGTGATCTTCGCCGGCATCAGCCAGGCGGCCCTGCTCTGGTGGGGCTGCAAGCGGACAGGGGCCCATGTCGGCTTCCGCTGGCCGCGGCTGACGCCGGACATCAAGAAGCTGATCATGCTGGCGGTGCCGGGCGCCATCGCCGCCAGCGCCACCCAGATCAACATCTTCGTCTCGGGCATCCTGGTCAGCCAGGTGAACGGCGCGCGGACCTGGCTGGCGGTGTGCGACCGTCTCTACCAGCTGCCCCAGGGCCTCGTGGGCGTGGCCATCGGCGTCGCCCTGCTGCCGCAGCTCTCGCGGGCCGCCAGCGCCGACGACAAGCCCGCCACCCGCGCCGCCATGGACCAGGCGATCGTCTTCGCCCTGGCGCTGTGCCTGCCGGCCGCGGCCGCGCTCGCCTCGATCCCGTTCTTCATGATCGACGCCCTCTACACCCGCGGCGAATTCACCACCGCCGACGCCCACCAGACGGCGGCGGCGCTGATGCACTACGGCTGGGGCGTGCCGGCCTTCGTCCTGGCGCAGATCTTCAATCGCGCCTTCTTCGCCCACCAGGACACCAAGACGCCGATGCGTTACGGCCTGATCACGGTGGGGGTGAACATCGGTGTCGGCGTCACCCTGTTCCACCTGATCGGCGTCGCCGGGATCGCCGCGGCCACCGCGGTCGCCTGGTGGCTGAACGTCATCATGATGGCCTGGGAGCTGCATCGCCGCGACCACTACACCCCGAGCGCGCGGGCGGTGTCGCGGGTGCTGCGCATCCTTATCGCCAGCGTCGTGCTCGGCGGCCTGCTGGGCCTCGCCTCCCACTTCCGCGGCGCCATCGAGCACGTGCTCTCGGCGATCGCCTTCGGCCCGGTGCACGGCAAGGAGCTGGCCATCGTCGTCGTGGTGATAGCGGCCGGGGCGATCTATCCGCTGCTGCTGTTCGCCGTCGGCGGCCTGACCCTCACCGAGGCCAAGGCGGCGCTGCGGCGGCGCAAGGGCGCGGCGCCGGAAGGTCCGGCGGACTTGCCCTAGGCCAGGCCTGGGACTAGATCGCAGCCATCATGGCGCTCCGGACGACCAGCAGCTGGCGATGGCGGGCCTAGGCCCGAACCCCTGATCCGAAACGGGGGCTTGCCCCCGCACGTCCGTTCGTACCAGAAGCCGATCCCATCATGACCGACCAAGCTCCGGCCCCCTACGCGGGCCCCAAGCGCGTGCTCTCCGGCGTCCAGCCGTCGGGCGACCTGCACCTGGGCAACTATCTCGGCGCCCTCGCCAAGTTCGCCAAGCTGCAGCACGAGACGCCGACCTTCATCTTCGTGGCCGACTACCACGCCATCACCGTGTGGCAGGACCCGGCGAAGCTGAAGCAGCAGGTGCGCGAGATCGCCGCCGCCTACCTGGCCACCGGCCTCGACCCCAAGGTCGCCAGCATCTTCGCCCAGTCCGGCGTGCCCGAGCACGCCGAGCTCGCCTGGGTGTTCAACTGCGTCGCCCGCCTCGGCTGGCTCGACCGGATGACCCAGTTCAAGGAGAAATCCGGCAAGCACAAGGAGCGGGCGAGCGTCGGGCTCTACACCTATCCGGTGCTCCAGGCGGCCGACATCCTGATCTACAAGGCCACCCACGTGCCGGTGGGCGAGGACCAGAAGCAGCACCTGGAGCTGACCCGCGACATCGCCGGCAAGTTCAACCACGACTTCGGCGTGCCGAACTACTTCCCCCTGCCCGACCCGCTGATCCAGGGGCCCGGGGCGCGGATCATGAGCCTGCGCGACGGCAAGGCGAAGATGTCGAAGTCCGATCCGTCGGACTACTCGCGCATCAACCTGACCGACGACGCCGACGCCATCGCCCAGAAGATCCGCAAGGCGCGCACCGATCCGGAGCCGCTTCCGGCGACGCTGGAGGAACTGAAGGAGCGGCCCGAGGCCGAGAACCTGGTGGGCATCTATGCGGCGCTGGCGGAGATGACCTCCGAACAGGTGCTGGGCGAATTCGCCGGCCAGGGCTTCGGGGTGTTCAAGCCCAAGCTCGCCGACCTCGCCGTGGAGAAGCTCGGCCCGATCGGCGGCGAGATGCGCCGGCTGCTGGGCGACCCCGCCGAGATCGACCGGGTCCTGGCCGAGGGCGCCGCCCGCGCCCGCGAGATCGCCGCCCCGACCATGGCCGAGGTGCGCAAGATCGTCGGCTTCTGGGCCGGCTGATCGCCTCTCCCGCGTGCGGGAGAGGGCAGGGTGGGGGCCGGCTCGTGCAGTCGGTTCGCACCGGATGCCCGCCCGAGGGCCCTTGAGGCGTCATCGGGAGCTGGCCCAGCCGCCCCTCATCCTACCCTCTCCCCTCGCTCGGCGAGGGGAGAGGCGTTTGGCGCGCTTGCAAGGCGCGCCGCCTGCCCTCACATCTTGCCCATGTTCATCCAGACCGAAGCGACCCCGAACCCCGAAGTCCTCAAGTTCCTGCCCGGCCGCGAGGTGATGGGCGAGGGCAGCCGCGACTTCCGTAGCGCCGAGGAGGCCGCCGCCGCGCCTCTGGCGGCCGAACTGTTCGGGCTGGAGGGCGTCACCCGCGTCTTCTTCGGCCCCGACTTCCTGACCGTCGGCAAGGCCGAGACCCACGACTGGTCGCACCTGAAGGCGCCGATCCTGGCGGCCATCATGGATCATTTCTCCTCCGGAAAGCCGTTGTTCGCGGGAGAGGGCGAGGCGGTCGGCCATGACGAGGGCGTCTACGAGGGCGAGACCGCCCAGATCGTCGCCGAGATCAAGGACCTGCTTGACACCCGCATCCGCCCGGCGGTGGCCCAGGACGGCGGTGACATCCTGTTCAGCCGCTTCGACGTTGAGACCGGGGTTGTCTGGCTCAACATGCGCGGGGCCTGCTCGGGCTGTCCGTCGTCCACCGCCACCCTGCGCGCCGGCGTCGAGAACATGCTCAAGCACTACGTTCCCGAGGTCACACGGGTGGAACAGACGCTCTAGACCCGCTATCGGGCGGGCGTGATCGTCCTCGGACTCGATACCTGCCTTTCGAGCTGCTCCGTCGCCGTCCTCGACACCGAGGCGGGGGGCGGCGGGCGCGTGCTCGCCTACGGGGCGGAGGTGATGGCCCGCGGCCACCAGGAGCGGCTGGCGCCCATGGCCCAGGCGGTGATGGCCGACGCCGGGCTCGCCTTTGGCGCCCTGGAGCGGATCGCCGTGACCGTCGGCCCCGGCTCCTTCACCGGCCTGCGCGTCGGCGTCGCCTTCGCCAAGGGCCTGGCGGCCTCGCTCTCCATCGGCGCGGCGGGCGTCGGCACGCTCGAGGCGCTGGCCGCCGAGGCGCCCGGCCTGGTGTTCGCCGCCATCGACGCCCGCCGCGACCAGATCTACCTGCAGGCCTTCGAGGACGGCCACGCCCTGATGGCGCCCGACGCCCTGCACATCGACACCGCCGCCGCGCGCCTGGCCGAGATCGCCGGCGGCCGCACCCCGACCCTGGTCGGCTCCGGCGCGGCCCTGCTGGCGCCGATGATCACCGGCGCGCCGGTGATCGCCGCCGAGGGCTGCGACGCCCGCAAGGTGGCGCGCCTGGGCGCCGCCCGCGCGCCCTCGCCCCTTCGCCCGCTCTATCTGCGCGCGCCCGACGCCAAGCTGCCGGCCAGCGCCCGGGACAATCCCGCCGCATGAAGCTGATCCGCGCCACCGCCACCGAGGCCGCCGGTATGGCGCAGGCGCACGCCGGCGCCTTCGCCGACTCCTGGCGCGAGGAGGACTTCGAGGACCTGCTCGAGGGCGACGGGGTGTTCGGCTTCCTCGCTGTCGACGACGAGGACCGGCCGCTGGGCGTGATCCTCAGCCGCATCGCGGCCGGCGAGATGGAGGTGCTGACCGTCGGCGTGCGGCCCGAAGCCCGCCGGCTCGGAGTCGCCAAGGCGCTGATGACCGCGGCCCTGGGCGTTGCCCGGCAAGCCGGCGCCGAGGCCTGTTTCCTCGAGGTGGCGGTGGACAACGACGGGGCCGGCGCCCTCTATGCCGGCCTCGGATTCCGTCGCGCCGGATTGCGCAAGCGCTACTACGATCGCGGAGCCGAGGGCATGATCGACGCCCTGGTCATGCGCCTCGATCTCAACACCCCGGCTTAACACCCCCGCTTAACGTCACGTCCACTTGACCTTATTTTAGCCGCCGAACGTATTTCAGGAGCCCCTTTTGCCGGACCGTATCGAGAAGCTCTGCGTCGACAAGGGCATGCGCATGACCGAGCAGCGCCGGGTGATCGCCCGGGTGCTGTCCGACGCGCACGACCATCCGGACGTCGAGGAGCTGCACCGCCGCGCCCACGCCATCGACCCGCACATCTCGATCGCCACGGTCTATCGGACGGTGCGCCTGTTCGAGGAGGCCGGGATCATCAACCGGCTCGACTTCCGAGACGGGCGCTCGCGCTATGAGGAGCAGCCTGAGGTCCACCACGACCACCTGATCGACATGAAGACCGGCAAGGTGATGGAGTTCTCGGACCCCGAGATCGAGGCCCTGCAGGAAGCGATCGCCCGACGCCTCGGCTATCGGCTGATCGACCACCGGCTCGAGCTGTTCGGCGTTCCCCTGGAAGACTGATGTCCGATCCCGCGGCGACCAAGCGCCTCTACATCAAGACCTACGGCTGTCAGATGAACGTCTACGACAGCGAGCGGATGGCCGACGTGCTGGCGCCGCTGGGCTATGGCGTGACCGAGGATCCCGCGGCCGCGGACCTCGTGGTGCTGAACACCTGCCATATCCGCGAGAAGGCCACCGAGAAGGTCTATTCCGAGCTTGGCCAACTGAAGCTGATGAAGCAGGCGCGCGCCGGCGAGGGCGCAGAGATGACCATCGCGGTCGCCGGCTGCGTCGCCCAGGCGGAGGGCGAGGAAATCATGCGCCGCCAGCCTGCGGTGGACCTCGTGGTCGGGCCGCAGTCCTATCACCAGCTGCCCGAGCTGATCGCCCGCGCCCACCGCGCCCGCGGCGAGCGGCTGGCCGCCGACTTCGCGGCCGACGAGAAGTTCGACGCCCTGCCGACCGAGCGCCGGCCGACCGGCGTCACGGCCTTCCTGACGGTGCAGGAGGGTTGCGACAAGTTCTGCACCTTCTGCGTGGTGCCCTACACCCGCGGCGCGGAGTGGTCGCGCCCGGCCGAGGCCATCGAGGCGGAAGCCCGGGCGCTGGCGGAGAAGGGCGTGCGCGAGGTCACCCTGCTGGGCCAGAACGTCAACGCCTACGCAGCGCCGGACGACGAAAAGGGGGGCGGGCTCGCCGCCCTGGTCCGCCGGCTGGCCAGGATCGATGGCCTGGACCGCATCCGCTACACCACCAGCCACCCGCGCGACATGGACGAGGCGCTGATCGCCGCCCACGGCGAGGTGGAAGAGCTGATGCCCTATCTGCATCTGCCGGTGCAGTCCGGCTCGGACAAGGTGCTGAAGGCGATGAACCGGGCGCACACCGCCGAGAGCTACCTGCGCCTGATCGATAAGATCCGCGCCGCGCGGCCGGACATCGCCATCAGCGGCGACTTCATCGTCGGCTTCCCCGGCGAGCGGGACGCGGACTTCGAGGCCACCCTGCAGCTCATCCGCGAGGTGGGCTACGCCTCGGCGTTCTCCTTCAAGTACTCGCGCCGCCCGGGCACCCCGGCCGCGGCCATGCAGGGCCAGATCGCCGAGGCGGTGAAGGACGAGCGGCTGGCGCGGCTCCAGGCCCTCCTGGAAGAGCAGCAGGCGGCCTTCAACCTGAGCCAGGAAGGCAGGGTCCTGCCGGTGCTGTTCGAGAAGGCGGGCCGTCATCCGGGCCAGCTGATCGGCCGCAGCCCCTACCTCCAGGCCGTCCACGCCACCGCCCCGGATCGCCTGCTCGGCCAGATCGTTCCGGTGCGTGTCGACAGCGCAGCCAGGAACAGCCTGGCCGGCGTGCTGGAACTGGAGACCGCTTGAGGAACCCGACTTGAGCCGCGCGCCCGAGTTCATCCACCTGTCGGACGCCGCGGTGCGCGCGGTGGCCGGCGCCAATTCACGCCATGCCGCCCTGATCGAGGACGCCTTCGGGGTGCTCCTGGAGACGCCCGGCGGCGGGGTGTCCGTGCAGGGCGACTCCAAAGCCCGGGCCCAGGCCAAGAAGGCGGTGCAGACCATCGCCGAGCGGGCCGACCAGGGGCTGGAGATCGCCGAGGCGGACGTGCGCGTCGCCATCGGCCAGGCGAAGTCCGGCGGCCCAGGAGGCGCTTCGGCCGGCGGCCTGCCGGTCGGCCGGCGCGGCCAGGTGGCGCCCAAGACGGCGGCCCAGGCCAACTATCTCCAGGCGCTCGCCAAGTGCGACCTGACCTTCGGGCTCGGCCCGGCCGGCACGGGCAAGACCTTCCTCGCGGTGGCGCACGGCGCGGGCCTGTTGCTGCGCGGCGAGGTCGACCGGCTGATCGTCTCGCGCCCGGCCGTCGAGGCGGGTGAGCGGCTCGGCTTCCTGCCCGGCGACCTGACCGAGAAGGTCGACCCCTACATGGCCCCGGTCTGGGAGGCGCTGACCGACATCCTCGGCGCCGAGCAGTTGCGCCGTCGCCGGGAGAAGGGCGAGATCGAGGTGGCGCCGATCGCCTTCCTGCGCGGGCGCACCCTGAGCCACGCCTACATCATCGTCGACGAGGCGCAGAACGCCACGCGGCTGCAGATGAAGATGGTGCTGACGCGCCTCGGCGAAGGCGCGCGGATGGTGGTGACCGGCGACCCGACCCAGATCGACCTCGTCAATCCGCAGGACAGCGGCCTCGCCCATGCCGTGGGCCTGCTCGAGGACGTGAAGGGCATCGGCGTGGTCCGTTTCTCGGCCGAGGACGTGGTCCGCCACCCGCTGGTCGAGCGGATCGTCCGGGCCTACGACGCCGACGCGGCCAAGCGCGGACGCAGCTTTTGATCGACGTGGAGATCGAGGCTGCGGCCTGGACGGCGGCCCTGGCCGACGCCGAGGCCCTGACGCGCGCCGTCGCCGAGGCGGTCCTCGCCGAGGAGCGCCTGACGGACCGCAACCTCGTCGTGCTGCTCACCGACGACGAGGCGGTGCGGGCGCTGAACGCCCAGTTCCGCGACAAGGACAAGCCGACCAACGTCCTGTCCTTCCCGGCGCCGCCGAATCCGGAACAGCATCTGGGCGATGTCGCCCTGGCCTACGAGACCTGCGCCCGCGAGGCCGCCGAACAGGGCAAGCCGCTGGCCCATCATCTGCAGCATCTGGTGGCGCACGGGGTGCTCCACCTTCTAGGATACGACCACATGACCGATGAGGAGGCCGCCGACATGGAGGGCCTCGAGCGTGTGGTCCTGGCCAGACTGGGGATTCCCGATCCCTACGCGGCCGGCGAGGGAGACCATGACTGACGACCCGTCCAGTCGATCCGATCCGCCCCGACGACGGGGTCTGATGGGTCTGTTCGACCGATTCCGCGGGCGCGAGCCCGAGGCGCACCACGCCGCCGACGAGCCGTCCGACGCCGCCGCCGAGGAGCTGGTGAGCCAGGCGCGCGCCTTCGACGACCTGACCGTCGACGACGTGATGAAGCCCCGCGCCGACATCGTCGCCATCGAGAGGGGCTGCACCTTCGCCGAGCTGGTCGACCGCTTCGTGGAGGCCGAGCACAGCCGGATGCCGGTCTACAAGGAGACCCTCGACGAGCCCTGCGGCGTCGTCCACGTGAAGGACGTCTTCAAGCTGCTGGCCGCCAAGCCGGCGCGGCGGCCGAAGCCCGAGGACAAGGTGCTGCAGGGCCGGCGGCACCTGCTGCGCGAGGTGCTCTACGTGCCGGGCTCCATGCCGGCTTCGGACCTCCTGGCGCAGATGCGCGCCAAGCGGACCCACATGGCCCTGGTGATCGACGAATTCGGCGGCACCGACGGCCTGGTGACGCTGGAGGACCTGCTGGAGAAGCTGGTCGGCGACATCTCCGACGAGCACGACGAGGCCGAGGACGAGGTCGCCGGCGGCATCGCCAGCGACGACGGCGGCTGGCTGGTGGACGGGCGCGCCTCGCTCGAGGACCTGGAAGCCGCCCTCGGCGAGGGGGTCGATCTCGCCCCGCCCGACCTCGACGAGGAGATCGACACCGTGGCGGGCCTCGTCAACGCCCTGGCCGGACGGGTGCCGCAGCGGCGCGAGACCATCGCTCACCCGGGCGGCTATCTGATCGAGGTGCTGTCGGCCGATCCGCGGCGGGTGAAGCGGGTGCGCGTGCGCCGCTCGGCCGTGGCCGCCTCAGAAACCTGATCCTGAGCCGTTGACGCAGCCGCTTCCTCCATCGCCCCGGCCCGCATTGCGCCGACCTTGGGCCCTTCGCCTCTGGTCGCTGTGCGCGGGCCTGGCCGCGGCCCTGGCCCATCCGCCGTTCGGGGTCCTGCCGGGCCTGCTTGGCTACGCCCTGCTGATGGGGCTGCTGGATGCGGTGGGCGAGCGCCCGCTGCGCTCGGCGTTCCTGCGCGGCTGGCTGGCCGGCGTCGGCTACTTCGGCGTCGGCTGCTGGTGGATCGTCGAGCCGTTCTTCGTCGACGCCAAGAACCAGGCCTGGATGGCCCCCATCGCCCTGCCGTTGATGGCCGGAGGCCTCGCCCTGTTCTGGGGTGCGGCCGGCCTCGCCTATCGGCTGGCGGCGCGCAACAACACCGCCCGCGTCCTCGTCTTCGCCGGCTGCTTCGCGCTGCTGGAATGGCTGCGCGGCCACGTGCTCACCGGCTTTCCCTGGGACCTGCCGGGCGAGGCCTGGCGGGCCGGCTCGGCGCCATCGCAGGCCGCCAGCCTGGTGGGCGCCTATGGCCTGAGCTGGCTGACGCTGGCGCTGGGCGCCGCGCCGGCCCTGCTGCTGGACCGGACCAGCCGGGCGGAGAAGGCGATCACCGCCGCCGTCATCGCCGGCTTCGTCGGCCTGCTCTACGCCTATGGCGCGATCCGCATCTCCCAGGCCCCGACGCCCGCGCCGGGCGCCCCGCTGATCCGCGTGGTCCAGGCCGACATCGACCAGAAGGACAAGTGGAAGCCGGAGAACCTGGCCTCCATTTTCGAGACCTACGTCAGCCTGTCCCGCAAGGCCGGGCCCGCCCATCCCGACATCGTCGTCTGGCCCGAAGGCGCCCTGCCCGCGGTGATCGACGAGCTGGTGTCGCCGGGCTCGCCCTATGGACCGCGCCTGCGCGATGCGTTGGATCCCGGCCAGACACTGCTGATGGGCGCCAACCGCGCCGAGGCCCGGCCGGGCGAGACCGACTACCTCTACTTCAACAGCCTGATCGCCTTCCGCCGCGAGGCCGAGGGGCTGAGGGTCACGGCGATCTACGACAAGTACCGGCTGGTGCCGTTCGGCGAGTACATGCCGCTGGGCAAGCTCGCCACCAAGGTGGGCTTCCGCAGCCTCGTGCACATGCCCGACGACTTCACCGCCGGGCCGGAGCCCAAACCGGTGACGCCCTGGGGCGTGCCGGCGGTCCAGCCGCTGATCTGCTACGAGGCCCTGTTCCCCGGCTTCACCCGCGCCGCCGCCGTCCGCTCGGGCCTGCGCCCGGCATGGATCCTGAATGTCTCCAACGACGCCTGGTTCGGCCGCACGAGCGGCCCGCTGCAGCACCTCAACATGGCGAGCTACCGGGCCATCGAGGAAGGCCTGCCGATCGTACGGGCGACGCCGACCGGCGTCTCGGCGGTGATCGACGCCTTCGGCCGTACCCAATCCGGGGCGCGGCTCGGACTCGGCGAGCTCGGGGTCATCGACGCGCGCCTGCCGCCGGCGCTCAGGCCCACCCTCTACGCCCGTTTCGGCGACACCGGCTTCGCCCTGATGCTCGTTCTGTCGGCGCTGGTGATCGTTGCGAACCGCTTTCAGCGACCGATGGTCGATTGACAGCGGCGTAAATCGCCTCCTTAGAAGCGCCGCTACGGAGGGGGCATGGACAAGCTTGTTGAACTCGACCGCGGGCCGAACCCTGTGGATCGGCACGTGGGCCTGCGCATCCGGATGCGCCGGAAGGAACTGGGCATCAGCCAGGAGCGGCTCGCCGAGGCGGTGGGCCTGACCTTCCAGCAGATCCAGAAATACGAGCGCGCGGCCAACCGGGTCAGCGCCTCGAAGCTGTGGGAGCTGTCGCAGGCGCTGCGCACCAACATCGCCTACTTCTATGAGGGCCTGCTCGAGATGGGCGCCGAGCACCTGCCGCGGGAGAGCATGCAGGACTTCCTGCTGACGCCCGAGGGCCTGGAGCTCGCCGCCACCTTCCCGCGCATCGAAAGCGCCCGCCTGCGCCGCAAGGTGCTGGAGCTGGTGCGGGCGCTGGTGGAAGAGCCGGAAAGCGTCGAGGCCTGAACGCGGCGGCTTGAGCGGGCCCGACGTCGGGCCCCATTTCCGCGTCGGCGCATTCGGCCGCGCTTGGCGGGACATAAAGACTTCTTTATAGGCTTTGCGACCTCGTTAGACGGCCGCCCCCCGGAGCGAATCCGGGCGCGCGCGGCCGTGATTTCCGGAGAGAGCGCTTGAGCCGTTCCAACTACATCTTCACCTCCGAGAGCGTGTCCGAGGGTCACCCGGACAAGGTCGCCGATCGGATCTCCGACACCGTGGTCGACGCCTTCCTGAGCGTCGAGCCGGAGGCGCGCGTCGCCTGCGAGACCCTGGTGACGACCAACCGCATCGTCCTGGCCGGCGAAGTCCGCGCCGGCCGGCCGGGCGCCTCGAAGGCCGAGAACAAGGCCCTCACCAAGGAGATCGTGAAGAGCCTGGAGCCGAAGGTGCGCCAGGCGGTGAAGGACATCGGCTACGAGCAGAAGGGCTTCCACTGGGCCAAGGCCAAGTACGCCTGCTACCTGCACGAACAGTCCCAGCACATCGCCCAGGGTGTCGACGCCTCCGAGAAGAAGGACGAGGGCGCCGGCGACCAGGGCATCATGTTCGGCTACGCCTGTGACGAGACCCCCGCGCTGATGCCGGCGACGCTGCAGTACTCGCACGACATCCTGCGCAAGCTGGCCGAGGTGCGTCACTCCGGCGAGTGCCACGTGCTCGAGCCCGACGCCAAGAGCCAGGTCACCCTGCGCTACGAGAACGGCCGCCCGGTCGAGGTGCTGCAGATCGTCGTCTCGACCCAGCACAAGAAGCGCATCGGCCTGCACAGCTGCACGCCCAAGCGGCTGATGGCCGAGATCCGCCCCTATGTGGAGAGCGTCTTCCCCGAGGGACTGATCACCAAGAAGACCAAGTGGCACGTCAACCCGACGGGCCGCTTCGAGATCGGCGGTCCGGACGGCGACGCCGGCCTCACCGGCCGCAAGATCATCGTCGACACCTACGGCGGCGCGGCGCCGCACGGCGGCGGCGCCTTCTCTGGCAAGGATCCGACCAAGGTGGACCGCTCGGCCGCCTACGCCTGCCGCTACCTGGCGAAGAACGTTGTCGCCGCGGGCCTGGCCAAGAAGTGCACGATCCAGATCAGCTATGCGATCGGCGTCGCCCAGCCGCTGAGCTTCTATGTCGACCTGCACGAGACCGGCGAGATCGACCCGGCCAAGCTCGAGATCGCCCTGCCGGAGATGATCGGCGGCGCCACGCCGCGGGCCATCCGCGAGCACCTCGGCCTCAATCGCCCGATCTACGCCCGCACCGCGGCCTACGGCCACTTCGGCCGCCAGCCCGACAACGAGGGCGGCTTCTCCTGGGAGCGCACGGACCTCGTCGACCAGCTGCGCGGCCTGGCGTAAGCCTGGGTGTCATCCCGGAAAGCCGCCAGAGCGGCTTGTCCGGGACCCATCGCGCCGGATTTCGGAGACGCCCCGCGGCGTCGTCTCATTCAGGCCTGGATCATCGACGTCGTGGGTCCCGGTCCTTGGCTGCGCCAAAACCGGGATGACACGTGGTAGTTGGCTGACGATGTCCGACGAAGCTCACCCCGCCCTGCGCACCTACGGCCGCATCAAGTCGCGGCCGATCAAGCCGCGGCAGGCCGCGCTGCTGGACAGCCTGCTGCCCCGGATCCGGGCGCCGCAGGAGCCCTTCGATCCCAAGGCGCTGGCCCCGCAGGCCCGCGCCTGCTGGCTGGAGATCGGCTTCGGCGGCGGCGAGCACATGGCCACCCAGGCGGCCCGCCGTCCCGACGTGCTGGTTATCGGCGCCGAGCCCTTCCAGAACGGGGTGGCGAGCGCCCTGCGCCACATCGACGAGCAGGGCCTGACCAACGTCCGCGTCCAGGACGGCGACGCCCGCGAGCTCCTGGCCCGCCTGCCCGACGCCAGCGTCGAGCGCGTGTTCGTGCTGTTCCCCGATCCCTGGCCCAAGGCGCGCCACCACAAGCGGCGACTGATCCAGGCCGAGACCGTCGCCGAGCTGGCCCGTGTGCTGAAGCCGGGCGGGCGCCTGCGCTTCGCCTCGGATGTCGCCCACTATGTGGACTGGGCCCTGGAGCGGATCCTGGCCAATCCCGCCTTCCGCTGGAGGGCCGACCGCGCGGACGACTGGCGCAAGCGCCCGGCCGACCACGTCACCACCCGCTATGAGGAAAAGCGCCTGGGCGACTGCGCCCCGGTGTTCCTGGATTTCGAGCGGGCCTGACGATGCTCCCCCGAGGGGGAGCATCGGCCCACCCTCACGCCTCGGCGGCGTAGCGCTCGATCGACTGGCGGATCAGGTCGCCGGCTTCCTCGGCGTCGGCCCAGCGCACGATCTCGACGCTCTTGCCCTTCTCCAGGTCCTTGTAGTGCTTGAAGAAGTGCGCGATCTGCTCGGTGACGATCGAGGGCAGGGCCCGCCAGGAATCCACGCCGCCGTAATAGGGGTGCAGCTTGTCCACCGGCACGGCGAGGATCTTCTCATCGCCGCCCGCCTCGTCGCGCATGATCAGGGCGCCGATGGGACGGCAGCGGATGATCACGCCGGGCGCCACCGGCGTCGGCCCCACCACCATGATGTCCATCGGATCGCCGTCGTCGGCGAGGGTGTGCGGGATGAAGCCGTAGTTGCCCGGATAGAACATGGCGGTGTGCAGGAAGCGGTCGACGAACATGGCGCCGCTTTCCTTGTCGAGCTCGTACTTCACCGGCTCGCCGCCCTGCGGGATCTCGATGACCGCGTTGACGTCGTAGGGCGGGTTCTGCCCGACGGGAATCTTGGAGAGGTCCATGGGGAGGATGACCTTCTGAAGAGGGACACACAAAGAGGCGCGCTCTCTGGACCATCCGCACGCCTGAGGAAAGGGGTCCACGCAATGAGGGCTGACAAAGGCGCGCGGCCGGCCTATATTCCCCACAACATCGCTGATCGCGCTGGATGGCGCTTTCAAGCGGCGGGCCCCGGCCCGGCCGCTTTTTTCTTTGCCGGAGGACGGCCAAGCTCATGCGCGGGAAGACCGCCGAGGACGCAAGACTGCTGGAGCTGCTCGACCCCGTGGCCGAGGCCGCGGGCTACGGCATCGTCCGGCTGCGCCTGATGGGCGGGTCCGAGAAGCGCCGCCTGCAGATCATGGCCGAAGACGCCAACGGCGAGATGCTGATCGAGGACTGCGCCAAGCTGTCGCGCGCCATCTCCGAGGTGATGGACGCCGCCGATCCGATCGCCGGCGAATACACCCTGGAAGTCTCCTCGCCAGGCGTCGACCGCCCGCTGACCCGCAAGGAAGATTTCGAGACCTACGAGGGCTACGAGGCGCGCCTCGAGCTCGACCGCCTGGCCGAGGGCCGCAAGCGCTTCCGCGGCGTGCTGGCGGGCGTCGACGGCGACAACATCGCCATCGACCTGGAAGGCGAGGAGGAGACCACCCTCATCCCCTTCGCCTGGATCGTCGAAGCCAAGCTGGTGATGACCGACGAGCTGATGAAACGCGGCGCCCAATCCCGGGCCGCCCGACTGCAACAACAAGACACCGAGTAAGAGGCAAATCCCATGAGCCTGACCGGCATTTCCGCCAACCGGCTTGAGCTTCTGCAGATCGCCGAGGCCGTGGCCCGCGAGAAGGCGATCGACAAGGAGATCGTCATCGAGGCGATCGAGGACGCCATCCAGAAGGGCGCCCGCGCCCGCTATGGCGCCGAGCACGACATCCGCGTGCACATCGATCCCAAGACCGGCGAGACCACCATCAAGCGCGTGGTCACGGTGGTGGACGACGAGGCCACCTTCGGCGGCGGGTTCGACGAGGAAGGCAACGAGCTGCCCTTCGAGGAGCCGGCGGGCATCATCCGCCTGGCCGACGCCAAGCGCACCGACAAGGACGCCTTCGTGGGCAAGACCTACGAGGAGACCCTGCCGCCCTTCGAGTTCGGCCGGGTGCAGACCCAGATGGCCCGCCAGGTGGTGATGGGCAAGGTCCGCGAGGCTGAGCGCGAGCGCCAGCACGAGGAGTTCAAGGACCGCGTCGGCGAGATCGTGAACGGCGTCGTCAAGCGCGTCGAATACGGCAACGTCATCGTCGACCTGGGCCGCGGCGAGGGCATCATGCGCCGCGACCAGTCGATCCCGCGCGAGAACTTCAACATCGGCGACCGGATCCGCTGCTACATCTACGACGTCCGCCGCGAGACCAAGGGCCCGCAGATCCTGCTCAGCCGCGCCCACGGCGGCTTCATGGCCAAGCTGTTCGCGCAGGAAGTGCCGGAGGTCTACGACGGGGTCATCGAGATCCGCGCCGTGGCCCGCGACCCGGGCAGCCGCGCCAAGATGGCGGTGGTCTCCAACGACAGCTCGATCGATCCCGTGGGCGCCTGCGTCGGCATGCGCGGTTCGCGCGTGCAGGCGGTCGTGGCCGAGCTGCAGGGCGAGAAGATCGACATCATCCAGTGGTCGCCGGACGATCCCACCTTCATCGTCAACGCCCTGGCGCCGGCGGAAGTCTCCAAGGTCGTCATGGACGAGGAAGACAACCGCGTCGAAGTGGTCGTGCCGGACGAGCAGCTGTCGCTGGCCATCGGCCGCCGCGGCCAGAACGTCCGTCTGGCGAGCCAGCTGACCGGCTGGCAGATCGACATCATCACCGAGAGCCAGGAGAGCGAGCGCCGCCAGCGCGAGTTCACCGAGCGCACGGCCCTGTTCCAGGAAGCCCTGGACGTGGACGAGGTGATCGCCCAGCTGCTGGTCACCGAAGGCTTCGCCTCGGTCGAGGACGTCGCCTACGTCGAGCCCTCGGAGATCGCGGCCATCGAAGGCTTCGACGAGGACACCGCCGAGGAGATCCAGGCCCGCGCCCGCGACTACCTGGAGAAGGAAGCCGCCGAGTACGACGCCAAGCGCCGCGAGCTGGGCGTCGAGGACGGCCTTCTGGAGATCGAGGGCGTCACCCTGCCGATGGCCGTGGCCCTCGGCGAAGGCGACGTGAAGACCGTGGAGGACCTCGCCGGCCTGGTGCCGGACGACCTGCGCGGCTGGTACGAGAGCAAGAACGGCGAGCGCGTCCGCGAGCCGGGCATCCTCGAGAGCTTCGGCCTGGATCCGGCCGACGCCGAGCTGCTGATCATGCGCGCCCGCGTGGCCATGGGCTGGGTCGAGGCGCCGCCGGAGCCCGAGCCCGAGGAAGACCTCGGTGAGGAACTCGGCGACGAGGCCGCCATCGAGGACACCGAGGCCTATGCCGAGGCCGAGATGGAAGGCGAGGCGCGCGACGCCTGACGCGTGCGGCCTGGCCCGAAAGGCCCGGTCGTGAGTTGAGACCTGTGAAGGCACGAAGGCGGGGCCGTCCCCCGGCTTCGTGTCTTTCGCATTTTGCGGGGTTCGAAGCCGAAGTGGCCGCCGAGACGAAAGCTGCAGCAGACCGCGAACGGCGCGACATCGTCTCCGGCGAGGTGATGGAGGAGGAGGCGCTGATCCGCTTCGTCGCCGGGCCCGACGGTTTGGTCACGCCGGATCTCGCCCGCAAGCTGCCGGGCCGGGGACTGTGGGTCGCGGCCGACCGCGCCTCGGTGGAAGCCGCGGCGAAGAAGAACCTCTTCTCCCGCGCCGCCAAGGCCAAGCTGGCCCCGCCGGGCGACCTCGCGACACAGGTCGAAATCCTGCTGAAACGCCGTCTTTTGGCCGGCTTGGGCCTTGCACGGAAGGCGGGCGAGCTTACCTCAGGATTCGAAAAGGTTTCCCAGGCCATCACCTCCCAGAAAACCGCGTGGCTGATCGAGGCGTCGGACGGCGCCCACGACGGCCGCCGCAAGCTCTGGGCCATGGCCCGCAAGCAGCCCAGGGTCCCGGGCCTGATCGGCGTCTTCACGGCGGCGGAATTGGGTTTGGCCTTGGGACTGGAGAATGTGATACACACCGCCTTCCTTGCGGGGCGAGCCGCCGAACGCTGGGCGCAGGACGTCCATCGGTTGTCGGGCTTCTGCCCGCTCCTTCCTGAGAGTTGGCGCGAGGAGCCTTGAATGGCGAACCGGGACCAAAGTCCCGGACGCCGGCATTGGAATTTCGATCTGTTGGCCGGGACCGCCCGGTCGGTGAGTAAAGCGAGCGAATGAGCGACGACAACAACAATGGCCGCGGTCCCACCCCGGGTGGACGTCCGCCTCTGACCCTCAAGCCCCGTGGGGCGGGATCGGTCAGCGCCGGCACGGTGAGGCAGAGCTTCAGCCACGGCCGTTCGAAGACGGTGGTCGTCGAGACCAAACGTCCGCGCACGCACACCCAGCCGGCCGGCAACCTCGCCGCGCCGTCCTCGGCCGAGCGCCGCGTGCAGGAGACCCGCCCGGGTCCGGCCCCGACGCAGCAGGCGCCGCGCGGACCGCAGCCGAACGACGGCCTCTCGGCTGAAGAGCGCGCCGCCCGCCAGCGCGCCATCGAGCTCGCGCGCCAGCAGCAGGAGCGCCAGGCCGCCGACCGCCGGGCCGCCGAAGAGCGCGCCCGCGCCGAGGCGGAAGCCCGCGCGGCCGCCGCCCGCGCCGCCGCTCAGCAGGCCGCCGCCGCCCAGCAGCCGGCCGCCGAGGCTCCGGCCGCCGCACCTGCGCCGCAAGCAGCGCCGCCCGCGGCGCCGCCGCCGGTCGAAGCGCCGGCCGCCCGCGCTCCGGAAGCGCCGCGCGCCGAGGCTCCGCGGCCCGAAGCTCCGCGTGCGGAGGCTCCCCGCAGCGAGGCCCCCCGTAGCGAGGCGCCTCGCCCCGCCGCGTCCTCATCGGGCCAGACCCGCACCTACCAGCCCTCGCCCGACCGTCGGGACGACCGGGCCTCCACGACGACCTATCGGCCTGAGCGGCCGTCGGCCCGCTTCGAAGGCGCGACCTTCAACCAGCGCGCCCCGCGGCGCGACGACGACCGCGGCCCGCGGCCGCCGCGCGACGATCGCGGCCCGCGTCCGGGCGGCGACCGTCCGCAGCGCGCCGAAGGCGGCCCGCGTCCCGAAGGCACCGTCCGCTATTCGGCCCTGGCCCCGCGGCCGGCCGGCCCGCGCGGCGACGGCCGTCCGGGCGGTCCGCGTCCGCCGCGCATCGGCGCCGCCTCTCCGCCCGCCACCCCCGAGATCCAGCGCGCCGCCCGCCAGGCGCCGCGCCCCGGCTCGGCCAACCTCGACCGCCGTCCCGACGACACCGAGGACGATCGCCGCAAGGCCGCGCCGAGCAAGGCGATCAGCCGCGTCCGCGGCGCCCCTCAGCGCCGCGAAGGCCGCCTGACCATCCAGGCGGTGGCCGGCGGCGACGAGGGCAGCGCCGAGCGGATGCGCTCCCTGGCCTCCGTGCGCCGCGCCCGCGAACGCGAGCGTGAGAAGCGCAAGGGCGGCGTCCAGGAACAGGCGCGCGTGGCCCGCGAAGTGGTCATCCCGGACGTCATCACGGTGGCCGAGCTGGCCAACCGGATGGCCGTGCGCGGCGTCGAGATCATCAAGTTCCTGATGCGTCAGGGCGTGATGCTGAAGATCAACGACGTGATCGACAACGACACCGCCGAGCTGGTGGCCACCGAGTTCGGCCACACCGTGAAGCGCGTGTCCGAGGCCGACGTCGAAGAAGGCTTCATCGGCGCCGAGGACGTGGACGAGGCCATGGAGCCACGCCCGCCGGTCGTCACCGTCATGGGCCACGTCGACCACGGCAAGACCAGCCTGCTCGACGCCCTGCGCTCCACCGACGTGGTGTCGGGCGAGCACGGCGGCATCACCCAGCACATCGGCGCCTATCAGGTGCGTCTGGAAGGCGGCCAGCGGGTCACCTTCCTCGACACCCCTGGCCACGCAGCCTTCTCGGCCATGCGGATGCGCGGCGCCAACGCCACCGACATCGTCATCCTGGTGGTGGCGGCGGACGACGGCGTCATGCCGCAGACCATCGAGGCGATCCAGCACGCCCGGGCGGCCGGCGCGCCGATCATCGTGGCGATCAACAAGATCGATAAGCCGGACGCCGACCCGACCCGCGTGATCAACGAGCTGCTGCAGCACGAGATCGTGGTCGAGAGCCTGGGCGGCGACACCCAGGCGGTCGAGGTCTCCGCGACCCAGAAGATGGGCCTCGACGACCTGGTGGAGGCCATCCTCCTGCAGGCCGAGGTGCTCGACCTGAAGGCCAACCCGAACCGCACCTCCGACGGCATCGTCATCGAGTCCCAGCTCGACCGCGGCCGCGGCGCGGTGGCCACCGTTCTGGTCAAGCGCGGCACCCTGAAGCGCGGCGACATCGTCGTCGCCGGCGCTAACTGGGGCCGTGTCCGCGCCCTGCTGAACGAGCGCAACGAACAGCTCGACGAAGCCGGTCCCTCGACCCCGGTCGAGATCCTCGGCCTCGACGGCACCCCCGATCCCGGCGAGCCCTTCGCGGTCGTCGAGAACGAGGCCCGCGCCCGCGAGATCACCGAGTACCGCCAGCGTCAGAAGCGCGAGAAGACCGGCGCGCCTGCGCTGGGCGCCTCGCTGGCCGACATGATGGCCAAGCTCGCCGACAAGAAGGTCTCCGAGCTGCCGGTGCTCATCAAGGCGGACGTCCAGGGTTCGGCCGAAGCCATCGTCGGCTCGCTCGACAAGCTGGCCACCGACGAGGTCCGCGCCCGCGTGATCCTCTCCGGCGCCGGCGCGATCAACGAGAGCGACGTGCTGCTGGCCAAGGGCGCCGGCGCGCCGATCCTCGGCTTCAACGTCCGCGCCTCCAAGCAGGCGCGCGACCTGGCCGAGCGCGAAGGCGTCGAGATCCGCTACTACGCGATCATCTACGACCTGATCGACGACATCAAAGGCGTGCTCTCGGGCATGCTGGCGCCGATCCAGCGCGAAACCTTCCTCGGCAACGCCGAAGTCCTGCAGGTCTTCGACATCACCAAGGTGGGCAAGGTCGCGGGCTGCCGCGTCACCGAGGGCGTGGTCCGCAAGGGCGCGCGGGTGCGTATCGTCCGCCAGGACGTGGTCGTGCTCGAACTGGGCGTCCTGCAGACGCTCAAGCGCTTCAAGGACGAGGTCAACGAGGTCCAGTCGGGCCAGGAATGCGGCATGGCGTTCCAGGGCTTCCAGGACATCAAGGCCGGCGACGTCATCGAGTGCTTCAACCTCGAGGAAGTGAAGCGGTCGCTGTAAGCGCCCCGTCCAGAACTGCACTTGGCAAAGCCCCGGAGCGAGCCTCCGGGGCTTTTTCGTTGGCGATGACAGGTGGCCGAACCCGTGCTTACCTTGCGGAAGGGTTGTGAGGTTCATGGGGGGACCAAGAGATGACCGACATCGCCAGCGCCAGCCATGGCAAGCTCGACCTGGGCCGGGTGGTGCGCGACACCCTGGCCGTAACGGGCAAGCGGCCGGGCTTCGTCCTCGGGCTCTCGGCCCTGCTCGCCGGCGTTCCGAGCTTCCTGGGGGGACTGCTCACCGGCCGCCACCTGCACTCGCCGAGCGACATCTTCTTCTCGGGCTTCGGTCTCCTGCACATGGTGGTGATGCTGTTCGCCACCTCGTTCCTGGCGGCGAGCCTCTACAGCCTGTCTCTCAGCGAGCTGGAAGGCGAGACGCCGACGCCACAGGAGGTCTTTCGCCGGGGCGGCCAGATGTTCCTGCCGCTGCTCGGCCTCAACATTCTGTTCTTCCTCGGCGTCCTGGCCGGCATGATCCTGCTGGTGGTTCCCGGGGTGATCCTGGCGCTCATGTGGTGCGTCTCGGGTCCGGCGCTGATGGCCGAGCAGGCCGGCATCACCGAGAGCTTCCGCCGCAGCACCGACCTGACGCGCGGCCACCGCTGGATGCTGTTCGCCGTCTTCCTGCTGTTCTTCATCGCCCAGGCCTTCGTCCAGTCGGTGCTGGGCGCGGTGGGGCTCGCGGCGAGCTTCGGCTCGCTCGACATCTTCTCGGTCCCGCGTGTGTTCGGCTCGGCCCTGATCGCCACCGCCACCACGGCCCTCGCCTACCCCGGCGTGACGGCGATCTATCTGCAGCTGAAGGAGCTGAACGCTGCGGCGCCGTAGCGCCGCCGCAAACAGCGCCTATCTGAGACTGCGATGGTCGCCTTCGCCCACCTTCGCCGCCTCGCCCCGCTCCTAATCGCTGGAGCCCTGAGCGGCTGCATCGCCGGCCCTTCCGGCAACGCCCATGTGCCGCAGCCGGCGAAGGCGGTCGAGCTGCCGCGCTATCTCGGCCTCTGGCACGAGTTCGCCCGCTACGACATGGCCTTCGAAAAGGGCTGCGAGGGCGTGACGGCGCGCTATGCCCTGCGGCCCGACGGCAAGATCGACGTCACCAACACCTGCCATGCAGGCGCGCCGGACGGCCCGGTGAAGGTGGCCAAAGGCAAGGCGACGCCCGTCGCCGGCAGCAACGGGGCCAAGCTGAAGGTCAGCTTCTTCGGCCCGGCCCTGTTCGCCAACTACTGGGTGCTGGACCGCGCCGACGACTACAGCTGGGCGATCGTCGGCGAGGGCTCCGGCCGCTTCCTCTGGATTCTCACCCGCGAGGCTCAGCCCAGCCCCGCGCGGCGGGAGGAACTCGTTCAGCGCGTCCGCGCCCTGGGCTATGACACCGCAATGCTTCGCTTCACACGACAGGCGCCGCCATGATCTCCCTGCGCAAGACCCTCGCGCCCAAGATCTTCGCGCCCAAGATCTTCGCCATCGCGGCCCTCGCCGGCCTCGTGGCGTCCTGCGCCACGGCCCACCGGCTGGATGCGGCCAACGACGTCCACGCCCTCCTGGTGTCGATCCGCGACAACGACGTCGCCGCCTTTGACGCCCACGTCGACCGCCCGGCCCTGAAGCGCGAGATCCAGGCCAAGATCGAGGAGAAGGCCGCCAAGCGCTACGGCGCGCTCGCGGCGCTGGCGCCGGGCCTGGCGGAATTCGCCGGCGACACTCTCGTGCAGCCCAGCGTCTTCAAGCTGGTGGCCCAGCAGTACGGCTATTCGGAACAGACGAAGATCCCCGGCGCCGTGGCCATCGCCGGCGCCCTGAAGCCCCTGCCCGACGGCCGGGTCTGCGCGGTGAAGAAGAAGGACGGCCCCTGCACGCTGATCTTCACCAAGGAGGACGGCGTCTGGAAGCTCACCGGCTTCGAGGGCGATATGAAGGACCTCAAGCTGAAGCTGTAAGGCTTGCGTTGAAGCTCGCCGATCCGCCACCCTGGGGATCAGGGTGATGGGGGTGCGACGATGGGCTACGAGGCCGCGCTGGCGGGCTACGCCAAGACCGAGTTCGACGACGGCCGTTGGACGCGGACCGTCTATCGCAAGGGCTCCGGCCCGGCGGTGATCATCATCCACGAGATGCCCGGCCTGCATCCGGGCGTGGTCCGCTTCGCCGACCGGGTCGCCGAGGCCGGCATGACCGTCTTCCTGCCGGTGCTGTTCGGAGTCCCCGGGCGGCCGGCGACGCACCCGGCCGGCGCCCTGACCATGCTCTCCGGCATGTGCGTGCGCTTCGAGTTCAACGCCTGGCGAACCGGCAAGTCCTCGCCCATCGTCGACTGGCTGCGAGCCCTGGCGCGCAAGGCCCACGCCGAGTGCGGCGGCAAGGGCGTCGGGGCCGTGGGCATGTGCTTCACCGGCGGCTTCGCCCTCGCCATGATGACCGAGCCGGCGATGGTCGCGCCGGTGCTCTCCCAGCCTTCGCTGCCCATGGGCAAGAGGAACGCCGCCGGGCTGGACGCCTTCCCGGCCGAGATCGCCTGCGCCAAGCAGCGCTTCGCCGAGGAGGACCTGTCCATGATCGGCCTGCGCTTCTACGGCGATCCCTTCGTCCCCGACGCGCGGTTCGAGACCCTCAAGCGCGAATTCGGCGACCGCTTCGAGGCCATCGAGATCGACCCCGAGGACGCTGCGCCCGGACCGCTCAAACACCCGCACTCGGTGCTCACCCTGAACCTCGCCGAGACCGGCCCGACCAAGGCCGCCGAACAGCGGGTGATCGCCTTCTTCAAGGAGCGGACGGGGGCGTGAGGCTGGACTTCGCGGACCCACGCGCCTAGAAGCCGCCGCTTCCCCTGAGGGCCGCGTCCGAACCGCGCCCCAGGCCTGAGAAGGTTTCGAACGATGTCACGCCATCCGCACCAAGGCCGGGGCGCACCCTCCGGTCCCTCGCAGCGCCAGTTGCGCGCCGGCGAACTGGTCCGCCACGCCCTGGTCGAGATCCTCCGCGAGGAGGAGATCTCCGACACCGACCTCGCCGGCGTCTCGGTGACCGTCACCGAGGTGCGCATGAGCCCGGACCTGCGCCACGCCACCATCTTCGTGGAGCCGCTGGGCGGCGGCCACGCGCCGGAGGTCGTCGCGGGCCTCAACCGCCACGCCAAGTTCCTGCGCGGCCGGCTGGGCCGGATGATCGACATGAAGTTCACGCCGGACCTGAAGTTCCTGCACGACGAGAGCTTCAACGAGGCGGCCCGGATGAACCGGCTGTTCGACGATCCGCGGGTGCAGCAGGATCTGCGGCCGCAGGAGCCCTCGGACAGCTGGAAGGACGAGGACTGATGGCCCGCCGCCGGAAGGGCGATGCGGTCTCGGGCTGGATCAACCTCGACAAACCTTACGACCTGACCTCGACGCACGCGGTCAGCCGCGTGCGGCGCATCTTCAACGCCCAGAAGGGCGGCCACGCCGGCACCCTCGATCCGCTGGCCACCGGCATCCTGCCGATCGCCCTGGGCGAGGCGACCAAAACGGTCCCGTTCCTGATGGACGCCGACAAGGCCTACCGCTTCACCATCGCCTGGGGCCGCACCACCGCGACCCTCGACCGCGAGGGCGCGACGCTGGCCGAGAGCGACGTGCGGCCGACGTCGGACGCGGTGGCCGCCGTGCTGCCCGGCTTCGTCGGCGAGATCGAGCAGGTCCCGCCGGCCTACTCGGCTATCAAGGTGGACGGCGAGCGCGCCTACGACCTCGCCCGGGCGGGCGAGACGGTGGAGCTCAAGGCGCGGCCGGTGCGGATCGACGATATCCGGGTGGTCGCCGCGCCGGACGCGGACCACGTGGTCCTGGAGGCCGAGTGCGGCAAGGGCACGTACGTCCGGGCGCTGGTCCGCGACATCGCGGACGCGCTCGGCGCCTGCGCTCACGTGAGCGAGCTGCGGCGCACCCGGGTCGGGGCGTTCACGGAGGAAAATGCCGTTACGCTGGATAATCTGGAAGATTTAGGGCATAAGGCCCGCCAATCGGAGGCATTGCTTCCGGTCGAGACCGCGCTGGACGACATCCCGGCGCTGGCCGTGACCGATGAAGACGCCTTCCGGTTGAAGCAGGGACGGTCGATCGTTCTCGTTCCCCGACAGGTCGAAGCGGTGAAAGCCAGGCTCAAGCCGGGCTCGCGCACCGTTTCCGCCATGGCGGGCGGATCGATGGTCGCCCTCTGCGAGATGCGCGCGGGCCGGCTCGAACCCTCGCGGGTCTTCCATCTTGAAAAGAGCGGAGACTGAACCGATGTCGATTACGGCCGACCGCAAGGCGGAACTGATCAAGACCCATGCCCGCGGCGAAGCGGACACGGGCAGCGCTGAAGTCCAGGTGGCGATCCTCTCCGAGCGCATCGCGAACCTGACCGAGCACTTCAAGACGCACAAGAAGGACAACCACTCGCGCCGGGGCCTGCTCAAGCTCGTCTCGCAGCGCCGTTCGCTGCTCGACCACCTGAAGAAGTCCGACGAGGGCCGCTATCAGTCGCTGATCGAGAAGCTGGGCCTGCGCCGCTAAGGCCAAGCCCGATCACCCCGGCCCCGTCGGACCTCTTCACGGTGCGGCGGGCTGGGGCCAGTTCTCTAAGCCGCTCCTCCGTAACAGGCCGGGGGACCCGATGCGGCGCTTCCAGGGTTTCCCGTAACGGGACCCGTCCGTACGCCGAGGGTTCGAGAGAAATCCTCATCCGCCTGTTCGACTGGAGAGGATTTCGGAAACCCGACGCCCTGTCCGCCCCCGCGAGGAATCCGCCCGCGGGATGAGAAAGAAACCGAAAATGTTCGATATCAAACGCAAGACGATCGAGTGGGGCGGCAAGAAGCTCACGCTCGAAACCGGCCGCATGGCCCGCCAGGCCGACGGCGCCGTCCTCGCCACCTACGGCGAGACCATGGTCCTGGCCACCGCGGTGTACGCCAAGAGCCCGAAGCCCGGTCAGGACTTCTTCCCGCTCACGGTGAACTACCAGGAGAAGTTCTACGCCGCGGGCAAGATCCCGGGCTCCTTCCCCCGCCGTGAGGGCGCGCCCTCCCAGAAGGAGACGCTGACCTCCCGCCTGATCGACCGGCCGATCCGTCCGCTGTTCGTGAAGGGCTTCAAGAACGAGGTCCAGGTGGTGGCGACCGTGCTCGCCCACGACCTCGAGAACGATCCCGACATCGTCGCCATGGTCGCCGCCTCGGCCGCCCTCGTGCTGTCCGGCGCGCCCTTTATGGGCCCGATCGCCGGCGCCCGCGTCGGCTACGTGAACGGCGAGTACGTCCTCAACCCGACGCTCGACGAGATGAAGGAAAGCCGGATGGACCTGGTGGTCGCCGGCACCACGGACGCCGTCATGATGGTCGAGTCCGAGATCAAGGAAATGAGCGAGGACGAAGTGCTGAAGGGGGTGATGTTCGCCCACGCCGGCATGCAGCCCGTCATCGACGCGATCATCGAGCTCGCCGAGCATGCGGCCAAGGAGCCCTTCGACTTCCAGCCCGACGACACCGACGCCCTCAAGGCCGAGGTCGGCAAGCTGATCTCCAAGGACCTCGCCGCCGCCTACAAGATCACCGGCAAGATGGAGCGCCACGCGGCCATCAGCGCGGCGAAGGACAAGGCGGTCGCCAAGTTCGCCAAGTCCGAAGCCAACCCGGACGGCTACGACTCCAACAAGCTGGGCGGCGTCTTCAAGGAACTCGAGGCCGACATCGTCCGGCGCTCGATCCTCGACACCGGCATCCGGATCGACGGCCGCAAGGTCGACCAGGTCCGCCAGATCGTCTCCGAAGTGGGCGTGCTGCCCCGGGCCCACGGCTCGGCGCTGTTCACCCGCGGCGAGACCCAGGCCCTGGTGGTCGCCACCCTCGGCACCGGCGACGACGAGCAGCTGATCGACGCGCTCGAAGGCAAGTACTTCGAGAAGTTCATGCTGCACTACAACTTCCCGCCCTTCTCGGTGGGCGAGACCGGCCGCATGGGCGCGCCCGGCCGTCGTGAAGTCGGCCACGGCAAGCTCGCCTGGCGGGCCATCCGCCCGATGCTGCCGAGCGTCGAGGAGTTCCCCTATACGATCCGTCTGGTCTCGGAGATCTTCGAGTCCAACGGCTCGTCCTCGATGGCCTCGGTCTGCGGCTCCTCGCTGGCCCTGATGGACGCCGGGGTTCCCCTGAAGAAGCCGGTCAGCGGCATCGCCATGGGCCTGATCCTCGAGAAGGACGGCTTCGCGGTTCTGTCGGACATCCTGGGCGACGAGGACCACCTCGGCGACATGGACTTCAAGGTGGCCGGCACCGAGGATGGGATCACCTCGCTGCAGATGGACATCAAGATCGCCGGCATCACCGAGGAGATCATGCGTCAGGCCCTCGCCCAGGCGAAGGGCGGCCGTGAGCACATTCTCGGCGAGATGGCCAAGGCCATGGAGGCGCCCCGCGCCCACCTCGGCGAGTACGCGCCCAAGATCGAGACCATGAAGATCCCGGTCGACAAGATCCGGGAAGTGATCGGCTCCGGCGGCAAGGTGATCCGCGAGATCGTCGAGAAGACCGGCGCCAAGATCGACATCGGCGAAGACGGCACGATCAAGATCGCGGCCGCCGAGCAGGCCAAGATCGACGCCGCCCGCGAGTGGATCAAGGGTATCGCCTCGGAGCCCGAGGTCGGCCAGATCTATACCGGCAAGGTCGTGAAGATCGTCGACTTCGGCGCCTTCGTGAACTTCTTCGGCTCGAAGGATGGCCTGGTGCACGTCAGCCAGATCGCCAACCAGCGCGTCGACAAGGTCTCCGACGTCCTGCAGGAAGGCCAGTCCGTGAAGGTGAAGCTCCTGGGCTTCGACGATCGCGGCAAGACCCGCCTGTCGATGAAGGTCGTCGACCAGGAGACCGGCGAAGACCTCTCCAAGAAGGACGAGAAGGCCGAGGAAGCCGCCGACGCCTAAGGCCCGGCAGGTTTCACAGCCTGAACGACCAGAGGGCGGCTGGAGCGATCCAGCCGCCCTTTCGTTTTCTTCCCGCCGTCAGGGAGGACAGGCGCAAACAAAAAGGCCCGCCTTGCGGCGGGCCCCTCGTTACTCTCCTCAAACTCTAGTCGGTCGTCAGCCGCGCAGCTTGCGCATCAGGACGTCGATGTCGCGGGCGATGGTTGCGTCCTCGGTCTTCAGCGCCTCGATGCGGCGCACGGCGTGCAGCACGGTGGTGTGGTCGCGCCCGCCGAAGCGGCGGCCGATGTCCGGCAGCGACCGCGTGGTGATCTGCTTGGCGAGCCACATGGCCACCTGGCGCGGCCGGGCGACGGCGCGGGCGCGGCGCTCGGAGATCAGGTCGGCCTGCTTGAGGCTGTAGTGCTCGGCGACGGTCTTCTGGATCATGTCCACGGTCACGCGGCGCTCATTGCAGCTCAGGTGCGGCCGCAGGATCGACTGGGCCTCGTCCAGGGAGAGGTTGGCCACCTGGGGCCCCACGCGGGCCACCAGGGTGTTCAGGGCCCCTTCCAGCTCGCGCACGCTGTCCGTGAAGCGGTCGGCGAGGAACTGGAGCACGTCGGGCCGCGCGTCGGGCTTGAAGCCGCCCTGGAGGGCCAGGGTGGCCAGCTTGCGCTGCAGGATGCCAAGGCGCAGCGTCCGGTCGGCCGGCTCGATGCCGCAGACCAGGCCCGCCTGCAGGTGCGAGCGCAGCCGGGGCTCCATCTCGGAGATCTCGGTGGGCGAGCGGTCGGCGGTCATCACCACGCGGCGGCCGTCCTCGACCAGCGAGATGAGCGTGTGGAACAGCTCCTCCTGGGTGGTCGGCTTGCCGGCGACGAAATGGACGTCGTCGATCAGCAGCAGGTCGGCGTTGCGCAGCTCTTCCTTGAACTGGGCGGTCTGGCGGTCCTGCAGGGCGCGCACGAAGGTCGAGGTGAACCGCTCGGCGGTCAGATAGACCACGCGCTTGGACGGCTCGTTGCGGATGGCCTCCCAGGCGAGCGCGTTGAGGAGGTGCGTCTTTCCGAAGCCATAGGGCCCGTGGAACATCACCGGGTTGAAGTGGCCGTCGGCCCAGGACGCCACGCGGCGCGCCACGGCGAAGGCGAATTCGTTGGCGGGACCCGCCACGAAGGTGTCGAAGGTGAAGCGTTCCTGCAGGCCCAGCAGGCGGCCCTGGCGGGCGGCCACAGGGGCGGCTTCGGCCTCCACCTCGAAGATCGCCGGCGCGGCGGCTACGGCGGCCGCGCCGCCGCCGTTGGCGGCCAGCGGCGCGCCCATCGGCGCGGCCATGGCGCCGGCGGAATCCATCTCCATGCGAGATTTCAGGTCCAGACGACGACCCATCGGATCGTGTTGCGCCCACAGCTCGCCGATACGACGCCAGGCATGCCGACGGATCCAGTCCCGGGCCACGCCGGTGGCCGCCACCAGGCACACATCGTCACCGCTTTCGCGCAGCGACGCCTGGCCCAGCCAGGACCCGAACGTCGCCTCGCCCAGCTCGTGCTTGAGCACCTGGCACGTCTTCGTCCACACGGCCGTAGCCGGAGCGCCAGCCATAGCTCCCGCAGCCCCCCCGCTCATCATCCTTGCCAACCCCATCGAACCCGCCAACCAGTCCGGGACCCCTCGCCCCGGCCGGCTTTTCTCAAGACAAACAGACGCTTACTCCGGGAACAGATGTGTTCGCCGGCGCCCAGGTTTAAGCCCGGGATCACTCAAAGACGCCTGTAAGACCGCTGAGACTAGTCGGGGCCAGTGGCCGGTCAACGGGGATTCTTAGCGGCCCCGGTTGATATTTTCATTGACTCGCGAGGAGCCCTTTTTCGGCCAAGGGAAACGCCAAATTTTCGAACTTCGAGTGGGTAGTTTGGCCGCACGCGTCGCACCCAAAGCGGCGCCGTAGGCAACAAAAAAGGCGCCCCGGAGGACGCCTTTTCGAAGCCAAATTCCTAGCGGAGCAGCGGGGTAAACTCCCGCCGCCCGACGCCGGTTCAGGCCGCGGAGAGCTTCTTCAGCTGGGCCGCCAGACGCGACACCTTCCGCGAGCCGGTGTTCCTGTGCAGCACGCCCTTGGTGACCGCGCGCATCAGCTCCGACTGGGCTTGGATGAAGGCCGCCTTGGCCTTGTCGACGTCACCGGCGGTGACCGCCTCGTCGAAGTTGCGCAGGAAGGTGCGGACGCGCGAACGGCGCGACTTGTTGACTTCGGTGCGGCGGGCGATCTTGCGGACCGCCTTTTTGGCGCCGGGCGTGTTGGCCATCGTCTGAGCTTCTCACAAAAACGGACGCGCCCGGCAGAACCGGGCGTGAAATTCGGAGGCGCGGATATACGCAAGGACCGGCCCCCGGTCAATGGCCGTGCGCGCATTCTTGGCCATTCAGTCGACGCCCGTGAAAGTCCGCCACGCCGGATGGGCGGCGACCAGGTCGGCCATCCGCTGATAACCGGCCGCTCCGGGGTGGGCGCCGTCCCAGTCCGCCGCCTCGCGGACCCACAGGCCGTCGGCGGCCAGCGGGCGGAAGACGTCGATGAAGGGCGCCTGCAGCCGCGCGGCCAGGACCTTCAGGTGCTCGTTCAACTCCTCCGCCCGGACCACCACGTCAGGCTCGGCGGTGGGCGGCGGGCCGACCATCAGCACCGGCGCCAGCCGGGCCGCCTCGGTGAGCATGGCGCGGGCGTTCAGCAGGGACTTGGCGGTCGGCACCCGCAGCGCGCCGTCCTCCAGGTTGCAGTCGTTGCAGCCGAAGGAGAACACGATCCGCATCGGCTCGTGGTCGACCATCCGCGGCAGGGCCTCGGCCCGCCAGCGCGCGGCGATGTCGGCGCTCGTCTCGCGTCGAACGCCGAGGTTGTAGAGGGTGATCTCGCGCCGGCCCGCCAGGGCGCGGCCGATCCAGCCCAGATGGTCGGGATCGCCGGCGCCGATGACGAAGCTGTCGCCGAAGGCGAGGATCCGCACCGATCAGCGGCCCGTGAACTTGGGCGGACGCTTGTCGATGAAGGCGGCCATGCCTTCCTTCTGGTCCTCGAAGGCGAAGAGCGAGTGGAACAGCCGCCGCTCCATGGCCACGCCCGTCGTCAGGGTGGTTTCGTAGGCCGCCTCGACCAGCTCCTTGTTCATCATCACGGCCAGCGGAGACTGGCCGGCGATCTTCCTGGCCGCGGCCAGGGTCTCCTCCAGGAGCTTGTCGGCGGGCACGATGCGCGAAACGAGGCCGGCGCGCTCGGCCTCGGACGCGTCCATCATCCGGGCGGTCAGGATCATGTCCATGGCCTTGGACTTGCCGACGAGGCGGGTCAGGCGCTGGGTGCCGCCGATGCCCGGCATGACGCCGAGATTGATCTCGGGCTGGCCGAACTTGGCGGTCTCCGCGGCGATGATGAAGTCGCAGAGCATGGCGAGCTCGCAGCCGCCGCCGAGCGCATAGCCGGCCACCGCGGCGATGATCGGCTTGCGGAACTGCTCGATCCGGCGCGCGCCCTTGGTGAAGAAGTCGAGGGCGAACATCTGGGCGTAGGTCTTGTCCGACATTTCCTTGATGTCGGCGCCGGCGGCGAAGGCGCGGTCCGAACCGGTCAGCACCACGCAGCCGACGGCGGCGTCCGCTTCGGCCGCGTCGAGGGCGGCGCAGAGCTCGTCCAGCAGCTGGGAGTTCAGGGCGTTCAGCGCCTCCGGCCGGTTCAGCCGGATCAGGGTGACGCCGTCTGTCGTCTCGACGAGTAGGGTCTCGAAGGCCATGGCCCGCTCCTAAGGGTCTTGTCTTTGTCCTTCGCCGCTTAAGGCCCCTCGACCGAATAGCCAAGCGCCCGCAGGCGGGCCGGCAGGCCCTGGGCTCCGATCAGGTGGCCGACGCCGACCACCACCACCGTGCGGCCGTGACCCTTGAGCCGCTCCTGCAGGGTGGCGATCCAGCGTTCGTTGCGGTCGGTCACCATGCGCCGGAAGAGCGACGGAGAGGCCTTGCGCAGCGGATCGATGGCCTCGCGCTCGAGGACGGGGATGTCGGACCGGTTCCAGGCCCGCACCAGCACCTCGAACTCGTCCGGCTTGTCCTCCATCTCCTTCAGCGTCTCGCTGAGGGAGGCGATCTGGTCGGGGATCGGCGTCTGGCTGAACATCTGCAGCTGCTCGGCCGGGGTCTCGAAGGCGCGCCGCTGCGCTTTAGCCGGGGCTTCCGCCGCCAGCGTCTGCTCCACGCCGGACCCCGTCGCCGCGCCGGCCTTGCGATAGGCCGCGCCGGCCAGCGCCACCTCGGCCAGCCAGGGCTGCAGCCGGTCGAGCAGGGAGGGCGCGAGGTCGTAGGCCTGGGCGATGCGCATCATCCGCGCGGCGTCGGCAGCGGGCATCATCTTGAACAGCGACTTGTCCGGGGCCAGCAGGCCGAGCTGGCTCGCGAGCCGCGCAGTCTCGGTTTCGGTGGAGACGTCCACCGGCAGCTCGAACCAGACGTCGTCGGCGTGGGCGAGGGCCGACTTCAGCTCCGGCGGCTGCCAGTCGAGCCCCGGCGGCAGGACGTGGATCGAGCCGAACAGCACGATCTCGGAATCCTTGTCCCTGACCACCCAGACCGGCGGCCGGGCCCACACCGGTCCGGCGACCACGAGGGTCGCGACCGCGCCCACGACGGCGGCCCAGACGGCGCGGGACGGGGATTTCATGCGCGAGCTCACTTCTGGCAGGTCGGGCAGTAGAAGGTGGAGCGGCCGGCCTGGACCTTGCGGGCGATGACGCCCGGGCAGCCGTCGTTCGGGCAGGGCCGCCCTTCGCGGTCGTAGACGCGGAAGCGGTGCTGGAAATAGCCGAGTGCGCCGTCAGCCTGGGCGTAGTCGCGCAAGGTGGAGCCGCCGGCGCGGATCGCCTCGGCCAGGACGTCCTTGATCGCCGTCACCAGCGGCCCGAGCCGCGCGGCCGAGATCCGTCCCGCAGGCTTGAAGGGCGAGATGCGCGCCCGATGCAGGGCCTCGCAGACGTAGATGTTGCCGAGGCCGGCGACGATCCGCTGGTCGAGGAGGAGGGTCTTGGGCCCCTGCTTGCGGCCGGCGAAGGCGTGCTTCAGATGCGCCGCGTCGAAGGCGTCGGACAGGGGCTCAGGGCCGAGCCCCGCAAACCAGGGGTGCAGGTCGAGGGTGGCGGTGTTGACCAGGCCCATGAAGCCGAAGCGGCGGGGGTCGTAGTAGGTGACGCGCGCGCCGGCGTCGGTCTCGAAGACCACGTGGGCGTGCCTGGGGTCGGGATCGGGCGCGTAGTGGAAGTGGCCCGGGCGCTCCTCGCCCTCGGCCCGGGCGATCTCGAAGCGCCCGCTCATGCCGAGGTGCATGACGAGGGTGTCCTCGCGGTCGAGGCGGGCGAGCAGGTACTTCGCGCGCCGCTCCAGCCTGAGGATGCGGGCGCCGGTCAGCTCCTGGACGAAGTTGTCGGGAAACGGGAAGCGCAGGTCCGGCCGGCGGGCCTCCACGCGGGCCAGCCGCTGGCCCTCGAGCACCGGGGCCAGGCCGCCGCGCACGGTTTCGACCTCGGGAAGTTCAGGCATGCCCGACGAACCTAGGCATGGTCGGGATGGCGCGCCAGGGCCTTGAAGGCTATGAGGCTGACCCATGACCGGACCCACCGCCACCTTCGGCTTCCGCGACGTGGACCCCGAGGCCAAGCCGGGCCTCGTGCGCGGCGTCTTCGACCGCGTGGCCGGCCGCTACGACCTGATGAACGACCTGATGAGCGGCGGGGTGCACCGGCTGTGGAAGGACGCGGTCGCCGCCCGGCTGAACCCGCAGCCCGGCGAGACCATCGTCGACTGCGCCGGCGGCACCGGCGACATCGCCCGGCGCGTCGCCAAGCTGGCCCGCCAGGCCAAGGCGCGGCGAGGCGGCCCCGACGCCAAGGTGGTGATCGTCGACTACAACGCCGAGATGATCATGGCCGGCCGCGAGCGCGGCTCGGAGCCAGAGATCGCCTGGGCGGTCGGCGACGCCCAGCGCCTGCCGCTGCCAGACGCCAGCGCCGAGGCCTATGTGATCGCCTTCGGCATTCGCAACGTGACCGACATCTCCAAGGCCCTGCGGGAGGCGCGCCGCGTGCTGAAGCCCGGCGGGCGGTTCCTGTGCCTGGAGTTCTCGCGGCCCACCACCGAGGCGCTGCGCAAGCTCTACGACGCCTATTCCTTCAAGGTGATCCCGGAGATCGGCCAGCGGGTCGCCGGCGACCGCGACTCCTACCAGTACCTCGTCGAGAGCATTCGACGTTTTCCCGACCAGAAGCGTTTCGCCGCCATGATCAGCGAGGCGGGCTTCAAGTTCGTGGACATCACCAACTTCTCGGGCGGGGTGGCGGCCCTGCACACCGGGCGGGCGCTCTGAGCCGATGAGCGGGATCGGCGCTTTCGGTCGGCTCCTCGGCGCCGCCTGGGTCCTGGTGCGCAACGACGCCCTGCTGCCGGACGAGCTGGACGCCCTTTACTCCCAGCCCGTCCGAACCCTCTCGAAGACGCTTCGCCTGTTCGCCGGACGCGAGGCGCGCGTGGGGCGGCCCGGCGAGCGCCTGGCGCGCTCGCTCGAGCGGCTGGGGCCGGTGGCCATCAAGCTCGGCCAGCTCCTCTCCACCCGCGCCGACATCTTCGGCCGCCAATTCGCCGAGGACCTGTCGCGGCTGAAGGACCGCCTGCCGCCCTTCCCCACCGCGCTCGCCCGCGCCCAGATCGAGGCCTCTCTCGGTCGGCCGCTGGAGAGCGTCTTCGCGGCCTTCGGCGAGCCCGTCGCCGCCGCCTCCCTCGCCCAGGCCCACGAGGCGACCCTGCTGGACGGGCGCAAGGTGGCGGTGAAGGTGCTGCGGCCGGCGATCGAGCGCCGCGTCGCCGACGACGCCGAGGTGCTGGCCCTCGCCGCCCGGCTGGTCGACCGCTGGGCCCCGCCCGCCCGCCGACTGGAGCCGCGCGGCTTCGCGGCGACGGTCATCCGCGCCACCGAGCTCGAGCTCGATCTGCGGCTGGAAGCCGCCGGCGCCGACGAGCTCTGCGAGGTCATGGCCGAGGACGGCTACATGCGGGCGCCCGTCGTGATCTGGGAAGGCGTCGGCAAGCGGGTCCTGACCATGGAATGGGCCAAGGGCCGGCCGCTCTCCGAGCCGGACGCCCTGGAGCTGGAAGGCCTCGACCGCCGGGCCCTGGCCGAGAACCTGATCCGCGCCTTCCTGGCCCAGGCCCTCGACCACGGCGTCTTCCACGCAGACCTGCACGAGGGGAACCTGTTCGTCGCCGCCCCGGCCCAGCTGACGGCGGTGGACTTCGGCATCATCGGCCGGCTCGGCGCGCCCGAGCGGCGCTACCTGGCCGAGATCCTCTGGGGTTTCCTGCAGCGCGACTACGACAAGGTGGCCCGAGTCCACTTCGAGGCCGGCTATGTGCCGGAGCGCCACAGCGTGGCGGCCTTCGCCCAGGCGCTGCGGGCCGTCGGCGAGCCGATCTTCGGGCAGCCGGCCAGCGGCGTGCCGATGAGCCGCGTGCTGACCCAGCTCTTCGAGATCACCGCCCTCTTCGAGATGCGCCTGCGGCCTGAGCTCGTCCTGCTGCAGAAGACCATGATGACGGTCGAGGGCGTCGCCCGCCGGATCGACCCGGACCACGACATCTGGGCCGCCTCCGAGCCGGTCGTCCGGCGCTGGATCGCCCGCGAGCTCTCGCCCGCCAACCAGGTCCGCCGCTTCGCCGAGGACGCCAGGGCCGCGGTGAAGAGCCTCGCCCGCATGGCCGAGACCCCCTTCATTCGGGCCGAGCACGTGGTGGAGACCGAGATCCACCACCTCTCGCCCTGGCCCTGGGTCGCGCTCGGCGCCGTGCTCTCCGGCCTGGCGTTCCTGGCCGGGACGCTGCTGCGCTAGGCCTCGTCGTCGCTGGAGCGGTGACGGCGGTCCGAACGGCTCGCCTCGCGCTTGGACTCGCGATCCTTCTGCTTGTCCCAGTAGGCGCGGCCCTCGTCGGGCTTGAACATCGTCCGCGGCGCCCCGTCCTTGTTGGCGACCGCGAAGACATTGGCCTTCGGATCGTAGAACAGGGTGTCGCCGTTGGCCCGCGTCAGGGTGAGGGTGCCGGCCGGCGGATGGTCGACGAAGGCGTGGGCCTTCTTCACGTACTGGTCGATGGAGCGGGCGCCGAAGGCCTCGCCGTTGCGCTCGTAGGAGCGCTCGGCGTTCTCCTCCGCCGAGAACCGCTTCGACGGCGACCACATCGGCTTGCCGTCGACGAGCTTCACCTCGTCCTTGCGATGGTCGACGCCCGGCTCCGCGCCGCGATCGCGGCTGGCATAGCCGCTCCGCTCGTCCGAGGCGCCGGCGGCAGGCGCCGCGCCCTGGCTCGCCGACTTCGCATGCACGGCCGAGGGGCCGTTGTCGCAGGCGCTGAGCACCGCAGCGGCCGCGGAAATCCCCAGCGCCAACCCAAGCGCCGTCCTGAACCCAGCCATCTCTTCTCTCCCGGTTATAGCCAAGGTTGGAACAAAGAAAGAACAGAGAACTGCACGCTTGTCGAGTCCCTTTCCCGCAAAAGTTGCGCGAGGCGGAACGCCGGCGGAACGGGCGGCTTGCGGGTTTGGCCGCGGGCCCCATCTGGCGTAAAGCGGGGCCGGTCAGTCGAAGGGGGCGGAAAGCCTTGGACGAGAAGCGGATCCTCCTGATCGTCGGGGGCGGGATCGCGGCCTACAAGTCGCTGGAGCTCGTCCGCCTGCTCAAGAAGGCCGGCGTCGGCGTGCGGCCGATCCTCACCGGGGCCGGGGCGGAGTTCGTGACGCCCCTGTCCCTGTCAGCGCTCTGCGAGGACAAGGTTTATTCCGAGCTCTTCTCCCTCACCGACGAGGCGGAGATGGGGCATATCGAGCTCTCGCGCTCGGCGGACCTCGTGGTCGTGGCGCCGGCCACCGCAGACCTGATGGCCAAGGCGGCGAACGGCCTCGCCTCCGACCTCGCCTCCACGACCCTGCTCGCCACCGACAAGCCGGTCCTGATGGCGCCGGCGATGAACGTGCGCATGTGGGATCACCCGGCCACCCGGCGGAACCTCGAGACCCTGAAGGCCGACGGCGTGCGGTTCGTCGGGCCGGACGAAGGCGCCATGGCGTGCGGCGAGTTCGGTCCGGGCCGGATGGCCGAGCCGCAGGCGATCTTCGAGGCCATCCTCGCCGAGCTGCAGACCGCCCGACCGCTGGCCGGCAAGCGGGCCATCGTCACGGCGGGTCCAACCGCCGAGCCGATCGATCCGGTGCGGGTGATCACCAACCGCTCGTCGGGCAAGCAGGGCTATGCGATCGCCGCCGCGCTCGCCGGCCTCGGGGCCGAGGTGACCCTGGTGAGCGGCCCCGTCGCGCTGCCGGCGCCGGCGGGCGTGAAGCGCGTCCCGGTGGAGACCGCCCAAGAGATGCTGGCCGCCTGCGAGGCGGCCCTGCCGGCCGACATCGCCGTCTGCGTCGCCGCGGTGGCCGACTGGCGGCCCGAGAGCGTCGGCCAGGCCAAGATCAAGAAGAACGGCGGCGAAGCCCCGCCGATCCGGCTCGTCGAGAACCCCGACATCCTGGCGACCCTGTCCAAGGGCAAGGCGCGGCCGACGCTGGTGGTGGGCTTCGCGGCCGAGACCAACGACGTCGAGGCCAACGCCCAGGCCAAGCTCGCCAGGAAGGGCTGCGACTGGATCGTCGCCAACGACGTCAGCGTCGCGGGCGTCATGGGCGGGGACGCCAACACCGTGGCCATCGTCACGAACACGGGAATCGAGCGATGGGAGGCCGCGCCGAAGGCCGAGGTGGCCCGTCGGCTCGCCCAACGCATGGCCGAGGAGCTGAAGTGACCGCCCCCGTCGTCCCGATCCGCCGCCTGGAGCACAACACCGACCTGCCGCTGCCGGCCTACGAGACTTCGCACGCCGCGGGCATGGACCTGCGCGCCGCCGTGCCGGAGGACGCGCCGATGGTGCTGCGTCCCGGCTCGCGGGCCATGGTGCCGACCGGCCTCGCCTTCGCGCTGCCGGACGGCTTCGAGGCCCA
Organism: Phenylobacterium soli; assembly: GCF_003254475.1. Taxonomy (NCBI): domain Bacteria; kingdom Pseudomonadati; phylum Pseudomonadota; class Alphaproteobacteria; order Caulobacterales; family Caulobacteraceae; genus Phenylobacterium; species Phenylobacterium soli. Next base: position 526,672 of record NZ_QFYQ01000001.1, read on the forward strand.
GGTGCGGCCGCGCTCGGGCCTGGCGGCCAAGAACGGGATCACCTGCCTCAACACGCCCGGCACGATCGACGCCGACTATCGCGGCGAGGTGAAGGTCATCCTGATCAACCTCGGCGAGGAGGACTTCACCATCCGCCGCGGCGACCGCATCGCACAGCTGGTGATCGCCCCGGTGGTGCAGGCCAAGTGGAGCGAGGTCGCGAGCCTCGACGAGACCGCCCGCGGCGCCGGCGGCTTCGGCTCGACCGGCGCCCAATGAGGCGCCCAGTGAGGCCCTCTGTAAGGAGTTCTGCGCGATGAGCGGCGGCGAGGAAGAGTTCGTCTACGACGAGGCCACCGGCGAGTGGATCAGCGCCGCCGAGGCGGCCGAGAAGGCCAAGACGGCCGGCCAGGTGGAGGTCCGCGACAGCGTCGGCAACCTCCTGGCCGACGGCGACAAGGTGGTCCTGGTCAAGGACCTGAAGGTCAAGGGCGCGGGCCAGACGCTGAAGCGCGGCACGGTCATCCCCTCGATCCGCCTGACCGGCGACGACCAGGAGATCGACTGCCGCTACGAGGGCATCAAGGGCCTCGTGCTGCGCGCCGAGTTCGTCAAGAAGGCCTAGGGACGGGCGGGCTCGGCCACCGGGGCGACGGTCGGCAGGCGCGGCCGGATTGCAAAACGCGCGCCCAGCAGGCCGGCCACCATCGCCGCTCCGAACAGCCAGGCGTGCGGCCCGGCGAAGCCGAGCAGCACCACGCCCGGCCCCGGGCAGATGCCCACCAGACCCCAGCCGAGGCCGAACAGGGCCGCGCCGCCGACCAGGCGGGCGTCGAGGAGCTTGGTCTCGGGAAGCTGGATCGGGCCGCCCAGCAGGGCCGTGCGGCGACGCTTGGCGATCAGGAACGCCGGGAAGGCGGCGGCGATCGCCCCGCCCATGACGAAGGCGAGCTGCGGGTTCCAGGCGCCGGCCACGTCCAGGAAGCCGATCACCTTGGCCGGATCGAGCATTCCCGAGACGAGCAGGCCGGCGCCGAAGAGGACGCCGAACAAGGCGGCGGCGAGGGATCTCATGACAGGCCTCCGAAGAGCTGGGCCCCGTGCCGGACGAAGAGCACGGTGAGCCCCGCCACGGCCATGAAGGTCGCGGTCGCCACCAGCGAGCGACGCGACAGGTTGGACAGTCCGCAGACCCCATGGCCGCTGGTGCAGCCGTTGCCGACCTGGGTCCCGACCCCGACGATCAGGCCGCCAAGCACGAGCAGCCCCGGCGCGGTCTCGGTCAGCGCCAGCGGCGCAGCGCGTCCGAGGGCCAGGGCCACCAGCCCGACCGCGGCCAGACCGCCGAGGAAGGCCCACCGCCAGGCGCCGGGCCTAAGCGCGGCGGCATTGGAGAGGATGCCGCTGATCCCGGCGATCCGCCCGTTGACCAGCAGCAGGCCGGCGCTGGCCGCGCCGATCATCAGGCCGCCGATCAGGGACTGCAGGTAGGGGTGCATGACGCCTCCGCTCAGTGCTTCCAGCCCACGGCGAGGCCGAAGATGGTTTCGCTCATCGACAGGTCGACGTTGCCGCCGCCGAAGTTGGCCGGGATCGAGCCCGACCCGCGCACGGTCTGCTTCGGCGAATACTGGACGTAGCCGGTAACCTCCAGGCCCGAGGGACGGGTCCCCGACAGCTGAGACCAGGTGGCGCCGGCGGCGTACTGGTCGGTGACCACCGCCGGGGCGACGATGTTGAGCAGGGTCTGGCTGGACGGGACGGGGTTCTTGGCGTGGTCGTAGCCGGCGCGGACCTGCCAGGCGTCGTTGATCCTGTAGTTGGCGCCCACCTTCCAGACGTCGACGTCGCGCCAGCCGAAGCCGGGGCCGTTGTCGGCGCCGAACGGCACGCCGGCGAACAGCGGCGCGAGGGAGGTCCCGACCGACTTCACCTTGGAGAGCTCGATGCGCCGCCAGTCGGCCACGAGGTCCAGCTGCGGCGTCGCCTTGAACGCCAGGCCGACGCCGTAGGTGGAGGGCGCGTCGAAGCCGCCGCGCTCGGCGAACAGGCCGCGGTATTTCTTGAACTCGTGGAAGGCCGTCTTCGACTGCCAGAAAGCGGCGGCCGAGAGCCGGTCGGTGAGCTGGCCGAGGTAGCCCAGGCGCACGCCCGCGCCGTACTCGGTGTCGACGCCGTTGTTGGTGAAGTGGGCCGGATCCTGGCTGAAGCCGGCGAACGGCTGGAGACCGCGCGCCCGGAAGGTCTGGCCGGCGAGGTTCACGGAGAGGCCGACGCTCTGGGTCGGGGTGAGCTTGTAGGCCATGGTCGGCGAGATGAAGAGCTGCTGCAGCTCCACCCCGGCCGTGCCGGAAGCGCCGAAACGCGCGAAGGGATTGTCGCGGTAGGCGGTGACCATGCCACCGTTGCCGTAGGCGACGAGGCCCACCGCGAGGCGGTCGTTCAGCTGGCGCACATAGCCGGCCTCGGGGATGAAGGCGGTCTTCTTGTCGTCGCCGGAGTAGCTGCTGTCGAGAGCCGTGCCGCGATAGGCCGCCTCGCGCTTGGGGGTGAAGACATCGACGCCGACGTCCCAGCGATCGCCGAGCGCGGTGGCCGCCGCCGGGTTGGTGGCGAGCGCCAGGCTGTCCTTCGGATAGGCGAGGCCGGCGCCGGCGAGGCCCTTCGACTGGGCGCCGTAGCCGCTCATGAAATAGCCGTCGGTGGCGTGGGCCGGGACGGCGGCGGCCGTCGCGAGGGCGGCCACCGCGGCGGCGGCGAAAAGGCTGGGCAGGCGGTTCATCGAGCAATTCCTATCGAATAGATAGGCGCACACACCCGACCTGCTACGGTTAAGCTACGTAGATTTTCTGATAGCCCTTGCAGGGAACGCTGCGTAAACTGGCGGAGAAAAACTGCACGCCCAGCGAGGGCGGAGCCCATTTCCCGCATGGCGGGAGCGTTTCACCGTGACAACGCGGAGCCGCAGGGCGGCCCGGCGCGTTTGGTCAGCCGCATGGTGTCGCGCTGGCCTTCCGTCCTCTGGATCGTCCGTCACGGCGAGAGCGCCGGCAATGTCGCGCGCGACGAAGCGCGGCTGGCCGGACTGGCGCGCATCGCCCTCGAGACCCGCGACCAGGACGTCCCTCTCAGTCCCCGCGGCGTCGAGCAGGCCGAAGCGCTGGGGCGCTGGTACGCGGGCCTTCCGCGCGAGGAGCGGCCCGAGGCGGTGCTCTGCTCGCCCTATGTCCGTGCGGTGCAGACCGCCGAGATCATCGGCCGCGCCGGCGGCCTCGCGCCCGGCGCGCCGGCGCACTGCCTCGACGAGCGGCTGCGCGAGCGCGAGTTCGGCATCCTCGACCGGCTGACCACCCCGGGGATCCTCGAGCTGCACCCGCAGCAGGCCGAGCTGCGCGCTCACGTGGGCAAGTTCTATCACCGCCCGCCCGGCGGCGAGAGCTGGTGCGACGTGATCCTGCGGCTGCGCAGCGCACTCGACACGCTCAGCCTGCATTACGCCGGCCAGCGGGTGATCATCGTCGGGCACCAGGTGGTGGTGCTCTGCCTGCGCTATCTGCTGGAAAAGCTCACCGAGCAGGAGATCCTGGCCATCGACGCCCAGGGCGACGTGATGAACTGCGGGGTCACCGAGTACCGCTTCGACCCCCACGCCGGCCCGTCCGGCGGACTGGCCCTGCATCGCTACAACTTCACCGCGCCGCTGGTCGCGGCGGGGGCGCCGCTCACCGCCGCCGCGGATGCGCCGGTCGCGCCGAAGTGAGCCAGTTGATGTGACGAAGCCGGGCGCGATCGACCTGGAAATGCTGCGCGGCTGCGGGCCGCCGGCCCTGAAGGCCGACAGCGACAAGGAGGACCGCGGGCGGCTGCTGGTGGTCGCCGGCGGCGCGCAGGTGGCGGGCGCGGCGATCCTGGTCGGCGTGGCCGGCCTGAGGGTCGGGGCCGGGAAGCTGCAGATGGCCGCCACCGCCGCGCTCGCGCCCGCCCTGGCCCTCGCCATGCCGGAGGCGCGTATCCTGGAGGTGCCCGCCGTGGCCGGCGAGATCGCCGGCGAGGCGGCCGAGCGCCTCGCCCCGCAGCTCGCCGCCACCGACGCGGTGGTGATCGGCCCCGGCATGATGGAGGACGCGGTGGCGGGCGAGCTCGCCCTGCGGGCGCTGCAAGCGGCGGACGCGGCGGCCTTCGTCATCGATGCGGCGGCCCTGACGGGCCTCGCCGAACGAACCGAGGATGTGCGGCGCGCGGGCGGACGGCTGGTGGTCACGCCCCATGCCGGCGAGATGGCCGCCCTGACCGGAGCCGCCCGCCGTGAGGTGGAGAACGACCCGCTGCGCATGGCCAGGGAGACCGCCCGCAGGCTGCAGGCCGTGGTGGTCATGAAGGGCGCCGAGACCTTCGTGGTCACGCCGGACGGGGCGGCCTGGCGACATCGGGCCGCCCTGCCAGGTCTCGGCGCGTCCGGCTCGGGCGATGTGCTGGCGGGGGTGATCGGCGGGATGCTGGCGCGGGGTTGTTCGCCGCTGGGCGCGGCGGCCTGGGGCGTCTGGCTGCACGCCCGCGCCGGGGCGCGGCTGACCGAGCGGATCGGCCCCCTGGGCTTCCTCGCCCGCGAGCTGCCGGACGAGCTGCCCGCCGCCCTGCAGGAGGCGGCGGGCTGAGGCCGAGCTATTTGCCGTCCGGCGAGAAGGCCAGCAGCACATTGACTCCGTTCGACCCGACCCGCGCCGCGCCGTTGTGGCCGCTGGTCACATAGACCATGCCGTGGGCGACGGTCGGGCCCATGCCGTCGATGCCGCCGCCCGGCTGGCCCTTGATCCCGTTGAGCGTGTCGTAGGTCTGGGCGGTGGTGGAATATTCCCAGATCACCTTGCCGGTGCGGGCGTCGTAGGCCCTGAGCCAGCCGTCGAGGCCGCCCTCGAACACCGCGCCGGGGATCACCGCCGGCGCCGCCGAGAGCGAGCGGGCGCAGGCGCTCGGCTTCTCACCATCGCTGGCGTAGTGGCACGGCGCCTTGGGCGCCGGCGCGGACCAGAGGATGGCGCCGTTGGCGGGATCGAGGGCGTAGAGGCCCGGCTTGGCCGGAGCCGGCGTCTTGATGCCGCGCATCTCGGCGAACACCAGGCCGAGGTCGGAGATCGGCACATAGACGCGGGCGTCGTCCGCGCCGATGCCCCATTCCACGCCGCCGAGCGCCGAGCCCGAGCCCACCGTCGTCTTCCACAGCAGCGAACCGGTGTCGGGATCGAAGCCGTAGACGAGGCCGGACTTCTGGCCGGCGACCAGCACCTGCTTGCCGCCCTTCAGGGTCATCAGGACGGGGGTGGCGCCGAAGTCGAAGTCGGGACCCAGCGGGGTCGGGCAGTTGCCGGTGGCTGAGATCGGCCCGCAGCCCATGACGAAGTTGTCCTTGGCGGTGACCTGGTGCTGCCAGCGGATTTTGCCGGTCGCGATCTCGATGGCCATCACCGCATCGGCCCCGATGGTGTCGACATCGGTGTAGCTGTCGCCGGTGACCACGTAGACGAGGCCGCGCTTCGTATCGAGGGAAGGCGCGGCCCAGATGGCGGCGCCGGCCGGGCCGGTCAGGGTCTTGCCGTCGGACTCGCGATGGGCCCGCAGCGGCTCGGAGATGGTGTGGGTCTTCCAGAGCAGCCTGCCGGTGGCGAGGTCGAGGGCGGCCAGCGAGCCGCGGAAGGTGCAGCAGACGTAGGCCTTGCTCATGGCCGCCGCCTCCTCGATCGAGGAGATCGGCACGAGGAGTTTGTCGCCGGCCACCACCGGCGTGCCGGTGAGCAGCGAGGCCTTGTGGTCCTCGAGCATCGGGCTGCGCCACAGCTCCTTGCCGGTCTGGGCGTCGAAGGCGCGGACCACGCGGTCGCTCTGGCCGATGAAGGTGGCCCAGCCGGAGGGCGCGATCTTCGATCGCACGATCATCGGCGTGGTGCGCGCCACCAGGTCGTCGACCGACCAGCGCACACAGCCGCTCCTGGCGTCCAGCGCATAGAACTTGCCGGAGCGGTTGGTGACGAACAGCCAGTCGCCGACGACCACCGGCTGGCCGCCGCCGGTCATGGAGAAGGCCCACTTCAGCTTCAGCCGCGGGACGTCCGCGGCGGCGAGCCCGGGATTGCGCTGGAAGCGGCTGGCCCGCTCGTCGACGCCCATGCTCGCCCAGTCGCCCGCCTGCGGCCGGATCGGCGGGACGCGGGCGCACTTCGGATCCTTGCCGATCGGCCCGGTCTTCAGCGCGATCTGCGGCATCTCGGTCCCGGCGCCGGGCGGCGGCTTCGGCGTCGCGGCCGCGGCGGTCGAGACGATGTAGCCGGCGATCGCCTCCTTGTCGGCGTCGCTGAGGCCGGCGGCCATGGGCGCCATGACGCCGGAGGTGAGGGCCCTGACGATGTCGTCCTTGGGTCGGCGGGCAAGCTCGGGAAGGCCCGGCGCGCGCTCCACCGCCGGTTCGTGACAGGCCTTGCAGCGCTGCTGGAACAGGGCCGAGCCCGCCGCCATCGGCTGGGCCTGCGCGGCGCCTCCCGAAGCGTGGCCGGACAGGACGAGGCCCGCCATCGCCGCGAGCAACGGCGCAAAGATCCCGACGACCCTCATCCCAAGTCCCCCCTTGTATCCTCGGCCGCGCCGCTGCGACCCGTTCGGGCTCGTCAGGCGGAGCGCGGCGTCTCGCAAGAAATCACGACCGGCGTTCTCAATCATTGCCGGGCGGACACACCGTTCGTAAAATTGAACGATAAGTACGGCCGGATAGATATCCGCGCCTAGACGCTAAAAACGATATTTGGGGAGCAGACCATTGAAACGCGCAGCCATTCTCGCCGTCAGCACGGCCCTCGGCCTGGCCCTCGCCGGCCCCTCCCTCGCCGCCCCGGCGAAGGCGGCCTCGGCTGCTCCCGCCGCCGCCTGGAAGGCGCCGCGCAACGCCATGGGCCAGCCGGACCTGGCCGGCAACTGGACCAATGCGACCCTCACCCCGCTGATCCGCAACCCGAAGTACGGCGCCCAGCTGGTCATGCCGCCGGATGCGGTGAAGGCTGAAGAGTCCGAGATGGCCCGGCAGTTCGCCGAGGGCAACAAGCCGACCGACCCCAACGCCGGCGTGCAGCAGGGCGTGGAGAAGAACGTGCGTCCCGAGTTCGCGGCGGCCGGCGGCGACGTGGGCGGCTACAACATCGGCTGGCTCGACCCCGGTTCGCAGGTCATGCGCGTTGGCGGCGAGCCCCGCACCTCCCTGATCACCACCAGCGACGGCCGTCCGCCCAAGCGCCGCGACGGGGCGCCCGCGCCGGCTGGCTTCCGCAATGGCCTCGGCTCGTTCGATTCCTACGAGACCCGCTCGCTCGGCGAGCGCTGCATCCTGGGCTTCGGCCGCAACGCCGGGCCGCCGATGTTCCCGAACGGCTTCTACAACAACAACTACCAGATCGTTCAGACGCCGACCTACGTCGCCATCGACGTTGAGATGGTCCACGACATCCGGATCGTGCGCCTGAACGCCCAGCACCGGACCGACGGGGTGCGGCCGTGGATGGGCGACTCGGTGGGCCACTACGAGGGCGACACCCTGGTGGTCGAAACCACCAACATCCCCGAGCAGCAGAACTTCTTCGGCTCGTGGAAGAACCTGAAGGTCACGGAGCGCTTCACGCGGGTGGCCCCCAACCGGCTGCTCTACCAGTTCACCATCGACGACCCGAGCCTGTGGGAGAAGCCGTGGGGCGGGGAGTACGAGTTCTCGACCCTGAAGGGCGAGCTCTACGAATACGCCTGCCACGAGGGCAACTACGCCCTGCCCGGCATGCTCGCCGGCGCTCGCAACCAGGAGAAGGAAGCCGCCGAAGCCGCCGCCAAGGCCGCGGCGCCGCCGGCCGCCGCGCCTTCCAAGGGCAAGAAGGGCGCCTGATCGGCGCCATCACTACAGACACTGCGCGGGCGGCCCTTGGGCCGCCCGTTTGCGTTGGGACCTAGGCGTCGGCGGGCAAGGGCGGTTGCGCAGCCCCGGGCGATGGTCGCCCGACAAGCTCACTCAGACGCGAACCTCGGTGAAGGTCCCGGGGGCGATGAAGCCGCGGATATTCTCATCGATCGCCTGGGCGAGGGAGAGGGTGCGCGCGTCGCCGCCGGACGGTCCGATGAGCTGGACGCCGACCGGCAGGTTCGCCGCGGCGCGACCGGCCGGGATCGCCGTCGCCGGCAGGCCGAGGGCCGTGGCGAGCGCGATCCAGTTGAGCATCGAATTGTAGGGAATGGTCGCGCCGGTGGAGAGGCGCAGGCTGCGCGACTGGAACGGCCGATGGTCGTGCGGGAAGGCGGCCAGGGGCGTGATCGGCGCGAGGATCGCATCGAAGCGCTCGAACACCGGCTCGATCTCGTGACGCAGGCGGCAGCGGACGGCGTCAGCCTCCATCCACTCGCGATGGGTGGCGGTGTAGGCCAGAGCCATGGCGGCGGGGGACAGGGGGTCGGCCCCGCGCTTGAGCGCCATCCTGGCGAACGGCCGCATCATCTGCATCTGGCGCAGGGCCTGCGGCGGCAGGTCCTCGCCGAGGACGCCGCCGAGGAGGGTGTGATAGGCGCCCATCAGCGTCCGCGCGTCCACCGGCGAGGCGATCGGCGTCACCTCCGCGCCGGCGCGGGCCAGCTCGACCGCGAGGGTCTCGATGAGGGCCCGCACTTCCGGATCCAGCGGGAACAGGGGCTCCTCGATCCAGAGCCCGATCCGCGCCTTGGCGAGGTCGGCCGGCTGGGCTTTGGGCGCGACCGAGCCGCCCGCCAGCACCGAGAGCAGCAGGCGCAGGTCGCGGGCCGAGCGCGCCATCGGCCCGACCACGTTGAGGTCGCGCTCGACCCAGGAGCCCGGCCGCGGCGGGACGTGGCCGTGCTGGGGCACGAGCCCCCAGGTGGGCTTGTGCGAGAACACCCCGCAGAAGCTCGCCGGCACGCGCAGCGACCCGCCGATGTCCGAGCCGATCTCGAGGGCCGTCACCCGGGCGGCCAGCGCCGCCGCGGCGCCGCCGGAGGAGCCGCCGGTCGTCCGCGAGGGATCCCACGGATTGTTCGTGGTCCCGTAGAGGGGATTGTAGGTCTGCCAGTCCGCGGCCATGACCGGGGTGTTGGTCTTGCCCCAGATCACCGCGCCCTCGGCCCGGGCCCGCGCGACCGAGGTGGCGTCCTCCGCCTGGCGCCGGCGCATGGCCTCGAGCCCCGAGGAGGCCGGCATGCCGACCACATCGAGGGTGTCCTTGATGGTCATGGGCAGGCCGGCGAGCGGGCCGAGCGCCTCGCCCTTGGCCCTCAGGTCGTCGATGGCCTTGGCGCGCTCCAGCGCCCGTTCCGGGTCGGCCATGACCACGGCGTTCAGCGCCTCGTGGGTCTGCTCGTGGCGGGCCATGGCCGCCTTGAGGAGTTCGGCCGCCGAGATCCGCTTGCCCGCCAGGGCCGCGAGCTGGCCGCCCGCGTCGAGCTCCAGCACATCGGCCATGGTCAGGCCTCCTTCGAGAAACCGAGGACATCCTGCATGTCGTAGACGCCGGGCGGCCGGTCCGGGACCCAGCGCGCCGCGGCCACCGCGCCGCGGGCGAACAGCGACCGGTCGATGCCGGAATGGGAGAGGGTCACGATTTCCTCTTCCGAGGCGAAGGTCACCTGGTGCTCGCCGATAATGCCGCCGCCGCGCATCACCGAGAAGCCGATGTCGCCCACCCGGCGCTCGCCGGTGATGCCGTCGCGGCCGCGCACCGCGACCTGATCGAGTTCGACGCCCCGCCCCGCGGCGGCCGCGCGGCCGAGCATCAGGGCGGTGCCCGAGGGACTGTCGACCTTGTGGCGATGGTGGGCCTCGAAGATCTCGATGTCGTACGCGTCCGGCGGCAGCAGGCGCGCGGCCTGCCGGACGAGGCCCATCAGGATGTTGACGCCCAGGGAGTAGTTGCCGGTCCGGACGATCGGGATGGCCAGCGCCGCCTCGTCGATGGCGGCGATGTGGGAGTCCTTCATCCCCGTGGCGCCGACCACCAGCGCCGGGCCGCCGGTCTCCGCGCAGGCCTGGGCCAGGGCCGCGGAAGCGTCCGGGGTGGTGAAGTCGATGATCACGTCCGCCAGGCTCATGGCCTCGTCCTGGGTGACGAGTCCCTCCGCGTCGATCCCCGGCCGGTCGAACCGCGCGGCGACGACCAGGCCCGGCTGGCTCTCGACCATGGCCGCCACGGCCCGGCCCATGCGGCCCAGGGCGCCTGCGATGGCGATCTTCAGCGGCTCAGTCAAACGCGCCTCCCCCGGGCGAACGGCGAACGAGCCGCTAGCATCGCGAGGGAAGGCGCGGGGTCAATCCATTCCGGCGTCGGCGCCGGACTCAGGCCGCCTGCCGGTAGAGTTCCATCTCCTCGCCAAGCGCCCGGGCCACCGAGGGGCGGGCGTGCAGGCGCTCGCGATAGGCCGCCACGTTCGGCCAGGGCGCGAGGTCGAGCCCCACGAACTGGGCCCAGTTGAGCACCGCGGCCATGTAGGCGTCGGCGACGCTGAAGTCGTCGAGCAGCCACTCGCGGCCGGCCAGGTGTTCGTCCAGGTAGGCGAAGCGCGGCTCGGCCGCCTTGCGGGCCGCCGCCTTGGCCGCGGCGTCGGCCGTTGGGCTGAGCAGGGGGGTGAACACCGACTTGTGCAGCTCCGAGCCGACGAAGCTCAGCCACTGCTGGAGGCGGTAGCGCTGGAACCCCGTCGGCGCGAGACCGGCCTGCGGCGCCCGATCGGCGAGGAACTGCAGGATGGCGGCGTTCTCGGTCAGCACCTCGCCGTCCTCGGTGCGCAGGGCCGGCACCAGTCCCTTGGGATTGATCGTGCGGTAATCGGCGCCGTCGGCGGTGCGGCCGGCCTTGGTGTCCACCCGGTGGAAGCGCGCCGCCTCGCCGGTCTCGTAGACGACGATCCGGCTGGCCATCGAGCAGGCGAGCGGGGAGAAGTAGAGGTCCATGGCGAGACTCCGGTCTGTGATTTATATACCGTCTCGCACATAATGGTCGCACGTCAAGGATTGTTTGCGAAGTGGTACAAAATAATGCAGGCGATGCGCCCCGGCGGCGCGGCCGCCCCCGCAGCTTCGACGAGGGCGAGGTGCTGGAGAAGGCGCGGGGCGTCTTCTGGAACCTCGGCTATGCGGCCGCGAGCCTGGACGACATCGCCGAGGCCACCGGGCTGAACCGCCCGAGCCTCTACGCCGCGTTCGGCGACAAGCACGCGCTCTACATGCGCGCGCTCGAGCACACGCGGACGGGCGCACGGACCGCGATGACGGCGATGCTCGGCCGCGAGGGGACGTTGCGCGAGGTGCTCTCGAGCCTGTTCGACGCCGCCATCGGCGCCTACGTGGCCGGCGAGATGGGCCAGCGCGGCTGCTTCATCGTCGGCACGGCGGTGACCCAGGCGGTGAACGATCCCGAAGCCCGTGCCCTGGCGGCGGCCTTCGTGGCTGACGAAGACGAGGTCTTCCGCGGCCGTTTCGCCCGCGCTGCGAACGAGCTGGCGGGCGGGATCACGCCCGACGCGGCGGCGACGATCGCCACGGCGACGCTGCACACCCTGGCGATCCGCGCCCGCACCGGCGAGGACCGCGAGGGGCTCCAGCGGGTGGCGCGGGCCGCCGTCGACCTGATCTGCGCTCCCTCATAGGCGCCGCTCCCTCAGGGTGAAGGTTGTTTGGCGAGGCCCAGGTCTCTATAGGTTCCGCCCCTCAACGCCCCCCAAGCTCAAGGACTCCGCCGCGCGCCATGAGCGACGCCGAAAAACGCACATTCACCGACGAGGAAGCCCTCGCCTTCCACCGCGACCCGAAGCCCGGGAAGATCGCCATCGCCGCCACCAAGCCGATGGCGACGCAACGCGACCTGAGCCTCGCCTATTCGCCGGGGGTGGCCGTGCCGGTGCTGCGCATCGCGGAGAACCCGGACGAGGTCTACGAGTACACCTCCAAGGGCAACCTGGTGGCGGTGATCTCCAACGGCACCGCGATCCTGGGCCTCGGCAATCTGGGCGCCCTAGCGTCGAAGCCGGTCATGGAGGGCAAGGGGGTGCTCTTCAAGCGGTTCGCCGACGTGGACGCGCTCGACATCGAGGTCTCGGCCACCGATCCGGACGAGATCATCACCGTCGTCAAGAACATCGGCCCGACCTTCGGGGGCATCAACCTCGAGGACATCAAGAGCCCCGAGTGCTTCCGGATCGAGACGGAGCTGCAGGAGCTCCTCGACATCCCGGTCTTCCACGACGACCAGCACGGCACGGCGATCATCTCGGCCGCCGGCCTGATCAACGCCTGCGCCATCACCGGCCGCGACATCAAGACGGTGAAGGTCGTGCTGAACGGCCCGGGCGCCGCCGGCATCGCCACCCTCGACCTGATCAAGGCCATGGGTGTGCCGCACAACAACGTCATCGCCGTCGACTCCAAGGGCGTCCTCTACCAGGGCCGCACCGAGGCGATGAACCAGTGGAAGTCGGCGCACGCGGTGCCCACCGACAAGCGCACCCTGGCCGAAGCCCTCGAAGGCGCCGACGTCTTCATCGGCACATCGGTGAAGGGCGCCCTGACCGGCGAGATGGTCAAGCTGATGGCCCCCAAGCCGATCATCTTCGCCATGGCCAACCCCGATCCGGAGATCACGCCGGAAGAGGTCTACGCGGTCCGTCCCGACGCGATCGTGGCCACCGGCCGCTCGGACTATCCGAACCAGGTCAACAACGTCCTCGGCTTCCCCTACATCTTCCGCGGCGCGCTCGACGTTCGGGCCCGGCGCGTGAACATGGAGATGAAGGTCGCCTGCGCCAACGCCCTGGCCCAGCTCGCCCGCGAGGACGTGCCGGACGAGGTGGCCGCCGCCTATCACGGCATGCAGCTGAAGTTCGGGCCCGAGTACATCATCCCGACCCCGTTCGACCCGCGCCTCATCTGGTACATCCCGCCCTTCGTCGCCCAGGCGGCGATGGACACCGGCGTGGCGCGCAAGCCGATCGAGGACATGGACGCCTACCGCGCCAGCCTGGCGCAGCGGCTCGACCCCACGGCGGCCTTCCTGCAGAAGCTGCAGGGCGCGGTGCTGGCGGGGCCGAAGAAGCGGATCGTCTTCGCCGAGGGCGAGGAGCCGAGCGTGATCCGCGCGGCCTACGCCTTCCAGTCGGGAGGCCTCGGCGACGCCATCCTGGTCGGCCGCGAGGAGCTGGTGCACGAGAACATGAAGCTCGTGGGCCTCGATCCGGTCGAAGCCAAGCTGGAGATCGTCAACGCGCGGCTGTCGCACTGGAACGCCAGTTTCGTCGACCACCTCTATGCGCGCCTGCAGCGCGAGGGTTACCTGCGCCGCGACGTCCAGCGCCTGGTCAACCAGGACCGCAACTCCTTCGCGGCCGCCATGGTCGCGCTCGGCCACGCCGACGGCATGGTGACCGGCGTCACCCGCGCCTACGACCAGGTGCTGGAGGAGGTGCTGCGGGTGATCGACCCGGCGCCCGGCGGCCGCGTCATGGGCATGAGCGTGGTGCTGGCCAAGGGCCGGACCCTGTTCATCGCCGACACCAACGTCACCGAGATGCCGGAGGCCGAGGACCTCGCCGAGATCGCGATCGAGGCGGCGGGCGCGGTGCGCACGTTGGGCTTCAAGCCGCGCGTCGCCTTCATGAGCTATTCGACCTTCGGCAACCCGATGGGCGAGCGCTCGGAGAAGGTGCGCGACGCGGTCGCCATCCTCGACCAGATGGAAGGCATCGACTTCGAGTACGAAGGCGAGATGCCGCCGGAACTGGCGCTCGAACCGGCGCGGCGCGGCAATTACCCGTTCATGCGGCTCTCGGGCCCGGCCAACGTGCTGATCATGCCGGCTATCCACTCGGCGGCGATCTCCACCCAGCTGCTCAAGTCCATGGGCGGGGCGACGGTGATCGGCCCGATGCTGCTCGGCCTCGAGCGGTCGGTGCAGATCTGCCCGCTGTCGGCGTCGGTCTCGCGCATCCTGCAGATGGCGACGCTGTGCGCCTACGATCGTCCGCTCGCTGAGATCGAGTCCTGATGCGGGGCGCAGCAGTCACGTCGAACTAGGTCGCGCGCCGGTCGGGGGAGCGGGCGATCGCCGTCCCGCCCCCCGCCGATCAGGAGCGCGTTCGATGAGTCCCAGCCCCTTTCCGCACGGGCCCCTTACGATCGGCATCGACTTCGGCACCACCAATACGGTGGTGGCGCTCGCCGGCGCGGACGGACCGGCGCATCTGGTCAGGTTCCCGGCGCCGGAGCGCGAGCTCTTCGCCTTCCGCTCATGCCTGTCCTTCCACGCCCCGCCCGAGCGGCCGAGCGAGCGCACGGTCGCGGCCGGCCCCTGGGCGATCGAGGCCTATGTGGAGGACCCGGTCGAGACCCGGTTCATCCAGTCCTTCAAGAGTTTCGCGGCCTCCGAGAGCTTCACCGAGACCCAGATCCTCGGCCGCCGTTACCGATTCGAAGACCTGCTCTCCACCTTCCTGCTGAAGCTCAGGGACTATGCCGGGGCCGAGATGGCCGAGCTGCCGGCGCGGGTGATCGTCGGCCGGCCGGTGACCTTCGCCGGCGCGGCGCCCTCGGAACCCTTGGCCCTGCAGCGCTACGAGACCGCCTTCGCGCGCCTCGGCTTCTCTGAGATCCTCTACGCCTACGAGCCGGTGGGCGCGGCCTTCTTCTTCGCCCGAACGCTCGACCACGACGCCACCGTCCTGGTCGGCGACTTCGGCGGCGGCACGAGCGACTTCTCGATCATCCGCTTCGAACGTCACGGCGGGGAGATCCGGTCGACGCCGCTCGGGCGGGCCGGAGTCGGGGTCGCCGGCGACGCCTTCGACTACCGGATCATCGACCAGCTGGTCTCGCCCGAGCTCGGCAAGGGGTCGAGCTATGCGAGCTACGGCAAGGCGCTGCCGGTGCCCAACCGCTACTACGCCGCCTTCGCGCGCTGGGACCAACTCGCCCTGATGCGGGCGAGCCGCGACATGCGCGAGATCCGCAGCCTGCTGCGCGAGGCCGTCGAGCCGGAGAAGATCGCCCGCCTGATCGAGACCCTCGACGAGAACTACGGCTACCGGCTCTACCGGTCGGTCTCGCAGCTGAAGGAGGCGCTGTCGGCGCAGGAGGAGGCGGAGTTCCGCTTCGAGGCCGGCTCGATCGAGATCGCCCGGTCCGTGGCCCGGCGAGAGTTCGAGGGCTGGATCGCCCCGGAGCTCGGCCAGATCGAGAGCGCGGTCGACGCGGCCCTGGCGGATGCGGGCCTGGCGCCCCAAGGCATCGACCGGGTGTTCCTGACCGGCGGATCCTCGCTGGTGCCCGCGGTGCGCGAGATCTTCCGCCGCCGTTTCCCGGCCGAGCGCATCGAGAGCGGAGCGGAGCTGGAATCGATCGCCTCGGGCCTCGCCCTCATCGGGCGGGAACGGGACCTCTCGCTGTGGACCGGGCGGGCGGCCTAGCCGACCGTCGGCGACAGGGCGCCGCCATCGCAGGCCAGGGCGCGCGCCGGCTCCGAGCCGTCCTGCAGGCCGTCGACGGCCAGCTCGCGCGCATAGCATTGGGCGAGGGGCCGGCTGACCCAGACGCCGACCTCGACCAGCTCACGGGCGAGCGCCGCGTCCTGCGCGGCGTAGTCCACCGGCGCCGCCTGCGCGGCAGTCGTCTGGGCCGCATAGACGAGGGCGCAGCCGAACAGGCTGGCCGTGGCCGAGATTTCCGCCAGGTTGCGCATGGTGGCGCTGCAAAGCCCCGATTGATGGCGTCCCACAAGCCGCGGCTGCGCCGCGGACGCCACACATGGTGACGCCGTTGCTGCGCCGCAACATCCCACCGACCGCCGTTACCTGGATTTTCTCAGCGACGGCGAGCCGAGGTCGAGCTGGTCCACCGGGATCACCTCCAGGTCCGGCAGCTTGGCCCTCAGCGGGCCGGCGAAGGCCTTGGCGTCCCCGGCGACGATGACGCTGGCGCCGTCGGGGGACAGGACCTTGCCGGCGAAGCCTTGCACGCCCTGCGGCGTCACGGCCTCCACCTTGGCCGTGTAGCGGCCCACCTCATCCAGCGGCACGCCATAGAGCGCCAGGTTGCCCAGAATGTCGGCGAGGCCGTTGGTGGTGGCGAGCTCGCGGCCGAAGGAGCCGACCAGCACCGACTTGCGGGCGGTCAGTTCGTCCGCCGTCGGCGGAGCGGCGGCGAGCTTGCCCATCTCGGCCCGGATCAGGTCGAGCACCTGCGGCGCGGACGCGTTCTTGGTCTGGGCCGAGGCGCGGAACGAGCCGGTCGTCCGATTGGCGGAAAGCCGCGAGGACGCTCCGTAGGAGAGCCCGCGCTTGATGCGGATCTCCTCGTTCAGCCGGGCCGAATAGCCGCCGCCCAGCACCGTGTTGGCGACGATGCCGGTGTAGTAGTCCGGATCGCTGCGGGCGACGCCGGGCTTGACGACCGTGACCGCCGCCTGGCCCGTGCCGGGCAGGTCGATGGCGATGGCCTTCGGCCGCGGATCGGGGCGGATCACCGGCGCCGGCGGCAGGGGTTCGGCGGGCCGCGCCCAGTCGCCGAAGGTCTGCTCGGCCAGGGCGAAGGCCTGTTCGGGAGCGATGTCGCCGGTGAACACCAGGATGGCGTTGTCGGGCCGGAACCAGGCGCGGTGGATGGCGGCGAGGTCCGACGGCGTCAGCTTCTTGAGGCTCTCCGGCGTGCCGCTGGCCACGTGGCCGAAGGGCGTGCCGCCGAACACCACGGGCGCGGCGGCGAAGCCCGCCACCTGGCCCGGTTCCTGGTAGGCGACGGACAGATTGTCGAGGGCGAGCTGGCGCTGGCGCTCGAGCTCCTCGGGGGCGAAGGCCGGGTTGCGCGCCACGTCGGCCATGATCGGCAGGCCCTTGGTCAGCTTGTCGGGCATGACGTTCAGCGTCACCGAGGAGGCCTCGAGATTGGCGCCGGACTCGAGCGTCGCGCCGAGCGCCTCCACCTGGCGGGCGACCTCCCGCGCGGAGCGGGTCTTTGTCCCCTCGGTCAGCATGTCGGCGGTCATCGAGGCCGCGCCGGCCAGGCCTTCGGGGTCGGCCCAGGCGCCGGTCCTGATGGTCAGGTCGGCGGTGACCAGCGGCAGGTCGGTGGACTGGGCGACGATCACCCGCAGCCCGTTGGCGAGCGTGCGTTCGGCGGGCCTGGGCAGCACCGGCTGGATCGGCGCGGCGATCGGCGGCGGCTTCTGGCGCTGCGCCGGCGGGGCGAGGCTGAAGACCGGCCCTGTGTACTTCACGACACGCTTCGGCGGCGGCGCCTCCTTGGGCGCCGGCTGGCCCTTGGGCCGCTCGCTCTCGGAGCGGTAGCGGATGGTCATTCGCCGTTCGGGATCGAGGTACTTCTGGGCGACGCGCTGGACCTCTTCCGGCGTCACCGCCGCGAGATCGGCGAGCTCGGTGTTGGCCTTGTTGGGGTCGCCCTGGATGCGGACCGCGTAGCCGAGCGCAAAGCCGCGGCCGTCGATGGTTTCGCGCTCGCGGAGCTTGGCGGCGATCAGCTCGTTCTTCGCCTCCTCGAGCTCGGCGGCGCTGGGCGGGGCCTGGCGCAGCCGCTGGACCTGGGCGAGGAGCGCCTTCTCGCCCTCGGCGATCCCGTGGCCGGAGGCCATCACCGCCCCGACCATGAAGTTGCCCGGCTGTTGGGGCAGGTCGGCGTTGGAATAGACCTCGGTGGCGATACGCTGTTCGTACACCAGGCTGTCGTAGAGCCGGGACGACTTGCCCCCCGAGAGGATCTGGTCGAGCAGCTTCAGCGCGGGGGCGTCGGGATCGGACGCCTTCGGCCCGAGCCAGGTGATCGCCACCGCCGGCAGCGGCACGTTCGGGCCATAGCCGTCGAACACGCCCGGCCCCTTGCGGGGCGGCTCCACGGCCGTGACCCGCTTGATGGGCAGCTTCGGCGGCTTCAGCCCGCCGAAGTAGCGGTCGACCCAGGCGTCCAGCTTGGCCTCGTCGAAGGCGCCGACAACGACCAGGGCGGCGTTGTCGGGCCGATAGAAGGCCTGGTGGAAGGCGCGCACGTCGTCGATCGTCGCCGCGTCGAGGTCGGCGATCGAGCCGATGCCGGGCCGATGGTACGGGTGGACCTTGTAGGTCGCCTGCGGGACGTAGAGCGAGAACAGCCGGCCGTAGGGCGAGGCGAGCACCCGCTGGCGCAGCTCCTCCTTGACCACGTCGCGCTCGGACTTGAAGGACGCCGGGTCGATGACGAGCGCGCTCATCCGCTCGCTCTCGGCCCAGAGCAGCCGCTCCAGGTGGTTGGCCGGCACCACCTCGTAGTAGTTGGTGAGGTCGTCCCAGGTGGACGCGTTGTTGAAGCCGCCGACATCCTCGGTCAGGCGGTCGAAGCTCTCGGGCGGGAGATCCTTCGTCGCCTTGAACATCAGGTGCTCGAAGAGGTGGGCGAAGCCGGACCGGCCCACCGGGTCGTTCTTCGAGCCGACCCCGTACCAGACCTGCACCGACACGTTCGGCGTGGCGCGGTCCTCGGAGGTGAGCACCAGGAGGCCGTTCGCCAGCCGCCGTTGCTTGAACTGGATCGGCGGGACCTCGGCCGCCCCCGGCGGTGTCGCCGGGCTCACCGCCTGAGCGGCGGGCGCGAACGCCAGGGATAGGATCAGCGAGAGGATCAGGCCGGCGGCGGCGGGCGCTGTGCGGAGCATGCGGAAGGTCCCGAACTCGAGGAGCCGGAATCCTTAGCACCGCCGCCGGTCTTAGGAAGCGTGCGTGTGAGCGTCAGCCCGTTCGCCTCAGGCGGGAATGGCCGCCTGGCCGCGCAGCACGGCGACCATGCCGTAGAAGCCGGCGTAGGTCTTGTCCCAGTGCGGGCGCGCCTTCATCCGCGCCACCCACGCCTCGATGTTGGGATAGGGGCTGAGGTCGAAGGCGGCGATTTCGCCGAGCGTCACGTAGGCCGCCCCGAGATAGTCGGCCAGGGTGATGTCGTCGCCGCACAGGAACTTGCGATCCTTCAGCATCACCTCGTCGAGCACCTTCAGCCAGCGCACGCAGTGGCTCTCGCCATAGGTCATCAGGCCCTGGGCGATCACGGGATCGAGGCCGTGCGGCACGCCCATGTGCGGATAGATGGTGAAGAGGCAGTAGTATTCGTGGAGCTGGGTGTTCAGCCAGTCGAGCGCCTCGTTGACCTTGGCGCGGGCGCGAAGCTCGGCGGGGTAGGCCGGCGAGCCCACCTTCTCGGCCAGGTACTTGAGGATCGCCGAGGACTCGCCGAGGGCGAAGTCGCCGTCCACCAGATAGGGCACGATGCCGTTCGGATTGACCGCGAGATAGGCGGGGTCCTGGTGGCCGCCGGTCATCAGGTCGACATGGACGAGTTCGACGTCCAACCCGTGCTCGGCGATGAACAGCATCACCGGCCGCGAGGTGGTGGAGATCGGATCGCAGTAGAGCTTCATTGCCCCAGGCCCTCTTCGGAACAGTCTTCAGCGGAGTGGACGAGTCGCGCTCGGCGACCGGTGTTCGGAAGGGCGCGGGGTTAAAGGCAAAGCGGCGCGGCTGCAATCAGCGCTCTTGCAGGCAGGTTCTGCACAATCGCAGAATGCAGCCATGTACGACTGGAACGACCTCAAGGCCTTCCTGGCCGTGGCCCGCGGCGGCTCGACGCTGTCGGCGGCCAAGGCGCTGGGCGTCAACCAGACGACCGTGGCCCGCCGGCTCGAGTCCCTGGAGGCGGCGGTGGGCGTGCGCCTCTTCGAGCGCGGCCAGTCGGGCAGCCGCCTGACCGAGGCCGGCCGCGACCTCCAGGCCGAGGCGGAGAAGGTGGAGCGCGCCGCCGTCGCGTTCGGCAATCGCGCCCAGGCGCATCAGCGCGGCCTCGCCGGCTCGATCAAGCTCACCTGCAGCGAGATCCTGGCCAATTTCTGGGTGACGCCGGCCATCGCCCATTTCCGCCGCCAGTACCCGGAGGTGCAGGTGGACATGGTGATCACCGACGAGGCCCTGGACATCGAGGCCGGCGAGGCCGACCTCGCGATCCGCTCCGGGCGCGCCCTGCCGATCTCCGACCTCGTGGCCCGCAAGATCGCCGACTACGAATTCGCCCTTTACTGCAGCCGCGACTACGCCGAGCGGATGGGTGTGCTCACCAGCCTGGAAGACCTGAAGGACCACGACCTGATCAGCTGCGAGACCGCCCAGGGCATGATGCCGGGGGTCGCCTGGATGCTGCAGCAGGCGGGCGGCAAGCCGCCGGCGCACATCTCGAACAGCCTTTCCAACCTCAGCCATGCGGTGAGCGCCGGCCTTGGGATCGCGCCGATCGGCTGCCTCCTGGCCGATGCCGACACCAACCTGCTGCGCCTTTCGGAGCCGATCGCGGAGGCGCGCGCCTCGTCCTGGATCGTCACCCGGCGGGACCTGAAGGACACCCCGCGCATCCGCGCCTTCATCGACTTCCTCGTCCCGCACGTGCAGCAGGACCTGAGGATCCGGGAGGCCCAGTTGCGCCAGATGCGGGGCGAGAGCGCCTAAGGCAGCCGATCGCCCCAGCCCAGCCGGCGGACGGCGGCGTAGGCCGCCTTGTCCCGGCGGGGGACCGCGCGCGTCTCCAGCCCATCACGTCCGCAGACCTTCAGCTCGACCCCGGCCTTGCCCGCCCGCGGCGGCGCCAGGATGCGCCCGGCCGGCGGCTCGACCTCGACGGTCGGGCGCGCGGCCAGGAGGTAGGCGAACTTCTCGTCCTCGAACGGGACCTCTGCGCCCTTGGCAAGGCGGTGATCGCGGCTGCGCGGCAGCCGGACGCTGAAGTGGCACCAGTCCGGCGCGGCCAGCGGGCAGTCGCCGGCGTTGGGACAGGGCGCGAGAATGCGGGCGCCGGCCTCGATCAGCTCCCGGCGCGCCGCGAGGATCCGCTGGAAGCCGGCCGGCGTGCCGGGCTCCACCAGGGCCAGGACGCCCTCGCACGCCTCCCAGAGCGCGCCGACCACCCGGCCCTGGGCGGCCGGGGCGATCTCGGCGATGGCATAGCTCGCCATGACCAGTTCGGCCTTCGGCAACGGGCCGCCGGCGGCGAGATCGCCCCGGCGGGCGTCGGCGCCCTTCAGCGGCGCCGGGCCGGCCTTCGCCAGGCGCTGCGCCAGGTCAAGGAAGATGGCGCTCTCGTCCAGCCAGCTCACCGCCGAAAGGTCGAAGGCCGCGCTGGCGGCCCAGCTCGCCGCGCCGGTGCCGACCCCGGCGTCGAGCAGCGACCTGGGGGCGAAGCCGGGAGCCGCTTCCGCCAAGGCGTCGAGGACGCTCGTGCAGGCGGCGTAGGTGGCGGGCAGTCGAGCGAGGGCGTAGGCGAGCGCGTCCGCGGTGCTGCGGATCACCCCGGCCGAGCCCTGGCCGGCGCGGTAGGCGGCGGTGGTCCGGCCGGCGCGCTGGGCGAGGTCCTTGCGCGAGACCCCTTCCAGTTCCTGCTCGATGGCGGCGCGCAGGGGCGCGGGCAGCTCGACGCTCATCGTCCGTACGCCCGGGCCCGCGCCAGGGCCTCGCGGCGCAACGCCAGGAGGGCGCGCGGCACCTCCATCCTGAGGCCCATGCGCGCCAGGGGCCGCGGCACCCGGAACGGCGTCCCGACCTGCGCCTCGTAGGTCACGCGGGCGCCGGCGCCGCGGGGCTCGATCCGCCATTCGCCCTCGTAGACCTTCAGGTCGCCGGACACCCGGTGGAAGCGGATCGCGCGCGGCGGCTCGTAGTCGGAGCGGAAGACGTTCCGCACCGAGGGCAGGAAGGTCATCTTGGAGACCTGCTCGCGGACGTCCCAGCGGCCGGCCGGGTCGCGTTCGGTGATGCGGCAGCTCTTCAGGCTCATGACCATCCGGGGGGCGAGGTCGCAGTCGGCGATCACGGAGAACACGACCTCCGGCGAGGCTTCGATGTCGATGGCGGCCTGGATCAGGCCGGAGTCGCCGTCGGCGGCGGGGCGGACGTCGACGAACGGCCGGCCCTGGTCCAGCGCCGCCTGCTCGCGCGGGGCCAGGTCGAAGGCCGCCGCCGCCGAGGCGGCGGCGAGCACGGCGAGGAGGAAGAGGGCGAGGCGCATCGCCGCCAACCTAGCGCTTGGCGCGCGCCAGACCAGACGGCTGCGCCGCGCCCGAGGCTCAGGCCTCGGCCTTCGCCCGGCCCTTCACCAGCGCCTCGGCCACCGACGGGTCGGCGAGGTCGGCGGTGTCGAGGCCGCTGGTCTGGCCCTCGGCCACCTTCTTCAGGAGCCCGCGCGCGATCTCGTTCGACTTGGTGTGCGGCAGGGCGGCCACGAACTGCACCACTTCCGGCGCGGCATGGGCCCCGATCTCGCGGCGCATCCAGCCCTTGATGTCGGCCTGCAGCACGTCGGTCGGCGTGACGTCCGGCTCCAGCCGCACGAAGGCGTGGATCGCTTCTTCGCCGCCCTTGGCCGGGACGCCGACCACCGCCGCGTCGGCGACCGCGTCGTGGGCCCTGAGGCAGGCCTCGAGGTCGAGGGCGTTCAGCTTGTGGCCGGCGACGCTCAGCTGCTCCTCGCCGCGCCGGTGGCCGCGGTTCTTGACGAGGTCGTCCACCACCGCCGGATCGGCGAGGGTCGAGGTGTCGCCCAGGTTGGAGAGGTCGTCCTCGGCGATCTTGCGCAGGATGCGGCGCATGATCTTGCCCGAACGAGTCTTGGGCAGGCCCGGGGCGAACTGGATCACGTCCGGCGCGGCGAACGGCCCGATCTCGCGGCGCACCCACTGGCGCAGGTCGGCCCGAATGGAATCGGACGGCTCCACGTCGGTGCGCAGGGTCACGTAGCAGTAGATGCCCTGGCCCTTGATCTCGTGCGGATAGCCGACCACCGCGGCCTCGGCGACGCCATCGTGGCCGACGAGGGCGCTCTCGATCTCGGCGGTGCCCAGGCGGTGTCCGGAGACGTTGATGACATCGTCCACCCGGCCGGTGATCCAGTAGTAGCCGTCCTCGTCCCGCCGGGCGCCGTCGCCCGTGAAGTACTTGCCAGGATAGGTCGAGAAATAGGTGTCGAAGAAGCGCTGGTGGTCGCCGTAGACGGTGCGCATCTGGCCCGGCCAGGAATCGGTCAGGCAGAGGTTGCCGTTGATGGCGCCTTCGAGGACCTTGCCGTCGGCGTCGACGAGCTGCGGCTTCACGCCCGGAAGCGGCTTGGTGCAGGAGCCGGGCTTCAGGGCCGTGGCGCCCGGCAGCGGGCTCATCAGGGTGGCGCCGGTCTCGGTCTGCCACCAGGTGTCGACGATCGGGCAGCGCTCCTCGCCCACCACGCGGTGGTACCAGAGCCAGGCCTCGGGGTTGATCGGTTCGCCGACGGTGCCGAGCAGTCGAATCGACTTGCGCGAGGTGGCCTTCACCGGCGCGTCGCCCTCGCGCATCAGGGCGCGGATGGCGGTCGGGGCGGTGTAGAAGATCTCCACCTGGTGCCGGTCGCAGACCTCCCAGAAGCGCGAGGAGGTCGGGTAATTGGGCACGCCCTCGAAGATCACCGTCGTGGCGGCGTTGGCGAGCGGGCCGTAGACCACGTAGGAGTGGCCGGTCACCCAGCCCACGTCGGCCGTGCACCAGAAGACCTCGCCGGGCCGGTAATCGAACACCAGCTCATGGGTGTAGGAGGCCCAGGCCAGGTAGCCGCCGGTGGTGTGCAACACGCCCTTCGGCTTCCCGGTGGAGCCGGAGGTGTAGAGGATGAACAGCGGGTCCTCCGCGTTCATCGGCTCGGGGTCGCACCGGTCGGAGACGCTGTCCTTGAGGTCGGAATAGAAGTGGTCGCGGCCGGCCGTCATCGGCACCTCGGCCTGGGTGCGGCGGATGACGATGACGTCGGTCACGCCCGGGCAGGTCTTCAGCGCCTCGTCCACGTTGAGCTTGAGAGGCACGACCTTGCCGCCGCGCAGGCCCTCGTCGGCGGTGATGACGAGCTTGGAGTCGCAGTCCTGGATGCGGCCGGCGATGCTGTCGGGCGAGAAGCCGCCGAACACCACCGAGTGCACCGCGCCGATCCGCGCGCAGGCCAGCATGGCCACGGCCGCGTCGGGGATCATCGGCAGGTAGATGGTGACGCGGTCGCCCTTCCTGACGCCCTTGGCCTTGAGCACATTGGCCATCCGGCAGACGCGGGCGTGCAGCTCCTTGTAGGTGAGCTTGGTGGAGATGTGGGGGTCGTCGGCTTCCCAGATGATCGCCGTCTGGTCGCCGCGGGTGGCGAGGTGCCGGTCCAGGCAGTTGACCGAGACGTTGAGGATCCCGTCGCCGTACCAGCGGATGTGGAAGTCCTCCTTGTTGAAGGACACGTCCTTGATCTCGGTGGGGAAGGTCATCCAGTCGAGCCGGCGCGCGACGTCCGTCCAGAAGCCGGTCGGATCGGCTTCCACCCGACGGCAGGCGGCCTCGTAGGCGGCCTGGTCCAGGTGGGCCCGCTTCGCCCATTCCGCCGGAACCGGAAAGACCTCGACCTCACTCATCGTCTCACTCCCAAGTCGTCGTCGCCGCCCTTGCCAAAGCCACTATGCCCCGACGTCGCCCGGCGCAACCCGCCCCTGGGTGAGGCGCCCCGCCGGCTCAGGCGCCGAGGCGTTGCAGATCGCGCTCGAGCCGCGCCAGGCCGGCCCGGTAGACGGCGTATTCCAGCGGGAAGGCGGCTTCGTACTCAGCCCGGTAGGCCGAGAGATCCTCGTGGGTCTCGCCCTCGCGGTGCGGATCGGTGCGTGTGTTGAGGCGGGTGACGCCCTCAGGCGCGGGCTTGCCCAGCGCGGCGGCGAACATGCGCATGGACTCCGCATAGCGCTCGGCGATGCCGACCCCGACGAACTCAGACCCGAAGGCCTCGCCGGCCCGCGCCGGGTCCACCGGATCGGGCAGCTGGGCCAGGTAGGAGAACGGGTCCTCGCCCTCTTCGGCCGCGCGGCGGCGGCGGTCGAGCCACCCGGCGAAGGTGGGGTTGTCGTCGAGCTCGGGCACCCGAAAGCCGTCTCGCACCTGGAACTGCAGGTAGCGCCAGTTGGAGACGAAGCGGTCGAAGGGATCGCGCAGGAAGACGATGAACTGCGAGGCCTCGGGATAGTACCGCCGCACGCCGATTCCGCGCAGGCGGTTGAAATGGCCGTGCACGCAAAGGCCGGCCCGCGGCTCGAAGCGCGGCGGCGGCTCGCGATGGTAGCCATGGTAGTGGTAGCCCATGTTCTCCGCCCCGAACCACCTCTCCAGGTCGTGGCGGAAGCTCGTGCCGGCGGTCTTCGGCACATGCAGGGAATAGAGCGTCCGCGAGGGATCGTAGGTCGCGGTCTGGGTGGCGGCGGCGGGCATGTCCTGGGCGCGAATACGCGCTCCGGCCCGGCTCACGCAAGACTTGCGCGAACCGCTT
Organism: Phenylobacterium soli; assembly: GCF_003254475.1. Classification (NCBI taxonomy): domain Bacteria; kingdom Pseudomonadati; phylum Pseudomonadota; class Alphaproteobacteria; order Caulobacterales; family Caulobacteraceae; genus Phenylobacterium; species Phenylobacterium soli. The sequence continues at coordinate 552,045 of NZ_QFYQ01000001.1, forward strand.
GTGGCCAAGCTTGCCCCTCGGCGGCGGCGCGGCCATGGTCCGGCCCATGGTTCGACAGTTCCGGGCGGCCGCCCTCCTTGCCCTCCTCCTCCTGGCGCAGGCCTGCGGCCGGAAGGGGGACGCCGAGCCCCAGGCCGCCGCCCAGGGGCTGCTGGCCGCCGTCGCCAGCGGCGACGCCAAGGGTTTCGAGGACCACACGGACCGGGAAGCCGTGCGCGCTGACCTGCGCCGGCAGATCGCCGGCCTCGCCCAGCAGAGCGGGCTGGAAGTCGACGGTGGCCCCTCCGACGCCGCCCTCGACCGGATGATCGGCCCGGACCTTCTGCACCTCGTCGCGGCGGGAACCGAGGCGCCGCTCGCCGCCCCGCCCTCGCCCGCCCAGGTCGCGCTGATGAGCAAGCGCATCGACCGCGACCACGTCTGCGTGCACGACCTCACCCCGGCCCAGGCCTGCATCCTGACCTTCGCCCGCCAGCCGAACGGCTGGCGCCTCGTCGCTATGCCCGCCGCCGACCGCAAGATCGAGGTCCCCGCCGAGCCGCCGAAGAAGGGCTAGGCCGGCCTCCGCGGGCTTGCTAGGCCAGGGACCTCAGAAGGACGTCGCCATGCTGCTGCACCTCTCCACCTGGATGGAGATCGAGGACTACCTGAAGCGCTCGAAGACGGTGGTCATTCCGATCGGCTCCAACGAGCAGCACGGGCCGACGGGCCTGCTCGGCACCGACTGGCTGTGCCCGGAGATCATCGCCCACGAGGCGCAGAAGCAGCACCCCGATCTCATGGTCGCGCCGACGTTCAACATCGGCATGGCCCAGCACCATCTCGGCTTTCCGGGCACCATCGCCCTGCGGCCCTCGACCTTCATGGCGGCGATCGGCGACTGGTGCCGCAGCCTGGGGCTGGCCGGCTTCGAGCGGCTCTATTTCCTGAACGGTCACGGCGGCAACGTCGCCACCGTCGAGGCCGCCTTCTCGGAGATCTACGCCGAGGCCACCTTCCTGGAGAAGCGGCGCGGCTTCGCCATGAAACTGAAGAACTGGTGGGAGCTGAAGGGCGTCCTGCCGCTCGCCAACCGCCAGTTCCCGACCGGCCACGGCAGTCACGCGACGCCGTCCGAGATCGCCGTCACCCAGTGGGCCTATCCGGACGCCATCAAGACCGCCAACTACGCGCCGCAGATCGCGCCGACGGGCCCGATCCGCGAGGCGATCGACTTCCGCGCCCGCTATCCGGACGGCCGTATGGGCTCCGACCCCGGCCAGGCGACGCCCGAAAAGGGCGGCGAGCTGGTGGCCGCCGCCGTCGCCGGCCTGATGGACGACGTCGCCGCCTTCAGCAGCGAGACCGCGCCGATCTAGACCGCCGCGGCTTCCTCGGCCGCGTAGGTGAGGCTGACGAAGACGTCCTCGAGGTCCGGGTCCTCGGTGGAGATGTCCTTGATGTGCAGGCCGGCCTTGCGGATGGCGGCCAGCACCTGCTCCACGCTCGACTGGCCGGTGCGGTAGCTGACGGAGAAGCCGCCGTTCGGCAGCAGGTGGGTGTCGAAGCCTGGCAGGTTCGGCGCGGCCTCCACCGGCTCCTCCGGCGTCACCAGCACCTTGCGCGTGTCCATCCGGCGCAGCAGCGTCGTGGTCGGCTCGCAGGCGACCACCAGGCCGCGGTTGATGATGGCGATCTGGTCGCAGAGCTCCTGGGCCTCTTCCAGGTAGTGGGTGGTGAGCACGATGGTCACGCCCCGCCGGTTCAGCTCCAGCACGTAGTTCCAGAGCTGGCGGCGCAGCTCCACGTCCACCCCGGCGGTCGGCTCGTCGAGGATCAGCACCGGCGGATTGTGGACCATCGCCTTGGCGACCATCAGGCGCCGCTTCATGCCGCCGGAGAGCTGGCGGACGTAGGCGCTGGACTTGTCGGCGAGGCCGAGCGCGGTCAGCAGCTCGTCGGTGCGGCGCTCCTTCGGCGGCACCGCGTACATGCCGGCGGCGACTTCCAGCGCCTCGCGCGGGGTGAAGAACGGATCGGCGGCGATCTCCTGCGGCACCACGCCGATGGCGGCGCGGGCGTCCCTCGGCCGCTCGTCGATGTCGCGGCCCCAGATCTTCACCTGGCCAGAGGTCTTGCGGCAGAGCCCCGCCAGAATGTTGATGAAGGTCGACTTCCCCGCCCCGTTCGGCCCCAGGAGGCCAAAGATCGAGCCGCGCGGGATGGCCAGGTCGACGCCCTTCAGCGCCCGCATCTCGGGCGTCGTCTTAGTGGCGGCGTAGGTCTTGACCAGGCCCTTGGCCTCGATGGCGAATTCGGGAAGCTCCATGGGGTCTCCAGTCGTTGACGGGGCGAAGCCGCCTCGCATACCTAGGGCGGCGTCCGCGCCGCGCCAAGCTTCCGCGGCCGGTCAGGGAATTTCAGATGGCTCGCCAAGTTCGAAACCAGGGCGCCAAGGCCCAGAAGCGCCCGGAACCGGCGCCCGCCCAGCCGGCGTTGACGCCCAACCTGCCGGCCCCCGAGGTCGTCGAGGTGCGCTCGGGCCGGATCGCCTGCGACGGCGTCGGCGGCGCGCTTGGCCATCCGCGCGTCTGGCTGGAGATGGGCGAGGCGACGTTCGTCGAGTGCCCCTACTGCGATCGCCGCTTCGTGCTGGCCGCCGGCTCCGAGGGCGCGGAGGACGAGCGCCTGGCGCCCGGCGTCTACGAAGGCCCGCACGGGCACTAAGGCCCGTCACTTCCGCGCGACGAGCTCGATCTGCCACTCGTCGCCGACGTTGAACAGCGTCCGCTCCAGCTCGACCATGCGCTCCTGAGTGAGCGCGCCGGAGCGAAGCTGGCCCGCATAGGGCTCCTGCAGCAGCAGCACCGTGTTGGTGATCGCGAAGTCGACGCCGGTGTAGTGGGCCAGCGGCGTATTGGCCGCGCCCGTGGCCTTCCACTCGTCGTTCAGGGCCCGGTCGAACAGCCGCAGCATCTTCGGCGAGATCGCCCGCACGTGGGTCGGGTCGCCCTGGAAGTTGTCGCTGCGCGGATGGGGCACGGCGATCTGCACCCGGGCGCCCGGCGCGCAGACGCGGTAGAGCTCCTTCATCACCCCGAGGAACACCTTGGTCTCGGCGCCCAGGTGCTCCAGCACGTGGGTCAGCACCACCATCTCGGCGGAGTTGTCCGCCCAGGGCCAGGGGAAGGTCTCCAGGTCGACGACCTGGTCCGGCTCGCACTCCGGCGCGGCGTCGACGTTGACGAAGCCCGCGAGCTTGCGGTTGCCACAGCCGAGGTTGAGCTTCATCGCCCGCTCAGACGCGCAGCGGCATCAGGATGTACTGGACGAAGCCGTCGGCCGGATCGAGCACCAGGGCCGGGTCGTTGGGGCCGCCGAAGCGCAGCTCGGCGGTGTCGCCGGAGATCTGGTCGGTGATGTCCAGGAGGAAGCGGGCGTTGAACGACAGTTCGAAGGCGTCGCCGTCGTAGTCGATCTCCAGCTCTTCCACCGCCTGGCCGGCTTCCATGTTGCGGACCGTCAGCACCACCTTGCCCGGCTCGAAGGCGAGGCGCACCGAGCGGCTCTTCTCCGCCGAGATGGTGGCCACGCGGTCGATGGCCTGGGCGAACAGCTTGGCGTCCACCTGCACCGAGCGGGTGTTGTCCTTCGGGATGACCCGGCTGTAGTCGGGGAAGTTGCCGTCGATGACCTTGGAGGTCAGGGCCGCGCCGTTGAAGGCGAAGCGGACCTTCTGGGGGCTGATCTGCAGCTCGACGTTCTCGCCGGCGTCCTCCAGCAGGCGGCGCGCCTCGCCCACGGTCTTACGCGGCACGATCACGCCCGGCAGGCCGGCCGCGCCCTCGGGCGCCGGCATGTCGGCGAGCGCCAGTCGGCTGCCGTCGGTGGCGACGGCGCGCAGCTTCTGGGTCCCGTCCTCGACCACCGTGTGGAGATAGAGGCCGTTCAGATAGTAGCGGGTCTCCTCCGCCGAGATGGCGAAGCGGGTCTTGTCGACGAGCCGGATGAGGTCGGTGACGTCGATGGTGATCGCGCCGGAGAGGCCCTCGGAGGACATCACCGGGAAGTCGCCGGCCGGCAGGACCGGCAGGTTGAAGCGGCTGCGGCCGGCCTGGACCGTCAGGCGGGGGTCCTCGCCGGTGAAGCTCAGCGACACGTCCGCGCCCTCGGGCAGCTTGCGGACGATCTCGTAGAGGGTGTGGGCGGGCGCGGTGATCTGGCCGGGCTGATCGACCTGGGCCGCGGCCTCATCGACGATCTCCATGTCGAGATCGGTCGCCGAGAAGATCAGCCGGTCGCGCTCCGCCGACAGCAGCACATTGGACAGGATGGGGATGGTGTTGCGCCGCTCCACGGCGCTCTGCACGTGCCCAAGCGCCCTCAACAGCGCCGCCCGCTCGATCGTCAGCTTCATGCCTGTGTCCCGGACCTCACCGCATGGCCGATTCGCTCGCGGCCACGCCCCGACTGGAAGGGACCACGGACAATAGCGAAATTCGAAGCGGGCGGAAGCGGGTCCGTGAGGGAGCGGCGCCGCTGCCCGATCCTAATGCTTCGGCTTGGCCGCAGATGGGTGCGGGGCGCCGCCGCTCCAGGCCCAGCCGGCGATCTTCCAGCCGCCCCCCTCGCGGCGAAGCGCGGCCACCATTTCCGCGGGTTCCGACATCGACTTGCCCTTCTGCTTGAAGCTGAAGGTCGCCTTCACGACGGCGTAGGCGGTCTCGCCGTTCACGTCGCTCCGGACCGCGGGCCCCAGCGTGACGCGCTCGTCGGTCTGGCCCGCCGCCTGGCTCGCCTTCTGCAGGTCGCCCGTCCACGCCTGGAACGCATTCGGGCCCCGCCACACGTGCGGCGGCATCTCGTCGATGATCACCGCGTCGGCCGTATGGGTGGCCGCGGCCGCCTTCAGGTCGCCCTTGTTGAAGCTGTCGATGAAGTGACGGACCGTCGCCTCGGGCGGCGCGGGTTTCTCGGCCTTGGCGGGGGGCGCGGACGCGGCGAACGCCGGCGCGAGCATCAGCCCGAGCGCGGCCGTCGTGACGAAGGTCGGCAGGTTCATGACTAGCCCTTTCAATTCGCCCGCCCCGCGCAGAGGCGACCGGCTCGTTGAGGAAGGGACGCATACTCGGCAGGCCGGCGCCGCAGCGCCGGACTGCCTGGAGCCTCAGCCTAGGCTCCGAAAACCGCCGCTCGCAAGCGGGGCCGTCAGGCCCGCGTGTCGACCGAGCCCCCGGACTCGCCGCCCTCGCCCGCGCCGTAGCCGCCGTTCGGCTTGGCCCCGCCGGCGCTCTTCGCGGCGACGACCACCATGGCCGGACGCACGAGTCGTCCGAGCAGCTCGTAGCCGGACTGCATGACCTCGACGACCGCGCCCGGCGCGACGTCGGTCTCGGCGAGCTCCATCATCGCCTGGTGCTGGTGGGGGTCGAACTTGTCGCCCTTGGCCGGATGGATCTTCTTCAGCCCGTTCCGCTCGAACGCCGCCGTCAGCTCCTTCTCGGTCATCTCGACGCCGAGGATGAAGTTCTTCAGCGCCGGATCGGCGTTGTCGGACGGGTGGGCGGCCAGGGCGCGCGACAGGTTGTCGGCCACACCCAACAGGTCGCGGGCGAACTTCTGGATGGCGAAGGCGCGGGCGTCGTTGGCTTCGCGCTCGGCGCGCCGGCGGGTGTTCTCGGATTCGGCCGCGTAGCGCAGCACCTGGTCCTTGAGGCCCGCGACCTCGGCCTTGAGCGCCTCGATCTCGGCGCTGTCGGCGGTCGCGTCGACCGGCGGATCCATGTCTTCGGACATCTAGGTCTCTTCTCTTTAAGCGTTCATCACCTGGCCCAGCACGCGGGCCGTATAGTCCACCAACGGGATGACCCGGGCGTAGTTCAGCCGCGCCGGCCCGATCACGCCGATCGCGCCCACCACGCGCTGGGAGCCCGTCATATAGGGCGCCGCGATGACGGCGGAACCCGAAAGCGAGAACAGCCGCGTCTCGGCGCCGATGAAGATGCGCACCCCCTGGCCGTCGCGCACCCCGTCGAGCAGCTGGATGAGCTGGCCCTTTTCCTCGAGGTCGGCGAACAGCGAGCGCACCCGCTCCAGGTCGTCCAGGGCCTCGGGATCCTCGAGCAGGTTGGCGCGGCCGCGGACGATCAGCGCCCGCTCCTCGCCCTCGCCGCCGCCCCAGGCCGCAAGGCCGTCCTCCACCAGCCTGGCGGCGGTGGAATCGAGGTCGCGCCTGGCGGTCTCGATCTGCGCCTTCAGGTCGGCCCGCGCCTCGGCCAGGGTGCGGCCGCGCAGGCGCGCATTGAGGAAGTTCGAGGCCTCCTGCAGGGCCGAGGGCGTCACTCCGGCCGGCAGGCGGATCAGCCGGTTCTCCACCGTGCCGTCCTCGAAGACCATGATCGCCAGGGTTCGCTCGACGCCGAGCGAGACGAACTCCACGTGCTTGACCCCGGCGTCGCGGACCGGCGTCACCACCACGCTGGCGGCGCCGGCCAGGCCCGACAGGATCGAGCTCGCCTCGTTGAGCGCGTCCTCGTAGTTGCGGCCATGGGCCATGAGCCGGGCCTCGATCGAGCGGCGCTCCTGCTCGGCCACGTCGCCCACCTCCAGAAGACCGTCGACGAACAGCCGAAGCCCCGCGTGGGTCGGCAGGCGCCCGGCGCTGACGTGCGGCGCGCCCAGCAGGCCGAGCTGGGTCAGGTCCTGCATGGTGTTGCGGATCGAGGCCGGCGACAGGGCGATGCCGGCCTTCGACAGGGTGCGCGAGCCGACCGGCTCGCCGGATTCCAGATAGCTCTCCACGATGCGCCGGAAGATGTCGCGCGCGCGTTCGTCGAGTTCGGCGAGCGAGGGCCCGCGGCCTAGGATGGGACTCTGCACCTTTGGCTTCGGCGATCTCTGAATAGCGCCCATGGACTGGACCTTCCCGATCTAGGATAAGCGCCACCTCTTCCGGCGCAAGACGCCCGACCGATCAGCAGGTTCCGAGATATCCCCATGCGCCCCTCCGAACGCAGCCCTGACACCCTTCGCGCCGTGACCCTGGAGACGGGGGTGAACCGCTACGCCGAGGGCTCGTGCCTGGTCAGTTTCGGCCACACCAAGGTGCTGGTGACCGCCAGCCTGGAGGAAGGGGTGCCCGGGTTCCTGCGCGGCCGCGGCGAGGGCTGGGTCACGGCCGAGTACGGCATGCTGCCGCGCGCCACCCACACCCGCGGCCGGCGCGAGGCGGCCCAGGGCAAGCAGAGCGGCCGCACCCAGGAAATCCAGCGCCTGATTGGCCGCTCCCTGCGCGCCGTCGTCGACCTCAAGGCCCTCGGCGAGCGGCAGATCAGCATCGACTGCGACGTGATCCAGGCCGACGGCGGCACCCGCACCGCCTCGATCACCGGCGCCTGGGTCGCCCTGCGCCAGGCCACCCGCTACATGCTGGAGGAGGGCCTGATCACCAAGGACCCGATCCTCGACCAGGTGGCGGCGGTGAGCTGCGGGGTGTTCTCCGGCACGCCGGTGCTCGACCTCGACTACGAGGAGGACTCCACCGCCGAGGCGGACTCCAACTTCGTGCTGACCGGCAAGGGCGACATCGTCGAGATTCAGGCCACCGGCGAGAAGCGCGGCTTCTCCGAGGCCGAGTTCGAGGCCCTGTTCTCCCTGGCCCGTAAGGGCATCCGCGAACTCTGCGAGCTGCAGCGCGCGGCGGCCCGCTAGCCCATCTCGTCGTCGTCGGGCTCGTCCGACGGACCAGGCTCGTAGGTCAGCAGGTCGCCGGGCTGGCAGTCGAGTTCGCGGCACAGCGCCGCCAGGGTCGAGAAGCGCACGGCGCGCGCCTTGCCGGTCTTGAGGATCGACAGGTTGGCGATGGTCACGCCGACCCGGTCGGCGAGTTCGGTCAGGGACATGCGGCGCTCGAAGAGCACGCGGTCGAGCTGGACGCGGATCGGCATGGCTAGATCGTCAGCTCCGCTTCGCGGCGCAGGCGCGCGCCCTCGCGGAACACCTCCGCCAGCACGAAGACCACGAGGACCGAGAACCAGGCGGTGAGGCTCATGTCGGTGTCGACCTTGGCGACGCCCGGTAGCAGCCAGCGGCCGATGGCGGCGACCACATAGCGCCCAAGCTCCAGGGCCGCCAGGATGACGCCGATCAGGCGCAGGCGGCGGACGTTGTCGGGGTGGAAGGGGTCGCCGGCGGTCAGGGTCATGAAGATCCGCCGCAGAGTGCCGACGATGACCAGGATGCCGCCCATGTAGAGCGAGGCCGCGGCCAGGCCGCCGGTGTAGGTCGGCCACTTGCCGGCGAACTGGCCGGTCGACAGGCTGACGTCGTCCAGGAGGCCCGGGTTGAAGGTGAACAGCAGGGCGGCGATGACCATCAGGACCGCCACGCCGACGCCGACCCACAGGGCGGCGTAGACCACGTCCAGGATGATCTTCAGGAAGCTCGACACCGAGCCTGGACCCAGAGCGCGCATCAACTGCCCCTCAGCCATGCCGCGCCGGTAGCCGGCGCGGATCCGGGCGAACCCCACGAGCGGCCGACCCTAGTAGATCGCGTTGGCGGTCGCGACCGTCATGAAGGGGAAGGCGAAGACCGTGATGGCGGCGACGGTCATGAAAACGGTGAGGGCGGTGCGGTCCAGGGCGGCGTTCAGGCGAGCGATCATTTCCGTATCTCCGAATTTGCTGCGGTGCAGCGTGTGTTTGGGTGGAACGCGGTGTTCCGATGCCGACGATCAATATGACCGCATCGATTTTCGATCAAATGAATATCGAGTAACGATATTAAACTTTTGCAATGCAACAGCAGGGCGCGGGCGGTAGGGTCCGCGCCCGGAGGTGACCCATGGTCCTGAAGCTCGAGCCCGGCCTGAAGCTGGTGGTGGCGACCCACAATCCCGGCAAGGCCCGCGAGCTGGCGCTGATCCTGGAGAACCGCTTTACGCTGGTGACCGCCGGCGAGCTCGGCCTGGCCGAGCCGGAGGAGACCGAGCAGACCTTCGTCGGCAACGCCCTGCTCAAGGCGCGGGCGGCGGCCGAGGCCAGCGGCCTCGTCGCCCTCGCCGACGACTCCGGCCTCTCGGTGAAGGCGCTCGACTGCCAGCCGGGCGTCTATTCCGCGCGCTGGGCCGGCCCCGCCAAGGACTTCACCCTCGCCATGAAGAAGGTCGAGGAGCGGCTGGAAGAGGCCGACGGCGACGACCTCTCGGCGTGGTTCACCTGCGCCCTCGCGGTCGCCTGGCCGGGCGGGCCCGGGGTTGTGGTCGAGGGGCGGGTGGACGGGACCCTGACCTTCCCGCCGCGCGGGACCCGAGGCTTCGGCTACGACCCGATCTTCGTGCCCGTCGGCTTCCACGAGACCTTCGGCGAGATGGACCCCGAGGCGAAGGACCGGATGAGCCACCGGGCGCGGGCGTTCGAGAAGCTGAAGGCGGCGCTCTTGTGACCCCCCTTCCGCCGCTCGGGGTCTACGTCCACTGGCCCTACTGCGCGCGCATCTGCCCCTACTGCGACTTCAACGTCTTCCGGGTCCGGCGCGAGGCCGAGCCGGCGGCCCTCGCCCGCGCCATCCTCGCCGACCTCGAGGCGCAAGCGGCGATCACCGGCCCCCGGGCGCTCGCCTCGGTGTTCTTCGGTGGCGGCACCCCCTCCCTGATGGACCCCGCCTGGGCCGCCGAGATCGTCGAGACCGCCCGCCGGCTCTGGACGCCCGCGGGCGTCCTCGAGGTGACCCTGGAGGCCAATCCCACCGACGCCGAGGCCGACCGGTTCGCCGCCTTCGCCGACGCCGGGGTGAACCGCCTGTCTCTCGGGCTGCAGTCGCTGGACGACGAGGCCCTCGCCTTCCTCGGCCGCAACCATGACGCGGCCGCCGCGGTCCGCGCGGCCGAGAAGGCGCGCGCGGCCTTCCCGCGGCTCTCCATCGACATGATCTACGCCCGGCCCGGCCAGACGCCCGCCGCCTGGGCCGCGGAACTCGAGACGGCCGTCGCCTTGGGCGCGGAGCACGTCTCGCCTTACCAGCTGACCATCGAGGCCGGCACGGCGTTCGACCGCGCGGTCCGCCGCAGAACCTTCGTCCCGCCGGACGAGGAGCTCGGCGCGGCCCTCTTCGACACCACCCAGTCGGTGCTCGAGGCAGCCGGCTTCGAGGCGTACGAGGTCTCCAACCATGCGAGGGGCGAAGCGGCCCGCTCGCGCCACAACCTCGTCTACTGGCAGGGCCATGACTATGTGGGCGCCGGGCCGGGCGCGCACGGCCGCATCGTCACGGCCGAAGGGCGGGTCGCCACCCTCGCGGCGGCCAAGCCCGCCGACTACATCGCCACGGTCGCGGAGCGGGGGGCCGGCTTTGCGAGCCGGGAGGTCCTGACCGCGCGCGAGGCGGCGGAAGAGCGGATCCTGCTGGGCCTGCGCATCGCCGAGGGCGTCGCGCGCGAGGAAGTCGCGGCGCTCGACATTCCCGCGGAGACGATCGCCGGGCTGATCGGCCTCGGCCTCCTGGCCGACGATCCGGCGCGTCTGCGCGCCACCCCCGCGGGGCGGCTGGTGCTGGACCGGCTGACCGCCGAACTGGCCGCTTAGGGGTAGATCTCGAACGCCCGCCGCTCGTCGCGCCAGGCCGCTTCGTCCGGCCGGGTCAGGGCGTCGAGGTCGCCGGGCGTCGCGGCCGGATCGTCGACCCATTCACGCAACAGGGGCGAGCCGTTGATCACGTCGATGGCCAGCTTGCCGAGCTCGTATTCATACGGGAAGTCGCGCCACAGGTCGTAGTCCGGATAGAGCCGGCGGATGGCCTTGAAGCCGAGCGCCTGCAGCCGCCAGGGCTGGAACGCCTCGTGGTCGTAGGCCGGCCCCTCGGTGTGGATCTGCACCCCGTTGCAGAGCTTGCCGACGTGCTTGTGGAAGGTCGGCTCGAACCAGCAGTCGCGCAGCAGGCAGCCCTCGAGCCACCGCGGCGCCAGGCGGCGCATTTCGGCGATCACCTCGCGGGCATCGATGTCCGGGGCGCCGAACAGCTCCAGCGGCCGGGTCGTGCCGCGGCCCTCGGACAGGGTCGTGCCCTCGAGCATCACCGTGCCGGCGTAGGCCCTGGCCATCCAGAGGTTGGGCGCGTTGGGGCTGGGGTTCACCCACACCCGCTCGCCGAGGGGCCAGCCGTAGCCAGGCCCTTGGTCGGGCGCCCAGCCCTCCATCTCGATGACCCGGTAGTCCACGTCGAGCTTCATCGCCTTGACGAACCAGTGGCCGAGCTCGCCAAGCGTCAGGCCGTGGCGCATCGGCATCGGGCCGGCGCCGACGAAGCTCTCCCAGCCGGGGCGCAGGGTCAGGCCCTCGACCGGCCGGCCGGCGGGATTGGGCCGGTCGAGCACCCAGACCGACTTGCCCTGCGCCTGGGCGGCCTCGAGCACGTACAGCAGGGTGGTGATGAAGGTGTAGATGCGGCAGCCGAGGTCCTGCAGGTCCACCAGCATGACGTCGAAGGTGTTCATCGACTGGCCGGTCGGGCGGCGCACCTCCCCATAGAGGCTGAACACCGGCACGCCGTGGACCGGATCGTTGAAATCCGGGCTCTCGACCATGTTGTCCTGCTTGTCGCCGCGCAGGCCGTGCTGCGGGCCGAAGGCGGCGCTGACGTTCAGACCGGTCGCCACCAGGGCGTCGAGGGAGTGGGTCAGGTCCGTTGTGACCGAGGCCGGGTGGGCCAGGAGGGCGACGCGGCGGCCTTCGAGCGGCTTGCGCAGCTCAGGCTCCGCCAGGAGACGATCGATGCCGAATTTCATGAGGCCAGAGGTGCGGGGATTTCCAGCGCAAAGCAATCGGGGTGGTGGAAGTCCGGCTTTTCCGGCGGGTGCCTGAGCGCCCAGTAGGACTTGCGCCCGTCGGCCGCCTCGATCACCGCCGACAGGCCGAGCCGCACCGGCCCCTCGCCGACGTCCGCTAGGGCGGCGATCTCCAGCCAGCCCGGCCCGCGCCGGACCGCGACGTTCGGCAGGACCACGTCCTCGGCGAGGCGCATGCCCTGCCGATAGCCGTCGAACCGGTAGGCCGCCCACTGGCCGGACGGGGCGAAGTTGAACTCCAGATAGCCCTCGCCGCCGGCCGGCTTGGCGAAGGCCTCGAAGCAGGTGTGACGCCACAGCTCGTCGGTTCGCGCGGCGCCGGCGGCTGCGGGTATGGCGAGCCGCGCGATCTCTCCCTGGACCATATAGGTCAGCTTCAGCACGGTCGGCGCGATACGGGCGATCTCGACCCCGATCTCGGTGACCGCGTCGCAGGGGGTGTCGGGGTGGCGGACCAGGCGCTGGCGCATCGCGCCATGGTATGCCGCGCCGCCGACGCTTGCCATCCGGCTCCGGACCGGCGAAGCCTGCCCCCATGGCCCGGCTCCTGCCCCCGCCCGCCCTCAACGACGCGCCGCTGGCGCCGGGGCTCTATGTCGTGGCGACGCCGATCGGCAACCTGCGCGACATCACCCTGCGCGCCCTCGACGTCCTGGCGGCCGCCGACCTGGTGCTGGCCGAGGACACGCGGGTGACCGGCAAGCTGCTCACCGCCTTCGGCCTCTCGGCCAGACTGGAGCGCCATGACGAGCACGCCGCCGAGCGGGCGCGCCCCAAGGCGCTGGCGGCCCTGGCCGAGGGCAAGCGCGTGGCCCTGGTCTCCGACGCCGGCACGCCGCTTGTCTCCGATCCCGGCTATCGGCTGGTGCGCGAAGCGGCCGAGGCCGGGCACGCTGTGTTTCCGATCCCCGGCGCCTCGGCCCTGCTGGCCGGCCTTTCCGTCGCCGGCCTGCCCACCGACCGCTTTCTGTTCGCCGGCTTTCCGCCGCCCAAGAGCGCGGCGCGGCGCACCTTCCTGGAGGAGCTGGCCGGCATCCGCGCCACACTGGTCTTCTTCGAGGGCGGCTCGCGCCTGGCGGACAGTCTGGCCGACATGGCCGCGGTGCTCGGAGACCGCGAGGCCGTCGTCTGCCGCGAGCTCACCAAGCTGCACGAGACCGTCGTGCGGGGGCCGCTGTCGGCCCTGGCCGCCGACCCGCAGTTCGCCGCGCCCAAGGGCGAGATCGTCGTCCTGGTCGGCCCCGGCCGCGAGACCGCCGCCACCGCCGCCGACGCCGACACGGCGCTCAGGGACGCGCTCACCCGGCTGAAGCCCGCCGAAGCCGCCTCCGAAGTCGCCAAGCAGCTCGGCCTGCCCCGCCGCGATCTCTATCGCCGGGCCATGGAGCTGAAGAAATGAAGGCGGCCCGGGCCGCCGCCCGCGCCAGCCGGGGCGCCGCCGGCCGCGTAACGGGCCGCCGCGCCGAGGTGATCGCCGCCCTGCTGCTGATGCTCAAGGGCTACCGGATTCTCGGCTTCAGGCTGAAGACGCCTCAGGGAGAGATCGACATCCTCGCCCTGCGCGGCCGCGTCCTCGCCGTGGTGGAGGTCAAGCGGCGCGGCGATCTGCTCACGGCGCTGGAGGCCGTCGGCGTCGATCAGCGCGAGCGCCTGCGGCGTGCGGGCGCAGGCCTGGCGGCGCGCAGGCGCGATCTGGCGGGTGCGGCGGTACGCCTCGATCTCGTGGCCCTCGCGCCCGGGCGGCTTCCTGTGCATATTCCCGACGCTTGGAAGGGCGCTTGAGGAGCCCTGGCGGGACGGATGACGCGCGAAGAGGCCGAGGATTTCCTGCTGGACGCCGGCAGCGGCGAGGACGGCGAGTTCCCGTTGCTCGAGGCGGCGATCGCGTGCGCGGTCCACGAGGACCCGAGCCGCGACCCCAAGGCGGCGCTGGATCTGGCGCGCGTCGGCGTCGAGCGCCTGGCGCGCCGGCTGGAGCGTGAGAGCCCGGAGGAGGCGATCGCCGAGGCCATGGCCGGCGACCTGCGTCTTTCGGGGGACCTCTTCACCTACGAGGACCCGGACAACGCCGACATCATCGCGGTGGCCGAGCGACGCAAGGGCCTGCCGGTGGCGCTCGGCATCTACTACCTGCACTGCGCCAGGAAGTGCGGCCTGAACCTCCAGGGCGTCGATTTCCCCGGCCACTTCCTGCTGCGCATCGAGACCGAGGAGGGGCCGCTGGCCCTGGACCCGTTCTCCGAGGGCCGGGTGGTGCTGCCGTCCGAGCTGACCCGCCGCGCCCTGCACGCGGGCCTTACCCCCAACGTCGCCGACCGCCTCGACCGGCTGATGGCGCCGGTGCCCGACCGGGCCGTCCTGATCCGGCTGCAGAACAACATCTTCGCCCGCGCCAGCGCGGTGCGCGACTACCCCCGCGCCGAGCGGGCCGCCCTGCGCCGCGCCCTGCTCGACCCCAACGACCACCGGCCCTGGCTGGACGTCGCCGCCGCCCGTGAGGGCCAGGGCGCCCTGGCCGGCGCGCTGGAGGCCCTGGCCCGCGCCACGGCGCTGGACGGAGGCGCCGCGCTCGCCGCCCGGGCCCAGCGCGAACGCGTCAGGCTGCGCCTGAACTAGCCGAACGGCCGGCGAGGCCCTATGTCCGGAGCCGTCAACGGTTTCGGGGAGAGGGCGCATGTCGCTGAAGGTCGCCGTGCAGATGGACCCCATCGAGGGGATCAACATCGAAGGCGATACGACCTTCCTGATGATGGAGCGGGCGCAGGAACGCGGCCATTCGCTCTTCGTCTACACCCCTGAGCGGCTGTCGCTGGAAGAGGGGAAGGTCTACGCCCGCGGCCGCGAGGTCCGCGTCAAGCGCGTCAAGGGCGACCACGCCGAGCTCGGCCCCTGGATGCTGCGCGACCTGTCGGAGTTCGACGTCGTCCTGCTGCGCCAGGACCCGCCCTTCGACATGGCCTACATCACCTCCACCCACTTTCTGGACGTGATCCATCCGAAGACGCTGGTGGTGAACAACCCGGCCGAGGTGCGCAACGCGCCCGAGAAGCTGTTCGTCACCGGCTTCCCCGGCGTGCAGCCGCCGACCCTGATCACCTCCGACAAGGAGGCGATCTACGACTTCCGCGCCCGCCACGGGGACATCGTCCTGAAGCCGCTCTACGGCGGCGGCGGCTCGGGGGTGGCGCGGCTGCTGGCCGACGATCCCAACCTCGACGCCCTGCTCGACCTGCACGTGATGATCGGCCGCGAGCCGGTGATCGCCCAAAAGTACATTCCGGCCGTCTCCAAGGGCGACAAGCGGATCCTGCTGGTCGACGGCGAACCCGTCGGGGCCATCAACCGCGTGCCCAAGGAAGGCCAGGTGCGCTCCAACCTCGCGGTAGGCGGCCGGGCCGAGCCGGTGGACCTCACCGGCCGCGACCGGGAGCTCTGTGGGATCATCGGCCCTGAGCTGAAGAAGCGCGGCCTGATGTTCGTCGGCATCGACGTGATCGGCGACTACCTCACCGAGATCAATGTCACCTCGCCCACCGGCGCCCAGGCGCTGAAGCGGTTCACGGGCGTCGATGCGGCCGAGATCATGTGGCAGCGCATCGAGGCGATCCGCGCCGGTTGAGGCTTTTCGCGAACCGCCCACCTGCGCTTGCATAACCCCGCGGGATACGGTAGCGCTATTCCCGTTATGTTCCAGCTTGGTTCCAGATTTGCCCCAGGGCGCATCAGCCCCTTGTGGATAACTTGACTGGAACCACAAGCTGTAGGGGTCGGGAAGCAGACATGGCCGCTCGCGTCGTCACCCTGGCGTTCCAAGGCGTCGAGGCGGTCCGTGTCGAGGTGGAGGTGCAGCTCACCTCCGGGGAAGCGGCCTTCATCATCGTCGGCCTCGGCGACAAGGCCGTGACGGAAAGCCGGGAGCGGGTGCGCGCCGCCTTCGCCGGCCTCGGCCTCGCCTGGCCCGGCCGCCGCATCATCGCCAACCTGGCGCCCGCCGACCTGCCGAAGGTCGGCAGCCACTATGACCTGCCGATCGCCCTCGCCGTGATGGCGGCGATGGGGGTCATCCCGCCCGACGCGCTCGAGGGCTGGGCGGCGATGGGCGAGCTGTCGCTCGACGGCCGCATCGCCGCGGTGGCCGGCGCCCTGCCCGCCGCCATGGCCGCCGGCAGCCTCGACCTCGGCCTCATCTGCCCGGAGCCCTGCGGCGCCGAGGCCGCCTGGGCGGGCGAGACCCGTAGCCGGACACGCCACGATCCTGGAAGGTCATCGTCTCGTCCAACTCCAGACCATGGTCAGCCGCGTACTTGGTGGCCATGGCCCATTGGCGGCGGAAGCTGTCGCCCCGGGCTTGCTCAGGGGTGCTGAAGCGGACGTAGCTGTAGGCTCTTCGAGAGGTCATACAGCCTCGTAGCAGTGGGGTCTCCACGCCACAACCTGCTGTTCGTCGGCCCGCCGGGATCGGGCAAGTCGATGATGGCCCAGCGGCTGCCGGGCCTCTTGCCGCCGCTGACCTCCGAAGAGCTGCTCGAGACCTCGATGGTCCATTCGGTGGCCGGCCTGATCGCCCGTGGGCAGCTGACCCGCGCCCGGCCGTTCCGCAGCCCCCACCACTCGGCCAGCATGGCGGCCCTCACCGGCGGCGGTCTCAAGGCCAAGCCGGGCGAGGTCAGCCTGGCGCACAACGGCGTCCTGTTCCTCGACGAGCTGCCGGAGTTCTCCGGAATTATGTAGCAAACACACCTAGGTCCTAACGACTGCCGCCAGAACGGCGGCGCACATCACCGGATTTGAGCCGAGCTACACGTGCCCTCAAAGCGGGGGCCCAGATGAATAAGTTCGTAATGCCTTTGGGGAACTCCAAACGTGCCAACGAACTGCAGCAAGCGTTGCCGTTGCGGCCGGAGTCTGGGCAGGATCGCGGCATGCAGCGGATCATTCGCTTCGTCCGCGAGGAGGTGTTGGCGGTCGTCCTCATCGTCGGGGGCGTAGCCGTTTTCATCTACAACGCAGTGAGCGGCGTCCTGCAGTTGCGGGATTGGGGCATCCCTGGCTGGGGGTGGCAGATAATCTCTGCCGCCTTGGTGGGGGCGGGCCTTTTGGTCGTGGCCTATCGGCTCCATCAGCGCGTCGAGGCCGCTGAGCAAGTTTTGCGGTCTGCTCCGGAAGCCCGCGTCGTGGCGCCCCCGCGGTCCGGAACAACCGAGCCCACCACAGCACCAGCTCCAGTGGTCACACCCCGCCATAATGCGGCGGACGGGCGCATTGCTCTCGCACTAGTGGACGCCAACCGGCGAAAGATCATCGCAGAGTGGGGGAAGGTCGGCTCGTTCGAACTCTGGGAGGCGGCAAGCCTATTTGCAGAAGAATTGCCGCCAACGAATGCGCTGTTCCCACGGAGCGACGCTGCCAACGCCAAGTTGGCCATGCTCAAGGCCGCAGTTCATGACGGAGAACTTCCACGGGCTCCGCTAAGCGGGATTGACGCCACCTTGGCCAAGTTCGGCAGCATCAGCATAGACGACCACACACGGATTAGGAGGAGCGATCTGGTCGAATACGCGGAGGCGAAGTGCCAGCGCCCAGCCTTCCTATTCCCAGAGCCCTAATCTTCCACCCAACTCGACCTCGGCGTCGGCTGGTGGCTCACCAGTTTGCGCCAGAGAGAAATGAGCATCTCGATCCGGATGCACGTTGACTCTTTTGTGATTCGGAGTCTGCGCGGTTGATTCGTGCCGAATCGCTCGCTAGTATTCCGGAGCGTGCGACACGGTGAATCTCCAGGCCGTGGCCGGATTGGTTAATAGCTGATCCAATTGGCATTATGTGGGGGAATACTGGAGTCCCCACCGCGCGGCTTATGGACGGCTCATGCCGTCCATTTGTCTTTTCGGAGGACCGGATATTTTCGAGTCTTCCGATTCACTTCCAAATTGTTCGTTTTGTAAAACGTGCAGACATAGAGTCGTCGCGTGTCTTTCGAACACTTTACTGCAGCCTGAAACCAGCCCCGCGGGGTTAGGTGCATGAACAGAATGTGGTTCGGTCGGTCCAGCAGCGCGCGACCATAGTCAACCACGTCAAACAAGTAGCCGAAGTCATCGTGCCTCGTCCCGTGCTGGGCAAAGGCCTTCATCACATAATCGTGGCGATAGAAGACCTTATCTGACGCGGCATTGAGATGCGCGACCATATCGGCCGAAAGCTGCGCGACAGCGATCTCTTTGCCCTGCCCGTGCCGCAGGAAAAGCTTCCAATCCCTAGGGTACATCACACGACAACTACGCGATGACTCAGTCCGACTCAATTCGGCCGCCGCAAGAGCCTCGGGCTTTGACGTCGGGAGAGAGAGCGATCCAATTGAGGCGCGGGCGGCAGTCTCCGCTGAGCCTTGGCCATACCCCCCCTTTAAGCGTTCGTAAGCAAAGCTCAGTCAGCCTGCGCCCATGGCCACGCTTCCGCGATGGAAATTGGCGGAGATGTATCGGCGCAGGCTTGCGCGCTATGAGGAGACTATGGCCAAGGCGGAGGAGTTGCGCCGCGAACTCCAAGAGATGGGAGCTGAGCTTATAGCGCGAGGCTTTCCCCTTAGCCCCCGAGAACTCTCGCCGGCGCCGCCAAAACGAGAGAACAAGCCCCCTGGGTATTGGTCTCAAGCCGCGCTCACAGTCCTGCGCAAAGCGACTGGGCCAATGACAACGAACGAGGTGGCGGAGGCAGTTCGCGCTATGCGCGGCGTCGACTCCACCGACACACTCACCATCGCCCGTATCGTAGCCGCCGTGGACAGCGCACTTAAGAGACGGGCAGAGAGTGGGCTCATCCTCTCTGAGGGCGAGAAGCCGAAGCGATGGCGGCTCCCGTAGCCCTCCTACGTTTGCGCCAGGAGTAGCCCACCCACTCCGACGGGGCGCGCCGTATCACGGCGCGACACATGGATTCCCAGCGAGCTTTGTCGCTGCATAGACGGTGGTTGTGTCTCCACGCGAGTTCGTCCCCATATCGTGAAAAGTACGGCCCGGCGACCTTGTGGTAGACACCAATCTGTGAGCGACGCATTTCGGAGAAGAAGCTTTCAGCCTGATTAGTGTTCGCTTCTTGCGAAACATACTCTTTGCTGTGATTGACGGTCTTCACGTCAAAGAATGCATGCAGATCATTCCACCCGGGCATCGAGTCCGTGTAGACTGTAGCTGACCGATCAACGTGTTCGAGAATGAACGGTTTGGCGTCGCTCTCCCGCTTAACGACGGTAGTTCGAACGCGACCGCCGCGTTCCGCGGCGACGACCAAGACTTTCTTCCGCTTCGGCGAGCGATATGGATACTTGCGATGGTCTTTGGCGTCGGCCCTGATGTTGCGCGGCCGAATATGGCCGCCGAACTCCGCTCCGTCGATTTCGACGGAGCCGCTTAGCTTGGGGATGTCGCGGGTCGCTATGAACTCACGCAGCATGTGAGCCATCCGCCACGCAGTTCGATAGTTCACCTGAAGAACGTGGCTTAGATGGACGGCGCTTGTTCCGGCGGGGCTTTGACTAAAGATGGCGATCCCGCAGAGTATCTTGTTGAAGCTTAGCTTTCGCCGGTGAAACGGAGTTCCAGTCGTGAGGCTGAATCGACGCGCGCACCGTTTGCATTTGAATTCGGCGCGAACTTTGTATTCATGCGCGGCATCGCATTGGCATCGGGGGCAGACCGGCCGCCCATCTGTCGCAGCAAACAGTATAGCTCGAAACTGCTTTCGAGCCTCTTCCTCGGAGAGGCGAGCGATACTCAATGGACTTAAGTCCCGTGAGGCCGCGGATAGGCGATAGTTCTGCGCCAACGTGCATCCGTAGATCGTTATCCGTCGATTTACGGACGAGACGGGCGTTATCAATGCCACCCGCTACGTGTATCCTATCCCACGACTCCAATATCGTGACACGTGGCACTATCTATACATGCGATAAGGTGTCATTATTTACTGGCGGCGCCCGATAAGGTGACGCACGCACAACATTTCGTGATCGTTGCGCGCGTTTGTCCCATGCATGACCCCACCGGGGCGCAACATGTCGCCATGCTGTCGCCTTAGCTGTGCTATGCGGTCGCTGACGCGTCGTCTCCCTGTCGCAGGAATTCAAGTTAGCCATGGCTTCACTGAGAAAGCGAAGGAGCCAAGCAGTGCAGTGCGATGCGGAGAAGATTGTGAGCCTTCGGAAAGCCCGCGCCATGACTCAGGAGAAGCTCGCGCTGCTCGCGCGGGTGGAACGGAGAACGGTCCAGCGCGCCGAGGCCGGCGCCGCCGTCTCGGCCGAAACGTTGGCGGACCTCGCGGCTGCCTTGGGAGTACCGCCAGACGCGCTTCTTGCACGGGCGGAGCCAGGCGAGGACGAAAACCAACAGGAGGGCTGGGTTACCGCTCGACCTGTCGAGTCTGGGCGCAAACTGCTCGAAGATCTCAAGGCGGCGCGCTTGGCCAGCCTGGAGTATGAAGTCGAGCCCACCCGTGAGAATCTTTCTCTGCTCAAGAATGTCGTGAGCGACTTGGCGCAGCACCTACCGCCCGATCCGTGGGACGAGGCGCCGATCCACGAGCCGCGGCAGTTTCCCTCGGTGGTGCAGCAGTTGGAGAGCATCGCCAATTTGAACGAGCGCCTCAGGGAGCTTGAGGCGGAGGGGCTCGCCTTGTTCATGGCTCAGCACGTTGAGGCCGCGGTTATGCCGATCTACGGCCTCGACGAGGGACACTATTACACGACCCACGGCCAGCGGCCGGAGCTGGTTCGAGTTGTGCGCCTCGTGTTGGGTCGTGCGTCCGCCGACAAGATGAAAGTCCCGCGTCGTCGCGAATGGCCTGTTCAGATCGTCGAAGAACTCGAAGACGAGGTGCCATTCTAAGGAGCGGGCGTGGCTACTGCCGAATGTTGCGATCTCCGGCGGCGAAGTTGAGCTTCCATACAAGCTTCTCCGCCTTCGCCGCGGTAAGGCCCATCTGAGGCGCTCGCCCTAGGACGACGGTGTGACCAGTCCAAATATCAACCACCGACATGCCCTCCTCCGTGCGCTCCACAGCATAGCGCGCCCGTCGGAACGCAGGGGGGGCCATCTTAGCGGCGTCGGTCATGCGCTTGCCCACTATTCAGGAGATTCAAGCAAGAGCACGTCCAACGCAGCGATCTCCTTCAGGCTCTTGCCCGCAATGCCTTGAAGATCGCCGTACATCCCGGCGGTTGACTCGATCACTGCGCGAATTTGCTCCTCGCGTTTCGCCCACAGCCGGGTCATCGTTGTCCGCTCCTTCTGCAGATCGGCCTGCATCTCTGTAAAGCGTTCCACGATGGCCTCGACGCGGTGCCTGAACCGCGACCCCGTAAGATATGCATAGATCATCTCGGTCTTGGTCTGCTGGCCTTCGCTCGCCTGCCGGGCCGCGGCCAGCGCAATGATCGACTCCCGCAATGCCAATGCGACCGGGACGGCGCATTTCGGCTCAGCCACCCAGACGCCGTCCACCAAGTCGAAGTTCGTGAGCATGTCTTTTGGAAGGGCGTGAGAGATAATCAGGGAGACGTCGGCGTTCGCCGCGCGTTGGTCGCCGCGGACTTTAGTGAGCCATCCATCGCTCCAGTTTTTGGTGCGCTTGATCTCCCACAGGATCGAGCCGCACACTTGACCGCCAGGGCCGCGCACACGCTGGATGAGGTCGCCGCCGAACTCCCCCTTTGGAACGGCGTCGATGTCATCGTGAGGGAACTTCGACCTCAGCAGGCTTTCAAGCTCTAGCTCTTGGACCTCGCCTTGGAGCTGCTGCGACCCTTGCTCCGCTTTGCGCTTAAGGTCCTCGATCTGGCGCTGCATGGAGGCGATCGTCTCCTCCTTCTCCCGAACCTTCAACTGGAGGGCCTGCTCAGCTTCGAGCTTGGCTTTGTCCCGCACTGAGCCAAGCATTTCTTGGACTCGTTTTTCGATGGTCAGGTCGAGTTCACGCTTTTCGTCATCCAGCGCGCGTTGCTTCTTCAAAAGGTCGGCTTGCACCTGCTGCGCTTCGGCGAGCTTGGCTTCCCGCTGCTGCAGCACGGTCTGCAGATCGGCGATGGAGCGATCCTTTTCCTGCAAGTCGGTTTCGATGAGCGCGCGAGCCTTGCGCGCCTCTTGCTCGGCGATCTTGGCCCTAGCTTCCTCCACCTTGGCGCCGACCAATTCCTCGACTTCGGCACGCTGCTGGGCAAGCGCCTCACGTTCTTTCTCCAGGGCAGATTCGCGCGCCGCAACTTCCTCATCCTTCTTGACCAACTGCGCTTGGAATTCTTGGCGCGTAGCAGCGATCAACGGAGCGGCAAGGGATTCGGTGAGCTTAATTTCGTGTTTGCAGTTCGGGCAGGTGATCGTCGGCTCGCTCATCAGAGTCCTCCCATTCTCAACTCAGGCGCAGGTGCGGAAAATGCTGCGCACACCAATGGCGACAGTCCCCGGGTCTGGCGCTACCCAGGGTGATGTTGAAGCATGTCTTACCTACCCGCATCCATTTTCGCTCGGCCTCTCGGAATTCATCCGTTACGGCGTGTCCCGTCCACGTCTCCGCGATCAACCACTCGCGAATGCGCTGACTCAGAATTCCGATGTCTTCAGCAGGTGACCCCGCAATGATGTGGAAGCGCAGCTCCGCGGCCAGAATCGTGCTCACGAGGTTGCTCGATCGGTAGCCGCCCAGGTGCGAATGGATGCGCGCCCGCAGGTTTAAAGTGGAGCCCAGGTAGAGGGCATCTAGCCCGCCCACCTTCAGACGGTGCTCTATCTGATGCGCTGAAAAGCGGAGCGAGCGCATGATATCGGCTCCCCTTGGCGACAGGAAAACGTAGACGCCGGGCGCCTCTGGAATCGCTCTAGGGTGGCGCTTGATGACGGCTGTCGGGGCTATCTCTAGAGGATGCGGGTTAGCCATGGCGGTCATCCAGACGGATGACCTCCGCCCCGGTCGCCAACGTCCAGCCCTGAAGGCTACCCTCAGCGGGGGCGTTCCGAACAAGTCCTCGGTGCCTCTGCACTCTGAGACAGGCGCAGACCCGTTTCACCATTATGATGGAGAGTTCGCGGTCCTCGGGGTTCAATCCGCGCTCCGTCATAAGACGACGCGCGATGTCCCTCGACGTGACCGGCCCGTCGGCGCTGCGCAGGGTCCGGAAGACGATACGAGTGACCTCTCCCTTGAATGCGGCGTGTCGTGGAGGGACGGGCTTGGACCTGATGTCGCCGACGTCGACAGTCGGGTCGAACACTCGAATGGTCGCGTCGAGATGGTCCAGCTCAGTGATCAGATGGCGCAACTGGAGCTGCGTGTGCTCAATGCGACCGGCGATCTCGGCGCGCTTTCCTATCAGCGCGTGCAGAACGTTCGGGTGCTCGGCGTCTGGGGGAATGAGATCGTTCATACCCCGATGATGGGATAGAGAACTGATTTCACATAAGAATTTTGGGTGCGTTTGCTACATAATTCCGGAGTTCTCCGCGCAGGCGCTGGACTCGCTGCGCCAGCCGCTGGAGACCGGCGAGGTGATCGTCGCCCGCGCCAACGCCCACGTGCGCTATCCGGCCCGCGTTCAGCTCGTGGCGGCCATGAACCCGTGCCGCTGCGGGAACGGCGGTCCGGGCCGCGGCGCCTGCGGGCGCGCTCCGCGCTGCCAGACCGACTACCAGGGCCGGGTCTCCGGCCCGCTGATGGATCGCATCGACCTGCAGGTGGAGGCGCCGCCGGTGACCGCCGCCGACCTCGCCCTGCCGCCGCCGGCGGAAGGCACCGCCGAGGCCGCCGCGCGGGTGGCGCAGGCGCGCGCCCTCCAGGCCGCCAGGGTCGCCGACGCCGCGGGCGAGGACCGGATCAACGCCACGCCGCTGAACTGCCAGGCGGAAGGCGACTGGCTCGAGCGGATCTGCGCCCTCGATCCGCCCGCCCGCGCCCTGCTGGCCAAGGCGGCCGAGGCCGGCGGGCTCACCGCGCGGGGCTGGACGCGCACCCTGCGCCTGGCGCGGACCATCGCCGACCTGGAGGGCAGCGAGGCCGTGCGTCGCGTCCATGTGGCCGAGGCGCTGATCTATCGTCGGGTCGCACCCGGCCGCGTGGCAGCGCTCGGGGCCGCCTGAGGGCTGGCTATTTTGGCGTGCCGGCGCGGCACTGAAACCACGCCTCGTCCGGACCCATGACGCAGGACCCGAGCGGCACCGGATGGCGCAGCACCGTGGCGTAGCTGTTCGGCACGCTGGTAAGGTCGTACTCGCAGTTCAGCTCCTGCTTGCCCTGGTACTCGATCAGCTTCAGCCGCCGCAGCACCACGCCGTGGCCGGTCGCGAACCACCCGGGGGCGAGGTAGGTCGCCGGGACGTCCATGGTGCTGGTGGCGGGACAATCGATGCGCACGGGATAGGCCGATGTGGAGGCGACGGCGGGCGGCCGGGGCGCGCGCAGCGCTTCGGGCGCGGCCTGGGCTGAGGGGAGGAAAAGGCTCGCGAGACCGGCGGCGAGGACCGCCGGGGCGCAAGTCCTGACGTGAGGGACCATGGTGTTGTCTCCGCCTGATGGCGAAGATCTAGCGGGGCCAGGCGCGCGGCGCGTTGAGCCAGCTCAAGCCAGGACGACCCGCTCTCGCGCCCGGTTGTGGGCGCCGACGACGATCGCCGCGAGGCCGAGGTAGGTCCAGATGACGCCGGCCGTGACATAGGCCCAGGCGCGCAGCTGATGGTCGAACAGGCTGGCCACATGGGTGAGGACCGCCAGGAGCTGGAACGCCGCCGCCGGCAGGGGCCACCAGCGCGCGGTGCGGAAGGCGAACACCAGCATCAGGGCGAGGTAGCCGAGGTCGACCGCGAACATCGCCCACTGGGTGCCGGCCCACCGGCGGTCGAGCAGGAAGGGCGCGGCGAGGGCGGCCAGGGCGAAATAGACCGCCGCCACGCGCTCCTCGGTCCCGCCTTTCCAGCAGGCGTAGAGGCACGAGCAGCCGATGACCACGGCCGGTATCCAGTAAGGAAGCGCAGGCATGTGGTGCAGCGGCGGATCCCCCCTCGGCGCCCGGCCAAACTGGCAGAGCGCGCGCGCCCTGAAAAGCGGGGCGGAGCGGAGAGGCACGGCGCGGCTCCGCCGCTGCGGGCGGAGCCGGCCGAAGCGCTTAGGCCGCGCTGCTCACCGTACGCAGCGCCCGGCCGCCGAGGGCCGAGGTTGCGGGCTTGGTGCCGCCGCCATCGATCGCCACGGCCCCCAGGCCGACCTGGACCTGTGCGACGCTGAGCTCCTTGTGGGTCTCGACGATCGCGCGACGGGCCTCGGCCAGGGCCATGATGGCCTGGCTGGCCCGTTCCACGGCGTCCTGGCCGACGAGCGCCGAGGCGCCCGCCTGCTTGCGCAGCGCCGGCATCACACCGGTGAGCTGAGCGGTCTTGCTGATCGCGGCGTCGATCGCCGCCTCAGCTTCGAACAGAGCGCCAGCGATCTGTTCGGCCACCATCCGACGTTCTTTGAGCATGAGTTCTCTCCTGCACGCGCCCTCTTCGTGGCGCGCGTCCGCAGTCCTAGGTTGGGTATGGTTGCGATCCGGTTCTCAGAGACCGGAAAAACTTGAACCGAGTTCCTGGAGCGCGTGGAGTCCCGCCAGCATGGCCCCGAACGCCATGGCCGTGACGACGGCGAGCCCCATGATCGCGCCCAGGCGGGCGGCGGGACTTAGCTCATTTCGGCCGAGCCCTCGTCGGCTTCGGGCCTGAAGTTCTCGTCCAAGAGAACCCAGGTCATGCAGAGGATTTCCCTCAGCACCATTTCCGAAGGCTTGAACGGTGCGAGCTTGCGCGTAGCCGACACCAGATGGCGCACCATCTCCGCCTGGGTCTCGGTAGCCGCCAAATCGACGAGCTGCCGCTCCAGCTGCTCCCAGGAGAAGGTCGGGATCGTCTCCCCGCGGTCCGATCTCGTCGGCCAGCGGGCCTCGAAGTCGTCGATCTCCCGGCGCAGACGCAGCGCCTTGCCGATCACGTCGCGGTTGTCGAAGTTCTGCCAGTCGCCCATGGGTCGCCCCCTCTGTTGCCGGCTCATCCAGCCAGGGGGCGGGGCGATTGTCTGTCCTGATCGTGTCCTGTCCTGACTCGATCAGGACATGGTTAACGTCGAGCTGGCGCAGCAGGCGCGCGGCGGCGTAGCGGTCGTCCACGCCGAGCTTCTTGCGGGCGCGGTCGCAGTAGGTGTCCACCGAGGTCTTGGACATGCCCAGCTCGCGCGCGATCTGCTTCGAGGACAGATGCTGATCGACCAGGCGCAGGCACTCACGCTCTCTGGGCGTGAGCAGGCCGACCGCGTCGGTAGAAGCCTCGGTACGCGTGGGCATGGCGCTAATAAACGCCGCCAAGCGTTGCACGTCCAGTTTTCCGCAACATGGGCGTGTCCTTGAGGTATGCTCATCTGGCCTTCGGAGAGACGCCATGGACGCTCAGGACCAGGGTCGGCACCGCGCCCTCGAGCTTTCGATCGGGGCCCGCCTGCGCGCCAGGCGCCGCCAGCTCGGCCTGTCGCAGACCGATCTGGCCGAGAAGCTCGGAGTATCCTTCCAGCAGGTCCAGAAATACGAGCGCGGCTCCAATCGCATCGCCGCTTCCACCCTCGTGGCCGCCGCCGAAGCCCTCTCGACGAGCGTCGCCGGCCTGGTCGGCGAGGACGGGCCGGCCAGGGACGAGGACGACGAGCTGTTCCGGGCGCTCGCCCGCCCCGGGGCGATCGAGATGCTGCGGGCCTTCAACACCATCTCGGACTCGCGCGCCCGGTCGGCCCTGCTGACCCTGGCCCAGGAGATGGCCAGCGTCCGCAGCTGAGGTCCGCAGCTGAGATCTGCGACGATTTGACCAGCCGTTAAGCCGTTCGGGCGCAGGGTCGGCGCCCGATGCGCAGACCTCCCCGACCCCTGAGCGAGCGACGCCCCCGTCGCGACACCATCAGCGCCGAGCAGCTGGCCTCGCTGAGCCACGAGTTCCGCACGCCGCTCAACGGCGTCATCGGCATGGCGCGCCTGCTCGAGGGCACGCGCCTCACCGCCGAGCAGCGCGCCTATGCCGCCGCCTTGCGCGAGTCCGGCGAGCACCTGCTCACCCTGGTCAACGACGTGCTGGACTTCGCCAAGCTGGGCGCCGGCCGCGTCGAGCTGCACACCGAGTCCACCGACGTCGAGACCCTGCTGCGGGGCGTCGCCGAGCTGCTCTCGCCGCGGGCCCGGGAGAAGGGCCTGGAAGTCGCCTGGACCGCCCCGGCCGCCCTGACGGAGATCTGGGCCGACGAGGCGCGCCTGCGCCAGATCCTGCTGAACTTCGCCGGCAACGCAATCAAGTTCACCCCGGCCGGCGGCGTGCTGATCGCCGCCGACTTCGCCGCGCCCGGACGGGTGCGCTTCACCGTCGAGGACACCGGGCCGGGGGTCACCGCCGCAGAGCGCGAGCGGATCTTCGAGGCCTTCGCCCAGGCCGACGTCGGCCGCGCCGATCCCGGCGGCGCAGGCCTCGGCCTCGCCATCGCGCGGCGCCTGGCCCAGGCCATGGACGGCGAGGTCGGCGTCGAGGACCGCCGGGGCGGCGGCGCCTCTTTCTGGTTCGAGGCCAGCCTGCGCGCCCAGCCTGAAGCGAACCTCGCCCGCACCCTGGCCGGCCGCCGCGTGGCCGTCGCCTCGCCGAACCCGATCCTGCGCGAGGCCGCCCGCCGCCAGGTGACCGGCTGCCACGGCAAAGCGCTCGTCACCGCCGACCTCGACGACCTGATGGACCGCGCCCGGGCGGGCGACGTGCTGCTGATCGACCATGCTCTCGAGCCGCTGAAGCGCCGTCTGCGGCCTGGGGCCGATCGGCCGGCCATCGTCCTCCTGGCGCCGGAGGAACGCGACCGGATGAGCGCCTACCGCCGGGCGGGATTCGCCGGCTACCTGATCAAGCCGCTGCGCCGCGCCTCGCTGGTGGAGCGGGTGCGCATCGCCGCCGGCGAAGGCCACGAGACCACCGCCGGCCCGGAGGACGACCGCATCGCCGCGGCCGCGGCGCCCGGCGCGCGGGTGTTGCTGGTCGAGGACAATCCGATCAACGCCCTCCTGGCCAAGGCCCTGCTGGCCCGCGAGGGCTGCTCGGTGGATCACGCGGCGAGCGGCGAGGACGCCGTCGCCGCGGCCAAGGTCGGCGCCTACGACCTGATCCTCATGGACATGCGCATGCCCGGCATGTCCGGCGAGGAAGCCGCGCGCGCCCTCCGCGCCATGAGCGTCACGGCCCCGATCGTGGCCCTGACCGCCAACGCCTTCGAGGACGACCGGCGTCGATGCCTGGCCGCCGGGATGAACGACTTCCTGGTCAAGCCGCTCTCGCCGGACGCCCTGCGCGCCATGCTGACCCGCTGGGTCGGGCGCGGCTGGACGCAGCCGGCGGCGCACGCCAAGCTCGCCTGACCTTTAGGGCGCGGGGGCGCTCCTGATCCGGGACCGAGCATGACCACGAGCGCAGCGCCGCGCCGCAAGCGGACCGTGATGGAGGTGCTCGCCTCCCTGCGCCAGCCCAAGGTCACGGTCATGCTGGCGCTCGGCTTCGCCTCGGGCCTGCCGTTCCTGCTGACCGCAAACACCTTCGGCTACTGGCTGCGCGACGAAGGCACGAGCCTGAAGGCGATCGGCTTCATCTCCTGGGTCGGCCTCGCCTACACCTTCAAGTACCTGTGGGCGCCGGTCGTCGACCGGGTCGACGTGCCGCTGCTCGGGCGGCTGGGACGCCGCCGCGGCTGGATGCTGTTCACCCAGATCCTGGTGATCGCCGGCCTGATCGGCATGGCCGGCGTCGGGACCGGCGCGGGCCTGACCGCCATCGGCGCCTTCGCCCTCCTGGTGGCCTTCGCCTCCTCCACGCAGGACATCAACATCGACGCCTGGCGGATCGAGGCGGCGGCCGACAGCGACGAGCAGGGCCTGCTGACCTCCGGCTACCAGCTCGGCTACCGCGTCGCGCTGCTGGTCACCGACGCCCTGGTGATCGCGGCCGCCGCCCGCGTCGGCTGGCCGATGAGCTACGTCGCCATGGCCGCGCTCATGACCATCGGGGTCGTCGCCACCTTCTTCGCCATGGAGCCGGCCCGCGCCGAGGCCGCGCTGCAGGACAAGGCGCCCCTGTGGACGCCGCGCGGCTTCTTCGACGCGGTGATCGGTCCGTTCGCCGAATTCTTCGGCAAGCACCGCTGGCTGGGCCTGGTCATGCTGCTGGCCGTGGCGCTCTACCGCCTGCCCGACTTCGTCATGGGGCCGATGTACAACCCCTACTACCACGACCTCGGGCTGACGAAGGACACGGTGGCCCTGGTGCGCGGCTCGGTGGGGCTGTTCGCCACCTTCGCGGGCATCGCCCTGGGCGGCATCGCCTCGATCCGCCTGGGGGTCTTCCGGGCGCTGATGATCGGCGTGGTGCTGGAAGGCTTCGGAACCGCCGCCTTCGCGCTTCTGGCCTACCATGTGGACGGGGCGACCTTCGCCGCCGTGATGGGGCTCGACAGCTTCGCCCAGGCCTTCGCCGGCGTCGCCCTGGTCGCCTACATGTCGAGCCTGACCAGCCTCGGTTACACGGCCACCCAGTACGCCCTGCTGTCCTCGACCTACGCCCTGCTCGGCAAGTTCCTGAAGGGCTTCTCCGGGGCGGCGGTGGAGGCCCTGACGCCGACGCACGGCCTGCTCGGCGCCTACGCCACGGCTTTCGTGGGCACGGGGCTGATGGCGGTTCCGCCGGCCCTGCTCTTCCTGCTGCTCGGCTGGCTGCACGACCGTCGCGAGAAGGCGGCAGCCGCCAAGGGCTAGGTCTTCAGGCAGATGACCTGGGCGATGCGCAGGCTGCGGCGCAGGTCGTCTGCGACGCGGCCGTAGTTGTCCGGCGTGATCGCCTCGCTCGCTCCGTTGTTGACGATCGGCTCGCGCACCACGCCCAGGGCGCGGGCCACGGTGTCGGGCGAGGTGGTGTAGATCCGCCCCCGGCGCGGCGCCTCGGCGATGGTCACTCCGATCACCCGCCCCCGATCGTCCAGGGCCGGCGCGCCCGACAGTCCGCCGAGCGTGCCGTGCAGGCCGTCGGTGCGTCCCGCCTCGGCCCAGACCAGCACCGGCTCGGTGCGCGCGCCGCGGCCGCGCACCACCAGGTTCTCGCGGCCGAGCAGGCGCGAAGTCGCTTCCCCCGGCTCGCCCTGCGGATAGCCGGGGTGGAAGGCCCGCTCGCCGCGCCGCAGGTCGCCGCCGAGGTTGAGCGGCAGGGCCGGCGCCCCGCCGTTGGTGGTCAGCACGGCCGCCTCGCCGCGCGGATCGATCTTCACCTGGGCCTCGACGCCGCGGCCCGGACCGACCACCACCGCCGTCTGGGTGCACCCATCGACCACGTGCCGGGCGGTGACCCAGACGCCGCTGTCGGCCACCGAGAAGGCGGTGCCGGCGGCGGGCTCGGCTTTCTGGGCGACCTCCACCACCACCGAGGGATCGAACGGCGAGGCGGGCGCCAGCATGCCGCCCTCGGCCTCCGTCGGCGGCGGCGGGGCGGGCGGCGCGTCGGCGCGCTCGCGGCGGCCCACGGCGAGGAACAGCAGCGCCGCCACCACCACCGCGTAGATCAACCAATCGGGAAGCCTGGGAAAATGCATCGGAGGTCTCAGCCGGCGACGGCGGCCCCGAGCACGAGGCCGGTGGCGACCTTCACCGCCGCCAGCAGGGTGGCCGCCGCCACCTCCCCGTCCTGGATGCGTCGCGGCAGGCCGTGCAGCACGAGGTCGGTGAGGCGCGAGATCAGCAGCTGCACCACGAGGGTGGCGACGCCCCAGAGGGTCAGGTCGATCAGGCTCGTCGAGGCCTTCATCGAGGCGGCGAGCGGGATCGCCAGGCCCAGCAGGATGCCGGCCAGCGACACCGCCGCGGCGAGGTTGCCCTCGCGGACCAGCGACACCTCCTTGTGCGGCGTCAGCATGATGTAGACGCCCGAGCCGGCGAACAGCAGGGCGAGCGTCACCGTGACGTGGAGAAGGGTCACCGGGAAGCCGGTGGCGAAGGCCTGGACCTCAGGCGATGGGAACATGCGGGACCGCCCCTTTGCGACTCTCCCCCCGATAACATGGGGAGCCCTACGATCCCTAAAGCTGCGCTATTCCGACGCGGCCCCGGAGGCGCCTTCGCGCTCCGCCGCGCGCCGGGCGCTGGCCCGCAGCTTCTCGCTCTCGCTCTTCAGCTGGCCGCAGGCGGCGAGGATGTCGCGGCCGCGCGGCGTGCGGATCGGCGAGGCGTAGCCGGCGCGGTTGAGGATCGCGGCGAAGGCCTCGATGGTCGACCAGTCGGAGCACTGGTAGCTGCTGCCCGGCCACGGATTGAAGGGGATCAGGTTGATCTTGGCCGGCACGCCCTTGAGCAGCTGGACCAGCGCCTTGGCGTCGGCCGGGCTGTCGTTGACGCCCTTCAGCATGACGTACTCGAAGGTCACGCGCTTGGCGTTGGAGAGCTGGGGATAGGCGCGGATCGCCGCCATCAGCTCGGCGATCGGGTACTTCTTGTTCAGCGGCACGAGCTTCTCGCGCAGCGCGTCGTTGGTGGCGTGCAGCGAGATGGCCAGCATGGCCTGGGTGCGCGTGCCGAGATTGCCCAGTTCGGGGACCACGCCCGAGGTCGAGACGGTGATCCGCCGGCGCGAGATGGCGATGCCCTCGTTGTCGGCGATGATGTCGATGGCGGCGGCGACGTTGTCCAGATTGTAGAGCGGCTCGCCCATGCCCATGAACACGATGTTCGAGAGCCGGCGGTCCTCCTTGGGCGAGGGCCATTCGCCGAGGTCGTCGCGGGCCACCTGGACCTGGGCCACGATCTCGGCCGCGGTGAGGTTGCGCACCAGCGCCTGGGTGCCGGTGTGGCAGAAGGTGCAGTTAAGCGTGCAGCCGACCTGCGAGGAGACGCAGAGCGCGCCGGCCCGGCCGACGTCGGGGATGTAGACGGTCTCCACCTCGATCCCCGGCGCCATGCGGATCAGCCACTTGCGGGTGCCGTCCTTCGAGATCTGCCGCTCGACCACTTCCGGCCTGGCCAGGGTGAAGGCGTCGGCCATCGCCGCGCGGGTCTCCTTGGCCACGTCGGTCATGGCCGCGAAGTCGGTGACGCCGTAGTGGTGCATCCAGCGCCAGACCTGGCTGGCGCGCATCTTGGCCTTCTCCGGCGGGGCGACGCCGGCCGCGACGATGGCCTCGCGCAGCTCCGCACGGGTCATGCCGGTGATGTTCGGCTTGGCGGCGGCCACAGAGGTCAGCGCTGGGGCCGCCGGCGCGCGCGTAAGGTCGAGGGTCACGCCCAAGGGAAGAGGTCCGATGCTTGCGGTGGTCGCGGAATATAGGTGGACCCGCGCCGCTCACCAAATCGCTACGCGAGGCGGGGTCGATGCGAACCCGAGCGCCAAGGTTCTTCAAACGCCCGTTCGAATGGGCTAGCGTCCGCCGGCTTTTGGAAAACGACCCGTGGGGAGAGAGCTTCGATGAAGGCGCTGCTGAGCAAGCAAGTGGGCGGGCCCGAGACCCTGGTCCTTGAGGATGTGCCGAGCCCGCAGGCCAAGCCCGGCTTCGCCGTGGTCGAGGTGAAGGCGGTCGGCGTCAACTTCCCCGACGTGCTGATCATCGAGGACAAGTACCAGTTCAAGCCGGCCCGCCCGTTCGCGCCGGGCGGCGAGGTGGCCGGCGTGGTGAAGTCGGTGGGCGAGGGCGTCACCCATGTGAAGCCGGGCGACCGCGTGCTCGGCAACACCGGCTGGGGCGGCATGGCCGAGGAGCTGGCCCTCGAGGCCGCGCGGCTGGTGAAGATCCCGGACTCCATGCCCTTCGACGAGGCCGCGGCCTTCATCATGACCTACGGCACGAGCTGGCATGCGCTGAAGGACCGCGCCCAGCTCAAGGCCGGCCAGTCGCTGCTGGTGCTGGGCGCCGCTGGCGGCGTCGGCCTCGCGGCCGTCGAGCTCGGCAAGGCGATGGGCGCGACGGTGATCGCCGCCGCTTCCAGCCAGGAAAAGGTCGACCTCTGCAAGAAGCACGGCGCCGACAAAGGCGTGGTCTACGGCCGCGGCCCCTTCGACCGCGATGGCCAGAAGGAGCTCGCCAACCTGTTCAAGGACGCCAGCGCGCCGAACGGCGCGGACGTGATCTATGACGCCATCGGCGGCGACTACGCCGAGCCCGCGCTGCGCTCCATCGCCTGGGAGGGCAAGTACCTGGTGGTCGGCTTCGCCGCCGGCGACATCCCGAAGATCCCGTTGAACCTCGCGCTGCTGAAGGGCTGCGAGATCGTCGGCGTGTTCTGGGGCGCGTGGGTCGGCAAGAACCCGAAGCGGCACCAGGAGAGCGTGGCCGAGCTCCTCAAGATGTACGAGGACGGCAAGATCAAGCCGTACGTCTCCGAGCGCTTCCCGCTCTCCAAGGCGGCCGACGCCATCGCCCACCTCGCCAGCCGCAAGGCGATGGGAAAGGTCGTCGTCACTATCGACTGAGGCCCAAGGTCCCGCTAGTGATCGCTGATAACCCATAAACCGGGAGGGGATCATGGCGGGACGTCTGGACGGCAAGGTGGCGGTGATCACGGGCGCGGCCTCGGGCATTGGCCTGGGGACCGTGGAGCTGTTCGCCGCGGAGGGCGCCCGCGTCGTCGCCTGCGACATCCAGGACGAGAAGGGCCGCATGCTCGAGCAGCGGTTCAAGGGCCAGGTGCGCTACGCCCACTGCGACGTCACCCAGGAGGCGGACATCGCCGCGGCCCTTGGCCTCGCCAAGTCCGAGTTCGGCGGCCTCGACGTGCTGTTCAACAACGCCGGCATCTCGGACCGGATGACCTCCATCGCCGAGGTCACCACCGAAGGCTGGGACTGGATCTTCTCGATCCTGGTGCGCGCGGTGGCGCTCGGCATGAAGCACGCCGCCCCGCTGATGATCGAACGCGGCGGCGGCTCGATCATCAACACCGCCTCCATCGCCGGGCTGCAGGCCGGCTACGGCCCGATCGCCTATTCCACGGCCAAGGCCGGGGTGATCCACATGAGCCGCGTCGCCGCCGCCCAGCTCTCGCCGCAGAAGATCCGCGTCAACGCCATCTGCCCCGGCCTGATCGCCACCTCCATCTTCGGCGCCTCCTTCGGCCTGCCGCGCGAGGTCGCCGACCAGATGGCGGCCATGGTCGCGGCCAACGGCGCCAAGGCCCAGCCGATCCCCAAGGCCGGGGTGCCCGACGACATCGCCAAGGCCGCGCTCTACCTGGCGTCCGACGACTCGCTGTTCGTCTCCGGCACGCACCTGGTGGTCGACGGCGGCATCACCGTCGGCGGCCGGCACTCGTGGGACACGGCCATGGAGAGCCCCTTCGCCACCATCCTCGGCGACCTCGTCCCGCCCCCCGCCGGCCAGGCGGGCTGAACGTGGCCGCCGCGGCCGGGCCGGACGTCCGCCGCCCGTCGGGCCTCAGCCCCAACCTCCACGGCGCGCTCTGGATGCTGGCCTCGGCGGTGACCTTCACCGCCATGACCACGCTCATCAAATACCTGGGCGCGGGCTATTCGGCGGCGCTGCAGACCTTCTATCGCCAGCTCGCCGGCTTCCTGATCCTGCTGCCGGTGATCTTCAAGCATCGCGGCGCGGCCTTCGCCACCACCCGCCCGGGCATCCTGATCTTCCGGTCCGCGGCGGGGACGGTGGCGATGATCCTGCAGTTCTACGCCTACCAGAAGATGCCGCTGGCCGACGCCAACGCCCTGTCGTTCACCCGGACGCTGTGGATGGTGCCGCTGGCGGCGATCATCGTCGGCGAGAAGCTCGGGCCCCTGCGGATCGGCGCGGCGGTCATCGGCTTCCTCGGCGTGCTCCTGATGGTGCGGCCGGGCGCCGGCGGACACTTCGCCATCGGCGCCCCGGCCCTGGCGGCCCTCGTGGCCTCCCTGCTCTTCGCCTTCACCATCCTCGGCATGAAGGTGATGACCCGGGACCATTCGCCGATGGTCCTGCTCGTCTGGTCGGCGACGCTCGGGCTGCTGCTGGCCATCCCGGGCGCGGTGATCGACTGGCGCTGGCCGCGCCCGCTCGACCTCGCCCTGCTCGCGGCCATGGGCGCGATCGCGACGGTCAACCAGTGGTGCTACATCAAGGGCATGCAGATCGGCGACGCGGCCGCCATGTCGCCGATCGACTACACCCGCCTGGTGTTCGCCGCCGCCGCCGGCTTCCTGCTGTTCCACGAGATTCCGGGCCTGTGGACCGCGATCGGCGCCGGCATCGTCGTCGCCTCGACCCTGTTCATCACCTGGCGCGAGCACCTCGCCCACAAGGCGGCCCAGACCATCTGAATCCTGCGCCTAGATCTTGCGCCTAGCTCTTGCGCCGCAGCCGCTCGATCGCCTCGCGCGCAGCGTCCTTGTGCTCGGGCCGCAGGTGCCGGCCGACCAGGCCCAGCAGGGCGGCGAACACCGCCGCGTCGTCGGTGTAGCCGAGGCCGGCGATGAAGTCGGGGATGGCGTCGGTGGGCAGGACGAAATACGCAAGCGCCGCCAGCATCATTCCCTTGGCCCCCGCTGGGGTGCGAGCGTCCTGGACGCAGTACCAGACCGACAGCGCCTCGGCCGCGAAGGGCACGCGGGCGGCGGCCTTGGTCAGTTTCGGCCAGAAGCCGCGGGCGACGATCCGCTCGTTCAGGCGCACCGTGCGGGGGACCAGCGAGCGGCTCGGGTCGAGCGGCCCGGCCGGGTCAAACCCGGGGTTGACGCCGGGTGACACTTTTTCGGCCCTGCTCATCGCGCTAAAGCCTCGCCAGAATTTTCGGTCTGATCTCAATTTTCCTTCTGATCTTACGGGAGCGGTGCGTCCATGAAACTGAATTCAAATGTCGCGGCGATCGTCACGGGCGGCGCCTCGGGCCTCGGTGAGGCCACCTCGCGGGCCCTGGCCGCCCAGGGCGTCAAGGTCGCCATCTTCGACATGAACGAAGCCAAGGGCGAAGCGGTCGCCAAGGAAATCGGCGGCGTCTTCTGCAAGGTGAACGTGACCTCGGAAGAGGACGTGGACGCCGGCTTCGCCAAGGCCCGCGCGGCCCACGGCCAGGAGCGGATCCTCATCAACTGCGCCGGCACCGGCAACGCGATGAAGACCGCCAGCCGCGACAAGCAGACGGGCGAGACCAAGCACTTCCCGCTCGACGCCTTCAACTTCATCATCCAGATCAACCTCGTGGGCACCTTCCGCTGCATCGCCAAGTCGGCGAAGGGCATGCTGGACCTCGAGCCGCTGGAAGACGGCGAGCGCGGCGTGATCATCAACACCGCCTCGGTGGCGGCGGTCGACGGCCAGATGGGCCAGGCGGCCTATTCGGCCTCCAAGGGCGGCGTGGTCGGCATGACGCTGCCGATCGCCCGCGACCTGATGGGCGACGGCATCCGCGTCAACACCATCCTGCCGGGCATCTTCAACACCCCGCTGATGCAGGGCGCCCCGGAGCCTGTGAAGGCCGCCCTGGCCGCCTCGGTGCCGTTCCCCAAGCGCCTCGGCAATGCCGAAGAGTACGCCTCCCTGGCCCTCGAGATGGTCACCAACGGCTACTTCAACGGCGAGCACGTCCGTTTGGACGGCGCGATCCGGATGGCGCCGCGCTAAGCGGTCAATAGCGCCGGCGGCGGCTTCCGCTGCCGCCGGTCAGCCCGCCCAGCAGGCCGCGGATCAGTTCGCGGCCGACCTGGGTTCCGATGGTCCGCACCATCGACGTCCCGAACGCCTTGGCCATCGTCTCGATCTCCGATGGCTTCTGAGCCGGCTGGCGCGCCGGCGCGGGTTCGGGCTCCGCCGCCTTCTGGCTCGCGCGCCCTTGCAGCATCTCATAGGCCGACTGCCGGTCGGTGACCTGGTCGTAGAGCCCGCGCACCGGGCTCTGGGCGATCACCGCCTGCCGCTCGGACGGCGTCGCCGGGCCGATCCGCGAGTCCGGCGGCCGCACCCGCGTCCGCGCCACGACCGTCGGCGCGCCCTTCTCGTCCAGCACCGAGACCAGCGCCTCGCCGACCGCCAGGGCCTGGATCGTCTCGGCCGTGTCGAAGGCCGGGTTCGGGCGGAAGCTTTCGGAAGCCGCCCTCAGCCCCTTCTGCTCGGCCGGGGTGTAGGCGCGCAGGGCGTGCTGGATGCGGTTGCCGAGCTGGCCGAGCACGGTGTCGGGCACGTCGGCCGGGTTCTGGGTGACGAAATAGACCCCGACGCCCTTGGAGCGGATCAGGCGCACCACCTGCTCGACCTTCTCGAGCAGGGGCTTGGGCGCATCGCGGAACAGCAGGTGCGCCTCGTCGAAGAAGAACACCAGCCGCGGCTTCTCCGGATCGCCGACCTCGGGCAGCTCCTCGAAGAGCTCGCTCATCAGCCACAGCAGGAAGGTGGCGTAGAGCCGGGGCGAGGAGATCAGCCGGTCGGCGGCCAGCAGGCTGACATAGCCGCGCCCGGCCGCATCGGTGCGCATCAGGTCCGAGAGCTGCAGCGCCGGCTCGCCGAAGAAGCCGGCCGCGCCCTGCTGGTCCAGCACCAGCAGCTTGCGCTGGATCGTCGCCACCGTGGCCGGCGAGATGTTGCCGTAGCGCGCGCCGAGCTCGCGGGCGTTGTCCGAGGCGTAGGTGAGCGCCGCCTGCAGGTCCTTGAAGTCGAGCAGCAGCAGGCCCTGTTCGTCGGCCGCCCGGAAGACGACGTTGAGCACGCCCTCCTGCACCTCGTTGAGCTCCAGCATCCGCGACAGGAGCAGCGGGCCCATCTCCGACACCGTCGCCCGGATCGGATGCCCCTGCTCCCCGAACAGGTCCCAGAAGATCACCGGCGCGCCGCGCGGATTGAGGCTGACGCCCAGCTCCTTGGCGCGGGCGGTGAGCTTGTCGTTCGGCTGGCCCGGCTGGCAGACGCCGGAGAGGTCGCCCTTCACGTCGGCGGCGAAGACCGGCACGCCGGCGTCTGAGAAGCCCTGCGCCAGGACCTGCAAGGTGACGGTCTTGCCCGTGCCTGTGGCGCCCGCCGCAAGGCCGTGGCGGTTGGCGCGATCCAGCCGCAGCACCTCGGGTTTGTCCGACATCCCGATGAGCACACCTTCGCCCGCCATGGCTCTCTCTCCAGCAGACCCTTCCAGAACGAAACGCCGGAGCCGTCGCTCAGGGGCTCCGGACAGCGACGCAATCGTGCGGTGAGACAGGAAATTGTCGATTGCCCGTAAGCGCAGGGCAAATTCACTCCCATTCCGTCTAGAATAGGGGTAACCGTCACCGCCGTTGACGCCGGCGTAACCGCCGGGGACAGTCGAGCACGCCCTCGCGAAAGCCCGTATGCCCAGCGCCGCCCAGACCCCCGCCGTCGCCCGCAACGCCCTCGTGGTCCTGGCGGTGATCGCCGCCGGCTGCGCCGCCTACTGGCTGTCCGGCATCCTGACGCCCTTCGCCCTCGCCGTCTTCCTGGCGATCATGATCGACGGCTTCGCCCGGGTGCTGGAGCACCGCCTGCCCGGGGTGTCGCGGCGCGCCGCCCTGCCGCTGGCCCTCCTGCTCTCGGTGCTGCTGTTCGGCGGCGCGACCTTCGTGGTCGTCTCCCGCGCCCCGTCGTTCTTCGGGGAGCTGATCGACTTCTCGCCGAAGCTGATGGAGGTCATCGGCCGGGTCGCCGGCCTGATCGGGGTCCGCGTGCCGCACACCGTGCAGGAGCTCGTCCGCCAGCTCGATCCGGCCCAGTACCTGGGCGAGGTCGCCCGGGCCCTGCAGAGCTTCGCCTCCACGGCGGCCTTCGTGCTGGTGTACCTGGGCTTCATCCTCGCCTCGCGGCGAGGGTTCGAGCGCAAGATCGTCGGCCTCTTCCCGGGGCGCGCCGAGCGCCAGGACGCCACCGCCACCTTCCTGCGCATCCGCGATGCGGTGGAGCAGTACCTGTGGGTGCAGACGGTCACCGGCCTGATGGTCGCCGGCCTGTCCTGGGTGGCCATGGCGGCGGTCGGGCTGCACAACTCCGTCTTCTGGGCCTTCCTCATCTTTCTGGCCGTCTACATCCCGGTGATCGGCGGCACCTTCGCCGGGGTCGCCCCGCCGCTGTTCGCCCTGATGGAGTTCGACAGCTACTGGCCGGCGGTCATCCTGCTGGTCGCCCTGCAGGCCATCGGCATCGTCATCGGCAACGTCGTCTATCCGCGCATGCAGGGGCGCAGCCTCAACATCGACCCGATCGTCGTCCTGCTCGCCCTCGCCTTCTGGGGCGCTCTGTGGGGCATCGCGGGCATGTTCCTGTCCACGCCGCTGACCGTCATGGCGATGGTCATCCTCGCCCAGTTCAAGGGGGCACGCTGGATCGCCGTCCTGCTGTCGGCCGACGGCGAGCCCGAGCAGCTGCGCAACCGCACCCCCGGCCGCTCGCCCGACGAAGGGCCGCACCGGGTCGATGAAGAAGCCGCCGACGCCTCAGCGCGCCGGCCTGAGAGAGCCTAACAGTGACCAGGGTCTTCCATTTGCGCGGCCAGTTCCCATCTAAGGTTTGCTCGGATCGAGACGGTTCGAGCCCCGGCGTCCGTCCCCCAAGCCCGCGGACGCTGCGAGCACTGAAGGCTTCGCCGGTCCCCCACGGCGCAGCCACGCGCCGCCGGACACTCTCCTCCGGCGGCGCCCTCGTTTTTGGCGGCAGCGCCCTCGTCTCTGGACCTGCGCCCACGTTCCAGGGGGCCATCCGATGAGCCGCAATCCCCGCGCCGCCGGCCTGGTGCGCGCCGTCATGGCCGCGCTCGGCGAAGACCCCGCCAAGGAGTCCGCCCGCGACTTCGCCGGCCAGGCCGCCGCCGACGCCGCCCCCGACGAGCTGCCCGAACTCTCCACCCCCGAGCTCGCCGCCAACCTGGCCGACTTCTGGCGCTTCGGCGAACGCCGCCGGGGCCGCGGGCCGACCATGCGCATCGTCCCGGCCGAGGGCCGCAAGGCCAAGCTCGACCGGCTGGAGATCGTCCAGGACGACGCCCCCTTCCTGGTGGATTCGATCATGGGCGAGATCGCCGACCAGGGCCTCTCCGTCCGCGCCATGTTCCACCCGATCGTCGAGGTCGCCCGCGACCGCGCCGGCGTGCGCGGCGCGACCGGCACGGCGCGCCGGGAATCGATGGTGCAGGTGATCCTCGATCCGGTCGGCGCCGACCGCGAGGCCGCCCTGCTGGCCGGCCTGAAAGCCACCCTGGCCGACGTCCGCGCCGCGGTGGACGACTTCCCCGCCATGCTGGAGCTGATGCGCCGCACGGTCGCCGAGACCCGCGCCCACCCGGACAAGGCGAGCGCGGAGGAGGTCGCCTTCCTGAGCTGGCTCGAGGCCGAGCAGTTCGTCTTCCTGGGCGCCCGCGCCTACGAGTACCCGAAGCTGGCCAACGGCGACTATGCGCCGGAGGAGCCCGTCTACCAGGCCAAGGACGGCCTCGGCATCCTGCGCGATCCCGAGCGCACCGTGCTGCGCCGCGCCCACGAGCCCGCGCTGCGGATGGCGGAGGCCAAGGAGCGTATCGTCGCCGCCCCGGCGGTCACCGTCGCCAAGGCCAACGCCCGCAGCCGGGTGCACCGCCGCGCCTACCTCGATTACGTCGGCGTGAAGCGCTACGACGACCGCGGCCTGCCGCACGGCGAGGTGCGCTTCGTCGGCCTGTTCACCGCCGAGGCCTACGATCAGCCGGCCAGCGCCGTGCCCCTGCTGCGCGAGAAGCTCGCCAAGGTCTTCGACCGGGCCAAGGTCGCGCCGGGCAGCCACAACGAGAAGCGGCTGAAGAACATCCTGGAGAACCATCCCCGGGACGAGCTCTTCCAGGTGACGGAGGACGAGCTGCTCGACCAGGCGCTCGGCATCCTCCACCTCTACGACCGGCCGCGGGTCGGGCTGTTCGAGCGCCGCGATCCCTTCGACCGGTTCGCCTCGGTGCTGCTGTTCCTGCCGCGCGACCGCTACACCTCCGACCTCGAGGCCCGGGCCGGCCGCATCCTGGCCGGCGCCTACGGCGGCCACGTCTCGGCCTCCTACCCGAGCTTCTCGGACGGGGCCCTGGCGCGGGTCCACTACATCGTCGGCTTCACCCCCGGCCAGCACGCCTGGCCCGACCTCAAGGCCGTGGAGGCCGAGATCGCCGAGGCCGCCCGCACCTGGGAGGACCGTTTCGAGGAGGCCGTCCGCGCCCAAGGCGCGACGCAGGGCCGCGAGCCGGAGGACCTCGCCCAGGTCCTGCTGCGCTATCGCCCGGCCTTCCCGGCCGGCTACCGCGATCGCTTCGACGCGGCGGAGGCGCTCGCCGACCTCGCCGTCATCGAGGCCATGGGCGCGGCCGAGACGATCCGCGTGCGCGCCTACCGCACCGCCAAGGACAACCCCCTCCAGTTCCGCTTCAAGATCTACCGCGCGGGCGAGCCGGCGGCGCTGGCCGACGTCCTGCCGATCCTCGACAACATGGGCCTGAAGGCGCTCGCCGAGGCGGGCTTCCCGGTGTCGCCGGGCGGCGGCGCACCGGTCTGGGTGCACGACTTCGAGATCGAGGATCCGCGCGGCGAGCACCTCGTCTTCGCCGAGATCAAACAGGCCTTCGAGGACGCCGTGGTCGCCGTCTGGTGCGGCCAGACCGAGAACGACGGCTTCAACCGCCTGGTGCTTGAGCTGTCGATGCCCTGGCGCGAGGCGGCGCTGGTCCGGGCCCTCGCCCGCTTCCGCCAGCAGTCGGGCCTGGATCCCAGCCAGCGGGTGCAGGAAGAGGCGCTGGCCGCCCATCCCGAGGTCACCCGGCTGATCCTCGCCCTGTTCGAGGCGCGCTTCGATCCGGCGGCCAAGGGCGACCTGGACGCCCGCAAGGCGGCCACTGAACGGCTGATGGGCGAGATCACCGACGCCCTGCAGGCCGTCGAGAGCCTCGACCACGACCGGGTGCTGCGGCGCCTCGCCATGCTGGTGGCGGCCATCCAGCGGACCAACTTCTACCAGCCCGGCGCTGACGGCGCGCCCAAGCCCTACATCTCCTTCAAGGTGGCGAGCGGCCAGCTCGCCGACCTGCCGGCGCCCAAGCCGTTCCGCGAGATCTTCGTCTGGAGCGTCGGGGTTGAGGGCGTGCACCTGCGCTTCGGCCCGGTGGCGCGCGGCGGCCTGCGCTGGTCCGACCGGCGCGACGACTTCCGCACCGAGGTGCTGGGCCTGGTGAAGGCGCAACAGGTCAAGAATGCGGTGATCGTGCCCGTCGGCTCCAAGGGCGGCTTCTTCCCCAAGATGCTGCCCAAGGGCGGCTCGCCGGACGCGGTCCGCGCCGAGGGCGTCCGGGCCTACAAGATCTTCCTCCAGGGCCTCCTGGACATCACCGACAATCTGACGCCGGCCGGCAATGTCACCCATCCGAAGAGCGTGGTGGTCCACGACGGCGACGACCCCTACCTGGTGGTGGCCGCAGACAAGGGCACGGCGACCTTCTCCGACATCGCCAACGGCCTGGCCGAGGACTACGGCTTCTGGCTCGGCGACGCCTTCGCCTCGGGCGGCTCGGCCGGCTACGACCACAAGGCCATGGCGATCACCTCGCGCGGCGCCTGGGAAGCGGTGAAGCGCCACTTCCGCGAGCTCGGCAAGGACATCCAGGCCGAACCCTTCACCTGCGTCGGCGTCGGCGACATGTCGGGCGACGTGTTCGGCAACGGCATGCTGCTCTCGAAGCAGACCCGGCTGATGGCCGCCTTCGACCACCGCCACATCTTCCTCGACCCGGACCCGGATCCGGCGAAGTCCTGGAGCGAGCGCAAGCGGCTGTTCGACC
This sequence comes from Phenylobacterium soli, assembly GCF_003254475.1. NCBI lineage: Bacteria > Pseudomonadati > Pseudomonadota > Alphaproteobacteria > Caulobacterales > Caulobacteraceae > Phenylobacterium > Phenylobacterium soli. The sequence goes on from NZ_QFYQ01000001.1 coordinate 594,674, forward strand.
TGCCTCGCTCGTCCTGGGACGACTACGACCGGAAGCTCATCTCCAAGGGCGGCGGGGTGTTCCCCCGGACCCAGAAGTCGATCCCGCTCTCGGCCGAGGTCCGCAAGCTGCTCGACGTCAGCGCCGAGGCGATGGCCCCGGCGGAGCTGATCAACGCCATCCTGAAGGCGCCGGTGGAGCTGCTCTTCCTCGGCGGTATCGGCACCTATGTGAAGGCCAAATCCGAAGCCAACGCCGACGTCGGCGACAAGGCCAACGACGCGGTGCGGGTCAACGGCGCCGACCTGCGGGTCCAGGTGGTCGGCGAGGGCGCCAATCTCGGCGTCACCCAGGCCGGCCGCATCGAGTTCGCAAAGCTCGGCGGCCACATCGAGACCGACGCCATCGACAATTCCGCGGGCGTCGACACCTCCGACCACGAGGTGAACATCAAGATCCTCACCGGCGGCCTGGAGCGCACTGGAACCCTGGACCGCAAGAAGCGCGACGCCCTGCTCCAGTCGATGACCGACGAGGTGGCCGAGCACGTCCTGGCCCACAACTCCGACCAGACCCTCGCCCTCTCGCTCCTGCAGATGGATGCGCCGGGCGAACTGGAGCCGCACGCGCGGTTCATGGCCGAGCTGGAGGCCGCCGGCCGCCTCGACCGCGCGGTCGAGGGCCTGCCCGACGCCGCCGCCCTCGCCGAGCGCAGGCAGGCGGGTCAGGGGCTGACACGGCCCGAGCTCGCCGTGCTGCTCGCCTACGGCAAGCTCGAGCTGAAGCGCGAGCTGGTGGCCAGCGACCTGCCGGACGATCCGTTCTACGAAGGCGTGCTGGAGGACTATTTCCCCAAGCCGCTGCGCAAGTACGCCGAGCCCATGCGCCGCCACCGTCTGCGGCGCGAGATCATCGCCACGGTCATCGCCAACGACATCGTCAATCGCTGCGGGCCCTCGTTCCCGTCGCGTCTGATGGCGGCGGCCGGCTGTGACGTGCGGGCCTTCGCCGCCGGCTATGAGGCGGCCAAGGCGGTGCTCGAACTCGACGCCCAGTGGGCGGCGGTCGACGCGCTCGACAACAGGATCCCGGCGGCGGGACAGCTCGCCCTCTACCGCCGGCTGGCGGCGGCCTTGCGCGGGGCGACCTTCTGGCTCGCCCGCCGGGCGATGCGCGAGAACCTCGACGTGGCCGCACTCGTCGAACGCTACGCGGCCGGCTTCAAGCGCCTGCGCGGCCTGATGCCGGGCGTCGCCTCGCCCATCGAGCAGCGGGCGATCGCCACCCGCACGCGCCAGCTCGCCGAGGCCGGCGCGCCCGAGGCCTGCGCCGAGGGCGCGGCCATCGTCCAGTCGCTGACCACCGCCGCCGACCTCGTCGACCTCGCCGAGGCCTCGAGCTGGTCGCTGCCGGCCGTCGCGCGGCTCTACCACGCCGCGGGCGCGGCCTTCGGCTTCGACCGCCTGCGGGCGGCGGCGGCCGGTTTCGCGGTGGGCGACTCCTTCGAGCGGACGGCGCTGCGCCGGCTCCTGGAGGATCTCCTGGCCGAGCAGGCGGTCCTCACCCGCGCGGTGATGGAGCACGCCGGCTCGCAGAAGGCCGGCGAGGACGCCGAGCGCGCCCGCGCCGCGGTCGAGGAGTGGGCCGGGCTGCGCCGCGACAAGGCCGAGGCGGCGCGCCGCACGGTGGACGAGATCGAACAGGCCGGCGGCGCCTGGTCGTTCGCCAAGCTCACCATCGCCAACGCCGCCCTGCGCGAACTCGCCGAGGAGCGGGGGCGGCGGCGGAAGTAGCCGTGCAAATTGCTCCCCCTCAGGGCGGGCTCCGGCGAAGCCGGTGAGGGGGTTCTCCGCTCAGACGCGGGCGGCTGAAACCCCCTCCGGCCCTCCGGGCCACCTCCCCCTTGAGGGGATGATCGCGGGCGCTAGTGTCGGAACACCCGCACGCCGGTGAAGACCATGGCCAGGCCCCGCTCGTCGGCGGCCTGGATGACCTCCTCGTCGCGCACCGAGCCACCCGGCTGGATCACCGCCGTGCAGCCGGCGTCGGCGGCCTGGATCAGGCCGTCGGCAAACGGGAAGAAGGCTTCCGACGCGCAGGCCGAGCTCTTCAGGTCGAGGCCGAAGTCGGCGGCGCGCAGGGCGGCGATCCGGGCGGAGTCCTTGCGGTTCATCTGGCCGGCGCCGATGCCCAGGGTCTGGCCCTCGCGCGCATAGACGATGGCGTTCGACTTCACGTGCTTGGCGATGGTGAAGGCGAACAGCATGTCGCGGATCTCGGTCTCGGTCGGCGCGCGCTTGGTGACGACCTTGAGGTCCGCCGCGGTCAGGTGGGCCGTGTCGCGGGCCTGCACCAGGAAGCCGCCGGCCACCGAGCGGAAGGTCTCGCCGGCCGCCAACGGATCGGGCAGGCCGCCGGTCACCAGCAGGCGGACGTTCTTCTTCTTGCGGAAGAGGGCCACCGCGGCCTCGTCGGCCTCCGGGGCGATGACCACCTCGGTGAAGATCTCCAGCACCTTCTCCGCCGTGGCCGCGTCCAGCTTCGAATTCAGGGCGATGATGCCGCCGAACGCGCTGGTCGGGTCGCAGGCCAGCGCCCGCTCGTAAGCCTCCGCCAGGGTCTTGCCGGTGGCCACGCCGCACGGGTTGGCGTGCTTGATGATGGCGCAGGCCGGGCCGGCCTTGGGGTCGAACTCGGCGACCAGTTCATAGGCCGCGTCGGTGTCGTTGATGTTGTTGTAGCTGAGCTCCTTGCCCTGGAGCTGGGTGGCGGTGGCGACGCCGGTGCGCGGAGCCGCGAAGCGATAGAAGGCGGCGCTCTGGTGGGGATTCTCGCCATAGCGCATGGTCTGGACAAGCTCGCCGGCGAAGGCCTTGCGGCGCGGATAGTCCTCGCCCAGCGTCTTCGCGAACCAGCCGGAGATCGCCGCGTCGTAGGCGGCGGTGCGGGCATAGGCGCGGGCCGCCAGGCGCTTGCGCAGCTCGAGGCTCGTCGCGCCGGACGCGTTCAGCTCGGCCAGGACCTCCTGCAGGTCGGCGAGCTCGGTGCAGACCGCCACATAGCCGTGGTTCTTGGCCGCCGAGCGGATCATCGCAGGGCCGCCGATGTCGATGTTCTCGATGGCGGTGGCGTAGTCGGCGCCCGCCGCGATGGTCGACTCGAAGGGGTAGAGGTTCACGTAGACGAGATCGATGCCGCCGATCCCGTGCTCGTCCATGGCTCGTCTGTGCTCCGGCGCATCGCGCACGCCCAGCAGGCCGCCGTGCACCACCGGGTGCAGGGTCTTCACGCGGCCGTCCATCATCTCGGGAAAGCCGGTGAGGTCGGAAATGTCCCTCACCGGCAGGCCGGCGTCCGCGATCGCCTTGCGGGTGCCGCCGGTGGAGACCAGCTCGACTCCCATACGGCTCAGCGCCTGGGCGGCCTCGATCAGGCCGGTCTTGTCGGAGACGGAGATCAGCGCCCGCTTGATCGGGGCGCGGTCGGGGGCGGCGGGGAAATCGGGGGCTGCAGGCACGGCATTCTCCTGGTTGAAACCGAAGGAATGCCCAGGCGAGCGGCGGAATATGGTCTCCGCGCTCCCCGGTGGTCGCCCACCTTTATCGCCAGTCACGCGGGATGGGCGCGGATTAACGCCGCGCGCGCCGTCAGGTCAACCGGACTCAGGGACCGCGGGCGATTCAGCCGCGCAGAGCGGCGATGTTCTCGGCGTACTTCTCGGGGCCGCCCTTGAAGACGGCCGTGCCGGCGACCAGCGCCGTCGCCCCGGCGGCGATGCACTGGGGCGCGGTCAGCGCGGTGACCCCGCCGTCCACCTCCAGCAGGATGTCGCGGCCGGTCTCGTCGATCATCCGGCGCAGGCGCTCGATCTTCTTGAGCTGCGAGGACATGAAGCTCTGGCCGCCGAAGCCCGGGTTGACGCTCATCACCAGCACCAGGTCGACCTGGTCCATGATGTGAGCGATCACCTCCGGCGAGGTCGAGGGGTTGAAGACCACGCCCGCCTTGGCGCCCAGCTCGCGGATCCGCTGCAGGGTGCGCGACAGGTGCGGGCCGGCCTCGGGGTGGACGCTGATGAGATCGGCGCCGGCGGCGCGGAAGGCCTCGAGGTAGGGATCGGCGGGGGCGATCATCAGGTGCACGTCGAAGGGGATCTTCACGTGCGGGCGCAGCGCCTTCACCACATCCGGGCCGATCGTGATGTTGGGCACGAAGTGGCCGTCCATGACGTCGACGTGCAGCCAGTCGGCGCCCGCCGCCTCCACGGCCCGCGCCTCCTCGCCGAGCCTCGAGAAGTCGGAGGCGAGGATGGAGGGCGCGATGATGGTCTTGCCGGTCATGCTTTGGCCTTAGCCGATCAGCCGGCCCGCCGGAAGCGGGCGATGTAGAAGCCGTCGGTCCCGCCGGGCCGGTGCTGCGGCAGGATGCGCAGCGTGCCGTCGGCGCGCAGGCTCGCCTCGGGCGCCCCGCCCTCCCCCGCCGCGACCGGCTCGAGCGCGAACCCGGGCGTGCGGGAAAGGAACGCCGCCGCCTGCGCCTCGCCCTCCTCGGGCTCCAGGGAGCAGACGCAATAGACGAGGCGGCCGCCGGGCCGCACGCGGCGCGCGGCGGAGTCCAGCAGGCGCGACTGCACCGCCGCGAGGTTGGCGACATCCTTGGGGCTCGCCACCCACAGCACGTCGGGATGGCGGCGGAAGGTCCCGGTCGCCGAGCACGGCGCATCCAGGAGCACGGCGTCGAAGGTCCGTCCGTCCTTCCAGTCGGCGGCGTCGGCCTCCACCACCTCGGCCGCGAGGCCGGTGCGCCGCAGGTTCTCGCGCAGGCGCTTCAGCCTCTGGCCGTTGCGGTCGACGGCGACCACCTGGGCCCCGTCGGCGGCGAGCTGGAGGGTCTTGCCGCCCGGCGCGGCGCAGAGGTCGAGCGCGGTCTCGCCGGGTCCGACCGCCAGCAGGCGCGCCGGCACGGCGGCCGAAGCGTCCTGCACCCACCAGCGCCCCTCGGCGAAGCCCGGCCAGCCGGTGACGTCGCCGGCCATGGCGGCGCGGAAGCTCCCGCCCGGCAGCACCTCACCCTCCAGCCCCTCGGGCGCGACGCCCGGCTTCAGGCTGAGATCGGTCGGCGGCTCCTCGCCGATCTGGGCGGCGATCGCGCGCGCCGTCTCCGCGCCATAGGCGCTCATCCAGCGGGCGTAGAGCCATTGCGGAGCCAGGAGCTCCGGCGTGGCGAGATCCGGCGGCTCGCGCGTCAGGCCGCGCAGCACGGCGTTGACGAGGCCGGTGAAGCTCTTGGGGGCGAGGTCGACGGTGGCGGCGACGGCGGCGTGCGGCGGCGTCTTCAGCACGAAGAGCTGGGCCGCGCCGATGCGCAGGATGTTCACCACCCGCTCGGGCGGCGGCTTCTTCAGCCGGGCCTGCAGCGCCGCGTCGATGGCGCCGAGGTGGCGGAGCGTCGCCATGGCGAGGGCGCGGGCGAAGGCCCGGTCGCGCGGCTCGAGGGCGCGGACCGAGGGATGGGCGAGGCCCCCCTCCAGCCCGGCGCGGGCGGCCAGGGCGGCGTGGAGGATGTCGAGCGCCGCGGCCCGGGCGGGCCGGCCGGCGGCTTCAGTGGTTTCGGTCGAGGTCACGAGCGCCGGCGTGCCCGCATCGGGACGCCGGCGCAAGAGACTTAGGCGGCTTTCTTGATCCCGGAAGCCGTGGCGGCCGCCGCCGGGGCGGCGCGGGCGACGACGATCAGGGACAGGCCGAAGGTCAGCATGCCGGCGACGATCAGCACCTCGCCGCCCACCAGCAGCGGCACGATCGGCGGCTTGCCCGACTGGATCATGGCCACCATCGGCAGGGACATCAGGTTGCCGACATTGGAGAGGCCGAAGTTGGTCCAGGCGAGCTTGGCGGGCGCCTTGTCCGCGGCGAGGCCGTAGAAGGCGCCCATGAGCGCCAGGCTCGCCCAGCCGAGCAGGTTGATGTGGGCGTGGACCGGCGCCATCGAGTGGTCGCCCGAACCGCCCATGTACATGCCGAGGACCATCCCCCCGAGGGCGTAGACGACGGCGGCGCCGAAGAAAGCGATGGAAATGCGGGACATTCTGCTGTTCCCCCGAACAGAAATTGAGATTGCCGGCAAGAAACCAGCGTTCCGCGAGAGACGCAATCTGGCGCGCGGCGCCCTAAGGCCTTAAATTTTCGACATGAAAGACGCCCCGCCCAACGCCGCGCCCGGCAAGGCGCTCAGCCCCGAGGCTCTCCGCGCCCTCGAAGAAGCCGCCCAGCGCAAGGCTGCCGAGGCGAAGTCCGAGCTGGCTCCGGAAGTGCGCGGCCCGCGCGGCCCCGAACCCACGCGATTCGGCGATTGGGAGCGCAAGGGCATCGCCAGCGACTTCTGACGCGCGGCCCGCGCCGAGCGCGACCGTCAGCCCGCCTGGGACATCTCCGCCACGACCCGCAACGCCGCGGCGTGCGGATCGTTGGCCGCCGTGATCGGCCGGCCGCAGACGATGTGCGAGGCGCCGGCCTTCAGCGCGTCGAGCGGGGTCGCCGCCCGGGCCTGGTCGTTCTTGGCCGACCAATCGGGGCGCACGCCCGGCGTCACCACCAGGAAGTCCTTGCCGCCGATCGCGCGGGCCAGGGCCGCCTCGTGCGGCGAGGCGATCACCCCGTCGCAGCCGGCGGCCAGGGCCTGGTGGATGCGCCGCTCGACGAGCGCCTTGGCGCCCTCGGCGTAGCCCATCGCCTTCAGGTCCTCGTCGGTAAGGCTGGTCAGCACCGTCACCGCCAGCACCTTGAGCCCCGAGCCGCCCACGCCGCGCACCGCGGCCTCCATCACCTGCGGCTCGCCGTGGACGGTGAGGAAGTCGCCGCCGGAGCCGGAGAGCGCCGACGCCGCCTTCTGCACCGTCGTCGGGATGTCGTGCAGCTTCCAGTCAAGGAACACCTGCTTGCCCTCGGCCTTCAGCGCCTTGGCGAAGTCCATGCCGCCGGTGGCGAACAGCTCGAGCCCCACCTTGTAGAAGCTGACCGCGTCGCCGATCCGGTCGACCGCGGCCCGCGCCTCCTCGACGGTCGGGAAGTCCAGCGGCACGATCAGGCGGGGATCGGCCTTGACGAGGTCGGCGACGGCCATGGGCGGTCCTTATCTGGCAGGCGCGCGAGGTCCCGCTCGCGAAGAGCGTTCGGCGGCGCAGCGAATTGGGCTAAGAGCCGTGCATGGGCCAGGGCGAGTTCGCGGTCAACTTCTTCGTGGCGCTGTTCGCGCTGATCGATCCCGTCGGGAACGTGCCGTTCTTCGCGGCCGGCACCCAGGGCGTGTCGAGCCGCGACCGGGCGCAGATCGCCCTCTACATCTCGCTGTTCGTGGTCGGCTTCCTGACCTTCTTCTACTTCACCGGCCTCAGTCTGCTCGCCTTCTTCGGCATCTCCCTGCCGGCCTTTCGCATCGCCGGCGGGGTGATCCTGTTCATCCTCGGCCTCGACATGGTGCGCGGCGAGATCGGCGCGGAGAACCCGCAGACCGCCGCGGCGGCGGCGCCGAAATCCAAGCGGGGCGCGGCCGGACGGCAGTTCGAGCGGATGATCGTGCCCTTCGCCATGCCCCTGCTGATCGGGCCCGGCGCCATCTCCACCGTCATCATCTACGCCAGCCAGGGCCGCGCCTTCGGCCTGACCGGCGCAGCGACCGGCGTCGGCGTCATCGCCGCCGTCGCTCTCACCGTGCTGCTGTCCTTCCTGGCGACACCGGTCATCACCCGGCTGCTCGGCAAAATCGGGCTGACCATCGTCGTGCGGGTGCTGGGCCTGATCCTCTGCGCCATGGCGGTGCAGTTCATCCTGGTCGGCTTCTCGGACGCCACCCGCGGCCTCATCCGCCACGAGACCGCCCAGCCCTACGCGACGCGCTAGACCTTGCGGAAGCGCGGCCCCTGCGAGGCCATGAGCGCCAGGGCCCAGTCGTCGGGGATCAGCTTGGCGACGGCGGCAATCGCCTTGTTCGGCGCGCCGGGCACGCAGATCGCGCGGTTGGCCTCCACCGCCTCGTAGCCTGCCGCCGCCACCTCGTCGGCCCCGAGCCACAGCCATGGGGGCGTCGAGGCGCTGACCTGGGCCCGGGTGCCGTTGACGTCGTGGAACTCCGAATAGGTGAAGCCAGGGCAGAGGGCGGTGACGTGCACCCCGCTCGGCTCGCCCTCCAGGTGCAGGCTCTGGGAGAAGCGGACCAGCATCGCCTTGGAGGCGCCGTAGAGGGTGTGGCCCGCGGCGCCGGGCACGAGGCCAGCCAGGGAGGCCACGTTCACGATCCGCCCGAACCGGCGCTCGACCATCCCCGGCAGCACCTTGTGCGCCAGCTCGCAGGGGGCGGTGACCATCACCTGCAGGAAGGCCGCCTGGTCCTCCCACTTGGTCTCCGCAAAGGTTCCGGGCAGGCCGTAGCCGGCGTTGTTCACCAGGGCGTCGACGCTGCGGCCCTCGGCGGAGAGCGCGCCGAGGATCCGGTCCGCGGCCCCCGCCTTGGCCAGGTCGGCGGCGACCACCAGCGTCTCGACTCCGTGGCGCAGGCGGATCTCCTCGGCCAGGGTCTCCAGCCGATCGGTGCGCCGCGCGGTGAGGGCCAGGTCGTAGCCGTGGCTGGCGAAGATCTTGGCGAAGGCCGCGCCGATCCCGGCGGAAGCCCCCGTCACCAGGGCCAATCTGCGATCCATGCCGTCCCCCGAAGCGGCGCTTTGCGCCTCCTGCGGAAACTAGGGCGTCCGCCCGCGCATTCAAAGGGCCGCCGAGGCTCGTCGTAGGGCGGCCGCCCCAGGGCGGCGAGCCATGGCATTGAACAGGAACTGCTTTGGGTGTATCGCGCCCGCCGATCGACGGCATGGGGCCGACCAAGGGAACCACGACAAGCGCGTTCCCGGAGAGAATGGATGGCTGATCCCGCCGGCGGCGCCGCCGAGGCGTCGGAGGAGACCCGTCACTCCCCGCATTCCGAAAGTTTCCTCGCCCTGGCGCTCGGCTCCATGGGCGTGGTCTTCGGCGACATCGGCACGAGTCCGATCTACGCCATGCGCGAGGCGCTGCACCATTCGCGCGCCACGGTGGACCCTCAGCTGGCGGTGCTGGGCGTCGTCAGCCTGGTGATCTGGGCGCTGATCCTCATCGTCACCGTCAAATACGTCGTCTTCCTCATGCGGGCGGACAACAAGGGCGAAGGCGGCACGCTCGCCCTGATGGCGCTGGCCCAGCGGATCGTACCCCAGCGCTCGGGCCTGGTGCTGTTCCTCGGCATGCTGGGCGCGGCCCTGTTCTACGGCGACGGCATCATCACCCCGGCGGTCTCGGTGCTCTCGGCGGTCGAGGGCGTGCGCGACGCGCCCGGCGCCCCGCACGGCATCGGCGAGTTCGTCCTGCCGATCTCCATCGGCATCCTGGTGGCCCTCTTCCTCGTCCAGTCCAAGGGCACGGCGAGCGTCGCCAAGTTCTTCGGCCCGATCACCGCCGTCTGGTTCCTGGTGCTGGCGGGCCTTGGGCTCTTCCACATCAAGGAAGACCTCTCGATCTTCCGGGCCCTGTCGCCGCACTACGGCGCGATCTTCCTGTGGGACAATGGCTTCCTGGGCTTCGTCATCCTGGGCAGCGTGTTCCTGGCCGTGACCGGCGCCGAGGCGCTCTACGCCGACATGGGCCACTTCGGGAAGAAGCCGATCCAGGCGGCCTGGGTGTTCCTGGCGCTGCCCGCCCTGCTGCTCAACTACCTCGGCCAGGGCGCCCTGGTGCTGCGCCACCCGGCCGACCGGGTCGATCCGTTCTACCGGATGATCCCGGACCCGATCTATTGGCCGGTCCTGCTGCTGGTCACCCTGGCCACCATCATCGCCTCGCAGGCGGTGATCACCGGCGCCTTCTCCATGACCCAGCAGGCGGTGCAGCTCGGCCTGTTCCCGCGCATCGATATCCGCCGCACCTCGGAGACCCAGGCCGGCCAGATCTACGTGCCGCAGGTGAACACCTTCCTGATGGTCGGCGTGGTGGTCCTGCTGGTGATGTTCCGCACCTCGTCGAACCTGGCGGCGGCCTACGGCATCGCCGTGACCGGCGCGATGTTCGTCGACACCCTGCTGTTCTTCGTCATCGTCCGCTGGATGTGGAAGCGCCCGGTGTGGCAGGCGGCGCTCGCCTCCGGCTTCTTCGGCGTCCTCGACCTGGTGTTCATCTCCTCGAACCTGCTGAAGATCCCGCAGGGGGCCTGGCTCCCCCTGGTGCTGGGCGGGGGCCTCGTCACGGTGATGGTCACCTGGAACCGCGGCGCTCAGATCCTCACCGAGAAGACGCGCCGGGATTCGGTGCCGCTCGCCGAGCTGTCGGAGATCCTCAAGGCCCGCGCGCCTTACCGCGCGCCCGGCACGGCGATCTTCCTGACCTCCGACCCGGACATGGCGCCCGTCGCCCTGATGCACAATCTCAAGCACAACAAGGTGCTGCACGAGAAGAACATCATCCTCACCCTGCACACGGCCGAGACGCCGCGGGTCAGCGAGGCCCAGCGGGTGCGGATCGAGCCGCTCAACGACGACTTCAAGAAGGTGCACGTCACCTACGGCTTCATGGAAAGCCCGAACGTGCCCAAGGCCCTCGCCCTGTGCCGCAAGCTCGGCCTGAAGTTCGACATCATGGCGACGAGCTTCTTCCTCGGCCGCCGCTCGGTGGTGCCCTCGGCCCAGTCCGGCATGCCGCTCTGGCAGGACAAGCTGTTCATCTACCTGATGAAGAACGCCGCCAACCCGACCGACTTCTACAAGATCCCGCCCGGCCGCGTGGTCGAGATGGGCGCCCAGGTGACGGTGTAGGGTGATCCTGACCTACCTCGGCGACGCGCTGTGGGTGCTGGCCCTGGCGATCATGTTCGGCGCCTCGCGCCAGGCCTGGGCCCAGACCACGCCCGGCGAGAAGCTGCGCCTGCCCATCGGCGAGATCGGCCGGGGGCTCGGCATCTGGGCCCTGCCCGGCGCGGCCTTCGCCTTCTCCCTCTGGCTCGCCCTGCAGGCGCGCGACCAGGAAGGCGACGCCACGGTGATCCTCTTCGGCGTCCGCGCCACCGCCGCCTCGCTGCTCGCCCTCCTCCACCTGCGATGGCTGAAAGCGGCCCTCGAGCGACGCTGAGCGCCGCTTAAATCCTTGAACCCGCGCGCCACCTGCCCTTAAAGGCGCGCGACGTCTTTCCTCCCGACTTCAGGACTTCCGACACCCATGGCCGACAAGCCCGTCAAGAAGGTCGTGCTCGCCTACTCCGGCGGGCTGGACTCCTCCACCATCGTCAAGTGGCTGCAGGTGGAGCTCGGCGCCGAGGTGGTGACCTTCACCGCCGACCTCGGCCAGGGCGAGGAACTCGGCCCGGCGCGCGAGAAGGCGCTGATGCTCGGCGTCAAGCCGGAGCACGTGTTCATCGAGGACATCCGCGAGGAGTTCGTCCGCGACTACGTGTTCCCGATGTTCCGGGCCAACACGGTCTACGAAGGCCAGTACCTGCTCGGCACCTCGATCGCGCGGCCGCTGATCGCCAAGAAGCAGATCGAGATCGCCCACAAGACTGGCGCCGACGCGGTCGCCCACGGCGCCACCGGCAAGGGCAACGACCAGGTCCGCTTCGAGCTCTCCTACGCCGCCCTCGATCCCGACATCCGCGTCGTGGCCCCCTGGCGCGAATGGGACTTCAAGAGCCGCGAGGCCCTGCTCGACTTCGCCGAGAAGCACCAGATCCCGATCACCAAGGACAAGCGGGGCGAGGCGCCGTTCAGCGTCGACGCCAACCTGCTGCACTCCTCCTCCGAAGGTAAGGTGCTGGAGGATCCGGCCGTCGAGCCGCCGGAGTTCGTGCACATGCGCACGATCAGTCCCGAGGCCGCGCCCGACAAGCCGACCGTCATCACCATCGATTTCGAGAAGGGCGATCCCGTCGCCATCGACGGCCAGAAGCTGTCGCCGGCCGCCCTGCTGACCAAGCTGAACCAGCTCGGCCACGACAACGGCGTCGGCCGCCTGGACCTCGTCGAGAACCGCTTCGTCGGCATGAAGTCGCGCGGCGTCTACGAGACGCCCGGCGGGACCATCCTGCTCCACGCCCACCGCGGCATGGAGAGCATCACCCTCGACCGGGGCGCCATGCACCTCAAGGACGAGCTGATGCCGAAGTACGCCAGCCTGATCTACAACGGCTTCTGGTTCGCCCCGGAGCGCGAGATGCTGCAGGCGGCCATCGACCTGTCCCAGGAGATGGTCTCGGGCCAGGTGCGGGTGAAGCTCTACAAGGGCAACGTCACCGTCATCGGCCGCACCAGCCCCTATTCGCTGTACGACCAGGAGCTGGTCACCTTCGAGGAAGGCGCGGTCGCCTACGACCACCGCGACGCCGCCGGCTTCATCCGCCTCAACGCCCTGCGCCTGCGGGTGAAGGCCAACCGCGACAAGCGCGGCGCGGCGTAGCGCCGCTCAGCTGTCGAGCCGGTTGTAGGGATAGCGGTCCTGGATCTCGGCCTGGAAGAACCGGCGCTTGGAGTCGGCTTCCAGGAACGAGCGGTGCACCTCGCCCGGCACGCCGACATAGACGTAGCGCTCGCCCGAGGCGAAGCACACGAGCAGCTTGGCGCGCTCGGCGTCGTAGTCGATCTCCTGGATCGCCGCGGATGTCGTCTCCATCGGCCTTCTCCAAAGGCTGTGTCGCGCCGACAAAACGGCGGGACCGCCGGCGCCGGTTCCCTTCCGCACGGAAGCGTGCCAGCTTCGCCGTGAAGCCTGCGGCCGCGTGACCGCCGGCGTTCGGGGGGAAGTCACATGCAACCGCACAGCCTGGTGGCGATCGTCACCCTGCTCTCGCTCATCCTCTATTTCAGCATGGGCCTGGGCGTCGCCCGCGCCCGCCAGAAGTGCGGCATCCAGGCGCCGACCATGACCGGCGACCCGGTGCTCGAGCGCTGCATCCGGGTGCAGGCCAACACCCTCGAGTGGCTGCCGATCTTCCTGGTCTCCATGTGGCTCTTCGCCCTCTACTGGAACGACCTGGTGGCCGCCGGCGTCGGCCTCGTCTGGATCGTCGGGCGCGTGCTCTACGGCCGCGGCTACGTGGCCGATCCGGCCAAGCGCGAGACAGGCTTCGTCATCCAGGCTCTGGCCTGCGCGGTGCTGCTGTTCGGGGCGCTGGGCCGCGTCGTCTATGTGCTGGCGGTCGCCGGCGCCTGAAGACCACGTTCGTGCGGCTGCAATTGACCTGCAACAAGGCAACCACAATTGCGGCGAAGTGTTGTGGCCAAGACGTCCGTCTTCGAGGGACGCTTGGATAACCTGAGTCCAACAATGGCAAAGAAAATCGTCGCATTCGCCGCCGCCGTGGCCTTGGCCGCCGGGCTCACGGCCTGCGCGACGCCCACGCCGTACCAGCCGAATATTCCGGGTCAGGCGACCTCGGGCGGGTATTCGGAGATGCGGCTGGAGCCGGATCGCTGGCGCGTGACCTTCGCGGGCAACAGCCTCACCTCGCGCGAGACGGTGGAGGCCTACCTGCTGTTCCGCTCGGCCGAGCTGACGGTCCAGCAGGGCTACGACTGGTTCGAGATCGTCGACCGGCACACCAACCGCGACGCCCACACCTACGTCGAGCCGGACCCGCTCTATCACCCCTGGTACGGCTACAGCTACTGGCGGCCGAGCTGGCGCTACTACGGCCACCGCTTCGGCGGCTGGCGCAGCTGGGATCCGTTCTGGGGCGACCCCTTCTGGGCCGACCGGGTGGACGTCACCACCGTCGAGCGCTTCGAGGCCGCGGCCGAGGTCGTCATGCACCATGGCGCCAAGCCGGCCGGCGATCCGCGCGCCTTCGACGCCCGCGCGGTGATCGACAACCTGCGGCCGCGCATCCAGTACCCGGCTCCGCGCAAATAGGCCTGAACGGCGCCGCCGACGCGCCCGGCCTGAGGTCAGGCCTCAGGTCAGGCCTCAGGTCAGGTAGGCGGCGCCGAACAGCCCGAGGCCGATCACGGCCAGAAGGATCGAGCCCAGCCAGAACTGCCGCCGCCGGGTGATGATCGCTACGGTGCAGATGGCGATGCCGATCTCGACCATGGTCGCCGCGCCGGTCAGCCAGTGGTGGCGATGCTCGTGCAGCCGGCTTTGCGCCATCAGCTTGTCGCGCTCGGCCTCGCCCTCCTGAGCGCGCTTCTTGATCTCGGCCTGCTTCTCGACCTGCTCCCTGGCCGTGCGGGCGAATTCCTCCGCCTTCGGACCCGGCGCGGCGGCCGCGATGCCGTAGAGGTGCTTCTTGAGGCTGTCGGCCTGGTACTCGTTCCAGGCGTCGGTGGCCTGGTCCTGCGACAGCACCGCCTCGCTGGCCGCGGTGATCGCCCCGCCGGCCTCGACGGTCTCCAGGCTGCCGATCGAGGCCGCCAGCACCGCCAGCACCGCCACGGTGATCGACACCTGCGAGATGAAGCTGTCGTGCTCGTGCGCCGCATGCTCGGCATGCTCGCGGTGTTCGTGCGCCTCCAGCGCCGGATCGTGCGTCATCGTCCGCCCCCCACAGGCCTCTTCCCGCCAACGCTTAGACAAGCGCCAGCGGCCGGTCACTAGGACCGGTCCGTGGCGATATCGTGATCGTGCGGAATATTGGAGCGGGCGATGAGATTCGAACTCACGACCCCAACCTTGGCAAGGTTGTGCTCTACCCCTGAGCTACGCCCGCGCTCCTCGGAAATCGCCTTGTAAAAGGCGGCCCCCGAAATTCGAGAGCGGGCTTATGGCAGACGCCCCTCGCCTTGGCAAGCGGCCTATCCGCCGAATTTCGGCGCCTTCAGCCGGCGCTTGTTGACGTGGTCGGTGCGGGCCGGCGCCACCTCCTCCGGGAACTCGCCCTTGAAGTAGTAGCGCTGCCAAGCCTGCTTGGTCGCCTCGGGGTCCTGGCGGAAGATCTTCTGGTTGAATTCCGAGCGGTGCTTTTCCCAGACGTCGTACTGGTGTCGCAGCTCGGGGTTCTTATCCATCCGGCGGATCACCGGCTGGATGTCGTGCAGGGTCTTGTCCTCGAGCAGGGTGATGAAACAGAAGGCCTCGCCCTTCTCGAAGCGCACCTTGCCGGGGCGCGTGAACAGCCAGTTCATGGTGAAGGGGAAGGGCAGCCAGTCGGTCTCGACCACCCCTGACAGCGGCTGGATCCCGTCCTTCACCTGGTTCGGCGGCCCCATGACCCACATCGACCAGCCCGGCGGGGTGCGGAACAGGTAGCCGGAGTGGAAGGTCAGGACGCCGTGGCTGAAATGGCTCTGGGCGTGCTTGTGGAAGTCGGGGTGCGGATGGTCGGGCGTCAGCCGGATGTCCTGCTGGTGGTTGCCCCCGGTCCACTCGGCCGTGAAGCCCATCGGCGAGAGCAGCTCCCAGCCCGAGGTGTTGGCCATGGACAGCGGCAGGCAGCGATAGGGGTGGCGCTCGGCGAAATGATCCATCCACGCGCGGTTCGGACGGCCGGGGACCAGCTCCGGCGGCCGCTCGGTGGTGGGGTAGCACTCCAGTTCCATGGGCAGGCTCGACCAAAGAGACGAAATCGGGTCCCGACCCTTAGTCCTCCCCTCGCCTCGGCGTCTAGTTCAGGTATCCAGGCAGGATGACCGCACAGACCACCCGCGCCGGCCTGCTGGCGTTTCTGGAAAAGATCGGCGCCGAGCCCAGGACCCTCGACCACCCGGCGGTGTTCCGCGTCGAGGAGGGCGAGGAGATCAAGGCGCGCATCCCGGGCGCCCACACCAAGAACCTGTTCCTGAAGGACGCCAAGGGCCAGCTCTGGCTGATCTCCGCCGAGGGCCACGCGGCCATCGACCTGAAGCGACTGCACCAGGTGATCGGCTCGGCCAGGCTGTCGTTCGGCTCGGCCGAACTCATGCAGGAGGTGCTGGGCGTGACGCCCGGCTCGGTGACCGCCTTCGCCTTGATCAATGACAAAGACCGCCGCGTCCGCTTTGTGCTCGATCGCACCCTGGCCGAGGCGGACGAGGTCAACTTCCATCCGCTGACCAACACCGCGACGACGACCGTGCCCCGGGCCGGCCTGACCGCCTTCCTGTCGGCCATCGGCGTCGAGCCGCTGGTGGTGGACTTCGAGGCCATGAAGGTGGTTGATCGGTGAGCTCGCCGACGTTGCGGGCCGCGCGCCTTGCGACCATCTGTGCAGGCGAGCGTTTGAGTTCGGATTCGAGAGGGATTGGGTCATGACCCTGATCGGCGAGACCAGTGGAGCCCCGAGCGGCGGCGCGGCGGGCGGGGTTGCGGGCGACCTCATCAAGGACGGCACGGACGCCTCCTTCATGGCCGACGTCATCGAGGCGTCGAAGACCCAGCCGGTCATCGTCGATTTCTGGGCCACCTGGTGCGGCCCCTGCCGCCAGCTCGGCCCGGCGCTGGAGAAGGCCGTCACCGCCGCCAAGGGCGCGGTGAAGCTGGTCAAGATCGACATCGACCGGAATCCCTCCTTCGCCGGCCAGCTGCGCGTCCAGTCGATCCCGGCGGTGTTCGCCTTCCACGAGGGCCGGCCGATCGACGGCTTCATGGGCGCCCTGCCCGAGAGCCAGGTGAAGGCCTTCGTCGAACGGCTGGCGAAGGCCGGCGGCGGCGGCGCCTCGCCCGTCGACGAGCTGCTGGAGATCGCCAGGGAGTCGCTCGAGGTGAACGACCTCGGTGGCGCGGCCCAGGCCTACGCCCAGATCCTCCAGCACGACCCCGAGAACCCCAAGGCGCTGGGCGGCCTCGCCAAGCTCTACATGCAGAACGGTGACGCCGAGCGGGCCCGCGAGCTCCTCGACATGGCGCCGGCCGACGCCAAGGACCCTGACCTCGACAGCGTCCGCGCCGCCCTGCACCTGGCCGAGCAGGCCGCGCCATCGGCCGAGGTACAGCAGTTCGAGCACCGGCTGGTCCAGAACTCCGACGACCACGAGGCCCGCTTCGCCCTCGCCCAGGCCCTGGCCGGCGCCGGCGATCTCGACCAGGCGGCCGACCACCTGCTGCACATCATCGAGCGCGATCGCGACTGGAACGACCAGGCGGCGCGCCAGCAGCTGCTCAAGGTTTTCGAGGCGGCGGGGCCCATGTCCGACCTCGCCAAAACCGGCCGACGACGCCTGTCGGCCATCCTTTTCAGCTGACCCACTTGGGACGGGAGGCGCGCATGCCGGGCTATCGAAGGGCGGCGGACCTGCCGCAGCTGATCCCGGTGTTTCCGCTCGATGGGGCGCTCCTGCTGCCCGGCGGCGAGCTACCGCTGCAGATCTTCGAGCCGCGCTACCTCAACATGGTCGACGACGTCATGGCCGGCGACCGGGTGATCGGCATGATCCAGACCAAGGGCGGCGACCGCGAGCGGCCGAACCTGGCGGCTGTCGGCTGCCTGGGACGCATCACCAGCTACGCCGAGACCTCGGACGGCCGCTACCTCATCACCCTGACCGGCCTCTGCCGGTTCGAGCCGCAGGAAGAGCTGAACCTGCGGACGCCCTACCGCCAGGTCCGCGCCCGCTACGACCGCTTCGAGGCCGACCTCGCCACCGACGAGAAGGCCGAGGCGCCCGAGGCGGTGCGCAGCCGCTTCGCCAAGGCGCTGAAGAGCTACCTCAACCACCGCGATCTCGACATCGACTGGGAGACGGCGACCACTGCGCCTCTGGAGCCGCTGGTGAACAGCCTCGCCATGGGCCTGCCGTTCGATCCGGCCGAGAAGCAGGCGCTGCTCGAGGCGCCGGGCCTCACCGACCGCTTCGAGGCGCTCACTACCCTCCTCGAGATCGACTGCCTGGAGGATGGCGATGACGAAAGCCACTCCATGCAGTAGACGGGCGCCATGAGCGAACCCGCCGACACCGCCCCCGCCGTAGAGGTCGATCCGCGGCTGCTGGAGATCCTGGTCTGCCCGGTGACCCACGGCCCGCTGGAGTTCGACCGCGCCAAGCGCGAGCTGATCAGCCGTTCGGCGAAGCTCGCCTACCCGATCCGCGACGGCGTCCCGATCATGCTGCCGGAAGAAGCCCGCGAGCTGGGCGAGGGCGAGTAGGGCCCAAGTCCTCCCCCACAGGGGGAGTTGGCCCAGAGGGCCGGAGGGGGTTGAAGCCCACCGGCTTCAGGCGCGCCTGCCCCTCAACCCCCTTACTCCGTTTCGGACAGCTCCCCCTGAGGGGGAGCATCGCGTTTACAGCGCCTCGCCGCGGAGCAGCCGCGGCAGGTCGCCGACGGCGCCGCCGGCCTCCTGCATGAAGAACTTGCGCGCCGGGCCAATGCGGTTGACCGCCGACATGCCGAGGCCGCGGCCCAGCCGCAGCAGCGGGTTGTCGTTGGAGAACAGCCGCACGAACAGGTCCATGCCGGCCGAGAGCGAGGCGGTGTCGAACCGCCGCCAGGCCGCGTAGCGCTCCAGCACGGCCTCGGAGCCGAAGTCCTCGCCCAGGCGCGCGGCCTCGACGATGGTCTCTGCCAGGGCGGCCGCTCCCTTGAGGCCGAGGTTCAGCCCCTGCCCCGCGATCGGGTGCACGCCGTGGGCGGCGTCGCCCAGGAGGGCGATGCGCGGCGCGGTCAGCCGCTCGGCGAGCTGCAGGCTGAGCGGATAGGTGAAGACCGGCCCCTGGCGCTTGGCCTCGCCCAGGAAGTCGCCGAAGCGGCGCTGCAGGTGGGCGTGGAAGACCTCGTCGCGCGCCGACTTGAGGGCCGCGCCCCGGCTCGTGCTCTCGGTCCACACGAGGCTCGCCCGGTCCTCGGTGAGCGGCAGGATGGCGAACGGGCCCGAGGGCAGGAAGTATTCGTGGGCGACGCCCTCGTGCGGCCGGTCGAGTTTGACCGTCGCGACGACGCCCACCTGGCGGTAGTCCCAGCCGATCGTGCCGATCCCGGCCTGCTCGCGGATCACCGAACCGCGGCCCTCGGCGCCCACCACCAGCGGCGCGGTGAGCGTGCGGCCGTCGGCCAGCGACACCGACACCTCGCGCGGCCCCGCCTCGGCGCCGACGACGCGGGCCGGCGCCAGCACCTCGACCCCGGCGTCCAGCAGCGCCTGGGCGAGGCCGGCCCGGGTGTGCCGGTTCTGCAGCATGTAGCCGAGCGGCTCGCCCTCCGAGCGGTCGGCGATCTCCTCGGAATCGAAGCGCAGGAAGAAGGGCGAATGAGCCCCCGCCGAGGCCCCCGGCAGGCGGCCGTCGGTGACCAGGATCTGCTCGATACGCTGGGCGTGCGGCTCCAGATGCGGCGCGGCCCCGAGCGCGCGCCACTGGCGGAAGTTGGCGTAGGCGATGGCCGAGGCCCGGCCGTCGAACGTCGGGGCGATCTGGGCGTCGAAGGCGACGGGATCGATCAGCAGGGGCTTCAGCCCCGCCTTGGCGAGCGCCAGGCCCAGGGTCGCCCCGGCCATGCCGGCCCCGGCGATGATCACATCGGCGTCGAACTTCGCCATGTCGCACTCCGAAAGGGTCAGCCCTCGCCGCCCTCGTCTTCCGTGAAGCCCATGATGTGGAAGCCGGCGTCCACGTGGACCACCTCGCCGGTGGTCGACAGCCCGAGGTCGGACAGCAGCCACAGGGCGGCGCCCGCGACGCCCTCCATCGAGGTGTCTTCCCTCATCGCCGACAGCGAGCGGCCCTTGGCCAGCATGCCGCGGCCGCCGGAAATGCCGGCCAGCGACAGGGTCTTCATGGCTCCCGGCGAGAGCGCGTTGACGCGGATCTTCCTGGGGCCGAGGTCGCGGGCGGCGTAGCGCACCGCGGCCTCCAGGGCGGCCTTGGCGACGCCCATGGTGTTGTAGTTCGGGATTGCCCGCTCGGAACCCATGTAGGTCAGGGTGACGATCGAGCCGCCGGTCTCGGGCATCAGGGCCGCGGCGCGGCGCGCGCAGTCCACGAAGCTGAAGGCCGAGATGTTCATGGCCCGCAGGAAGCCCTCGCGGGTGGTGTTCTCGACGAACGAGCCCTTCAGCTCGTCCTTGTTGGCGAAGGCGATGGCGTGGAGGAAGAAGTCGATCGTCCCGAAGGCGTTCTTCACCGTGTCGAACGCCGCGTCCATCGAGGCGTCGTCGGTGACGTCCATGGGCGCCAGGACCTTGACCCCCGCCTGCTCGGCGAGAGGCTCGACGCGCCGCTCCATGCCCGGCAGGTGCAGGAAGGCCATTTCGGCGCCCTGCGCGGCGAGCTGGCTGGCGATGCCCCAGGCGATGGACTGGTGGTTCGCGACCCCGGTGATCACGCCCCGCTTGCCCTTCATCAGCTCGCCCTTGGGCATCTGGTAGTCTTCGGCCACGTGGGCTCTCCCTCGCTTCTCCCGGTCCGCGGTTTGTGGACGGGGCGGCCGGCTTAGGCAAGCCTGGGCTTGAAAGGCTTCATTTCCCGCCCGGGCTGGGCGATACCGGGCAGGAGCGATGGCCGAGATCCCCTATCTCCCGCGACCGCGACCCGCCCGGTTCCTGGCCGGACTGCGCCGGAGGCTGCGCGAAAGCGAGCTCTGGCTGATCGTGCTGTCGATCGGCGTCGGGGCCGCCGCCGGCCTGCTGGCGGTCTTCCAGGCGCGCATCGCCCATTATCTGCAGATGTGGTTCTACGGGATCGACTTCGAGGAGCATCTCTCGGCGACGGCCCGCATCCAGCTCATCGACATGATCTGGCTGCCGCTCGGGGGCCTCGTGCTGGGCTTGGTCTCCTGGCTGGTGCGCCGCCGGCGCCAGGCCCCGCTCATCGACGTGGTCGAGGCCAACGCGCTGCACGGCGGCGCCCTGCCGCTCTCGGACAGCGCGATCGTCTGCGCCCAGACCCTGATCTCCAACGGCGTCGGCGGCTCGGTTGGCCTCGAGGCCGCCTATGCCCAGGCGGGCGGGGCGGCCGCCTCCTTCACCGCCCAGCGGCTGAAGATGCGCCGCCACGACATGCGCATCCTCGTCGGCGCCGGAGCGGGCGCCGCCATCGGCGCGGCCTTCGGCGCGCCGCTCACCGGCGCCTTCTACGCCTTCGAGATCGTCATTGGCTCCTACACGCCCTCGGCGATCGCGCCCGTGGCCGCCGCCTCCCTGGCCAGCGTCGTCACCGCCCAGGCGCTGGGCGGCATCCCCTATGTGATCCAAGTCCAGGCGCTGCGCGCGCCCGACATCGCCGCCTACCTGCTCTACGGGGGGCTCGGCCTCGTCTGCGCCCTGGCGGGCGTGGTGATCATGCGGCTGACCGCCCGGGTCGATCAGCTGGCGCGGCTGATGCCGGGACCCTCGTTCCTCAAGCCGGCGATCGGCGGCGTGATCCTCGCCGGCCTCGCCATCGCCTCGCCCCAGACCATGTCGGCCGGCCACGGGGCGCTGCACCTCGACCTGTCCATGGACGCCTCGATCGCCTTCCTGGCGACGGTGTTCTGCCTCAAGATCCTGGCCTCCTCGACGGCCCTGGGCTTCGGCTTCCGCGGCGGCCTGTTCTTCGCCTCCCTGTTCCTGGGCTCCCTGCTCGGCCAGATCTACGCCCGCTCCATCGCCTACATTCCGATGGCGACGGAGGTCTCAGCCCAGAACGCGGCCCTCGTGGGCATGGGCGCGCTGGCGGTGTCCATCGTCGGCGGGCCCCTGACGATGAGCTTCCTGGTGCTGGAGGCGACGCGCGACTTCGGCGTCGCCGCCGCCACCCTCGCCGCCGCCCTGATCGCCTCGACCGTGGTGCGCGAGCGGTTCGGCTACTCCTTCTCCACCTGGCGTCTTCACCTGCGCGGCGAGACCATCCGCTCCGCCCGCGACGTCGGCTGGATCCGCACCCTCACGGCGGGCCGCATGATGCGCCAGGACACGCGCGTCTTCCCGGCCGACGGCGACATCGCCGAGTTCCGCCGCCGCTTCCCCCTGGGCTCCACCTCGCGGGTGATCCTCACCGACGACGCCGGCCGCTACGCGGGCATCCTCCTGACGCCCTCCGCCTTCGCCGACGACGTCCACCCCGACGCCAAGGCCGCCAGCCTGGCGGTCCAGCAGCAGGCGACCCTGGCGCCGGACCAGGACATCGAGGCGGTGATGCGCGCCTTTCAGGCGGCCGAGGCCGACGACCTGGCGGTAGTGGACGAGGAGGGCCGTGTGCTGGGGCTGGTCGGCGAGGCCTACGTCACCCGCCGCTACGCCTCGGAGCTGGAGCGCCAGCACCTCGAGATCTACGGCGAGGCCAAGGGCTGAGCGGCGCGGCCGGGGGGTCTAGACCCGGCTCATCACCAGGCAGCCGTTGGTGCCGCCGAAGCCGAAGCTGTTCGACATCGCCGTCTCGATCGGCTTGTCGTGGCGCTTGGTCAGGATCGGCAGGTCGGCGAAGGCTGGGTCGAGGGTGTCGATGTGGGCGCTCTCGGCGACGAAGCCGTTGTTGAGCATCAGCAGGCAGTAGATCGCCTCCTGCGCGCCCGCCGCGCCCAGGCTGTGGCCGGTCAGGGACTTGGTCGAGGAGATCAGCGGGGCCTTGTCGCCGAACACCGCGCGCACGGCCTCCATCTCCTTGATGTCGCCCACCGGCGTCGAGGTGCCGTGGGTGTTGAGGTAGTCGATCGGCCGCCTGTCGTTGGGCATCGCCAGGCGCATGCAGCGCGCCGCGCCCTCGCCCGACGGGGCGACCATGTCGTAGCCGTCGGAGTTGGCGGCGTAGCCCACCACCTCGCCATAGATCTTCGCGCCGCGCGCCTTGGCGTGCTCGTACTCCTCGAGCACCACGATCCCGGCCCCGCCGGCGATCACGAAGCCGTCGCGGTCCTTGTCGTAGGCGCGGCTGGCCACCGCCGGCCGGTCGTTGAAGTTCGAGCTCATCGCGCCCATGGCGTCGAACAGCACGCTGAGCGTCCAGTCGATCTCCTCGGTGCCGCCCGCGAAGACGATGTCCTGCTTGCCCATCGCGATCTGCTCGTAGCCGGTGCCGATGCAGTGGGTGGAGGTGGCGCAGGCGGAGGAGATCGAGAAGTTCAGGCCGCGGATCTTGAACCAGGTCGACAGCGTCGCCGACGGGCCCGAGCTCATCGCCTTGGGCACCGCGAAGGGGCCGACGCGCTTGGGGCCCTTGGTGCGGGCGGTCTCGGCCGCCTCGATGATCGAGCGGGTCGAGGCGCCGCCGGAGCCGACGATGAGGCCGGTGCGCTCGTTGGAGATGTCGCCGTCCTCGAGGCCGCTGTCGGCGATCGCCTGTTCCATGGCGATGTGGCCGAAGGCCGTGCCCTGGGCGAGGAAGCGGGCCGCCCGGCGGTCGACCATCGACTCCCAGTCGATCTGCGGCGGGGCGTGGACCTGGCTGCGGAAGCCGAGCTCGGCGTATTCCGGCGCGGCGACGATGCCCGACTTGGCCTCGCGCAGGGAGGCGAGGACCTCGTTGGCGTTATTGCCGATCGAGGACACGACCCCGATCCCGGTGACGACGACGCGGCGCATGCTTCCTTCCCGTCTGCGCGATTCTTACGACCGCTGATAAAGGCCGACGCGCAGGTCTTCCGCCGTATAGATAGGCTCTCCGTCGGCTTCCAGCACCCCGTCGCCGATGCCCATGACGAGGCGACGGTTGATCACCCGCTTCATGTCGATCTTGTAGGTGACCAGCTTCTTGTCCGGCGTCACCTCGCCCGCGAACTTCACCGCGCCGCAGCCGAGCGCCCGGCCGCGGCCCTTGCCGCCGATCCAGCCGAGGAAGAAGCCGACCAGCTGCCACATGGCGTCGAGCCCGAGGCTGCCCGGCATCACCGGGTCGCCGATGAAGTGGCAGTCGTAGAACCAGAGCTTGGGATTGATGTCGAACTCGGCCTCGATGTAGCCGAGCCCGTATTTCCCGCCCTCGTCCGTGATCTTGATGATGCGGTCGAACAGCAGCATCGGCGGAGCCGGAAGCTGCGCATTGCCCGGGCCGAACATCTCGCCGCGGGCGCAGGCCATGAGCTCGTCGAAGCTGTAATGGTCCTTGGCCTTGACGCTGGTCATCTGGTGTTTTCGTTCCCTTGAGGCGTCAGGCCCCTAGCATGAGCCGGTTCGACGGCTCAATGACATTGCGGCGCTTCGGCCGTGCCCCAGAGGTCGCCCTCCCGAGCCCAACCCGAGACGCCGTCGGCCTTCACGCGGCACCAACCCTTCTCGCAGCGGTCCAACGCCGCCAGCGCCCGCGAGTTCAGGAAGGCCGCCGGCTTGGCGTCCGGCTTGGGCCTGCGGAGCAGGGTCACCCGCGCCTCGCGGGTGTTCATCACCATGCGGCGGCCGTCAGTCGTCCGCTTGTGCACCCAGACGAGGCCGCCCTGCGGATCGCAGACGCGCCGCCACTCGGAGGTTTCGGCCACCACCTGCACCGGCAGGCCCTTCACCGTGTAGACCCACAGCAGCCTGTGGTCGTCGCCAGGGCCGGCGCGGGCGTTCACCCGGTCGAACTTTAGGGAGACGTAGCGCGGCACCGGCAGGCCCGAGGGGGTCTGGCGCTCGGCGCCCGCGCTCGGGACGGCGCTCGCCGCGAGCAGAAAACCGAGGGTGGCGCCCACCAAGGAAGCTGTCCGCCGCGTCAACCCGATCCCCATTCCCGCGCGGCTCGCCTTGGCCGCTCGGAGCCCCTTTGCTAGAGGTGCTCAAGTGAAGCCCCAGGCGCGGCCGAAGCAGCGCTCAAGGCACGTCCCCTTTTCAAGTCGCACATGCCCGCCCGCAAGCCGAAAGTCATCGTCACGCGCAAACTCCCCGATCCGGTGGAGACGAGGATGCGCGAGCTGTTCGACGCGGAGCTCAACCTCTCAGACGAGCCGATGACGCGCGCCCGCCTCGAGGACGCGGTCGGCCGCGCCGAGGTGCTGGCGCCGACCATCACCGACAAGATCGACGCCGAGCTGATCGCCAAGGCGGGGGACAAGCTCAAGCTGATCGCCAACTTCGGGGCCGGGGTCGACCACATCGACGTCGCCGCCGCCACGGCCAGGGGCATCGCCGTCACCAACACCCCCGGCGTCCTCACCGAGGACACCGCCGACCTCACCATGGCCCTGATCATGGCCGTCTCGCGCCGGATCGTGGAGGGCGTGCGGGCGGTGGAGGCGGGCCAGTTCGTCGGCTGGACGCCGACCTGGATGATGGGCCATCGGGTCACCGGCAAGCGGCTCGGCATCATCGGCATGGGCCGCATCGGCCAGGCGGTGGCGCGCCGCGCCAAGGCCTTCGGCCTGCAGATCCACTATCACAACCGCAAGCCGGTCTCGCCGCGCATCGCCGAGGAGCTGGAGGCCACCTACTGGGAGAGCCTCGACCAGATGATGGCCCGGATGGACATCATCACGGTGCACTCGCCGCACACGCCGGCCACCTATCACCTGCTCTCGGCCCGGCGGCTGAAGCTGATGCAGCCGCACGCCATCCTCATAAACACCGCCCGCGGCGAGATCATCGACGAGCAGGCCCTGGCCGACCTGCTGGAGAGCCGCGCGATCGCCGGCGCCGGGCTCGACGTCTTCGAGTTCGAGCCGACGATCAATCCGAAGCTGCTCAAGCTGCCCAACGCAGTGCTGCTGCCCCACATGGGCTCGGCCACCATCGAGGGCCGCATCGACATGGGCGAGAAGGTGATCATCAACATCCGCACCTGGATGGACGGTCACAAGCCGCCGGACCGCGTCCTGCCCCAGATGCTGTAGGCGAGGGGCTCTAGGCGCCCCCGCCGCACACCGGGCACTCCGGATCGGCGGCGACCCTCACCGTCCGGGTCTCGGCGGCGAGCGCGTCGTAGATCATCAGCCGGCCGGTCAGCGGCTCGCCCGCCCCGGTCATCAGCTTGATCGCCTCCAGGGCCATCATCGAGCCGATCACCCCCGCCAGGGCGCCGACCACGCCGACGGCCGAGCAGGTTTCGGCGTCCGGCGGGATCTCGGGCACCAGGCACTGGTAGCAGGGCCGCCCGGGATAGACGCCCACCTGCCCCGTCCAGCGGCCGATCGCCCCGGAGACCAGCGGCTTGCCGTGCCGGACGCAGGCGGCGTTGACGCAGAAGCGGGTGGCGAAGTCGTCGGTGCCGTCGAGCACCAGGTCGACGCCCTCGACCAGCTTGTCCGCCGTCTCGTCGGAGAAGGCGCCGTTGAAGCCGGCCACGAAGATGTGCGGATTGAGCGCCGCAAGGCGGTCGGCGGCGGCTTCGGGCTTGGGCCGGCCGAGGTCCTCCTCGGTGTAGATCACCTGGCGCTGCAGGTTGGACAGATCCACGTCGTCCGGGTCGGCCAGGATGATCGTGCCGACCCCGGCCGCGGCCAGGTAGAGGGCGGCCGGGGCGCCCAGTCCGCCGGCCCCGACGATCAGGGCGCTGGCGCTCTTCAGCTTCTGCTGGCCGGGCCCGCCCACCTCGCGCAGCACGAGGTGGCGTGCATAGCGTTCGATCTCCTGGTCGGTGAAGACCATGTAACTTGACCTGTCCTAGAGCCGTGGCCACATCGGCGGCCATGTCCGACGCCGCTCCGCACCCGAACTGGCACGGGACCACCATCTTGGCCGTCCGGAAGGGCGGCGCAACCGTCGTCGCCGGCGACGGTCAGGTCTCGATGGGCCAGACCATCGTCAAAGGCAACGCCCGAAAGGTCCGCCGGCTGGCGGGCGGCAAGGTCGTGGCCGGCTTCGCCGGGGCGACCGCCGACGCCTTCACCCTCATCGAGCGGCTCGAGGCCAAGCTCGAGCAATATCCCGAGCAGCTGGCCCGGGCCTGCGTCGATCTCGCCAAGGACTGGCGCACCGACCGCTACCTGCGTCGGCTCGAGGCCATGCTGATCGTCGCCAGCGCCACCGAGATCTTCACCGTCACCGGCATGGGCGATGTGCTGGAGCCCGAGAGCGGGGTCACCGCCATCGGCTCTGGCGGCAACTATGCGCTGGCCGCCGCCCGCGCCCTGATGGACTCCGACCTCGACGCCGAGGCGATCGCCCGCAAGGCCATGGGCATCGCCGCCGACATCTGCGTCTACACCAACCGGGAGCTCGTCGTTGAAACCGTCTGACGCGGCGGCCCTCGTCGCCGGCCTCGCCGCCGCCCTGGTCCTGCCCTCGGCCGCCTGGGCTGCGCCTCACATGGCCTCCAAAGCCGATCCGGCCCAGGTGGTCGCCGCCGAGCGGGCCTTCGCCGCCGACGGCCTGGCGCTGGGCGTCAAGCAGAGCTTCCTCAAGCATTCCGCGCCGACCGGCATCGTCTTCAATCCCGAGCCCCAGCTCGCCCAGGCGGTCTATGGCGCGGCGCCCGACGGCGGCACGACGAAGCTCGTCTGGTGGCCGCTCTGGGCCGGGATCGCCCGGTCCGGCGACCTCGGCTTCACCACCGGCCCGTTCAGCGTCAATGACGCCCCGCGCGCCTGGTACTTCACCGTCTGGGCGCGCCAGCCGGACGGCGGCTGGAAGTGGCTGTTCGACGGCGGCCCGCCCAGCGATCCGACCGGAGCGGCGCCGCAGGACTCGCCGGTGACCTACGCCAGGGCCGCGGCCCGCGCCGCCGGCGCCCCGGCCAAGGCGATGGAGCAGGTCAGCCACGCGGAGAGCGCCCTGGCGGCCGGCGCGGCCAAGGACCTCAAGGGCGCCTACCTCGCCGTCCTGGCGGACGACGCCCGCGTGGTCGGCTCGAAAGCCAGGCCGCCGGCGAGCCGCGCCGAGATCGAGACGGAGCTGGCGACGCGCCCCACCGCAGTCAGCTTCTCGCCGCTCGGCGGCCAGGCCTCCTCGGCCGGCGACCTCGCCTGGACCTACGGCGCCGCGAAATGGACGACGGACGGACAGGAACGGCGCGGCCACTACGTCAGGATCTGGCGCAACGACGCGGCCGGCTGGCGGCTGCTGTTCGACGAGCTGCTCCCCTCGCCGCCCCAGAAGTCATAATCGGGCAAGTCGTGACTATCTAAGGCCGATGACCGAGTTCTCCCCCCGCGAGATCGTTTCCGAGCTCGACCGCTACATCGTCGGCCACGCCGAGGCGAAGCGCGCCGTCGCCGTGGCCCTGCGCAACCGCTGGCGCCGCCGCCACGTGCCGCAGGACCTGCGGGACGAGGTCACCCCGAAGAACATCCTGATGATCGGCCCCACCGGGGTGGGCAAGACCGAGATCGCCCGCCGCCTGGCGCGCCTGGCCCAGGCGCCGTTCCTCAAGGTCGAGGCCACCAAGTTCACCGAGGTGGGATACGTCGGCCGGGACGTCGACCAGATCGTCCGCGACCTCGTCGAGAGCGCCATCGGCATGGTCCGCGAGAAGCGCCGCGCGGCCGTGCGCGCCAAGGCCGAGTCCGCCGCCGAGGAGCGCATCCTCGACGCCCTCACCGGCCCCGGCTCCACCGCCGCCCGCGAGGCGTTCCGCAAGAAGCTCCGCGCCGGCGAGCTCGACGACAAGGAGCTGGAGTTGCAGGTGGCCGACAGCGGCCCGGCGTTGCCGATGATGGACATTCCCGGCCAGCCCGGCGCCTCGATGGGCGTGCTCAACCTCGGCGACATCTTTGGCAAGGCGCTCGGCGGCCGCACCAAGACCCACAAGACCACCGTCTCCGGCGCCTGGGCGCCGCTGATCGCCGAGGAGAGCGACAAGCTGGTCGACCAGGAGGCCCTGACCCAGGAAGCCCTCGAACTCGCCGAAAACCAGGGCATCGTCTTCCTCGACGAGATCGATAAGGTCGCGTCGAACCGCGAGCGGGCCGGCGCCGACGTCTCGCGCGAAGGCGTCCAGCGCGACCTCCTGCCCCTGATCGAGGGGACCACCGTCGCCACCAAGTACGGGCCAGTGAAGACCGACCACATCCTGTTCATCGCCTCCGGCGCCTTCCACGTGGCCAAGCCCTCGGACCTCCTGCCGGAGCTTCAAGGCCGCTTGCCGATCCGCGTCGAGCTGAAGGCCCTCACCCGCGAGGACTTCCGCCGCATCCTCACCGAGCCCGAGGCCAACCTGATCCGCCAGCACCAGGCGCTGCTGGCCACCGAAGGGGTGACGCTCGTCTTCACGGAAGACGCCGTGGACGCCCTGGCCGACGCCGCCGTGCAGGTGAACGGGGCGGTGGAGAACATCGGCGCGCGCCGGCTGCAGACCGTGCTCGAGAAGGTGCTGGAGGAGATCAGCTTCTCCGCCGCCGACCGATCCGGCGAAACCGTGACCGTCGACGCCGCCTATGTCACCGGCCGCATCGGCGACCTGGCAAAGAACGCCGACCTGTCGAAGTTCATCCTCTAGCGGCCGGTCACCCGCGCTCGCGCCGGGCCCGCCAGATGGCCCGCTCCAGCGCCTCGGCGAACTGGGCCCGTTCGCGCGGGCTGAGAGCGGCGGCGACGTCCATCTCGCGGCCGGAGAGCAGCAGCTTCACGCCCACCGCCCGCCCGTCGTCGGTCTCGACCCGCACCCGGGTGAAGGCCGTCGGGCTTTCCCAGACGAGCCGCGTGTCCCTGGGCGTCTGCTGCACCACCCGCACCTCGCGGGAGGAGACCTGCACCCGCTCGATGCGCCGCGCCGAGCGGAAGCTCGCCCAGAAGGCGACGATCACCGCCAGCACGTCGAAGCCGAGGAACACCGGCACGAAGGTCGCCCCCATGGAGACGAACACCGCCGCGCTGGCCACATTGGCCGCCGTCACCACCGAGATCAGCACGATGAACCCGCGCTCGGTGAGCGAGCGGTTGGGCCGGATCTCGGCGTCCATGTAGAGCGGGCCGTGCATGCCGAGCCAGGATAAGCCGCCGGCCGCTTCCGCTCCACTCCCCCTTGTGGGATAGCAGCCCCATGGCCAAGCCCGCCAAAGCGCCCGCCCGCAAGACGCTCAAGCCTGCCGAGCAGGCGCGCATCGCCGAGCTGTTCGAGCGGTTCGAGGCCCAGGAGAGCGATCCGCGCACCGAGCTGGAGTACGACAGCCCCTACACCCTGGTGGTCGCCGTGGCGCTCTCGGCCCAGGCCACCGACGTCTCGGTCAACAAGGCCACCCGTCGGCTCTTTGAGGTCGCGGACACGCCGCAGAAGATGCTGGCGCTCGGTGAGGAGGGGCTGAAGCCGTTCATCTCCTCGATAGGCCTGTTCAACACCAAGGCCAAGAACGTCATCGCCCTCTCGCGCATCCTGGTCGACCAGTACGGCGGCGAGGTGCCGCTGGAGCGCGAGAAGCTGCAGGCCCTGCCCGGGGTCGGTCGCAAGACGGCCTCGGTGGTGCTCAACGAGCTCGGCGTCGAACCGGCCATCGCCGTCGACACCCACGTCTTCCGCGTCTCCCACCGGCTGGGCCTCTCCGCCGGCAAGACGCCGGACGCGGTGGAGCTGGAGCTGAAGCAGGTCGTGCCCCAGCCCTACCTGACCCGCGCCCACCACTGGCTGATCCTGCACGGCCGCTACGTGTGCGTCGCCCGGCGCCCGAAATGCGAGGAATGCCCGGTCGCCGACCTCTGCCCAAGCCGCAAGCTGTTCGTCGGCCGCTGACAAGGCGGCGCATTACCGCTAAGTCCGCCCGGTCCTGCGAACGAAAGCTCAAGCATGCCAGACCTCTATGACGTCGCCGCCATCGGCAACGCCATCGTCGACGTGATCGCGCCGGCCGAAGACGACTTCATCACCGGCCAGGGTCTGACCAAGGGCGCCATGATGCTGGTCGACCAGGACCAGTCGGCGGCCCTCTACGCCAAGATGGCGGCCGGGGTGGAGACCTCCGGCGGCTCGGCGGCCAACACCATAGCCGGTCTCGCCAGCTTCGGCGGCAAGGGCGCCTTCCTCGGCAAGGTCGCCGACGACCAGCTCGGCGGCGTCTTCACCCACGACATGCGCGCCATCGGCGCCCACTTCGCCAATGCGCCGCTCGCCGGCGGCCCGGCGACGGCGGTGTCGATGATCAATGTCACGCCCGACGGCCAGCGCACCATGTGCACCTATCTGGGCGCCTCCACCCAGTTCACCGACGAGGACGTGGATGCGGCGGTGATCGAGGGGGCCAAGATCGCCTATCTCGAAGGCTATCTGTTCGACGCCGAACCGGCCCGCCGGGCCTTCGCCAAGGCCGCCGCCCTGGCCCACGGCTCCGGCCGGATGATCGCCCTCACCCTCTCCGACAGCTTCGTGGTCGAGCGCCACCGCGGCGCCCTCCTCGGCTTCATCGAGAACCAGGTGGACCTCCTGTTCGCCAACGAGGCGGAGGTGACCGCCCTGTTCGAGACCTCCAGCTTCGATGAGGCGGTGAACGCCCTGCGCGAACGGGTCACCCTGGCCGCCGTCACCCGCTCCGAGCACGGCTCGGTGATCCTGACCAAGGGCGAGCGCCTGACCGTGGCGGCCGAGCCTGTGGAAAAAGTCGTGGACACGACGGGCGCGGGCGACCAATACGCAGCCGGGTTCATGTTCGGCCTCGCGCGGGGGCGTCCGCTGCAGCTCTGCGGCAAGCTGGGTTCGCTCGCGGCGGCCGAGGTGATCTCGCACTACGGACCGCGGCCGCAGGTCAGCCTCAAAGAGCTGGCGGCCTCGAAGGGATACTAGCAGGCATGAGCCGCCGACAATGAGCAGGACTGCGGAGGTCGCGCGCGACACCAAGGAGACGCAGATCCGCGTGAGCGTGGATCTCGACGGGACCGGCGTGTCCCAGATCTCCACCGGCATCGGCTTCTTCGACCACATGCTGGAAAGCTTCGCCCGCCACGGCGGCATCGACCTGAAGGTCGAGACCAAGGGCGACCTGCACATCGACATGCACCACACCGTCGAGGACACCGGCATCGTGCTGGGCCAGGCGATCAAGCAGGCGCTCGACGGCTTCAAGGGCGTGCGCCGCTTCGGCCACGCCTACATCCCGATGGACGAGACCCTGACGCGCTGCGCGCTCGATCTGTCCAACCGGCCCTACCTGATCTGGAAGGTGGACTTCCGCACGCCCAAGGTCGGCGACATGGACACCGAGCTGTTCAAGGAGTTCCACCACGCCTTCGCGATGAACGCCGGGGCCTGCGTGCACCTCGAGACGCTCTACGGGGCCAACTCGCACCATATCGCCGAGAGCGGCTTCAAGGCGCTCGCGCGCGCGCTGCGCCAGGCGGTGGAGCTCGACCCAAAGACCCACGGCCACGCCCCTTCCACCAAGGGCGTGCTCTAGGAACTCATCCATGCAGAGCGTCGCCCTGATCGACTACGGGTCGGGCAACCTGCGCTCGGCCGAGAAAGCCCTGGCGCGGATCGCCGAGGGAACGGCCGAGATCGTGGTCACCCATGATCCGGACCTCATCGCCAAGGCCGATCGGGTCGTGCTGCCCGGCGTCGGCGCCTTCGCCTCCTGCATGGCCGGCCTGCAGGCGCGCGCCGGCGTGATCGAGGCCATGGAGGCCGCCGTTCATGGCCGGGGCGTCCCCTTCCTCGGCATCTGCGTCGGCATGCAGCTCCTGGCCAGCCGCGGCCTGGAGTTCGGCGAGACGCCCGGCCTTGGCTGGATTCCCGGCGAGGTGCGCAAGCTCGAGCCCGCCGATCCGGCCATCAAGATCCCGCACATGGGCTGGAACGCCCTGTCCGACGTCGCCGACCACCCGCTGTTCGCGCCCTTCCGCAACGGCGAGGCGGTCTACTTCACCCATTCGTTCGCCTTCTTCCCCAGCGATCCGGCGGACGTGATGGCCTATGCCGAGCATGGCGACCGCTTCCCCGCGGCCGTTGCGCGCGGCAACGTCGCAGGGGTTCAGTTCCACCCCGAAAAATCGCAAAAGCCTGGCCTCGCGCTTCTCAAGCGCTTCCTGGAGTGGCGCCCTTGATCCTCTATCCCGCCATCGACCTGAAGGACGGCCAGTGCGTGCGCGTGGTGCGCGGCGACCTCGGCCAGGCCACGGTCTTCAATTCCAGTCCCGCCGACCAGGCCCGCGCCTGGGCGGACGGCGGCTTCCACTGGGTGCACGTCGTCGACCTCAACGGGGCGGTCGAGGGCAAGGCGGTGAACGCCAAGGCCGTGGAGGCCATCCTCGAAGCGGTGAGCATTCCGGTGCAGCTCGGCGGCGGCATCCGCACCCTGGCCGACATCGAGCGCTGGATCGAAGCCGGCGTCAGCCGCGTGATCCTCGGCACGGTCGCCGTGCGCGAGCCGGAGATCGTCCGCGAGGCGGCGCGCCTGTTCCCCGAGCAGATCGCGGTCAGCGTCGACGTGCGGGCGGGCAAGGTCGCCGTGCAGGGCTGGACCGAGGACAGCGACCTCGACGCCATCACCGTCGCCAAGCGCTTCGAGGACGTCGGGGTCTCGGCGCTGATCATCACCGACATCGATCGCGACGGCACCACCATGGGCTTCAACGTCGAGGCCTTCGGGGCCATCGCCGACGCCGTGGCCATCCCGGTGATCGCCGCCGGCGGCCTCGCCTCGGTGGAGGACATCGTCAAGCTGAAGGCCCGCAAGGGCACGCCGATCGCCGGCGCGGTGCTCGGCCGGGCGCTCTACAACGGCGACATCGTCCCGGCCGAAGCCCTGAAGGTGGCCGCCTGATGCTCAAGGTGCGCGTCATCCCCTGCCTGGACGTCAAGGACGGCCGCGTGGTGAAGGGCGTGCAGTTCGTCTCCCTGCGCGACGCGGGCGATCCGGTGGAGCAGGCGCGGGCCTACGACGCGGCCGGCGCCGACGAGCTGATGTTCCTCGACATCACCGCCAGCCACGAGAACCGCGGCATCATCCTCGATGTGGTGGCCCGCACCGCCGAGGTCTGCTTCATGCCGGTCTCGGTCGGCGGCGGCATCCGCAAGGTGGAGGACGCCCGCCGCCTGCTGCTGGCCGGCGCGGACAAGATCTCGATCAACACCGCCGCGGTGGAGAACCGCCGCCTGATCTCGGAGTGCGCCGACGCCTTCGGCAGCCAGGCCACGGTCGTCGCCATCGACGCCAAGGCCACCGCCCCCGGCGAATGGCGCGTCTTCACCTATGGCGGGCGCAACGACACCGGCCTCGACGCCGTCGACTACGCCATCGAGGCGGTCGCCCACGGCGCCGGCGAGATCCTGCTCACCTCCATGGACCGCGACGGCGCCAAGATCGGCTACGACCTCGAGCTCCTCAAGGCGATCACCTCGGCGGTGTCCGTGCCGGTCATCGCCTCGGGCGGGGCGGGCAACGCCCAGCACATGGTGGACGCGGTGAAGGTCGGCGGGGCGGACGCCGTGCTCGCCGCCTCGATCTTCCACTTCGGCGAGGTCTCGATCTCCGAGGTGAAGGCCGCCATGGCCGCCGCCGGCGTGCCGGTGCGCCGCACCGATCTGGAGACCGCCGCATGAGCCAGCGTTTCGCCGAGGCCCTGGCGCGCCTCTCCGCCACCATCGCCGAGCGCCGGGCCGCCGATCAGGGGGCGTCCTACACCGCCCAGCTGCTGTCGGATCCGCTGCGCGCGGCCAAGAAGCTGGGCGAGGAAGCGGTCGAGACGGTCATCGCCGCCATCGGGACCGACAAGGACGCTATCGCCGCCGAGAGCGCCGACCTCGTCTATCACTGGCTGGTGGTGCTCGCCGCCGCCGGGGTCAGCCTCGACGAGGTCGCCGCCAAGCTCGAAGCGCGGGAAGGAACCTCCGGCCTCGCCGAGAAGGCCAGCCGCAATCCTTCTTAGGGGAGCCTAGCCCCGCGGCTTGCGCTTCAGCGCCACATAGAGCGCCCCTTCGCCGCCGTGCCGACGGTGGGCTTCGGACACGCCGGCCACGATGTGCGCCAGATAGGGCGCGGCCAGCCATTCGGGTGTGCGGCGGCGCAGGATCCCGTCGCCCTGGAAGCCCTTGCCGGTGATCACCAGGACGGCGCGATAGCCGTCGTCCCAGGCGCGGTGCAGGAAGGCCTCGAGCACGGCGCGGGCGCGGTCCTGGTCGTAGCCGTGCAGGTCGAGGCGCGCGCCGATCTCCTCGCGCTCCTTGCTGATCCGGTGCTTGCGGCGCGGCTCGATGACGTCGACGCCTTCGCGAGCCGACGCCTTCGCACCCTGCGCCTTCGGCGGCGGGATGCGCAGGCCCGCCGCGCCAGGATCCTTGGCGGGCGGCGGGGCGGCCTCGGTGGTCGGGGTCTCGCGGCCGGGCAGGGGATGGACGGTGGCCGCCACCAAGCCCCAGATCCGCGCCTCCTCCGGCTTCAACGGCCGCTTCATTTCGGGGCGAGCTTGTAGAGCCGAAGGGTGTGGCGGATGCGGCCGGCCTCGGCCCCCGCCGCCGCGCCCTGGCCGACGTAGAGGTCGGCGCGGATGTCGCCCTTGATCGCGCCGCCGGTGTCGAGGGCGGTGGCCATCCGGCGGTAGGCCGGGAAGGCGCCGGCGAGCAGCGGCGCCTCGGCGTCGACCCAGAAGAGCTCGCCCATCAGGTGGCGGGTGGGATCGATGGCCAGCGAGCGGCCGGCCGGCAGCGGGACGTTGGCCGCGCCGACGGGCGGTTTGCCGTCGTCGGCCGCCAGGCTGAAGAAGGCGTAGCGCGGGTTGAGCCGCATGATGGCGTCGGCCTCGGGCCCGCGGTGGGCGGCGAGCCAGGACCGGATCGCCTCGCCGGAGGTGTTGTCGGCCGGCAGCAGGCCCATCTGGCGCATCGGGTTGGCGATCGCCACGAACGGCCGCCCATTGTTGGCGGCGTAGAGCGCCTTCATCCGCCGCCCGTCCTCGAACGTCAGCACGCCCGAGCCCTGCACCTGCAGGAAGAACAGGTCCTCCGGCCGCATCCAGGCGAGCGCGTCGGCCGCCGGCTGCGCCTCGATGGCGGTGCGGTCGGGATAGGGCTGCAGGGCGCCGCCGGGCGGGTCGATGGCCGCGCCGGCATGGCCGGCCTGGGCCGGATCGAAGAGGCCGGCGTCGACCGTCTTCAGGTCGCCCGGCTTGCGGCGCAGCGGGGCGGAGAACTCGGCGTCGGGCGCCTTCCGCGCCGCATACTCCGGGGCGAAGTAGCCGGTGAGCACCCCCTCGCCCGTCAGGCGCTCGGCCTCGAAGTTCGCTTCGAAAAACCGTCGCGCGTGGTCGCGGTCGAGCGGCCCGATCGCCCGCGCGCCCCGGCAGACCGCCGCCATCTGGGCGTCTTTCGCCGCCCCGCAGGTCGCCCGGAAGGCGTCATAGGCCGCGACGTGGTCCTCCGCCGCCCAGCCCGGCAGGGCCGAGACCGGCAGCGTCTTCTCCACGGGCTCGGGCGGCCGCGGTTCAGGCGGAAAGGGCGAGGGCGGTCCGCCGCCCGGACGGGCCGGCGGCGCGGTGGCGCAGGCCGCCAGCAGGAGCGCGGCGAAGGCCGCGGAGCCCAGCGCGCGCAGGGTCACCCGGGTCACGCCTCCGCGGCGTCGACGTGGATCAGGGTCCAGTTGGGGTCGCGGCTCTTGAGGCTGCGCTCGAAGGTCCAGAGCTCGGCCGTCCGGCGGTCGTCCACCGCCTCGCCTTCCGGGCCCTTGGAGCGGGCGCGGAACTCGGCCAGGAAGCGCACCGTCATCTGCGCCAGGTCGCCGGCAGCCAGCTCGGCCTTTTCCAGGTCGGCGCGCGGCGTGTGCAGGAATTCGACGGTCTCGGTGCGGCCCTCGGCTTCGCGGGCGGCGATGGCCGCATCGAAGCTCGCCATCACCGGCGCCGAGAGCAGGTTCTTCAGGGTCGCCCGGTCGCCTTCGGAGAAGGCCTTGACGATCATCTCGTAGGCCGACTTCGCACCCGCCAGGAAGTGGCCCACGTCGAAGCCGGGATCGCGCGCCTTCACCGCTGCGAGGCCGGTCAGGGTGACGCCCTCCTCGACCTGCTCCATGGGCCGTTCGGCCGGGCGCACGCCGCTCCGCGCCGCCTCGGTCGCCGGCGTGTCTTCCGGCTGTCGGCCCACCCGTCGGCCCAGCACCGAATAGAGCTGATAGAGGATCAGCACGGCCAGGCCCGCAAAGATGATCAGCTCGAGGACTGGCAACAGACGCCTTCCTGAAATTCGAACAGTGATTTGAACCTATATAGGCCCTGGGAACGTCCCCGTCAGGGGCGACGTTGCATCGGTCAAGACCGCGTGATAGCCGCTCGGCGCAACAAGGCGCGTTCCGTTCGCGTCAGACCACGGATTTGAAGCCGAACTATGACCGATATCGACGCCGGCGCCGCGCAGGGCCAGGGCGCTCCGGAAGCCCCGGGCATCCGCATCCTCGCCCAGTTCATCCGCGATCTCTCGTTCGAGAACCCGCATGCGCCCGAGAGCCTGCGCGCCGGCGCCGCCCAGCCGCAGATCGACCTTGGCGTCGAGATGAACGCCCGCGGCCGCGAGGACGGCCTGTTCGAGGTCGACCTGAAGCTTTCGGCGCAGGCCGGCCGCGACGACGGGACCCTGTTCGTGGTCGAGATCCTCTACGGCGGCCTGTTCCAGATCGCCGGCGTCTCGCAGGAAGACCTCGAGCCGGTGCTGCTCGTCGAGTGCCCGCGCTACCTGTTCCCGTTCGCCCGCCGGATCATCGCCGACCTGTCGTCGGAAGGCGGCTTCCCGCCCTTCCTGCTCGATCCGATCGACTTCGCCCAGGTCTACGCCCAGCGTAAGGCCGAGGCCGCCGGCCCCGTCGTCGGCAACGCCTGACCTGAGATCCTCCCCTCATGGGGAGGTGGCCCAGAGGGCCGAAGGGGGGGGCGCAGCCCTCGGCCGTCTGCCGCCCTGCCGTTTAGCCCCTTAGTCGCTCCGCGACAGCTCCCCCTCGGGGGGGAGCATCTGGCCTTACAGCCCGTACTTGCTCCAGAGCTCGTCGCTCTTGAGCACGTCGCGGATGAAGGCGGCGTGGATTTCCCGCTCGGCTTCGGTCGAACGGGGCGCCAGCGGCCGCGGCCGCACGCCATATTCGTTGCGGGTCGCCGCCGCCACCGCGCTCACCGCCGCCGCCGAGGTCAGCTCCAGGCGGCGCTCACGGCCGCCCTTCAGCTCCAGATAGACCGCCGCCAGCAGCTTGGCGTCGATCAAGGCCCCGTGCTTCTCGCGCTCCGAGAGCGAGATCTTGAAGCGCTTGCAGAGCGCATCGAGCGAATTGTGCATGCCCGGGAAGCGGCGCTTCGCCAGGGCCAGGGTGTCCACCCAGCGCTCCTCGTGGATCTCCACGCGGTTGATCGCCTTCAGCTCCCAATTGACGAAGGCGCGGTCGAAGCCGGCGTTGTGGGCCACGATCGGGGCGTCGCCGACGAAATCGAGGAAGGCGTCGACCACCTCGGGGTGATCGAACTTCGGCTTGCCCTTCAGGAAGGCGGCCGACAGACCGTGCACGCGCTCCGCCTCGACCGGCATGTCCCGGCACGGGTCGATGTAGACGTGGAAGCTGCGGCCGGTCGGGATGAAATCCTCGATCTCCAGGCAGGCGAGCTCCACCAGCCGGTGACCCAGGTGCGGCTCGAAGCCGGTGGTTTCGGTGTCGAGGACGATCTCCCGCGCCATGACCTTCTTGTGGCGCGGTTCGCCGGCTTGCTCAACCGCCGCGGCGGGCGGCGGGACGTCGCGCCGGGTCGCGCATGGCGGCGATGATCTCGGCCACCTGGCCGCGGGCGCTCTCCAGGCCGTTGCCGGTGTCGACCACGAAGTCGGCGCGGGCCCGCTTCTCCGCGTCCGGCGTCTGCTGGGCAAGGATCGCCGCGAGGCGCTCGGGGCTCATGCCCTCCCGCGCCAGCACCCGCTCGCGCTGGACGTCGGCCGGGCAGCTCACCACCACCACCGCGTCCACGTTCCGGTCGCCGCCGGTCTCGAACAGCAGGGGGATGTCGAGCACCACGAGGTCGGCGCCCGCATCCTCCGCGGCCTTGAAGAAGCCGATGCGGTCCTGGCCGACGAGGGGATGGACCACGGCGTTCAGCCGCTTCAGGGCCTCCGGATGGCCCAGCACCTTCTGGCGCAGGGCCTCGCGGTCGACGGCGCCGTCCTTCACCACTCCCGGAAAGGCTTCGCCCACGGGCCCGACGGCCGCCCCGCCCTTGGCGTAGAGCGCATGCACCGCGGCGTCGGCGTCATAGACCGGCACGCCCGCCTCGCGGAACATGGCCGCGGTGGTCGACTTGCCCATGCCGATGGAGCCGGTGAGGCCGATCAGGATCATGTCTTCTGCTCCAGGGCGCGAAGGGCGAGGCTGCGGACGTCGGCGCTTTCGGGCGGCGGGCGGCCGAAGAAGGCCTCGAACGAGGGCGCGGCCTGGCGGATCAGCATCTCCAGCCCGTCCACCGTGCGCCGGCCGAGCGCCTGGGCCTCGGCGAGGAAGGGAGTGATCAGCGGCTGGTAGACCATGTCCATGATCACCGCCGCCTCCGGTGTCGCCTTGAGCGAGACGTCCAGCCGGCCGCCGTTGGTCAGGCCGGCGGAGGTCGCGTTGACCACCGCCGCGGCGCCGCTCAGCGCCTCATCGCTGGCGTCCAGCGCATAGGCCCGGCCGACGACGCCCAGGGCGCCGGCCACGAATTCGGCCTTGGCGAGGGTCCGGTTGACGATCCGCACCTGCGGCGCGCCGGCTTCCTTGAACGCCGCGGCCGCCCCGCGCGCGGCGCCGCCGGCGCCCAGGATCACCACCGGTCCCGACCTCGCGTCGAAGCCGGGGGCCTGGTGGGCGAAGGCGCCGAGCAGGCCCAGGCCGTCGGTGTTGTCGGCGGTGATCGTCCCGTCGGCCTCGAACAGCAGCAGGTTGGCGGCCTCGGCGGTCTCGGCCCTCGGGGTGGCGCGGTCGCTGACCGCCAGGGCGGCCTCCTTGAAGGGCAGGGTGACGTTCAGGCCGCGGATCGCGCCGCCGCGCAGGCCGTTCGCGAACCGCTCGAAGTTGTCGGCTGGCGGGCAGAAGGCGACATAGACGCCGTCGAGGCCGGCGGCCTCCAGCCAGGCGTTGTGCAGCACCGGGCTCAGGGAGTGGCGCACGGGGTTGCCTGCGACGCCTGCCACCACCGTCGCGCCCGTGATCGGCAGTCTCATGCGGCCAGCACCCCGTTGTTGCGCAGGAAGTCGAGCAGGCCGAGCAGCGGCAGGCCGAGGATGGTGAAATAGTCGCCCTGCACCTTGGCGAAGAGCTGGGCGCCGGGGCCTTCCAGCCGGTAGCAGCCGACCGAGGCCAGCGCCTCGGGACCCTCGGTGGCGAGATAGTCCTCCAGGAAGGCGTCGGAGAACTCGCGCATGGTGAGCGTCGCGGTCGCCACCTCGCGCCACAGGGCCTGGCCGTCGCGGGCCACGACCACCGCCGAGTGCAGCTTGTGCGGCTCACCGCGCAGCAGCTTCAGACGGGCGCGCGCCTCCTCGATGGTCGGCGCCTTGTCGTAGAGCCGGCCCCTGAACTCCAGGGTCTGGTCGGCGCCGACGACGAAGCCCGGCTTCAGGTTGGAGACCTTCAGCGCCTTGATCTCGGCCAGCGCGTCGGCGACGTCGCGCGGGGTCGCGCCCTCGGCCAGCAGGCCCGCCTTGACCGCGTCCTCGTCGACACCGGCGACGGCGATGTCGATGGGCACCCCGGCGCCCTCCAGCAGGGCGCGGCGGGCGGCGCTCTTCGAGGCCAGGATGACGGGGGCGATCACGGGAGCGCTCAACCCAGCACCTCCACCTGGCCGTGCCCGCCATGCAGCAGGTTGAGGATCGCCGCGGCGGTCTCCTCCACCGACCGGCGGGTGACATCGATCACCGGCCAGCTGTGGCGCTCGTAGAGCCGGCGCGCCTGGACGATCTCGTCGCGCACCGCATCCACGTCGATATAGGCCGACTCCCGCTCCTCCTTCAGGCTGAGCAGGCGGTTGCGGCGGATCTGGATCAGCCGGTCCGGCGAGATGGTCAGGCCGACCACCAGGGCGTTGTTCAGGTGGAACAGCCGATCGGGCAGGGGACGGCCTGGCACCAGCGGCACGTTCGCCGCGCGCACGCCGCGGTGGGCCAGGTAGATGCAGGTGGGCGTCTTGGAGGTCCGCGAGACGCCGAGCAGCACCACGTCGGCGCGGTCGAGGTCCTGGCCGCCCTGGCCGTCGTCGTGGCCGATGGCGTAGTTCAGGGCGTCCATGCGGTTGAAGTAGTCGGTGTCGAGCCGCAGGTGCGCGCCCACCCGGGTAGTGGTCGAGGCGCCGAGATAGCGCGACAGGGCCGAGACCAGCGGGTCGAGGGCCGGGATGCAGGGCATGTCCATCCGCCGGCAGCCTTCCTCGAGGGCGTGGCGCAGCTTCTCGTCGACGATCGTATGGATGACGACACCGGGCGCCTCCTCGATGTCGCCCAGGGCGCGGTCGAGCTGCCGCTGCGAGCGGACCAGGGCGTAGATGTGCTCGATGGGCAGGACGTTGTCGAAGCGAGCGCACACGGCGCGCGCCATGGCGTTCAACGTCTCGCCGGTGGAGTCCGACACCAGGTGGACGTGGAAATAGGTGGCGAGCCTCGGCGGGGGGGCGGCGGCGTTCGGCAAGGCGGCGACGGGGTCCTGATCGAAATATCTGGGGACAAGTCCTGTGGAACCTCTCTTAGCGAAGCCCGGCGCGATTGGGGATAGATCGCGCAAGGTAAGGGGTCCCGCACGGCCCGGATTCATGACGGGCATAAGACGGGCCGTTTACCGATCATTAACCCCCAGGCCCGCGCCGGCCGGCTGCGGCGCCCGCCGGGTTGTCGACATGGCCGGGATTGATCTGGCTCAACGCCGCCTCCTCCCGCCAACAGTTAATGAAATCTTAAGGCCCGCAGGGGGCTAAGCCGCATCTCCCCGCTTTCCACAGGGGTGGGAGAACGCGGCCGCGCGCCTTGGGACGATCTGGGGATAAGGCCCGGGATGTCGCGGGCGGGGCGGAGTTTTCCACCTCCTCGACAGGCCCTACCTTCCCTCCTTCAATCCATTTTTAAATCTTTCAGGAAGGAAGAAGGCCGGATGGGTATGGCTCGCCGACCGGCGGGCTTGAGCGCGGCGTCCCCTCGGGCTTTAACGCCTGACATGAGCGATCCGATCACGCCCCGGCTCCTGCGCGCCCTCACCGGCGAAACCCTGGAGCGGCCACCCATCTGGTTCATGCGCCAGGCCGGCCGGTCCCTTCCGGAGTATCTCGAACTGCGCGCCAAGGCGGCGGACTTCATCAGCTTCTGCATGAACCCCGAGATGGCCGCCGAGGCGACCCTCCAGCCCGTGCGGCGTTTCCCGCTCGATGCGGCCATCGTCTTCGCCGACATCCTGCTGATCCCGCAGGCGCTCGGCCAGGACGTCTGGTTCGAGGCCGGCGAAGGGCCGCGGCTCGGCGCCCTGCCGGACATCGCCGCCCTGGCCGACCAGGTGGAGGCCTCCACCGGCCGGCTCGCCAACATCGGCGAGACCCTGTCGCGGGTCCGCGCCGAGCTGGAGCCCGAACGGGCCCTGATCGGCTTCGCCGGCGCGCCCTGGACGGTGGCCACCTACATGATCGAGGGCCGGGGATCGAACCGCGAGGCGGCCCGCCGCTTCGCCTACGAGCAGCCGGAGAAGCTCGACGCCCTTCTCGAGGTGCTGGTCGATGCCACCGCGCGCTATCTGA